>JAFXAZ010000002.1 GCA_017521985.1 Lachnospiraceae bacterium
CACATCAGTCAGCGCTTCATCAAAGGTTTTTGTTGCTGTTCCTTTTGTTGTAGCCGGGGTAGCCGCCTTACGACCATACAGGGAACGAGTAGCAGAATGTTGGTATCTATCTGCATTCGTCTCGAACTTTTGCACATCTCCTTCAAAGTTGTCCGCAAACACCACGTCTTCCTTGTCATAATAGGTGACATCGGCGGTAACCGTAACGGTTTCATTACCTGTTAACGTAACGCCTTCTTTGATACTTAGATTGCCGTACTTATCTACTTCAACCTTATCATTATTCACGGAATAGGTGACACCAGCGATGGCATAATCCTCCGCGCCTTCCAAATAGACACGTTCGCTCTCACCGGGTACCAGCGTGCCGGTATCATCTTCGCAGTATACCAGCTTAAATCCCGGTGCTCCCTCTTCTGCGTGAACTCGGCTTATGTTGTCGAACGATACAGAAGTGAAACTCAACACCGCAGCCAGTGTACAACACATTAGTCTTTTACATAATGTTTTCTTTTTCATTTTGACTCCTTTCACTTTTTTACTTCATTTTTGGCTTTTGCAAAACCTCTATTTAAAAACCACATTGTTCAGGGCATACTCAACGTGGCATACCGTGCCTCATCGACTGCAATCTCAGCACTTTCGCTTCTTTCCTTAATCAGACGGCTCACCTCACTCCGCGCCCAAAATACACGGCAGGAATCCTTTGCTTCCTCAAAGGACATCTCGCCACGTTCCTCCACAGAGTTCAAGGTAATATCCGCCAGACCGTTATAATAGTAATATTCCGAAATGATGTCCCCCTGCTCCATATTAGGAAAATAATAGCTAGCCAATTCCTCTGCAGTGTAATCTTCCTTGCCAATCTTATTGGTGTCGAGGCTTACCTCTTCCGTCTTGCCATCCTCATAAACCACAGTATAATGATAGACAGCGCCCAGCGTCAGTTTGTCCAGGTTCTCATCATACACTACTCGAAGTTGCTCTTCCGTTGGATTGGAATTCTCCTCATAGTAATATTCCAATTCTGACTGAATGTTCTCATTCAGATATTGATAATAGGTATAAGGTGTATATTCGGATATGCCGTAATACACCTCTCCCTGCTCCTTTTTTTCGGAGCGTTCTATATTTTCCTCTTCCATATTCTCCATCATGCTGTTGTAGTTGGTATATTCCAATATCCCCCACTCTGATGCCAGAATGAATTCTACCTTCGCCCGTATTACCGCATCCAACGCTCTTTCTTTGGCATATTCCAAAGGCGTCCTTCCATCCACCTCCGTGTCCCAGAAACATTTATCCGGCTGAAGTTGATAGTTAACCCAGTAATAATTTGCAGTGGCAGCTTTCATGTCACGCAGGAACAGTAGGAATTCCTCTTCCGTTACACCATAACCATCCACAGTCAGAAGATATGTGCCATCCTCCACGGAATCGTTTCCCTTGCTTCGTTCATCTGTTACAATACCGCTCTTCCCTTCTCCGCTACACCCCAACATCAGGCATCCCAGAAGCACTACAAGCAGCATAAGCAGACTCCCACTCAAGCCATTCCTTCTGCATTTGTGTATCATATATCATCTCCTTCGGCTTCTTTTTAAGCTGATATCATCTTAAACTCTGTATGGATATCTGTAATGCTTCCTTTTGTCTCGAACATCACTCTGTACAGTACATCTGTATGCCAATCCTGTTTCAGCTTATCTTCCAGCATAACTTCATCCATTCGCAACAGGAGTTCATCATCATAAAGCATAGCTACACCATTACCCAATTCAATCCTGCCTTTTTCCTTCTCTACCGGTTTATTAAGCAGATAGAACTGAAATACAATCTCTTCAGCATTTTTCAGGCTTATATCCTCCCACAGGGTAATGCCACTTTCCTGCAAGCTAAGCGTGCGCACATATTTCTTTATCTTATCTCGGTTTTCGTAAGCACCTGCAAGTCCGGCCCTTACCGTCATGCTCTCCTCATCTGCCTCAAAGAAATCCGCCTTATACTCTTTACCCTCATGCTGCCCCTTGCTTCCAATAAGCGGCAAATTATGGTCCTTCGTCCTTATCGGAAACAGAGTATACCGCATCTCATTAAAAGTAAATTTTGTATACTCTCCGATACCGATATCAATCAAAACCGGTTTTCCATTACAATAGACACCAATACTTCCTATGTCGTTATGATTATGACTTTCATCATTATGTCCGCCCTTCATCCATGCATAAAATCCTTTTTCACCGGTTGTATCTTCCCGCAGAACACACAATTGCATATCAGGAAACAAATTGAATGCTTGTGGCGTATATCTTTTATTGGATGCTTCTACATCCACCAGAGATTTAAAGAATCTAAACAAATGAAATTTGGAGAAAATGTCAATAGTAGTTTCTTCTACAAACATCTGGCCGAAGCTTTCCAATACATCACTTCTGAACCTTCGCCCCATGCGTCGACAAAGAATACCATCCAGCATCAATTCTGCATGAGCGTCTGCATATGTAATGAAATATTTGTCGTGAATATGTACTTTGCATATATATTCCATAATCTTTTTTAAATCTTTATTATGGAACAACTCAGCTTCTCCGCCAGTCATATCATCCAGTATCTCTATACAGTCAAATAATGCTCCGCCACTTGCCTCCCAATATCCCGGTCCTTCATCGCAACCACCGTCCGATGGCTTACCTGCCACATAATTGTCTAAAACTATGCAGCAACGCTCAACAATCTGTTTTTTACGTTTAAAATCCGCTTCTGTCAGTGCCGTACATGCAAGAATATTGGATACAATCCATGGATTCCAATTGTTAGGAACTCTGTCGCCAAAGCCCATCCACCATACTTTATGATTTAGAAACGGTTGAATAAGCTGCCTATTTATCTCATATAAAATACGTTCCAAAATTACAGAACCACCCGCAGCTTCTATAGCATCCCTCAGATAATAATACGCATGTGCCAGATAGGAACTTGTTTCCGCTGCAAATAAATCCACATAAACAATTTCCTTACCGCAGCATATAGGCATATTACTTTCACTGTTATGTGCCGGAACAACCCAGGAAGTCTCCTCCATCACAAGCCAGAGCAAATCCATAAGCTTACTGATAAATCTTCCTTTTTTTTCTATGCATTCTGCAGCTAAAAGTATCTTTATTGCCACTCTTCTCCTATGGTATACATCCTGATATTCGCGTCTGTTACCATCTTTTGAAAATCTCATATACATGCTGGCCGTAAGCACAGGGAAGCTCTCATCCAGCACCTTTTCCGCCTCTGCGATAATTCGCCTGCCCTCTTTGCGTTCAACTGTGGGAAATCTTCTGTCCTGAACATCACGGAAGAGAACAAAGTGTTCTTCCGTTACCAGCTTCTCCTGCAGTTGAAGCTTTTCAAATAACTTTTCCATGATCTTTACTCCCTTTCATCAGCACTGCCTGACATTACCAATAAAGCTTCCACTCAACATTTTCTAATCGATGCAAAGCTTCCACAAAAAAGTAGTCACCCCAAATATTACACTCCGGATTATGTCCCTCAGGGCGGGAATACATTCCCTCTGTCAAAATTCCGTTTGACTCTTCCCCTGTCAAATAGCCATGATATAACGCATTCAACATATCCATCGCTTTTTGTTTATAGTGCTCATTTTGTATATATTTCTGCATCTCCAAAATACCACAGACTGCAATGGCTGCTGCTGAAGTATCACGAGGTTCGTCACCTTCTGTAAAAATCATATCCCAATAAGGCACATTGTCTACCGGGAGATTGGACAAAAAGCGCTCTGTTATTCCATTAAAAATAGGAATCAGGGTCTCATCCTTTGTATAAGCATAAGCCAACGCCAATCCGTAAACTCCCCATGCTTGTCCTCTTGCCCAACAAGAATCATCACTATACCCCTGATGGGTAACCCCCTTTAATTTTTCACCCGTTAAATAGTCAAAATAAAAAGTATGATAGGTTGTAAAATCCTCACGTATGGAAACATCTAAAGTAGTTTTTAAATGCTTGCAAGCAATGTCCCGATACTTTTCACACCCAGTCTCTTCACTTGCCCAGAACAAAAGTGGTATATTCAAGAGACAATCGATAATAAGCCTGTGATTTTCCTTTCCACCAATATCTCCCCATGCCTGAATAAATTCTCCCTTAGCATGATAACGTTCTATCAACACTTCCGCTGCTCCAATAGCGATATCTCTGGCCTTTATATCGCCGGTAATCTTGTATGCAGCTACACAGGATAAACTATACAGAAATCCCAGGTCATGATGATTAAGCCCCTGTCTTTTCTCTAATCTGTCACCAAACAACTCTACATGATGCATTGCTGTATCCTTAAGCTCCTCATATCCGGTCATCTCATATGCATGCCACAGCATGCCGGTCCAAAAGCCTTCTGTCCAGGAAAGCTCGGTAACGGGAAGATATGTATAGTTCTCACTTTGTGCAGACGGAAAAGTTTCCCTAAATGTTTTAATATTGTTTCTGATTTTTCCCAACGAAAAATCCACTGCCTTTTTTCTTTCTTCTAAATTAAACATTCTTTTTACCTCTTAGTCTGGTCTTCAAGGAAAAATCCACTTTCATTATCTCAGCCATGACGCGCTCATCCTTTAACCGCACCAATCATAACTCCCTTTGTAAAATGCTTCTGAATAAAAGGATAGATTATCATTATAGGCATACTAGCAATTACAACCATCGCATATTTCAAAAGCTCCACAAATTTTGTAATTTCCCAAATATCGACTCCTGCTGCCATGTTCTCCACCTGAGACAGGAGTAGAATATTGCGCAATACAAGCTGCAAAGGATACTTTGCGCTATCCTGCAGATATATAGAGGCACTGAACCAGGAGTTCCAGTGGGCAACACCATAATATAACACCAAAACTGCCAGTGTAGCTTTACTTAAAGGTATCATAATCTTCCAAAGCACATCCCAATAAGTAGCACCATCCAGCTGTGCAGATTCCGTCAAGCTGTCCGGAATACCTTCGAAAGCAGTCTTCATAATAATCAAATTAGTTGTAGTGATGGCCCCCGGCAAAATTAAAGACCAAATACTATTCATTAACCCCAGCTCTTTCACATTTAAATAAGACGGTACCATTCCTCCGTTAAAATACATGGTGAAAACAACCATCATTGCAATAACATTCTTCCACTTAGGGCCTTTAATTGTCAAAAAAAACGCACCCAGCGTAGTCATAATCATATTAATCAATACACCTGTCACCAGAATAAACAAAGTATTCTTAAAACCAGCTATGACACCTTGATTTTGAAATACCATCTTATAACCTTGGAAAGTTATATCTCCAACTGGATGCCAGAGTAGACCATAATTTTGGGAAAGTGCGACCGGATCACTAATAGAAGCAACCACAATATAATATATAGGATAAAAAGTCACAAAGGTCACACCTAACATAAACAAAATATTTAAGCAGCTAAATACATGATATCCTGTTATTTTTTTTCTCATGCGATCTCCTCATTTCCGGCTACCATAGACTAATTTCGGTAACCTTCTTACTAATTTTATTAAAAGCCATCACCAGTATAAAACTGATCGCTGAATTAAATAAGTTCACAGCTGTACTAAAGCTATATTGAAAATTCTCCAAACCTTTTCTGTATACATAAGTCGAAATTACATCCGCCGTCTCATAAATACTTTCATTGTATAAAAGAATAATTTTCTCATATCCTACATTCAACAAACCGCCAATATTTAAAAGAAGCATAATAACAATAGTTCCCATAATTCCCGGAATGGTCACATGAACTGTTTGTCTGAATCGTCCAGCACCATCCATTTTAGCAGCTTCATACAATGACGGATCAACACCTGATAAAGCTGCCAGATAAATAATTGAGTTCCACCCTAAGTTCTGCCAAATACCTGATATAACATATATAGGCACAAAATACTCTGAATGATTTAAAAGAGAACCTTTTTCTTCTGTAAACATTGACACAACAGAGGTAATGATACCTTTTTCTGAAACAAACATAACAACCATACTACAGACAATTACTGTAGAAATAAAATGAGGCATATAAGTTATTGTCTGTACCACTCGTTTGAACTTTTCTGCTTTTATTTCATTAAGTAATAATG
This sequence comes from Lachnospiraceae bacterium, assembly GCA_017521985.1. Taxonomy (GTDB): domain Bacteria; phylum Bacillota; class Clostridia; order Lachnospirales; family Lachnospiraceae; genus RGIG6307. The sequence goes on from JAFXAZ010000002.1 coordinate 6,143, forward strand.
CAAAAATGATTGGCGCAGGAAAGCCAAATATCAAACTGGTAATACTAATCGTTAATGTATTTTTTACAGTCCTTCCAAAGTAAAAAGACTGTATATAATCAATAAAATGCTCAAAACCAAAGTTATCGGCCCATGGGCTTCCCCAAATACCTAATCCCGGCTTGAAATCTTTAAATGCAATAATCAATCCGTACATAGGCTTATATGCAAATATGACATAATATAGCACTACGGGAAGAACCAGCAAATAGGCACCATAATACTTCTTCATGTCTTTTACTGTACTGCTCATAAAGTTTTGTAGCTTATTACAATTCTTCATAATTAATCGCCTTTCCTTTATCAAGTTTTGGTTTCGTGGGTACTCAATCAGCCATAGCCCATAAATCAAGAATTGGAATTGGAAAATCTCCAATTCCAATCCATGATTTATGATATTAAGGCAATAAATCGTTTTAACCTTACAGGTTTCTTCGCACTCCACGCTCCCGTGCTATAGATTCTTAGTATTGATAATATTTATCTAATGCCTTTTGATACAATTCGATAACTGTCTCAATACCCATATCTTTTAAGACTTTCTGATACTCTGCGAAATTATCAAGAGATTCCGTTCCTAAAATAAATTTGGTAACTGTCTCATCTCTGTATGTATTGATATCACCCATTAAATCAGCAATCTCTGCATTATCTTCCTCACTTATGAAAGCGGTAAGTTTAGGAAGATAGTAATCTTCTGCAGTCATAATCTTATATTGATCACGTGCATCGTACATACGCTGAACATCTTCGGTCATTAACTCTGGATAATCAGCCAAAGGAGACATATAAGGAGCAGAGTTACTTGCAGCCAGCTTATAATAAGAATTTACTTCTGCTTGCGTCCAGTCAGGATGTAATTTTGTTTCCTCTTCCAAGTGGGTTTCAACTAATCCATTTTCATCAATCCTATAGGTTATACCTTCTACTCCATATGCAAACAAGAGAGCATTTTCAGCATTATAACCCCAATCTAAAAACCTTACTGCTGCTTCGATATTTTCACAACTTGTTGTAATATATCCACCATAAGTTCTAGAATTTACATATTGACCACTCATTGCAATCTGTCCATCGGCAGTCTGTAAAGGTGCAACACCTATAATCTCATAACCCTCAATATTTGCTTCTTCTGCAGCATTTGGCCATATGTAAGCACGACTTGCATAATGAACAGCCATGGCAGATACTCCATTTACCATATCTGAGGTTACAGCATTGCCATCGAGGGATGCATAATTTGGATTCAACAGTTCTTCATCCACCAGCTTATTCAGAAACGCCAGTGCATCTTTCATTTCATTCTCGTAGAATCCGTAATGTACTTTACCATCTTTTACATAAAAGTCACCTTTTACCAGATTGAAAGGAGATGTAAACCCTCCCTCTTTCAAAAGATCGTTAATAACAAAGGCTGACTGAGTGGTTAACGGATACTGAACATTTAACTGTTCCTTGAATGCCTTTAGAACATTATATAAATCATCTGCACTCTTAGGCACGTCCATACCCACCTTATCCAATAAATCTTTTCTGAGCAACATACCACGTGTGCACATAAGATTCTTGTTTTCTGTACTTGACATAGATAAGAAACCAGCTATCTCTCCATTTCCTGTCAAAGAGTCCTTATAAGCAGTCGGATCAGAGTCCATAAATGCCTGTAAGTTTGGAGCATACTGCATATAATCTGTAATAGGCTGGACAATGCCATCTTCTACTGCCGCGGTTAAGCCTCCAGGATAGGCAGTTTCCAAATGTCCGCAAATGATATCCGGTAATTCACCGCTGGTTATTAATAAGTTAAGAGCGGTTGTGTCCGCATATGTTACCACTTCAAGATTAATACCTGTCTTTTCCTGCCACAACTTACCACCTGCAGTTTCGCTGATATCTTTTGCTCGTGCTTGAAGTGAAGGATCCACAGGAATAGCAATTGTTAAGGTTACATCGCCCTCGATAGGGTAACCTAATTTAATCTCTTCTACTTCTGAGGATGCTGTTGATGTGGATGCTGTTGAAGCACTTGTCTCTTCATTAACATTAGAGGTATTTGCCTCTTCACCCTGAGTTTGATTACCGCATCCGCTCAAACAACTAACTACCATAACAGTTGCCAACATGCAACTAATTAGTTTCTTCTTCATCGTTAATCTCCTTTAAACTAAATATACGTTCAGTGCACTGTGTGTATATCGTACTGTTTATTTCCACATTTGTAAACAAACAAAACAGGAATGGGCACCCAACAAAAAGTGACAATCGCTATCTTGCTACCAAATGCTCCCCCATTCCTGTTTTTTATCATATTTTTTCTTTATAATCTTTGGGCAACATACCAGTAATTTTTAAAAACACCCTACGAAAAGTGACATCATTCGTATATCCAACCATTGTATAAATTTCTTCCAAAGTCTTATCTTCCTGTTGAATCAATTCCTGTGCCCTGCGTATTCGCATGGTATGAATATAATCAAGAATACTCATTCCTGTTTTATTTTTAAAATTCCTGGATATAAGTTTACTATTTCCTCCGACCTCATTCACTACAGCATTCACATTTAAATCAGGATTTGTATAATTGCTCCTCACATACTCTACAACCTTAACCAGAATATCCTCGTCGTTTAACTTCTTCTCCGTATCGTAAATGCCCTTTTCGCCAAATAATCTTTTACATTCCAACACCTCTTGGACTGCCTGATACTGCTTTCTAATATTCTCAATTTCACTTTCCCAATGACTAACAGCAATCAAAAGAGGTTTTTCTGTTTTTTTCATTAAAAAATCCTCCAAAGCATGAAGCTGCATCATACACTTATTTTTCCAATCTGTTGTATCCTTAACACAAAATATATAGTATAGACATTGATTTTCTTCAATCACATAAAACTTCTCATCTGTCATATACTCTGAGAACAAATTATTAACAATAAAAGAGAATAAATCATCTTCCTTGTCATCCCCTGTCACAGGTAAGGAGAACGCGATCAATATAAATCTTTCTTGCTCTGTATTGTTTTGTACATTCTCAAAGATCTGCTTGGTTATAGGCCAGCCTTTCATAATTGCCAGCAGATAAAAACTCTGTGCAGTATTATGAGTGTTAATAGCCGTTTTTGTGATTCGGCGCTTTTCTTCCTGCAACTTATTGTACGCATTCTCTAGATTCAGAAATTCATTTCCTGTCCCCTCATCTCCTAAGATTAATCTACACAATGAATATAACGGATTGTAATTGTGTTTCACTACAAGCACTAAGCAGATTATACCCACTAACAAAGTGCACGCCAAACTAATGAAAAACATATTTCGCATACTGCGATATTCATACAAAAAATCACGTTTAGGGACTATCATATAATATTCAATATTTTTTTCCCCTGACTGTCTTCTAATAATCATATTATTGTCTTTTTCATACGTTGTTTCTGTCGGATTCATATAATCCATATCTTCCGGCAATTCCGTAATTCCTTCAGACGAAAACGCCAGACACGCCTGTCCATCAATATTAAAAACTAAAATCGAGCCATTCGTCATAAATTCTGTTAATTCGTTCATTATCGTCGCTGGAATGCTGACAAAAATATTGGCCACCTCGCTTCTACCCCATTTCATAGTTTCAACATATACTATATGTTCTTCCTTCATGTCAGCAGTTGCCTTTCCGGTAATATATTTCTCCACTGAAAAATCGTTTGTCCGATTTCCGAACAACAATTCAGTCCACTGCTCATAGCTTACTTGCTCTTGGAGTGCTGCACTTCCTCTATAATATACCGTACTTATATCCGCACGAGAACCAATTACATAGTCTTTTGTAGTGAAACATATTATACAACTTAGATGTTCGTATATCGTTTCCAATTCTTGTTTCTTTTTATATAAATTACTTGCCGCATAATAGAACTCGCTATTTCTTTCTTTTTCTCGTAGCATTACAATTAATTCCGGCGTCGCCATAATCTGTCCTGCATATTCTCTTTCCTTAGCTAGGATCCCATCCATCTCCGCCGCTAATTTTTCTAGCATCAGTTCGTGACTGGAATAAATCTCGCTTTTTAAAGCATTGGAATTATTGACATAGTTAACTAAAACAGTTGTCAAAGGTATTACAAATATAAAAATGTATGAAATAACCCATATTTTCAAAACACTCTGCTTTCTCATAATAGCCTCCATTCCAATAAAATCAAACAAAGAAATATATTATAATTTCACTTTAGATGTACCATAGTCAGAAAAAGTCTTCTCATTTTAATATGGCATGTAGCCTTAAATATATTCATTCACAATTCCGGTAATTTCATCGATAGTCAATTCAATCATCTTACCATTCAACTTCAGGCGGCACTTACTACCTTCTTTTCCTTTCACATTACAGTTAATAATACGATTGTTTTCCCACTTCGCAGAAACCTCGAAGCCCCCACGTGCAATAAGTCCGTAGAATTCGCCGCTCTTCCATGCATCAGGCAATGCCGGAATCAGCTCAATACAACCATCATGACTCTGAAGTAACATTTCGGTAATCCCTGCTGTTCCACCAAAATTGCCATCAATCTGGAAGGGTGGATGATTGTCAAACATATTGGGCAACGTGCTCCTTTTGAACAAGGCAACAAGGTTTTCATATGCGGAATTACCGTCTGCGAGACGTGCAAAGAAGTTAATAATCCATGCCCTGCTCCATCCGGTATGTCCTCCACCGCTTGTGAGTCTTCGCTCGATAGTTTTCTTAGCAGCCTCAAAATATTCCGGCGTAGACTGTCTGATCTCGGAGGCCGGATAGAGACCATAGAGATGGGATATATGGCGGTGACCCGGTTCTCCTTCCTCAAAATCTTCGGACCATTCCATAATCTGTCCATATTTGCCGATTCTAAGTGGCATCAGCAAAGAGAGGGTATCCTCCAGCTTTTTTACAAATTCTGCATCTTCTCCAAGAACATTCGCCGCCTGTATGTTAAATTCAAGTAATTCGCGAATAATGCTCGTGTCCATAGTCGTACCGGCACAGACACTAACACAACTGCCGTCGGTAGGGCTGATAAATCTGTTCTCCGGAGAACTTGCCGGAACTGTCACAAGGTAACCGTTGCGCGGATCACATACGAGATACGCGCAGAAGAATGTGGATGCCCCTTTTATAATCGGGTAAAATTCACGCAAAATCTCATCATCACCACTGTAAAGCCACCGCTCTTTGATATGACGGATACACCACGCTCCTGCAGTGGCAAACGCACCATAGCGCGGATTCGTTCCAAGAGAGGTATATCCCCACGGATTTGTCGTAAAGTGCGCAACCCAACCGGGACAACCGTAAGCAATGCGAGCGGTATTTTCACCTGATTTTGCAATCATTTTTATCATGTCAAAAAACGGTTCCAGCAGCTCTTTAAGATTACATACTTCTGCAAACCAATAGTTCATCTGGATGTTAATATTGATATGGTAGTCAGAACTCCATGGCGGATTATAATCCTGGCACCAGATTCCCTGTAAATTTGCCGGCAGCTTACCACGAGAGGAGCCAAGCAGAAGGTATCGGCCAAAATTAAAATAAAGTTCGACCAGCCCGATATCATTTTCCGGTTCAGCAATACGACGATCCGTTGGAATATCCGCTTTGCTGCCGGACTCGGGGAATGTAATACCTACGCGTCCCAGCATGGAACCGAAATATGTCCGTGTATCGCGCAGGAGCTCATCATAGTCGGCTTTCATTGCGCGATCCAGCGTTTCTCGACAAACTTCTGTCGGATCAAGATCTGTTTTATATGCCGTTGCAGCAGTAATATAGATATAGAGTGCATTCTCCTTTCGCTCACTGCGAACAAGAACAGTATATTTCGTCGGGAGATATCCCTCGGCAAGTATCTCGTTTTCCTCATGAATGATCATGGTATTCTCTCGTTCATAACGGAGCGATGCTTCTTTTGTATGTCCTGTTACTTTTATCACTGCAGTATTGTAATGATAGGATATGAAATACTCCTTCTGCACATCCCCGAAAGAAACTTTCGCACGTCCTTCGTCAAGAAACAGTTCACGACGATATCCTGCGTCACTTTCTGTTGGCAAGGTGATATATAAATCTCCTGCTGTCTGATAGGAGCCAAATGCAGATGATACATCGTGATGCCCTTCGCCGCGACAGACCAAATATTTGTTGCACAACTCCTGCGCTTCGGTGTAGCGACCCTCGAAAACCAGACGGCGCATTTCATCCAGATGCTCGTATGTTTTTGGGTTATCGTATTCGGAACATTCCCAGCCGGTCCAAAAGGTTTCTTCATTTAACTGGATGCGATCCTCCGTCACACCACCGAAGACCATCATGCCGAGTTTTCCATTGCCTAGTGGCAGGGCTTCATTCCAGTCACTTGCGGGAGTTTGATACCATAGTTTATTTTCTTTCATTCGAATCACCTCTCCTTAAACCACGCCCCATGCATTGTCTATTGCATGAGAAGCAGCCCCTTCCCTGGCTCAATCATATGTTGCCCTGCAGATTGAAAGTCCGGTATTTCAGGAACGGTCATCCCATAAGCCTCCGGCTCGATATTAACAGGTTCGTCTTTCCAGGATGCCAGAGCATAGCAAACTCTGTTTTCAGCATTACTGAAGCGTGATACACAGATTCCTTCCGGCAGAACGCCCGGAAAATGGGCATCCAGCTCTAGTTTTAATCCACAAAGGCCGAATTCATCAAAAAATTTCCACAGATACTTAGGCGGCTTACCGCTCCAGCCATAGCGGTTCGTCATCCCATACAAAATGCCTCGCCATGGGTTTCCCCCAGCTCGCAACATCTGGCTCATAAGTCCATAAGGAATTCCGGAAATTTCTGTCAAGTAATAGTCTGGTGAAGTACCTTCATAATCAAAGCCTTCTCCCAACCACAGCCCGGTAAAATACGGAAGAAGCATCATATCCCGAAGTACCCCACTACATTGTCCGTAATTTCGATCAGCTGGTTTATAATAAAATGAATTCCAGGAATGAAAATCAAGGATTGGTGCTTTTCCCCTGTATTTATGGAAAATACGATGTATTCTCTGAAACCCTTCCCGCGATAAACTGGTATCGTCCATATACAATCCATCAATAGGACAGTGCTCCAGCAAATAACGTAGACTTTCCATAAAAAAGTTCTCAAAACATGGACTTTCTGGCACTACCTCCAGTGCCAAATCAATATTATTGCAGGCAGGTCCATTCTTAATAGTTTCTCCCCAAGCAGGCAAATACGGCGAATGCAGATTTTTGCACAGCCATTCATGAGGGCCAGAAGGATTGGTCGTAGGTCGTGCCTCAACTCCTAGACCCGGCTGAAAAATATCATCTCCTATTGCACGGAACGCCCAGAATTCTGCCGGATGTATAGACAATTCTCTCATAGTCAGATAAATCAGCACTTCCATTCCTTGCTCGTGAGCTCTTTTCACAAATGCCTCCAATTTTGGGAGTGACAGTTGGGAAATAGGATAGTTGATAAAGGGATTCTGTGCAATTCCATGATGCAGGTTTACCCTGGTAACGCCCTCTTCTTTCAGTTTATAAAGATCCACCTCTTCAATTGGATCACGGCTACCAATTTCAAAAGCATGAATTATAGGATGCCAAGCATGCGTTCCAAGATGCTGTTCTGCATTTATCCCATGAAATGGCGTAATCTGCAATTCAAACCCAAATTCTAAATTTCTTCCTTCCGGGATTTCTCCGGAAAAAGCTGTTAGGCGTTTTTTATTCAGTGTTATTCCGCCTTTTCCGTCATTATGCCAGGCATCAGGAAGCTGCAATTCCCTAAAATGATAGTAGGCGTTAGTCAAGGGCTGTCTATAACCGGAATCCTTTAGTCGAAGCCTAATACCAGCCTCTGTATTTCCCAGCCAGCAGCCATCCTGCCAAACATGCGCATCCCAAAACCAATCCAGACACTCCGGTGCTTTTCCTCCATGACGTCCTAGCCCCACCATATAATCCGTGTTAGCACAATCAAGATGAAGCTGATAACTTCCCTTACCGGCAGTGGTAAGTGAAAACTCCATATAACCATCAAATTCCACCGCACCCTTTAGTAATGCATACTTCTCACCGATTCTGCCTTCACACTGCCACTCTATCCTTGAAGGAGTCTCCACTCCGAACGAAAGCTCACCCTGAAATTCATCCTCTTCATCTCCAAACATGAGCGGTCCACTTAACACCTGAAACTCCTGTCCGTAAACACTCGAAGTAATGTCAATGGGTAATCCATTCATGCCTAACGTCATGTTATGACCAAGCCAGGTAATGTTTCTTTCATTTCTCACCAGTGGAAGATACGGCTCAAATACGGATGTATCTCTTCCAATGTCCGAATTCAGCCATCGTAGGCGGGACAGCCGATTTTCATCACTTTCGCCGCCGTCCGTAAGGACTTCGCCTTCGACCTGAATCTTTATCTTGATATTTTTACTTCCCTTATTTCGAGTAAAAATGACAACATCCTCCGTGAGTACTTCCGGTGCATTTTGCGGAATCTGAATACCCATCCAGAAGATTTTCACTTCTCCTCCCCGTATATTACCGTGCTTACAAAAGCTGATCATATTAGGTGAAGAAACACTGACACCTGAAAGTGCAGATTCCTGTGACCACACAACTACCTGAAATACAAAAAATTCACCAGGTTGTGCAGTTAACTGAAATGGTTGTTTCTTAAGTACTTCTTCCGGAAGAAATCGTTCTGTAATTAGCGGTTTTTCTCTTGGAACCACAAAAACATAAAAGTCATCTGTATGTTCTCTCAAAAATTCCGACAAATCATCTTTACTACTGGGAATATACATTGTCTCATCATTACCAAATAACTTTCTGAATTGAGCTTTCCCCATCTGTGAGGAATCCACAACATTTTCGCGCTTGCTATTCATACTTTACTTTTTTCCTCTCTAAAAATCTTCTTTGCATAAAAACCACTTCAATGCATACTGTATCTGTTCATCCCAAAATGCCCAGCAATGTGTCCCTGGTTCTTCTCGATATGTATAATCATAATCCAAGCTTTCGAACTTCTCCTTCAGTCTCACATTGTCCTCATACATAAAATCCTCTGTACCTACAGCCATATAAATCCTTGGTCTGTCCGTATCTGTATTATGTACTTCAGCCAGGCGGAACAAATTCTCCTGATCGGGAATAACCAGTTCTTCTCCAAAAATCGGAATTTTGGGTATATCAAAATCTTTACGTCCAATATCCGCAACAGAAGATAATCCTGCTGCTGCACAAAAACTGCTGCTCTCCCGCAGTCCAATCTTTAAGGCACCGTAACCTCCCATGGAAAGCCCCGCAATAAAATTGTCTTCACGCTTATCTGAAACACAGAAAAATTCTCTGATGATTTGTGGAAGTTCTTTCGCAATATATGTATAATATTTTCCGCCATATTTCATATCCGTGTAAAAACTCCTGTGACCACAAGGCATTACCACACATATACCATACTCTGCGGCATATCTTTCGATAGAAGTCCGACGAAGCCAAATCGTATGATCATCACTCAATCCATGAAGCAGATATAGACATTTATATTTTTCTGATTTTGCATTATTCGCTATACCAATCTCCCCTACAGAACTCCTCTGCGGAATTATCACATAGGTTTCCATCTGCATCTTCAATGCTTCGCTAAAATGTTTTAAGGTTATCAATGCCACGATTTGTATCCCCTCTCAAAATTTTCTCCAGCACCTTTCCTACTGCCGCTGCCATACTGGCAAACCCACTGTCCGTGGGATGGCAATTATCCACAGTACCATTATCCTGTATCAGTTCCATAAGGCTTGGACCATCAATAAAGTACACATTCTTATCTCCCGATGCCAATGCGTGCTCATAAGTAGCCCGAATTATTGCCAGGCGTTCCTGTTCCTCAGGAGTTAGGTAAAATTGCGGCCTGGACATGATTATGATGGGAAGCCGGGGATTGGCATTTCGGATTATGGTAAACATCCTTTCATGGGTAGCCTTAAGGTGTTCCGGATCCGGTGCATTATAATCATAATCCAAGACAAAGACCTGCATGGAAAGCTGCTTGATCCACTCCGCCATTTCCACTTCGCCCCTGGCACTGCCCGAAAATCCCAAATTGATATGATCACAGTCAAATCGTCTTGTCAGGATGTTCTGATAGCAATTACCGGGTCTGGATGCGCATCCACCTTGAGTAATGGAGGAGCCATAGTATACCACCGGTGTCTCAAAGGTATAAGGGGGAGCCTGTTTTAAAGAAGCGTTCCCCTCAAGGCCTATGTATAATTTATTTACGTTACTGTAAAGCGGAAAATTTATTGTAATGAGCCGTTCCTGTTTATCTGGAAAATCAATCACGCTTTCATAGCCATCCGTCACACCATAGGGTGGGATAAAGCTTCTCTGGTATTTTTCAATTCCCGCGTCTTTTACATACAAATCAAATCCTGCACATCCACTCAGAGGCATATGGGGAAAAGGTGGTATTCCGTCCATTTCCGCATGAATCGCCACGTAATTACTGTCTGTCACGAACCTCACTCGTCCGCCTGCCGTGTTGGTGTGAAGTCCAAGGACTCCTTGATTGACGCTTTCAGCGATCTTCTCGGGCATTCTGCGGAACTTTCCATTTTCTTTTTTTACTCCATAGATGCGAAAGGGTTCTTCTTCGATATCATAATATTGAATATTCTCTCTTTCCACCCTTGTCATTACCTGAAAATTCTTGTCAATTTTTGCGATGTCTGCCATTTTTATCTCCTGTTATCCCGTATAATGGTTACTATCCGTTTCTGTTTATTTTTCATCTAATTTCTATGTTTTTCCACAAAGCCTTTCAGCACGGGAGTCAGAGCCTCAGCCCATTCTTTGCAACCATCTTCGTTCGGGTGACCACCATATCTTGCTTTGCCATCTGCTTCCGCTCCATCCAACAGCACCGGAACCACATCAAAAATGCCATCCGCATAGTTGATCAGTGTGTTGCGGATGTAGGTATTGATATGAATCCATTTTTCCCGAGTGCTCTCCTGCAGGTTAAAGGGCGGCAGGGTTTGGATCATGACCTTTACACCTGCTTTGTGTAATTCTGAAATGATCGACAGCAAATCCTTTTTGATCTGCTCTTCCGCTCTGCCCCGGCAGACATCATTGATGCCATAGCACATCACCACCATATCCATCTGTTTTGCTTTAAAAAGCCAGGCTCCGTCGCTGGCGGCATCTTCGGCTCTGCCGTATCCAATGCCCAGATTCCAGTAAGAATAATCCGGACCGATGGCCTCAGCAACCCGAGCGTTCCAGTGGAGATAGGAATTGACGTCCGTTCCGATTCCCTGGGTGATAGAATCCCCTAAGAAGCCAATCTTTGCCTGCACTTTTCTGTCGCAGCCTAACATCCCCGGAAAGGGAACGTGCTTGGAGGAAATCCATTTGCCGTTTTCCTTCACAAAAGCGGGAATGATGCTCTCCTCGTGGTATGGAATCATGCTACCGCGATATTCTACTTCCAAACATAGGTAGGAATCCTTTTTGGCTTCCAGTTCGATTGCATCCGAGGTAAAGAATTCTCCCGGCATGACTGTTTTGCGGTAATTTCCTTGAAAGGTCAAGGGGTAGAATTTGTCCACTTCGCCGGCAAATGTTTCACTACAGGATTCGCAGATGCCGATAGCAGCTCGTGTGATTTCCCATTCATCACAAAGGAGGTTGCAGTGACTCCGGGAGCCGTCCGCATATGTACTGTCGATGATGTTGGAAAAAAGCAGAGAGTAGTTGTATCGGCCTCCTGCATATACTTTGTAGTAGATTCGTCCGATATGGGGTTCATTATCGTTGGTCAAAAAGTAGAACTGGTTTCCGCTACCAGCTAATGTGTTGGACTTATATGTATCAAACCATTTCATTTGTGTTTCCTCCATTTGTCTTCGACACTTATAATCTAAGGCCAGCTATTTTTCGTATATCCTCATCCGAAGGATCTCTGTAGCTCTCTGCTGCAAATTGTTCTGCTCCTGGCAACACCCTGGCAGTCACCGACTGCACCAGTTCCTCAGGATAGGTCTCTCTAAACACTGCCTCCGTACCAGACAAAGCTTTCACCGTATACACAAACCTTGTCTCCTGTGGCTCAAGTCGATACTGAGGCAACACATCCGGGCCGCAGGTCCGATTACCCAGACCATTCTTTCCATAATCCACAGTAAAAATAACTTTATCCCTATGCATGGTGTCAGTGGTATGCTTCATTTCATCCAACTCCTGCGCTGTAAAAGGTAGCGCAGACATTGCGTAAGGCACCTCACCAAACACCACGAGTCCTTTACCCATACTGTCGGTAAGACTCATATAGCTGCAATGCTCCTTATTCGCACATTCCTGAGGCATCACATAATTTTTCAATGGTTCACCGCAAGTTTCCTCATACACTCCGAGCCTTCCGCAAGCATCACGATCAACGTAAGTGTCCCACGGACCAAAACCATACCAGCGTACCGTCTGATACTCAGCAGGAAGCTCCATGCTGGCGCCTAAACGAAGCAATACCGGCATAGGTCCCTCCGGTGTTATTGTATTATCGCAGACTAGACGACCATCACCCAAAACAGTATAAATCACATGAACACGGAATCTGCAATTATTTTTTTCTGTACCAACAAGACTTGCCGTTACACGGACTACCGCATCCTCTTTCTGCTCCCAGCCAATCTGTGCACAGGTAAACCGCATATCCTTAAGCCCGACTGACTCCCAGGTTTCCGGCCCCGGATCTTCTCCTCTTAATCTCCTGGTCAGCATATCATTTTTCTGAAATTCCAGATTGCGTTCATCACCATCGGTAAGTGCTCGATACACGCTTGGCAGGTTTACTTTTTTCGCGGTCACATCACCCATGTTAAGTGTGGCTAGCCCATCTGTCTTATGAAAGAGGATGGACATATTTCTGCCGGTTACCAGAATGGCATCTTCGGTCTCATTTACTGTAAGCACTGGCATCTCGTCTGTCTTCACCATCATTGCCTTGCCGCCCATTCCGTGTAAAACAAATTGGGCAAAAGCCACTTCGTGTCCTGCCGGTGCAAAAGAGTTTGCCTTATGGTAGCAAAAACTAATATCCATTAAATATTCGCCGCCTGCTTCCTCACGCCCTTTTTCTCTACAGCATTTTGTGCCAAGTCTCTTAATCTCTTCTCTATCATAACGAAGTGCCACCTCAGCCTCTTCTCCCGGCAAAATAGCAGGGCATGGCATACTTTCCTGATAAAGTACTACTCCATCGCATAATACCTTGTAACAAATATCGAAGCAGGATAAATCTGTATGGAAATACCGGTTATGTATCGTCACAATGCCTTTTTCCGAATCAAAAGCAGGACAGGTTATATATTCATGTACCTTTTTAACCTCTGCAAGCTTGGCAGTTTCTCTTCTATCCGGTGTTAGCAAACCATCGATACAACGATTATCATCATGGAACTCTTCTCCGAAATCTCCACCATAAGCGTAGTATTCCTTTCCTTCCTCATCCTTTTTGATTAAACCATGGTCACACCATTCCCAGATAAAACCTCCAACCAACTGTTTATGTGTATAAATTGCTTTCCAATAATCCTTCAAACTTCCGCATGCATTACCCATTGCATGACTGTACTCATTGGCAATAAACATTCTATCCGGCTTATGTAGCGCATGCTCAATCATATTGTCGGGTGAAGGATAGGTCTCAGAATCCGTATCGGCTACACTGTTCATCTGACGCTTATGAATCAGACGGGTAGGATCATAAGCGCGGCAATATGCTGCCGCAATGGCAACTGTTTCTCCAAAGCCCAGTTCATTCCCCATGGACCACATAATAATGCTGGGATGATTCTTATCACACTGTACCATGGCTCCGACACGGTCCAGCACAGCAGTAAGCCATCTGTGATCATTACCGGGCAGAATGTTTCTGCGATAAGAGATTCCATGGGATTCTATATTGGCTTCATCCATCACATACAAGCCATACCTGTCACATAGATCATACCAGTAGGGATCATCGGGATAATGGGCACAGCGTACCGCATTGATATTATTGCGCTTCATCATCAAAATGTCCTTAAGCATCTCCTGTCTGGTAACAATCTGACCGTTCTTCGGACTTATTTCGTGACGGTTGACTCCCTTTAATTTTACAGATACACCATTGACAAAAAGCTGTCCGTCCTTTGCCTCTACCTTCCTAAAACCATGTCGGAAGCTTTGGTACTCAAGCACATTGTCATTCTCATCATATAAGGTTAAAAGCACTGTATACAAATGAGGTGTCTCTGCTGTCCACAACAAAGGCTTACTAACCTCCATACGCAGATATGCCGTTACTGTCAGATACCCCTGAATCTCATTAGACTGCTTATAAGGCACAATTTCGTCAAATCTGTGACTAAGATTCCCATTTTCCGCCATGCAACCCTTAGACGGCGTAAGCTCCTTCCCATCCGGTGCAAACAGACGCATAGATACCTTGCAGTGAGCCTTTAACTCTTTGGTCATATTCATAATCTTGGCTTCCACGCAAAGTGCAGCTTCTTCCAATGTCTCCCCAAATTGGGTGTATCCATAAAAATCAAACAAATGTCTGTCGCAGACCGCATAAATAGCCACGTCTCTGGTAATACCACACAGTCTCCACATATCCTGACATTCTAGCCATGACCCTGCACAGAATTCTGTAACAAGCACAGAAAGATCATTCTTGTCATTTCTTTTTACAAAATCAGTAATATCAAAATCTGCCGCAGACTTGCTGTTTGCAGTATATCCTACAAAACTACCGTTAACATACACCTTAGCAGCTGCCCCTACTGCGCCAAAATGAAGAATGATCCGCTTTTCATCAAAGCTATTGGGTATTGTAAAAAAGGTCTTATACATGCCGGCTGCATTTTTGCGCGGATCAATATAGGGTGGAATGAGATCTTCATTCTTCGGTTCAAAGGTATAACGGGTGTTTATATATTTGGGCCTACCATACCCATGAAGCTGCCAGTTAGAAGGCACCGGCATTTCCTCCCATCCATCTCCACTTTCCTTCTCAAACCCTTCAGGTATATCCAAAATTGTCTCTGCATATTTGAATTTCCACATCCCTGCAATAGATTGATAATAAGAAGATGCCTGATTGTCACAGCACATTGCCTCCTTTTCATCTGCATACATAACACTGTCCGTATGATAGGGCAGCTTATTCAATCCGGTTATCTGTGGGTCGTCCAAAATACATTTACCATAATCCCAACGCGGGAAATATACTGAGCACATTTATAACACCTTCCTTAATCTAAGTCTTTAGTCACTGTTTCTGTCACTTGATTAAATGTTCAAAAACTCTACGCATAATAAAACGCATACTTTTCCATAGCATCCATCAACGCTTTTACGTTTTCTAACGGAACTCCCGGATACAAACCGTAGATCATCATCAGGCCACCCTCTTTTGAACCAAGTTCCTTGACTTCCTCCATTATCATTTGCTCCACATCTTTCGGTGTTCCAAATGGAGTTATCTTCTGTCGGTCAATATCTAGGTCGATGCAGACTTTTCCTTTAAGATTCTCCTTAATCCAAGGAATACCATTTACAAGATCCTGAAGGTTGAAGACATCAATTCCACATTCCAGAAGCAAAGGCATGAGCGTGCGGATATCTCCATCTGAATGCATATGTACGATAGTCCCCTTTGCTTTTACCGCTTCCGCCATCTTTTTGTAGCATGGTAAAATATACTGTTTAAATTGGTCAGGTGAAATCATCGGTCCAACTTGCATACCTAAATCTTCCGGAATAGTGATGATATCCACATTCATATCCAAATATCGTTTTATAATATGAAGATTAAAAGTAACAATCATATCCAGCAAATGCTCCAACTCAGGTTCTTCGTCTAACATATCAAAAATTGCATTTTCATACCCTCTGATATCGCAAAGTTGTAGGAAAGTATGTCCATGTCGCAACCCTCTCATAATAAGCTGTCCGTTTGCCACCAGGCGCTTTACTTCTTCTGCTTCTTTTTTCCAATCAATTGCACCAATCCCCATGCATTTCTCCGGATTTGGCATTTGATAAGTTGCGAATTGCTCCCAATCCTCCAATGGATGTTTTGTCACGGTTCCGGTAATTCCATCAATGGTGGTTTCCCACAGACAGCCCCAATCATCCACATAAGGATGGTCTTTTCGCGCTACATTTGGGTATGAAGGTATGAACGAATGCTGAGGTCTGACAAAATCAGGAAATAAAAACGGATGACTTTCCATCAAATCAAACAGCTCGTTTTGCGGGTAAGCTTTCCAACAAGAAGGATTAATAACAAATGTCATTGGGATATAATCCGGTTTTTCAAAGCGGATAGCTTTTAGTGTTGTCTCTCTTATTTTATTATTTTTCACAATTCTACTTCCTTTCTTTTTTTGATTATATTATAATAGTTTGTATGAAATTAATCTTTCAATTTTCCTCATAATATAAAATCAAACATTTTTGAAAGAGAGGTTTTGCATTATGGCTTCAGAACAGCGTAAAGTTTACAATTATTATCATGAGAACTCTTTCCTATTTCGCCTGGGATACGTGAAACACTGGAAAGCCTCACAACCATTGGAGCTTCATGATCATGGCAATATGTTTGAATTTGTTTATATTGAAAGAGGGGCTCAGACATATTGTATGGCAGGACGTGACTATATTGTGAGTCATGATGAAATTTTTTTTACCCGCCCCTACGAGTTGCACGATACCGGATCGTATCTGGAAGAAGTTTCTGCTTTGTACTATCTGATTATAGATTTTTCGCTCCTTCCTGTGCTGAATATTTTTGCCACTGCAGAGGAGTATGCTTATATCAATAAGTTCTTCTTACAAAAAGAAGATCGCGTTTTTAAGGCTTCTCCTAAGCTTTCGCATGCATTTAAAAGGCTTCTGAACTGTTTTGGCGAATCTGATCGTCATGTTGATACGCATATACGAAATGCTTTATCTGAGGTGTTGATTGGACTTTCAACACCATTACCCTCTGTCCAGCCATCTCATGTGCTAAGTATAAATAAAAGCTTACAGTACATTCATGAACATTTAGAGGAAGACATTTATGTTGCAGCTCTGGCCGAAATGCAAGGGATGTCTGTCTCGACTTACAATAAGTATTTCGTGCAGACAACGGGAATTCCGCCGGCAGAATATGTATTAAAACAGAAAATAGAAAGCGCAAAAGAACTGCTGGCATTCACTAGTCTTTCCGTTACAGAAATTGCACATAAATACAGTTTTCACTCAAGCCAGTATTTCTCTACTGCATTTAAAAGAATTTGCATGATAACGCCATCGCAGTTTCGAAAATGTTTTTCCAAAATAATACTGGAACGTTAATATCATATGTAAGTTTGATGGGAAATACGGATGAATTGCAAAAGAATTGGCACCTTTCAGAAAAATTTATTTTTCTGAAAGGTGGATAAAGTGAGTAGGCGGCTCTCCAAAATGAGCTTTAAAACTTCTTGTAAAATAATTGGGATCATGGAAACCGCAGGAAAAGGCAATATCGCTTACGTTGCGGTTTCCTTTTTTAATCAGCTTGTAAGCTTCCTCCAATCTGTATATTCTCAGATAATCTATAGGCGTAAGACCTGTCGCTTCTTTAAATTTACGGCAAAAATGTGCTGAAGTATATCCAAAATGTGTACTCATAGCCTCGGTAGTCAGGTCCTGGTCAAAATTTTTTTCAATATACTCTACGAATCCCCTGGCGATGTTGTCTGTCTTCGACTCCATCTTAAACTCTGTCAGACAGTGCCTCAACAGAAGATGTAGCAATTTGTATACCTGAGAAGTAATCTCAAGGGAGTCAGGTGTATGAGTAGCGATGTCGCGGATGTTGTCCAAACATTCCACTAGTTCAGTTTCATCAGACACACATCGAAATCTGGCTCTACCATCATAGATAGCAGGCAGATATTTCCGACTCACTTCCGAATCATTATAAAAGGAACGGATATCAAACATCAATACATCGTAGGAAAGAGCATGATTGCCAGCGAAGCCTTTGTGCGGTGTGTGTGGGGGGATGATCATAATCTGGTCAGCACAAATTTTACTGATGTTAGTATCGTATCCAACAAAGATTTCACCCTGGCAGACACGCAGGAGTTCTATACGATCATGCCAGTGGGTTCGAAAGCATCCTTTGTTGGGAGCAATTTCAAAGTGTTTCAATTTTAAACCGGATGGCTCATAGGCTACAGGTGTCAGTTCTTTTTGGTATTTCTGCATGGACTTCCTCCGACATGTACAATTGTTAGATTTTCCTGAAGATATCAAAATAGTGCTAATCATTCTTGGAATTTTACTATAATTCAGCTATGCTTTATGCTATCATGAAAACACTAAAAAATCAATGGAGGTATTTCGTTATGAAACAAATTCCCGTAATCTTGATCGGTGCCGGTGGACGCGGCGTTGCTTATGCTTCACTAATGCGTGAACATTCTGATAAGTATAAGATAGTTGCTGTTGCAGACCCTATCGAAAATCGTCGTGTGAAAATACAAAAAATGTGGGATCTGCCGGATGATATGCTCTTCAAATCCTGGACAGATATTTTAGAACGTCCTAAAATGGCAGATGTTGCAATCATCGGTACTATGGATGACTTACACTATGAGCCTGCATTAAAAGCTATTGAACTGGGCTATAACCTATTATTGGAAAAACCGGTAGCGCAAACCGCGAAAGAATGTGCAGATATTGCTCTTGCAGCAAAGAAAAAGGGTGTATCCGTACTGGTATGTCATGTACTTCGTTACTCAATGTTTTTTAAGACATTAAAAAAGATTATAATGGACGGTACTATTGGTGAACCTATGTCAGTGATTCATGTAGAAGCAGTTGGTAATCTTCATCAGAGTCACAGTTATATCCGCGGTGAATGGCACAGCGAAAGTGAAACCACACCAATGCTACTTTCAAAGTGCTGTCATGATATTGATATCATTCAGTGGCTTCTGGACAAGCCATGTAAGAAAGTTTCTTCCTTTGGTGACCTTACATATTTCAGAGCAGAAAATGCACCGGAAGGTGCTCCGATACGCTGTGCAGATGGTAACTGTCCGATTGCAGACACCTGCCCTTACAACTGTGTAAAGGTTTACTTCGCAGACAGAGAAGACGGATGGTTTAGACGTGCTGCAACCATTGGTATCAGCAAGGAATACAAACCTACAGAGGATGAGCTTATGACAGCTCTTCGTACCACAGACTATGGTCTCTGTGTATTCCATGCAAACAACGACGTGGTTGATCATCAGGTAGTAAATATGGAATTTGAAGGTGGCGCGACTGCAAACCTTACCATGAACTGCTTTAATAAAGGTGGTCGTTATACCCGTATCTTTGGTACAAAGGGTGAAGTATTTGCTTATGCTGCTGATACAGAGATTACTGTATATACATTTGAGGATAAGGAAACTGTGAAGATTCCTGTTGCAAAGACAGACGAAAGTATCCTCGGCGGCCACGGCGGCGGTGATGGCGGTATCGTGCTTGAGCTTTATGATTATCTGAACGGCGAATATAACGGTTATTGTGCAGCAGATATTGAGACTTCCGTGAAGAATCATCTGATTGGTTTTGCTGCTGAGAGAGCTCGACACACGGATACAGTTATCAGTATTGATGAGTACATGAAAGAGTTCGGCATGGAAAATACCTAATCGCAGGCTTTTTAATTAAAAAAAATTAGACACACTTCTTTAAGTTGTCATTGCAGACGGCTTTTGGAGTGTAAGGATGTATAATATTTAAGATTGTAATATAAGAGTGTGTAAGTTTTGTTACCGGTAACAAAGCTTACACACTTTATATTACAATCCCTCTTACCCTCTTCATATACGGTCTTCTCCACTATCAACCATTTCATACCGAAGTAATTGCTTCCTTACATCAACGATTACCTGTTCCAAATCATATCCTTCTTCTTTTCTTACAGTCCATTCCCCTTCTGCCCGCTTTAAATATTTATCCCTAACAATAAAACAATCTAAATCTGCCAAACCATATCTGGTAAGCATCAATATATCATAAAACTGCTTTACCTGCTCATCCATCCTACTCTCCCCTGTTTAGTATATCAACAAATTTCATTGCAGCCTCTGTGATAAATTTTGACTCCACTATAAATCGTATATCATACTGAATCCCCCGCTTCATAGCAACTGATATCATCTTTTTCTTGTCGATATTTCCAAGTCTTGTCAGATTCTCATATATTCGTACCAGCTCTTGTAATGCTACCGGATAACCATTGCGTGTCACTGCATAATAAAGGCCCACAAAAGCCTTTTCAAGTAAAGCTAACCCATCCGCTGCAAAATCAAAATTCTCTGTCATATACAAAACAACCCATGGTGCATTTTGTCCCGTATAAATATACTTCTCATTAATCTCTCGTACCTGCAAGGGTTCTGGCACTTCAAAATCGTTTTCCTTTAAAACAGTTTTAATTTCATCTTTTGCTTCTTTTTCTATGAACAATATAACGGGATATTGTTCTGGAACATGCAGCATATATTTCCGCAGTATATCCACCCCCGAAATATAATAATCCGTTTTAAATAACCACCATCTACCAACCTACTCAAGTTCCAATAGAGCGATGATTTTTTCATATCCGGAAAAACTGCCTGTACTTCATCAAAAAAGAAGGACTGCTGCTCCCCTAATTCCTCAACTATTCTATAATATTTATTTTCTAATGCTGAACTATTTTCCATACTACACCTGCTTTCTTTGCTAAGTATATCACAGCATTTTTATGTTAAATGCAAAGAACACTTTCCAATCTCTGTCCATCTATTCATCTTTAAAAAGATCGTCCAATACAATAACATTCGAAAAAGCACCACTATGCTCATTTTTCATTAAACCAAAGGTTGTTATGAGTGTACTATGAATAGCTATCTTAGGAGATACATTTTCGGCCAATAGTGCCTGTCTTTTTAATATTTTTACATAGTAGTCTTTATTTACCTTAAACTCTCCGCTATAGTACTTTATTTCACACATATTGATTACATTATCGTTTCTTGAAATGAGCAAATCAATCTGTGTTCCCTCTGTATCATCTTCCTTTTTTGACCATGCACTGGTTTCTGTTTGCACACCGGATATTCCAAGCGACCGCTTAATCTGCTCTATGTGATTAAAGCAAACATTTTCAAATGCACACCCTCTCCATATAGATACAGATGAGCTTGACACATTCTGCTGCCAAAACTTTTCACTTATTCTTTTCTGATTCCCAATAAAGTGCAAATAAAATATACAGAATGGGTCTATGAGTTTATAATGTTCTTCTCTTTTTCCATACCCAAATGGAACATACTTTATAATAAAATCACTGGAGATCAAAGCATTTAGATTGCCGGATAATCTACCTCCATCCGTTATCCCAAGTTTTTCAACAATTTCCCTTCTGGTGTATCCGGCATTTCTTGTGTATAGTAACTGTACAATATTTTTTACAGCTTCAGGATTCACAAACACAGATGCGAACAGTCTGTTATACTCGTCTCGCAAGACAGCACCTTTTCCGAAAAACAATTTGTCTACATTCTGAGCCAAACTCATTCCCGGATTAACATATCCCATATAATATGGAATTCCTCCTAATATCATATAGCTCTGTGCTATATCATATCTGGAAAATATTACATTATTACTCTTGTAATAATCTTCACATTCCTTTAAATTAAACGGAGAAAGTTTTATTTCATAAGTAACTCGATTGTACAGACCGCCATGATTATTTAGCAGTTTATCCTGTATCCAAGAATTTGCACTGCCACATACAATAACCATCAAATTTTTTCGATGGCACCCCCACGTATTCCAAAAAGCTTCAAAAGCACGTATAAAACCTGATTTTGGTGTATCTAACCAAGGTAATTCATCCAGAAATACGCATTTTTGCCGTTTCACCGCCGTTTTCGCCAAATTCCTCAAACTTATACCATTTTAAACACCGCGCATTCATATGCCTTATACATACCAGAAACCTGCCCTCTCTTTTCATAATTGGATAGAATACATTCCCCTGCAACACCCACACAAATCTCCTGCGCTTCTTTGAAATTACATACCACAACAATTGCTTCTTTCGTAACCTTATCCGTCATCTTGTAAACATACGCACCCTCACGTCCGTCGGTAAGATTTTCATATACACCATGACGAACGGCATTACTTTCTTTACGAATGCGAACAAGCTCCTTGTAGAAATTAAAAATGGATTTTTCCTGTTCTCTGTCTGCCTTTACATTGATTTCTTTATAGCGGGTATACTTCGGAATCCACGGTTCTACACTCCCGAATCCGCAATCTTCGCTGTCATCCCAAGGCATTGGTCTTCTTGCGTTGTCTCGGCTTCCGAAATTGATATATTTGATTAAGTCTTCCGGCGAATAATTCAACGGATTCATGTTGTAGAAATTATGGGTTTCAATATCGTTAAAATCCTTTATATCGGTATACCAGGAATTGGTCACACCAATTTCCTGTCCCTGATAAATAAACGGGATACCGGCCTGTAAAAAGTACATAGATGCCAGCAAAGTTGCAGACTCATAGCGTAGCTCATTCGGATTGCCATAATAATCTACCACACGCATAGTGTCGTGATTTTCCAGAAATAACGTAGGAAGAAGTTCATTGTCTCGCATAAACTCCTGCCATTCCACTAAGACATCCCTTACACCATCTAACTTAAACGGAACCCGTTCAAACTTGGAGCGTCTTCCTACTTTCAAATGAGAAAACTGGAATAAGGTAGATAATTCACCTCTGGAGCCATCTACCAAAGATGTAATATTTTCTTTCTGTGCACCCCAACATTCACCTACGGTAAAGATATGCTTTGTTTTCTCTCTATCGAAAAGCATATTGATATATTCATGGAGCTTAGGACCGTTACGATTGATGCCCTGTTCAAAATCTTTTGATATCATATCCATTACGTCACAACGGAAACCGTCCACACCTAAATCTACCCAGTAATCTACAACCGCCAACATCGCTTCTCGTACCTTTGGATTTTCCCAATTTAAATCCGGCTGACTGATGGCATGAGAATGTAAATAATATTCGTTGGTCAATTCATCATATTCCCAAGCAGAGCCACCAAAAACAGACCTCCATTCCGGAACCGGCTTTTCTGACCAATAATAAAAATCTCTGTAAGGATTGTCCTTGGACTTTCTGGATTCCTGGAACCACTTGTGTGCAGAAGATGTATGATTTGGTACAAAGTCCATAATCAACTTGATACCGTGCTTGTGCATTTCGGAAATCATTTCCTTCCAATCCTCTAAGGTACCATATTCCTCTCCGATATCGCAGAAATCAGAAATATCGTAGCCATTATCATCATTAGGACTCTTATAACAAGGAGATAACCATACTGCATTTATTCCTAAATCTACTAAATAATCCAACTTTTCAATAATTCCTTTTAAATCACCAATGCCATCTCCGTTGGCATCTTTAAAGCTTCTTGGATAAATCTGATAAAAAATTAAGTCTTTATAACTTTCTTGAATTTGTGTAAGCATTATTTATTCCTTTCACCATAAAAAATATTATATTACAAATGTATTTCTTCCTTCTTTTAACTCCAGTTCTTGTTCAAGATATTGAAATTTTGCACACACGTTGGCCGGTATCACGATGTCAAATTTCACCTTCTCGCCTACCTTCTCGTATGCAACCGCAATTTCACCTTTTGGAACCCTCATACTTCCTTTCATATACCTAAACTTGGATACAGCCATTGGTGCAATGGTAACAGAATGATATCCTGCACTTTCCTTGTCTTGCTTGATGCCAAGAAGATATTCAAAAAAATATGCGACAGGAGCACCAAACATCGGATGGTTGTGAGAACGGCTGCGATTAGAATCCCAGTATTCATGGAAGGTTGTAGCCCCAATCTGTCTCCAGTGTTCGTAGCCTTGTGCACCATTATTCATAAGTAAATCCACAGCAAGTTCTGCATTACCGTGTTCGAAAAGAATACGCACAAGTATATCTGTGGCAAAAATTCCCGTATCAAAGCAGCCGAGTTTTGTATAATAATCCACCACATTTTCATACGTTTTTTCATTACCAAGTCCAAGGTCAACGGCATATGCATTGGCCCCCTGCACATTCATGACAAAATTTCCGTCAAAGGTATTAAAATATGCGGCTGTAATAGCTCGTTTTCTAAGCGCTATCTTTTCTTCGTATTCGCTGATATCCTCTTCTTTTCCAATCCATTTTGCAATCTCGCACATCTGCTGTAGTGATTTCACCATGAAATAGGTATTCACCATTGGAGCCGGAAGCATTACCTGTTGGTTATGGAATGTAATATCTCTGTCCGGGTACAAAATATTGGGGCCGCACCAGTCACCAAGGCACCATTCTCCTTCCTTATCACTGGTCACTAAGCCAAACTCGGAATGTGCTTCTAGGTAATCTATATATCTGCGCATATTTCCATAGTACTTCCCTAGATATTCTATATTACCAAAATGTTTATACAACTGATAAGGGACTTCTACCATGGCACATCCCCATCCGCCCGGGCCGCCGCCGCTGCGGATATATGGCGCGGTATACTGGATATGCCCGGACTTTAAATCTTGTCCGTCACAAATATCCTGAACCCATTTTTTATATATTTTTTCTGCATCCAACACAGAAAATACCGCATGAGCCGTCAATTGTCCGTCCCCTGTATATCCTCTGCGCTCCAAATGTGGGCAATCGGAAGGATGACCGGAATGCAAATTACAAAGCATGGTATGTATAAATGTTTTGTATATCCAGTTTAATGTTTCGTTATCACATTCAAAATGAGATGTTACCGGCACATCCGAATGAATTACCTTTACACAAACCGCTTCTGCGTCACCTTCTATATCAAAGTACCTAAATCCAAACCATGTAAACTCCGGTTGAACTTCCCGCCTAGTGCCATCGGATACCACAATAAAACGCTGGGAATGCTGATGGGTAAGGTCAAGTTCCCCATTTGGCAAGATTTCTTCTGAAAATCGCACCGTGATGGTTTCGCCTTTTTCCGCGTTGATTCTTATTACCGGCACGCCGGTGGTATTCTTTCCGCAATCGTAGCAATTTCCAACTTTTTTCACAGGAAGTGTCTCAATATACGTATCCACCGGACAATCAGTCACACAATATTCCGTCTCCAGCCTTTCTGTAATGACGGCATTTTCCCAATTACTGTCATCGAAATCATAAGAAAGGGCAGCTTCTCTCTCTGTGGCACCTCGCTCTTCAAATCGGACAAATCTACATGCCGTTACAGAGCCTGGTCCAATTTTACACTTCTCATCGGATACAAAAGACTCCGTCTTTCCCCCACACGCTACATCAATACAATAAATTGCTTTCGGCTTCCCAAAGGTCCTTGCATGATGGGTGTACCAACCGCCACCATATTGCATGACGATAACATTATTGCCCACTTTGACATAATTTGTTATATCAAACTGAGGCACATATACTCTATGTCCGGTCAACACTTCATCTTTTGGCTCACAGCTTGCTTCGTATTCTGAAGACAACGGCAAGAACGTATCCGGATTAATACAAATTCCATTGATATAGCACTTAAAAAATCCAAGCCCCAATACATTCAGCGTAACTCTCTCATACATTTCCACATAGAATCTTCCTCTTAATATGGAGAACGTATCTGCATCACGCTCTTTCGCTCCAACCCACTTGGCATTCTTAAAATAAAAGTCCTGATTCATTGTTAATCTCCTCTTGACTTATATATTATCAGATTATAAAATATAAAAAAGTACCTTATTTTTACTAAAAAGAATGGTGGTTTTTACATATGAAACAAAATTATCCAAACGTACACCGTATGCGAAAGGACATGTCCCAAAAACTTGTTATGATGCGCTATCAGCAAAATGACTTTCAGGAGCATGATCATCACTTTTTTGAACTTGCCTATATTACTTCCGGCTCTGCCGAGCACACCTTAAACGGTACTCGCAGTATTTTAAAACCAAATGATTTTTTCTTTATTGACTTGGGGAGTTATCACAGCTTTGAACATTCCCAGAATTTAGAACTGATTAATTGCCTGTTTGTTCCGGAATTTATTGACGAAACCCTGCAAGGATGCGAATCCCTGGATGCACTTTTGCACTCCTCTATGATTCGCTACTCCAGGCTGACCGTGGGACAAACCTGGGCAGACCGCATTTTTCATGACGAAAGCGGCAAAATCGGCACCCTTTTAAGTGAAATGGTAGACGAGTACGAAAAAAAGAAGTTCGGCAGCAATGAAATTTTCCGCTGCCATTTAAAAGAAATTTTAATTTTTACTTTACGCATGCTGGTACAGCCTGCCAAAGCCTACTCTGATTCTATTATCAACGAAGTAATAAGCTTTGTAAATAAACATTATCATAAACCGCTTACCCTGCAAACCTTCTGCGACCAAACCCATTACAACCTTTCTTACATCAGCAGACGATTCAAGCAGGAAACCGGAATGACTTTTCGCGAATATGTGCAAAAAATACGCATAGAAAAAGCCTGTGAGCTACTTGCAGGAAGTGACATGACTGTCAGTGAAATTGCAAGAGCCGTAGGCTATGATGATATACAATTCTTCCACTCCGTCTTTAAAAGGCTACTGCATATGACACCAAAAGAATATAAAAAACTAAGCCGCTGATATTTTTTTCAAAACATCCCTTTTGCACTTACTTTTTCGTATACTTTTTTAGAGGCAATGTTTTCTGTACTTATATTTACAAATACTTCTTCTGCGTAATCACATTCTTTACAGTAATCCAATACCGCCAGGCAGCTTTCTGTTGCATATCCCTTGCCGCGGTATTTCGGTAAAATAGCATAGCCAAGGCACAGTTTCTCCCCTTGCAATTCTAGCCCTGCACGGCCAATACATCGTCCACTGGCTTTTTCTACTACAGACCACATGCCATACTCATAAAAGGCATATTGCCCTGCCTGATACTGGGCGATATATCGCCTATATTCTGCAATATCTGCTTCTCTGTCACCACATAGTTCTACCGGAGGCATTTCCAAATAGGTTCCACATGCCTCATCCTGATACAGTTCCAAAAAAGCTTCCGCATCCTCTTCCACGCTTTCCCGGATAACCAGCCGCTCCGTTTCTGCAATTAGCACCGGCACACCAATATGCTTGCACCAAATTCTACGAAAATACGCCTGCGGAAGCTCATCAGCATCTATGCATACATGCTCATACTGCGTTACTGCTTCTTCCTTGCAAATTGCTTCCGCAACTTCCTCATCATTTAGTCCCTGAAGATGTTTTAATTCCGCCATGACACAGTAACCTTTTGCCTGAAGCTCCAGCAACTTGTCATCAGGTTCATCTACAATAACATAATCTGAAGATACTTCTTTTATGAAATTATCTAAGTTATATATTTTAATCATTTGCATACTCTGTTTGTCTGCCAAGAAATTGCTCCGAATACTTCTTGGCATTTGTGTTTCGTGTATAGACCACATGAAATGCATGCGGTTCCGTTATTCCATCGACGGTAAAAGTTCCAATATTTTCTTCATTAGAAACAACAGAATGGTATAAAAAGCTAATACCAATTCCATCCGCTACTAATGCTTTAATAGAAACAAAACTACTGATGGATACTTCCCTAAAAAAGTCGCTCAGTTCATATCCCGAGGCCATCAGTCGCTCCTCAAAAATGCGACGAGTACCAGACCCCTCTTCACGAACAATGATAGTTTCGCTCAGCAGTTCCTCAATCCCAATATGCTTTCCGCATAAAGGACTATTTTTGGCACAAATTCCAACAAAAGGCTCCATTCGCAGCAAATAGGAATCATACTTTGTTTTGCTGAAAGTACCTTCAATGACAGCAAAATCCAACTGATTCTCATCCAACATTTGCAAAAGATGCTTTGTGTTATCCACTACAAGAGAAAGCTCATGACTGGAGTGACTGAGATAATTCTTGATTGCATCAATCAACACATAGTCACCTATAGTCTTTGTCGCGCCAATTCGTAACTTCAGGCGCTTCTTATCCGCAATA
This sequence comes from Lachnospiraceae bacterium, assembly GCA_017521985.1. Lineage (GTDB taxonomy): Bacteria > Bacillota > Clostridia > Lachnospirales > Lachnospiraceae > RGIG6307. The sequence continues at coordinate 34,387 of JAFXAZ010000002.1, forward strand.
GCCAGCTGTAGTTCTTCAAACTGATATTGCTGAGAAATCGCATATCGTTCTAAAAGCAGGCATTTTTCTGTCTTGTGCAAGGTATGTCCATCGTAATAAAACAGCTTTGTTTGCAAGGATTGTTCCAAGGATTGAATTTGCTTTGTCACAGCCGGTTGCGAAAGATGAAGGCGTTCTGCAGCCAGTCGGTAATTCATTGTTTGACAAAGAGCGAGAAATGTATATAGTTTCTGTTCCATGTGTCCTCCTCTGATAACAAATTGGAATTGCGCCATTCCATATAATGATTTTATTTTATCATGTATTAGTGATAAAATAAAGCCAATATATGGAAATTAAAGGAGATGTATTATGCAAACGAAAACCAAAAACCACAGTATGTTTATATTAGGTGTCGCTATATGCTTTGCGGTAGCCGGTCTGTCAGTACTTTTAGAAAAGCTGATTCCCGGAGAACTGCTGGGCGCATCTATCATTGCTCTATTTATGGGTACCATCATCAATAGCTTTTTCCATCCGGCATGGATGAAGCCAGCTTTGAAATTCACATCAAAAAAAGTCTTAAAGGGCGCCATCATTCTTTTAGGAGCCTCCCTTAGTGTAAACACGATTCTTTCCGTAGGTAAGATGACCTTTTTTGTTATGATTTTCACCTTTGCTATGTGTTTTGGAGGTGGCTATTTCATCCGTAAGCTTTTTGGATTGAATTGGAAGCTGAGTAATCTGATTTCTGCAGGAACCGGAATCTGCGGTGGATCTGCCGTAGCAGCAATCGCTCCGGTAATTGACGCCGATGACAAAGACATCGCCTTTGCCATGTCCTCTACCTTCCTTTTCGACATGATAATGATCGCACTCTATCCCCTTATGGGCAAGGCTCTGGGAATGTCCGACATTGCCTATGGTATCTGGGCAGGAACCTCTGTAAATGATACAGCCAGTGTAGTCGCTTCCGGATATGCTTTTTCTGAGATTGCAGGTGACTTCGCCACAATGGTTAAGCTTACCCGAACCATTGCGATTATTCCTACCGTGTTGGTGTTTGCCTATATTGGCACTCGTATCAAGCAAAAAGAGATGAAAGAGGCAAACAATGGCCAGAAAGTCAATCTGATGAAGATTATCCCATGGTTTATTGGTGGTTTCCTTCTGCTGGCTATTTTGAATAGTGTGGGATGCATCCCGGTAGCAGTATCCGGTATCCTGAAAAAGACCAGCAAGTTTTTAATGGTCAGCGCCTTGGCTGCCATTGGTTTGGGCACCAGTATAACCGACTTCAAGAAAGCCGGTCTTGCACCTATGTTCTACGGAATCACCATTGATACTCTGGTAACATTAACAGCACTTATTGTTATTTGGTGTATGGGGTTAATGTAATTGTCTCTACATTTTGTTGTTTTTGCCTTAACATTATATTGAGCTTTTCTGTATTCCTTTTGATTATGGAATAAATAATCGCCCAAATCACTAAATACCCAAAAGCAAAAATACCGGAGAAGACTAAGATTGGCGTAACGCCCCATTCCAGCCAGTCGTTGATTAAATACGTAACCAAATAGCTGATGTACAAAACGCCGCCATGAATCAAAATTGCTACCATCAGGGGCAATCGTTCTATCTGATAGATGACGTTCATGCCGCCTGCAATAAAGGCAAGTGCAGATAAGGAAAATATGCCAAGGCAAACCTGATTTATCGTCAAAGTCTCTACATCAGCTTGATGCTGCAAAATCAGATAGAGTATCGCCAAAACAACCGGTCCCAAACCACAAGCTATAAATCCCCGGCGAAAAAATTCTGAAATAATCCTTTTCATATACCTTCATACCTCCTTTTAATTTCTGCGAAGCAACGTCTGGAAACATATTCCCGATAGCCGCACCGAAACACGGCATCCACACCGCCGCTGAAGGCTGCATCAAATCGCAGAATACGATGTTCATTGGCAAGGGTAGATTTGTTAATACGTATGAAATAAGAGGGCAAAACCTCCTCCAAATCACGGAGCCTGCCCTTGAGTAAAAAGTGGTTGCCATCCGTATCAATGGCAATCACTTTTCTGTCAAGAATGGTAATACACTCTATTTCCCTAAAGGATAGCTTTCGCATCTCGTCATCTCTATATCCCATAAGACTGTCTGCTCCGGAAAAGCTACGAACAAGATTTTCTATCTCCTGTGTCAGAGAAGAAGGTGCATGTACAATTGCTATTATTTCTTCTTCTACATGTTTGTCGATAATGAGTTTATACTTCATCGTCTTAAATCCTTACTGTTTTTTCATTTGCCCAAGGAAGCAGAATACTGCCACCACTGTAGCAAATACACTATAAATAATAATAGGCATAATATGGGATGCCGCGGCCTCAAAATCACCATGAAATAACGCTTTTTCCAACTCTGCTGCGTGCACAAATGGTAATACATTTGCCAATTTCTCAAAAAAGCCTCCCACCAGCTCCAAATCAAACCACACTCCGGATAGCCATGCAGAGAGATTAGTTAGTAATGCACCGCAAATACCGCCAACCTGCTTCACGCCTAAAATACTGCCGAACAAAAGTCCCAGTGCAATATTGAAAATAGCCATAGGGATTATCCCAATAACAGCATAAATAATATTTATACTAAAAGTCAAGCCCAAAGGAATCGCAAACAGATAACAGATAATCGTTTGTCCAAGGGCGATAGGTAAAATCGGGAGCATATATCCTATGATAAAGTCCAATCCCGTAAGCGGTGTGGTGTACAATCTCTGTAAGAGGGCACTTTCCCGGTCTTTGGCAATCAGCGTTGCGGAAAAAAGTGTCATGAACGATAGTCCAAATACGGTAATGCCCGGAGTCAGTGTGTCGATTTCAAACAAGCTCACCGGAATGTTTGCCTGCAAGCTACTCAGAAGCAACAGTAAGACCAAAGGAAACCCCAGTCCAAAACCGAGATTGATTGGGTCACGCAAAATCTCTTTTGTGCATCTTTTAGCAAACGTCATCATTCTCATAACGCACCCTCCTTTACAATAGAAACGAATGCTGTTTCAAAATCATTGGTGTGAGCCTTCCTGTTCAATTCTTCTACCGTTCCTACCGCAAGAAGGTGGCCGCTTTTCATAATACCAATACGGTCTGAAAGTGCCTCTGCTTCTTCCATATAATGTGTAGTCAGAATAATTGTTATCTTGCCTTTCAAAGAGTAAATCACTTCCCAGAGGTCATGCCTTGCAATGACATCCAAGCCAAGAGTAGGTTCATCCAAAAATAGAATTTGGGGTTCACTAATCAGTGCCATTGCAATGCTGACACGGCGTTGGAAGCCACCGGATAACTTGCCGGCTTTCCTCTGCAAAACGGTATCCAAGGTAAATTGCTCTGAAAGTTCTCTAATCTTTGCTTTCGTTTTTTCTTTCGAAAACCCATGAATGCCACAGATTAGTTCCAAGTTTTCTTTCACAGAAAGATTTGGAGCAACCGCGGTCTCCTGAGGAGATACACCAATCAGCCGCTTCACCTGTTCCGGCTCCTTTGTAATGCTGTAGCCACCTACAATGGCATCCCCACTCGTAGGTTTGGTCAGACAGGAAAGCATTTTGATAGTCGTGGTTTTTCCTGCACCATTAACGCCCAACAGGGAAAATAATTCACCCTGCTGAATTTCCAAATTAAGATTGTCCACCGCAGTCAGATTTTTGTACCGCTTGACAAGTCCCATTGTTTTAATTGCTTGCATTTGCGTTATCCTCCATTTTTCTTTGTGATTATCATCATAGCAAATAAAAATGGAGAAATGTTGATTTTTGCTTGTTCGGTCGTTTCCGGTGTCTCATCGGTTAATCGATTCCTTTTTAAAACAGTATTATCCTTGAACTAGCCAAAATATTAGATTTTCAGAGAAGAGATTGTATGATAAAATAATAAAAACAATACTTATTATCTTGTCGCCCCTAGGAGGCGGCAGAACGGAGATTAAAATGAGAGCAGAACTTTATCATTATGACATTTTCCCAAAAGTATTTCTTGTAAACGAAGAAGCACACATTACCATTAAGCCTTTAGGTGCCCATGCAGCATTTTCTGATGCAGTTCAGGTTTCTATTACTTCCCTGATTCACGGTTTACCACATCTTTATCCGGACAGAAACCCTATCAGCACATATCGGGTTACACCGGATGCCGATGGTTGCCTTCGTTTTACCCATGTATTTGGAGAAGAAAGCGAATATCGCATCTTTTTAGAACAGGAAAACAAACGACCGGTTCCTATGTTTGTTTATGCCGTTGCGGCTGACATGAAGGGAAGATACCCTTATCGCGGTGACCTTCATATGCACACCTTCCGCTCCGACGGCACACAGGCGCCTGCAATTGTTGCGGCTGATTACCGTCGTCATGGTTACGATTTCACGGTCATCAGCGACCACAACCGCTATTATCCTTCTTTAGAAGCCATTGACGCGTTTAAGGATGTTCCTCATGAAATGAATATTGTAATTGGTGAAGAGGTGCATCTTCCAGGCAATGATATTCACATTGTAAACTTTGGTGGAAAATATAGTGTAAATGGTTTAGTAGATATTAGCCCTCAAAATGTGGAAAGTGACCGCCGTAGTATTATCGACAATCCGCCTCCGGTTCTTACAAAAGAACAATACGAAAATGAAATCCATGCTCTGATAGCTCAGTTAAATATTCCGGAAGGCGTAGATGCATTTCCTTATGCTGCAAGTGTATGGATTTTTAATCACATTCGAAATGGTGAGGGGCTTGGAATTTTTGCTCATCCATATTGGATTCAGAGAGGTACCGCTTATCAGGTGCCGGAAAAATTACGTGCATACATGATGCAAACTCAGCCTTTTGATGCATTCGAAGTACTGGGCGGAGAACGTTACTATCAGCATAATGGTTTCCAAGCGGTACAGTATTATGATGACCGTGCTCACGGACTTGATTATCCTATCGTAGGTTCCACAGATAGCCATGATTCTCGTGTGGCAAATCCCAAAGCACTGATTGCCTCCACTTTTGTTTTTGCACCGGCAAATGAGAGGGCTTCCCTGATTCAGTCTATTAAAGAGAAATATTCTGTAGCAATTGATACTATTTCTGCGGAATACCGATTAGTTGGAGAACCTCGTCTGGTAAAATATGCCCGTTTCCTGTTAGATGAATTTACCCCTCTGCACGATGAGCTTTGCTACGAGGAAGGACGCCTTATGAAGGCCTATGTAACAGGAGAAGAAGGTGCCGAAGAAGCATTGAAATTAATTTACGGCAGAATGGACAAACTGTTTAAGAAATATTTTGCACTTTAATAAATAGATGCAAAACTGCCCACGTCCCAAAATGAATTGAGGCGTGGGCAGGAATTTTTTCCAAAACACTTAGTATTTTCTCTTCAAGACAACATAAGATATCCAGTACAAAACTAACATAAGGCAAACAGAACCGGATGCTGCAAAAGATAACACTTCTTGACCAATTATTTTAAAAACAATGCAAGCAACTGCAGCAATTATAATAAACAAATATCCGGACCATGCCCAAGCTTTATTGCGTAGAAAATGGTTTCTTTCATCGTTCAGCGCAATCTCAACCTTTTCACGATACGCTTCGTTCTTATTGAATCGATAATAACGCAGCAACTGCAACACACCTACTACCAGCAAGCCGGAACCCATACCGTTCCAAAAAGAATCCACTTTTCCCGCAAAGGCTAAACCAATCAAAACGGCACCAATTATAACCCAGGCAATACTTACAATTATTCTTCTATCTTGTTTCATTTTAAATTCCTCCTACTTCAAATCTTCCTCTTCAAACACAAAAACTTCTTCAATCGTCATATCAAAATACTTTGCGATTTTATATGCCAATGTAATGGACGGATTGTATCGTCCGTTTTCCAAAGAACTAATGGTCTGCCTGGATACTCCCATATATTTTGCAAGTTCGTCCTGACGAATCCCTCGTTCTTTTCTGATTTCTTCAATTTTATTTTTCACAGTAACCTCCTATATCCAACAAATATGTAAAGCAAACTTTACTTTTGTGCTTTTAATATAACATATCATCGCACGTATGTCAAGCTAACTTTACATGCTTTGTTGTAAAATTAGAGGTAACCTGCACCTTGATAGTTGGTCACGGCAAAAGAGGCTGTTACACTATCAGGGTACAGGTTACCCCAAGAAAAATAGAACTATAGCTCGGTGTAGCTACATATCAAACAAATCCGCATGACTGCCGGTATCAACTAATGTAAGTGTCAATATCATACTTCACTCATCCAAATCCTCTAATGCAGACGCAAAATTACTATATCTCTTTGTATTTGGATTATGACTTAACTTCTTTGCTTCTTCCATTGCTTCAAGAACTTCCGGTTTATAATTTGGTATCTCTACATTGAAAGGTAATCCACCTCTCATCACACACTGTCTTAAAAAAATATTCATAGCACTTGACATATCCATTCCTAACTGACTAAATAATTCTGTTGCCTGCTTTTTTAAATCCTCGTCGATTCTAACCTGTGTTGGTACTGTTGCCATTTTCTACACTCCTCTCGATGATGAATGTTTTATCTTATGTATTATAACACAATTATATTCATATGCGTTTACAATGTCAAGCGTTTGTATTTGTTTTGCAAAAAATATACCTTTTCTCACCTAAACTTTTCCAGCCTGTAATGCCCTTCGTCATCCAGTTCCTTCACACCATTTTTAAAGTCATCTATTCTAACATTTATTTTACTTTACATTCCACGTATTCTAATATAAAATAACTTTGAACATTTTAATTTAAGGAGGACCTATCATGGCTCAGAATCCAATTGTAACCATCACTATGGAAAAAGGTGATGTCATAAAAGCAGAGCTTTATCCTGAAATTGCTCCTGTCAGCGTAAATAATTTTATTTCTTTAATCAAGGAAGGCTTTTACGACGGTCTTATTTTCCACCGCGTTATCAGGGGCTTTATGATTCAGGGCGGATGCCCAAATGGCAATGGTATGGGTGGCCCAAGCTACACCATTCCGGGTGAATTTGCAATGAATGGTTTTAAGAATGACTTAAAGCACACCAAGGGTGTTCTTTCTATGGCACGTGCTATGGATCCAAACAGTGCAGGAAGCCAGTTCTTTATTATGCATGAGACATCTCCACACTTAGATGGCTCCTATGCAGCATTTGGTAAGGTTATCGAAGGCATCGAAGTAGTGGACAAAATTGCATGCGTACGCACCGATTACAGCGACCGTCCAATGGAAGACCAGCGTATTGCTTCTATGACCGTAGAAACTTTCGGCGTGGATTATCCGGAACCGGAAAAGATTTCCAGAAGCAGCTTTTTCTAAATTTTAGAGAATTTTAAGAGAGCAGATTTCCTCTTTTTCAGGGGTGTCTGCTCTTCATATTTTGTTCATATTTTATTTAAAAAAAGTTCAATCGGTTATCATTATTTTTTCAAATATTTATTTTACTATATAAATGTAAACAGATTAAATATTTTCTTTTTCATAATTAGCTGAGCGATGACTACTAGATTGCTCAGCTTCCTCCTTTTATTTTTTATTTATAAACTACATTTTTTCCTTTCCCAAATGTAATTTATACCAAAAAGCGGCGTCGGTAACAACCGGCGCCACTTTTTTATACTCATTATTATGCTTTATTTACAGAACCGAAAAGTTCCATTTTGGCTTTAACAGTTTCTACGATTGCTGCTGCACCCGGTGCCAAAAGCTTACGTGGGTCAAAGCCTTTACCCTGTAAGTCCTTACCTGCTTCAACGTATTCACGAGTTGCTGCTGCAAATGCAAGCTGGCACTCTGTGTTTACGTTAATCTTTGCAACGCCAAGGCTGATAGCCTTCTTAATCATATCTTCCGGAATACCGGTACCACCATGAAGAACTAACGGAAGGTCTCCGGTAAGCTGCTGAATAGCATCTAAGGTCTCAAAGCTTAAACCAGCCCAGTTTTCCGGATATTTACCATGGATATTACCAATACCTGCTGCCAAGAAATCAACGCCTAAATCAGCGATTCTCTTGCACTCAGTAGGATCTGCACATTCACCGGCACCTACTACACCATCTTCTTCACCGCCGATAGAACCAACTTCTGCTTCTACGGATAAACCTGCTTCATGAGCCAGCTTAACGATTTCGGTTGTCTTTGCAATGTTCTCTTCGATTTCATAGTGAGAACCATCAAACATAACAGATGTAAATCCTGCTTCAATACACTTTAAGCAGCCTTCGAAACTACCATGGTCTAAGTGAATCGCAACCGGAACGGTAATGTTTAAATCCTTAATCATACCCTTTACCATACCGACGATTACATTGTAACCACCCATGTATTTGCCGGCACCTTCGCTAACACCCAGAATAATAGGGGAATTACATTCCTGTGCTGCGGTTAATGCTGCCTTTGTCCATTCAAGGTTGTTGATGTTAAACTGACCTACTGCATAGTGGCCTGCCTTCGCATCCTGTAACATTTTTGTAGCTGTAACTAACATTTTTACCTCCTTGCAAACTATGTGCTTCTGCACTAGTTTCCTTCATTTCTTAAGTATTTTTCGATATGGTCTACTGCCTTTTCAGCATCCTCGCCTTCTGCAACTACTTCAATTTCCTCGCAGTCAGCGGTACATAAGGTCATAACACCCATAATACTCTTTGCGTTAAATTTGTGTTTTTCATCCTGCAGATAAATGTCACTGTCATACTGGTTGGCAATTTGCACCAACATGGCTACCGGACGAAAATCCAACCCGGCATCCAACTGAATCTTTACTGTTTTTCTAATCATAATCTCCTCCATTCAACTCAGTCTAACTCATCTAGTCTTACAGGCTCCCTGTCCCGGAGCTTGTCTGCATATTCACTTATTTTTCGCAATCTATGGTTAACACCCGATTTGCCAACAGGCGGCACGAGTATTTCGCCCAATTCTTTTAAGGTAGCATCCGGATTGTCCAATCGCACACGCGCCATTTCATAAAGTGTATCCGGCAGACTCACCAGTCCTTTATGTTCTTCTATGTACAAAATATCCTCTACCTGCTTGGCTGCAGCATTAACCGTCTTGTTAATGTTTGCCGTTTCGCAGTTTACTCTCCGATTGACCGTATTACGCATTTCCTTCAAAATACGCAAATTCTCAAGCTCCATTAATGCAACATGGGCTTCCATTACGTTCAGCAAATCAACAATCGATGTACCTTCCTTCAGATACACCACGTAATGCTCTTTGCGCTCTAAGACTCTGGTCTCAATGTCAAAGGTCGCTATCATGCTGCGTAAAAAACGAGCCTGCTCCTCATCTTCACATACAAATTCTAAGTGATATCCCTTTTCCGGGTCGCTAATCGAACCCACTGCCAAAAACACACCTCTGATAAAAGCACGTTTACAGCAGCTACGATTTGCAACATGTTCCAGGCTTTCTGCCCACGCTGCATCCATTTGCTCTAAAAAGGCAAACAACTGCTGCTCTGACAAATTTTTATCCGTGTCTATATTAAATGTTTTTCTTAATAATGTAAAGCCTTTTTTTAAAACTTCTGCATTCTCCGTGTGAAAACCTACCGCATAGCAGTCTCTTTCCACCCTGCCCAACTGGCCTCCATACTGAAACATACCGGTTATCTCGGCCTTTCGACAATGCTTATGATTGCCTAATATACCGGCCAGTTCTGATTTCACTTTTGCCGAAAAAGAAATCATGTACTTTTAACCTATCACTTTCCTGTTATCACATCACGGTGCTGCAATGTCACACCGCAAATATCTAATTCTTTTAACTTATTGTAAATCTCATTGGCAAGCGTTACACTGCGATGCTTACCACCGGTACATCCGATACCCAGCACCAATCTGTACTTGCCTTCTTTAATATAATTTGGAATCAAAAACTCCAGCATTTCCGTAAGCTTGTCCAAAAAACAACCGGCCTCTTCAAAGCTCATGACATAGTCCTGTACCGGTTTATCATTGCCGGTCTGATGCTTCAGCTCATCAATATAAAATGGATTTGGCAAAAAACGCACGTCAAAGACCAAGTCAGCGTCTGCCGGAATACCATTTTTAAATCCAAAAGAAAGCACCGTCACGATCAGCTTGTGACCGCCCTCATTCTGCACAAAAATATGGTCTAATTCTTCCTTTAACTCTCTTGTCAATAAGGATGTGGTGTCAATCACGTAGTCTGCCTGCTTGTAAATATCCGCCAGCATTTCCCGTTCTTTGGAAATACCCACCTCCACACGTTCCGCAGGCGCCATAGGATGCACACGTCTGGTCTCCTTGTATCGCTTTAACAACACATGGTCCGCAGCATCCATAAATAAAATTTCATACTGATATCCCTGCTTTTTTAATTCCGCAAAGATATCTGTAGCATTTAAAATATCCTGCCCTGCACGTACATCGATGCCCAGTGCCACTTTTGTGATTTCACTGGTAGGGTTTACCATCAACTCCACAAACTTGGTCAATAGGGAAATCGGCAAATTATCTACACAATAATAGCCTGCATCTTCTAACATTTTCATGGCGGTAGTTTTTCCGCCGCCACTCATACCTGTTACTACAACAAATCTCATAAAACTACCCAATCATGCTACATATTGCTGTCCCAGAATACATATTCCGGCTCCAGCTCTACGCCAAATTTATCCAACACTGTAGATTTCACATACCCAATAAGACTACGGACATCCTTGCCGGAAGCACCCTCTTTATTAATAATAAAGCCTGCGTGCTTCTCACTCACCTGTGCTCCCCCAATGGTATAGCCCTTTAATCCGGAATCCTCAATCAGCTTTCCTGCAAAATATCCTTCCGGTCGCTTAAAGGTACTGCCTGCACTTGGATATTCCAAAGGCTGTTTATCCCTGCGGCGCTTGCCAAGGTCTGCCATAAGTGCCTGAATCCGGTCTTTATCGCCTGGCTTACACTGTAAATAAACCCGGCTTACAATATATCCGTGGGTCTTTAAGGCACTCTTGCGGTAACCAAAACACAGCTCATCCCCTTCTAATACGTGTAAGTTGCCTTCCTTATCAAAGGCTTCTACCTTGGTAACCACCTGGCTGAGCTCCCCGCCATACGCACCGGCATTCATAATCACACCGCCGCCAATATTTCCCGGAATACCAAATGCAAATTCCAGCCCGGTCAGAGATGCTTCCGCTGCCGCCCTGGACACTAGTGCCATCCTTGCGCCGGCATCTGCTATAATTTCGGTGCCATTTACCTGAATATCCTGCATTCTCCGTCCTATGTAAAGAACAATACCCGTAATTCCTCTGTCATCAATCAAAAGATTAGAACCATTGCCAAGAATATGCAGGTCTACCTGGTGCTCCTTACAAAAACGAAGCACCATCTGCACTTCCTTGCTGCTTCTTGCAGAAATAAAACATTCTGCCGGACCACCAATATGGAAAGTAGTATATTTTGCAAGCGGAACATTCCATTCCAAACGCAGCTTTTCTGCGTATTCTGTTTGTAAAATATCCTTCCAATTCATAAGGCTCTCCTTCACTAACTTTATTCTTCAATTACTAATTTGGCTGCACCGTAAATACCGGCATCATTGCCAAGTTGTGCAAGTGCAAACGTTACTTCATCGCTGCCTGCAAATGCATATTTATCAAAATATGGTCGCACATATTCAAAAATAATTTCACCGGCTTTACTTACACCGCCTCCAATTACGAAGGCTTCCGGTTTTACCACTGCTGCAATAGTGGACAGCCCTTTTCCTAAATAATCACCAAACTTCTCTGCTACTTCTATTGCTACGGCATCCCCTGCCTTTACGGCATCCCAGATGCTTCTTGCAGAAATCTCTCCATGACGTAGCACGCTTTCTTTTTCATTTCTTGCCAAACGCATTTTTGCCAGACGTACTATACCGGTTGCAGATGCATACTGCTCTAAACATCCCTGACAGCCACAGCCACAATAGTCCTGCTCATCGTCCTCCACATGAATATGACCGATTTCACCGCCGGCGCCTTCAAAGCCTGCCACCAGCTTACCTTCTACAATAACACCGCCGCCGACACCAGTACCCAAAGTTACTGCTACCATACTGGAAAAGCCTCTACCGCCGCCTTTCCACATTTCGCCAAGTGCTGCTACATTGGCATCATTACCGGCCTTAACCGGAAGTCCTACTAATGGGCTCAGTGTTTCTACGATGCTCATGCGACTCCAGCCTAAGTTTACGGCTTTGGTGATCGTGCCGCTTGTATTCACCGGTCCCGGCGCACCTACACCCACACCGATAACATCTTCTTTATTATATCCTAATTCTTTTATTTTGGTGAGAATGCTTTCTGCAACATCTGCTAAAATAAATCGACCCTTTTCTTCTTTTCTGGTGGGTATCTCCCACTTTTCCATCAAGGTACCATCTGCAGTAAACACACCTAATTTCACGGTAGTACCGCCAATATCTACTCCAAAAACTATTTTATTCATAATCTTTCCTTGTTATTCCTCCTCGCCCTCTCTGCGGCGCGCAATTTTACTCTGAATACGATTGGACAATTCCTGCGCTGCATTGTAGCCCATCTTCTTCTGACGGAAGTTAACTGCGGCACTTTCTACTACAATGGCAAGGTTTCTACCCGGTCTGACCGGAAGATTATGACAAACAACCTTCTTGCCTAAATACTCGGTATACTGGTCTTCCAAACCAAAGCGGTCATATTCCTTATCACGATCCCATTCCTCTAAACGGATAACCAGATCAATAGACTGTGTGTCCTTTACACTGGATACACCAAACATGGTTTTAATATCCACAATTCCAATACCGCGCAGTTCAATAAAGTGCTTGGTAATATCCGGAGCACTTCCCACTAAAGTATTTTCACTGACCTTACGAATAACCACTACGTCATCGCTTACCAGACGATGTCCTCGCTTCACAAGCTCCAGCGCAGTTTCTGATTTACCGATACCACTCTCTCCGGTAATCAGGACACCTTCTCCGTATACATCCACCAATACTCCGTGAATGGATATGTATGGAGCCAGTTCTACATTCAGCCAGCGAATACTTTCCGCAATAAAGTTCGAAGTAGTCTTGGTGGTACCAAACAGCGGAACATCGTGCTCCACTGCACGACGACGTAAAATCGGTCCCGGCTCCAATCCCTGACAGAAAATAAGTGCAGGAATCGGATGGGATAACAATGCATTGTATCGTTCTTCCTTCTCTTCATCACTCATATGGTTCATGTAGGACTCTTCCACATTACCGATACACTGCAGACGTTCACATTCAAAATTTTCAAAATACCCGGTAAGCTGCAACGCCGGACGATTTACTTCCGGTTGTCTAATCTTCTTGCGGGAAATGTCAATCTCCGGTGTGAAACACTTTAATCCCAAAGCTTCCACCGCGTCCTTTAAATATACAAACTCTCCCATACTGCCTCCTGAAAGACTTTATTTAATCTCATTCTAACACAAAGACCTCGTCCTGTCCATCATGGAAAAAGTTATAAATCCCTTCTGCAATATGCTGTGGAATTTCAGGAACTTGACACAATTCTTCTACCGAAGCGTCCTTAATGTCTGCAATAGAATCAAAATGCCGCATCAAAGCCTTTCTTCTGGTAGGACCCACACCCGGAATACTGTCCAAGGAACTCTTAATCTGCCCCTTACTATGCAGGCTCCTGTGATACTCAATGGCAAACCGATGGGCCTCGTCCTGAATCCGGGTAATTAATTTAAACCCTTCCGAACGAGTATCAATAGGCACTTCCACATTGTTAAAATACAAGCCCCTGGTACGATGGAAATCATCCTTTACCATACCACACACCGGGATAGATATCTTTAATTCCTGCAATACTTCTAATGCAATATTAACCTGTCCGCGCCCGCCGTCCATTAATAGCAAGTCCGGAAATCTGGTAAAACTGCCAAATTCTTTATCTAACTGCTTATCTTCTAATTCCTTGGTTTCCTCCAGCCCATGACTAAAACGTCTGGTCAGCACCTCACGCATGCAGGCATAATCATCCGGTCCCGTCACCGTTTTAATACGAAACTTGCGATAATCGCTTTTTTTCGGTCTGCCCTTTTCATAAACCACCATGGAGCCTACATTTTCAAAACCGTTGATATTGGAAATATCAAAAGCTTCCATACGCTCGATATTCGTAAGACCAAGCAACGCAGCAATTTCTTTTACCGCCCCGATGGTACGCCCCTCTTCCCGCTTTAACTTTTCACGGTCCTGGGTCAAAATCACCTTGGCATTATTGGCAGCCAACTCTACAAGCTTCTCCTTCATACCTTTCTTCGGCACACGAATGTACACTCTGCTGCCTCTTAGCCCTGTCAGCCACTGCTCCAAAAGCTCCTGCTCCTCAATATCAAACTGCAAAAAAAGCTCCCGCGGAATAAAAGGAGTACCACCGTAAAACTGCTTGATAAACTCCTGAATAATGACACCTTTTTGCAAATCTGACACATTTGTCATATAATAATGCTCGCGGCCTATCATCTTGCCGCCTCGTACAAAGAACACCTGAATTACGCAGTCTCTGTCGTCCTTGGCAAGTGCAATCACATCCTTATCCTCCTGGTCACTGTCCGTAATCTTCTGCTTTTCGCTGACCTTACGCACACTTTCCAACAAATCCCTGTACTTGGCTGCTTCCTCAAACTCCAAATTCATACTGGCGTCCTGCATTTTTGCCTGCAAATCCTTCATGACAGGCTGATAATTGCCATTCAAAAAATCCAGAGCCTTTTTCACCTGCTCGCCATAGGCTTCCTCACTGATATATCCCTGACACGGTGCCATACACTGCTTAATATGATGATTCAGACACGGACGCTCCTGCCCTATGTCTCTTGGCAAATTTCGATTACAAGTACGCAGCAAAAATAATTTGTTAATCAATTCGATAGTATCTTTTACGGCAGCCGCACTGGAAAACGGACCGAAATACTTGGACTTATCCTTCTTCATCTGGCGCGAAAAAAGAACACGAGGATATGCCTCCCCTACCGTTACCTTAATGTACGGATAGGTCTTACCGTCCTTTAAAAGCGTGTTATACTTCGGATTATATTCCTTTATTAAATTATTTTCTAAAACCAGTGCCTCCAGCTCAGAGTCTGTCACGATGTACTCAAATCGGGCAATCTGGCTTACCATCTTATCAATCCACGGTCCGCGTCCGATTTTTTCTCGAAAATAGCTTCGTACACGACTGTTTAGATTGATGGCCTTTCCTACATATATAATAGTATCAGCCTGGTCGTGCATTAAATACACGCCAGGCTTTTTTGGTAACTTTTTCAGTTCTTCTTCTACATGAAACATATGCGGGATCCCTCCTGCAAATTATTCGTCTTATTCGTTTAAATCAATATTGGAAAATCGTCCCTTTGGAGGCGCATTTTCCGCATCCTTTAACATTCTAAGGGTCTGCTGTTCCAAAACCGTCTTAAAATTCTCCTCAGACTGCTGCTCTTTGTCTTCTCCTGCACCTGTCTCGGAAGCCTCTGACTCGTTAGCTTCTGACTTAGAAGCTTCTGTCTTGGAAGCTTCTTCATGGCTCATGGCACGCTCTGTCTCCAACATACGCTTGCTAGCCTGGTCCTGTGGCTCTTCCGGCTCCGGAATTCCTTTGATTCTACGGAAAATCTGCATAAACTCTTTGCCGGTAATGGTTTCCTTCTCGATAAGGAACTCAGCCAACTGATCCATAACCTCGCGATTTTCACGAAGCAGACGAAGAGCCTCGTCATAGCTTTCCTTCAAAATACGCATTACCTCTTCATCTACTGCGGCAGCCGTTGCGTCTGCACAGTTCATAGATGTATATCCATTTAAATACTGACTTTCTACCGTCTCAAGACCCATCAAACCAAACTTGGAGCTCATACCGTACTGGGTAACCATAGCTCTTGCAATCTTGGTTGCTTTTTCAATATCGTTGGAAGCGCCTGTTGTCACGCTGTCAAATACAATTTCTTCTGCGGCACGACCGCCGAAAAGACCTACCAACATTGCCTGAAGCTCTGCCTTGGTATTGAGGTATTTCTCCTCCTCCGGCACATGCATAACATAACCTAAAGCACCCATGGTACGCGGTACAATGGTAATCTTCTGCACAGGCTCGCTGTCCTTTTGGAGGGCACTGATTAAGGCATGACCCACCTCATGATAGGACACGATTCTGCGCTCCTGCTGGCTCATAATACGATCTTTCTTTTCCTTACCAACCAATACCTGCTCTACCGCGTCGAATAAATCCTTCTGGCTTACAAATTCACGCTTTTCCTTTACTGCATTAATAGCAGCCTCGTTAATCATATTAGCAAGGTCGGAGCCTACCGCACCACTGGTTGCCAACGCAATTTCCTGCAAATCTACGGTTTCATCCAAGCGCACGTTTTTGGCATGAACCTTTAAAATCTCCACACGTCCCTTTAAGTCCGGTCTGTCCACGATAATACGTCTGTCAAATCGTCCCGGACGAAGCAGCGCCTTATCTAAAATCTCCGGTCTGTTGGTAGCACCAAGAATCAAAATACCCTTACTGGAATCAAAACCGTCCATTTCGCTGAGCAACTGATTTAAAGTCTGCTCACGCTCTTCATTGCCACCGCCGTACTTGGAATCACGGCTGCGGCCGATAGCATCAATTTCATCGATAAAAATAATACATGGTGCGTTTTTATTCGCTTCTTCAAATAAGCTTCTCACACGGGATGCACCCATACCTACATATAACTCTACAAAGTCAGAACCGGTCAAAGAGAAGAACGGAACTCCCGCTTCTCCTGCAACTGCTCTTGCAAGCAAGGTCTTACCTGTGCCCGGAGGTCCTACTAACAGCGCACCCTTTGGCAGTCTGGCACCAATGCCTGCGTACTTGCCCGGGTTGTGCAAGAAGTCTACCACCTCCACCAAGGATTCCTTGGCCTCGTCTGCACCGGCTACATCCTTAAAGGTTACACCGGTTTCCTTCTGAACATAAACCTTGGCTGTGCTCTTGCCCATGCCGAACATACCGCCCTTGCCACTCATACGCTTCATCATCATGGCAAAAAAGGCCACCATCAATACTAACGGAAGTACGCTGGTCAACAGCAAATAAAGTATACTGCCGGTAGAACTTGGCATGGTACGGTCAAATTCAACGTCAGCCGCAATCAATCTGGCTGACAACGCACTGTAATCCTCCATCATGGCCGTTATATAGACCATCTCTGTGCTGCCTCCATAATAATGCATCAGCACATCCATGTAGCTTTGCGGTTTTTCTTCCTCTGCCTTCGGAGTAATATAGAGAATCTCCTCCTCCACAATAACCGTTTCTACTTGTCCGGCATCCACCATCTCCACAAACTGGGAATAGCTGATTTCTTCATGTGTAGAGCCAGACAGCATATTGCTGCTGGACCACATCATAAAAATAAAAATAGCCAAAGAAACCAAAACCATTATAAGATGATTTCTATTACGGTTTGGACCGCCCTTCCCACCAACTGGATTATTGCCCTGCTCCGGCTGTCCATTGTTTTTATTGTTTACATCATTCATATTGTTATCCTTATTGTTTCCTTATAGTAATACTTTTTTTATTCCTATTAAGATTATAAAGTGGCTTCCGCTATAAATCAATATTTCATTTCTGAAATTTACCGATTAATTTATGAAAGATTTATAAACTTCTTCGGCAAAATGCACCGTCTGCATCGCATCCTTTGCATAATAGTCTGCTCCAATGCTATCTGAGTACTCTTTCGTCAGCACAGCACCCCCTACTACAACTTTGCAGCAAGGTGCTTTTTCATGCAAAAGACGGATAGTTTCTTCCATGCTGGCTACTGTGGTTGTCATTAAGGCGCTAAGTCCTGCCAATGGCGCTTTGGTTTTTATTACCTCGTCCACAATCGTTTCCGGGGGTACATCCTTACCTAAATCGATGACATCATAGGCATAATTTTCCAAAAGAACCTTCACAATATTTTTGCCAATATCATGAATATCGCCCTTTACCGTAGCTAAAACAACGGTCATCTTTTTGCTTTCTTCCTGACCGGACTGTTGCATAAACTCTTTGAGCACTTCAAAGCCTGCCTTGGCTGCCTCTGCACTCATCAAAAGCTGGGGCAAAAATAAGGTGCCCTTTTCAAAGCCCTGGCCCACCACATCCAGTGCCGGAACCAGTTCCTCGTTAATAAGTTCTAACGGTGTCTTTTCAGAAAGCATCTCCTTAGAAACCTTGGCTGTCTGCTCTTTAAAACCTTTGATAATACACTCTTTTAAAGAAAGACGAGTTGGCGTTATGGATGCCGCAGCCGGCGCGGTGGCCTGAGCCACCGCATATTTCTCTACATACTGCATGCACTGAGTATCGTAGCCCCCAAGCACCAGATAGGCATCATAAGCCTGCATCATTGCCTTGGCATTTGGATTGATAATTCCTGCAGAAAGCCCTGCCTGCAATGCCAGGGTGTAAAAGGCTGCATTTATCAGTTCACGCTGTGGTAAGCCAAAGGAAATATTAGACACTCCAAGCACCGTACGACCGCCCTGACTGGTAATCGCCTTTACGGCGTCCAAGGTCACCTGTGCAGCATAATCATCGGTGCTCATAGTCATGGTCAGTGCATCCACTACAATATCCTTGCGCGAAATACCATACTCTGCTGCTGTTTTGTAAATGCTTTCTGCAATGGCAAGACGTCCTTCCACCGTATCCGGAATACCATTTTCGTCCAAACAAAGGGCTACCACTGCGCCGCCGTATTTTTTTACAAGTGGAAATACTTCCTGCATCACTTCTTTTTTGCCATTTACCGAATTTACCATGGGCTTACCATTATAAATACGCATAGCCTGCTCCATGGCAGCCATATTGGTGGTATCAATCTGAAGCGGCGTGTCCAAAATGCTCTGAAGCTCGTACACCACTTCCTTCATCATGGTGGGCTCATCAATTTCCGGAAGTCCCACATTGACATCCAAAATATGTGCACCTGCATCCACCTGACGAGAACCTTCTTCTAAAATATATTGTATATTATGTTCGCGAAGAGCCTGTTTAAACTTGGATTTTCCGGTTGGATTAATTCTTTCCCCAATAATCACCGGTTTCTCACCCAAAACCACTGCATGAGAATAACTTGACACCACTGTCAGTTCTTTTTCTGTTAATGCCTGTGGCTCTATGTCTCGGCACTTATCCACAAGTGCCTTGATATGTGCGGGGGTTGTTCCACAGCATCCACCGGCAATCCACGCACCCATGCCCACAAGCTCTGCCATATCCTCTGCAAAAGCTTCCGGCGTCACATCAAATACCGTACGACCATTCTCCGTACGAGGAAGTCCGGCATTTGGACTGATTACCAGCGGAACGGAAGCACACGCAGCCATTTTCGCAAAAATCGGCTTCATCTGCTCCGGACCAAGACCACAGTTCATACCGATGGCATCCACACGCAAGCCTTCTAACAATGCTACCACCGCCTCCGGAGTAGCTCCGGTTAACATTTTCTCATTCTCCCCGAAAATAACCGTGGCAATTACCGGCAGATTGGTAGCTTCCTTTGCTGCCAATACCGCTGCCTTCAACTCATAGGTGTCACTCATGGTCTCAATGACAATCAAATCGGCACCGGCCTTTTCGCCCGCTGCAGCCACTTCCTTATAAAGCGTCACCGCATCTTCAAAATCTAACGTTCCCATAGGCTTTAACAGCTTGCCCGTAGGGCCCATATCCAGTGCCACCAAAGCCTCTTTACCACACTCTGCTACCGCCGCCTTGGCATTTTGCACCCCTGCGGCTACAATTTCTCCTACCTTATCTGCAAATTTCAGACCATTGGCACCAAAGGTATTTGCCAAAATAATATCTGCACCCGCTTCCAAATAGGCCTTATGAATCTCCTTCACAGCCTCCGGCTTGGTCAAATTCCAAGTCTCCGGAAGCTCTCCCGGCATAAGTCCACGCTCCTGTAATAGCGTTCCCATGCCTCCGTCTAAAAATAATATTCTCTTGCCTAATAATTCTTGAAACTTCATAACACTCCTCATTTCACGCCTTTCGGCACCATAGCTCCTTTATAAGCCCACTTATTTTGCACGACGATACGCACATCCGGTGTTGCTGCATATCTCACAACCTTCTCTGTGACACCCGGTTTTAACAGAACTCAGACCCATAATTGCAGTCACACTTTTCTCCGGAAGCATAATATCCCCTTCGGTCAACACGATGCCCACTGTCTTCTGTGCCTGTAACACCTGCAAAAATTCATTCTGAACCTTAAGGCTTAAATCTCCGTAGCCCGGACTATAGCGGGGTCTTACAAAAAGCCCCTCTTTGGCACACGCCTTCTCTATTTCCAGTTGACACTGATTACAATATGTCTCCATAGCTGCCGCCGCAACCGCCTGTACCACTACCGCCTTGCTGACCTGCAGCTTCAAATACTTGTGCAGCAGCCTGTCCACACCTATTCCCAGCGTGGCTGCAAAAAAAATCACTTCTTTACAGTCCTTCAAATTGCGCGCCAACTGCCTACTATGTAGGGAAAGTCCTCCGGCTGCCACGCTGCTGTCCGTCACCCTCGCCGGGAATCTGCGTACCACATGCTTCGGCTCCGCTGCTGCCTCCACTTCTTTTATACACACTTCTATCAAATCCAGAACATCCTGAGTAGGGATATGCCCTTTATATCCCAAATACCGGATGACTTCCTGCCTGTCTATCATTTTAATATCTCCGAAAGATTCCGCTGAATGCCTGCCGCCACCTCCGGCTTATTCATAGAATATACATGGATATGACGCACTCCGTTGGCAATCAAATCAATAATTTGGTCCGTAGCATAGGCAATACCCGCCTGCTGCATGGCCAGTGGATTCTCTCCAAAATGGTCCACCAGATTACGAAAACGCTCCGGAACATTACAGCCGGATAAGGCACAAGCTGTCTTTACCTGAGTGGCTCTGGTAATAGGCATGATTCCCGGAATCACCGGAACCGTAATCCCGGCCTCACGAATACGATATAAAAAATTATAATAAATATTATTGTCAAAAAACATCTGGGTGGTTAAATATTCACAGCCTGCATCTACTTTTTTCTTTAAATTGGCAATATCGGCCTTTTTATTGACTGCATCCACATGCCCCTCCGGATAGCAGGCTCCGCCTACACAAAAATCTCCAAAAGCCTTGATTTCCTCCACCAGCTCGGAAGCATAATGATAATCGATAAAAGGCTCACCCTCGAAGTTTTTCGGCCTATCCCCACGCAATGCCAAAATATTTTCAATGCCAGCCTCCTGTAACTCCTTTAAGGTTTGTCTAATGTCCTCACGGGTAGCCCCTACACAGGTCAAATGTGCAATGGCCTCTACTCCTACCTTGTCCTGAATATCTCTGGCAATAGTCATCGTATTGCCTCTGGTACTGCCGCCCGCACCGTATGTAACACTCATGTAACTCGGCTTTAATGCCGCTACATCCATGGCAGCCTGATAAACAGACTGAAAATTGGCCTCCGTCTTTGGCGGAAACACCTCAAAAGATAGGGTAACATAGTCTTTTTGTAACATTTCACGTATTTTCATAACTCACTCCTGTTGCACGAAAAGCCCATATCGCTGCTGCAATACAGGCTTTCTATTATTCATAATTAGCATTTAATGCCTGAATAAAATCATCTATAAGCTCATCCTCATAGGCACCTACATAAGTGCCATCATAGAAACGACTAAGCGCTTCCCCTTCAAATCGTTGCCAGGATACCGTTTCCTTGCCTAAAACAATGGGATAAAAGCACACGCCACAAGCCTTGGCAACCTCCAAGTCCTTTATGGCATTTCCAATCATCATCACATTTGCAGGGTCATATCCGCTCTCCAATAACTGAGAGATACAGAATGCCTTGCTGCCTACATTTTGATTTAGAATCAAATCCACAAAATACGCCAGCCCATGAAACTCCCATTCCTCATAGATAGCATCCGGGTTAGTAGCAGAAACGACAGCAATGTCACAATCCTCTCTGGCTACCATCAATGCCTCCAGCACTCCATCATAAGGACGCCTTATATCCAAAGGAATCATGGAAATATGCTGACTTACGGTCTGAGACCAACGAAGCACCTTCGGCAAAATATGACTGTCATCGTCTTCCAGATAACGAATCAATGCCGCATTGGAAAGCTCCGGCGTGGTGGCCACCCAACGCGCCAGCGCATCCACCTCCTCAATTGGTGTAATATGCTTGTCAATATATTCTAAAACCAGCTGTAAGCCCATAAAACGATTTATACCACGATTGATGGAATACAAACTTATTGCATTCCAAATCCTCAAAACCTGGTCTTTATACCGCTGCAAGCCCCATTCCTCTACCAAACAAGGCCCAAAACAGCCACCATGCTTAATTTCCATGGTATTCATTACCGTACCATCGGAATCTACACAAATCAAAAAATCATTTTTCTTTTGGTATTCTCTGAATTCTCTTTTCATTACTCCCGCCTCAAAAGTAATTATGTAAAAATTTAGTATATTTCATTATAGCCAGTTTCGAGAACTATTTCAACTATTTTTTTATATTGTGTATACAATTTTACTTTCCGGCAACAGAAATTTGCTTTATCATTATCGTCGGTGCGCCGAAGCATCCGCTGGCTCTAGGTGTTAAGAACTCAAGGTCGTCGCCTACTAAGGCAATTTTATTAAGTAACTCGTAGAAATTACCGGAAATGGTAAAGTTTTTGATGGCGTGGCTTTTCTTGCCATCTTCAATCCGGAATCCTTCGGAGGCGATGGAGAAATCACCGGTTACCGCATCTGCGCCTGCATGGAGTCCATTGAGGGAGGTTACGTAAATACCCTTACCCGTTTCTTTGAAGATATCTTCACAGGTTCCGGCACCGCCTTTTGCCAGATAGAAATTATAAGGCATTACGCTGACACTGCCTGCATAGCTTGCCTTGCGGCCATTACCGGTAGATACCACACCTGCCTTATGGGCAGTTGCAAGATTGTGAAGCAGGGTTACCAGCTTGCCTTTTTCCACAACATGTTTGGAGTAGGTTGCCACGCCTTCTCCGTCAAAGGACATACGAAGGAAGGTTTCCTTACAGAACGGATCATCCACAATGGTTACCAGCTCATTTGCAATCTCTGTGCCCTCTTTTCCGGCAAGCAAGGATAATCCACGCTGAGCCGCATCCGCGGAGAAAATATTGCTGAATGTAGCAAGAAGCGTAGCCGCCATTTCCTTGGACAACACGATATCATAGATTCCGCTTGCTACGGACTCCTTTCCGATACTAGCCACTGCGTCTGCTACTACCTTGTCTGCTAATTCTTTGGTATTAAACTTTGCAAAGTCATCTGCTTTCATGCAGTAACTGCTAAACATTTCTTCGCCTTCTTTTACCACTGCTTCCGCACCGACCATAGTAAAATCATACTCGCAGCTAAGGTCTAAGCCCTTGGAATTGCACAGAGCAATGCGAGTTCTGCCATAGCCTGCCATAGTCTGAGAGCCTTCTATTACACGACCGTCCGCTACGTAAAGCTGTTCTTCAAAGGCACGTACTAAATCCACAAGCTGAGCACCCGTAGGCTCTGTAGTCTTTACAGGCTCTAATTCCTGATAGATGTCCCCTGCTTCGTGAATAAATACCATGTCTTCACTCTCAATAACAGCCGCATTTTCCATAGCAGCTTCTACGATGCGAATTGCCTCCTCTTCGTTAAAAAGCTCGGTAGAAGCATAGCCCATCTTGCCTTCAAAAATACAACGAAAGCAAGCACCGGCATCGTTAGAAGTGGTAAATTCCTGCAAATCGTGCATCATGGCACTGGCACTGATATCCTCAGACTCGGTAAAGTAAAGTTCATATTCTGTAAGCCCTTTTTCCAGAGCATGTTTGATTACACTATCTTTAAAATCAATATATTTCATAACGGACCTCCTATCTGCCACCTACTGTTATGCTGGAAACGCGAATCAACGGCTGTCCAACATCTGCCGGAACGCTGCCGCTGGACGCACCACACATACCCTGACCGGTAGCAAGATTCTGGCCTACCATATCAATATCCATAATAACTTCGGAGCCCTTGCCAATGAGGCTGGCACCACGCACTGCCTCGCAAATCTCGCCGTTACGGATAATATAACCCTCTCGCACGGAGAAATTAAAGGCACCTGTGGTCGGATTTACGGAACCGCCGCCCATATCCTTGGCATACAGACCATACTCAATAGACTTGATAATGTCCTCATTTTTGTCCGGACCATTATCAATATATGTATTACTCATACGAGAAGTCGGAGCCCACTGATAGCCCTGACGACGGCAGGAACCATTGCCCTCCATACCCATACGACGACCGTTTAACTTGTCAATCATGTAGTTTTTCAAAATACCGTTCTCAATAAGAACCTTGCGCTGTGCCGGCGTGCCTTCATCATCAAAATTAAAGGAACCCCAGGCATTTGGAATGGTACCATCGTCAATAGCAGTCACCTTCTCATTTGCAATCTGCTGACCCAGCTTGCCCGCAAACTGAGACTGACCGATAGACACGCAGGAAGCCTCCAGAGAGTGACCGCACGCCTCGTGGAAAATAACGCCGCCAAAGCCATTTTCAATGGCAACCGGCATATTGCCTGCCTTAATATAGTCTGCATTTAAAATGGTAATCGCCTGACGCGCCGCTTCCGTACCGATGTCCTTTGGAGAAATCTGTTCAAACATCTCCAAGCCCATACGACGACCCGGTCTGCATCCGCCGGTCTGATTTTCTCCGTTTTTGCTGGCAATCGCCTCAATCATCATACGGGTACGAATCTGACGATCACGAGCCAATAAACCATCGCTATTAGCAATTAAAATATTATGGTCGACGTCCAAAAGGGTACCGGTAACCTGGCTAATATCCTGATGATAATTTTTTGCGGCAAAATAGCCTTCCTTTAATAAATCAGTCTTAAACTGCATACTTGCACTGTCCGGCACGATTTTAATCGGATGAATATCCCCGAAAATACGCTCCGTCAAATGCACACTCATGCGCTCCGGCACACCATTGAGCGTATCTGCCACCCTGCCCGCACAAGCAATGAGCGCCTCACGCTCCATAGAAGACGTAGAACCGGTAACACATCTGGTGCCCTTCAAAATACGAATTCCCACACCGGAAATCAGACGGTCCTTGATACTGTCCACCTTGCTGTCAATCATAAAAATACTGTTTTCCTTGGTACGCTCCACATAAACTTCTGCGAAGTCTGCGCCCGTGGAAAGGGCTTTTTGCAGGACTTCTTCTAATAATCGTTTTGGTAACATAGAATGCTCCTTTTCTAATTTATTTTAGGTGGTTGCGAGACTTTGAATCTTCCTTATTTTCTGTGTAAAAGAACTGATTTCACGAAGGCACGCTCTCGCTCTATTCCGCTGGCAGCGGTACATAAGGCGTTGTAAACACCTATCTAATTTACATAATTACTTTTCGACATCGCCGGTCCAGGTATTGATGCCGCCGAATTCTTTTATATTGGTGTAGCCGAGTTTTGCCAGTTTCTCGGATGCTTGTTTGCTGCGGTTGCCGCTTCGGCAATACACCAGTATCAACTGCTCTTTATCCGGAAGCTCCTCCGGCATGTTGTCGCCAATGGTCTCGTTTGGCACACAAATGGCGCCAGGAATGTGTCCCTCGGCATACTCTGCCTCTGTTCGCACGTCTAAAATAATGTAATTTTCGACCTCTGCCATAAGTGCTTTGGCTTCGTCCTGGGTAATTTGTTCATAGGTCATCTGTGCTTCTGCCTCCTTTACTTCCTGCTGGTGGGGTACTTGGCTTCGGGTCGCCTGTCCGCAGGCACAAAGCATGGCACATAGCAAAACAGGTACCAAGTGCCCAACCATTCTTTTTAATATATCCTTTACCATCTTGCCCTGCTATATCCTTCCCTGCTGCTGCAAATATTTTAACAGTCCCTCACAGCCTGCCAACACGTCGCGATATGTCGCCTCAAAATCCCCTGTATACCAAGGGTCCGCCACATCTCTGCCGGAACCTGCGAAAGACAACAACTTGTACACCTTGCCCTCCGGATCACCACCTGCAATACGATTTATATTGCGGATATTGGCAGTGTCCATGCCAATTAAATAATCGTATTCTTCGTAATCCTGCTTGGTCATTTGAGTTGCTCGGTGAGGGATGACTGGGATACCTACTTGGCGGAGTTTTTGAACCGTGCCGTAATGCACCGGATTGCCTAGTTCCTCACGACTGGTGCCCGCGGAGGCAATGATGAAATTGTATTCTAAATGTTTTTGTTTTACTAAATGAGTCATGACGGACTCCGCCATGGTGCTGCGGCAGATGTTGCCGTGGCAGATGAAGAGGATTTTAATTTGATTTGACATAGTCTGGTATAGCCTCCTTTTATCTTGGTTTTCACATCACACACATCGAATAATCTCTTCTTTGTCGAATTATTGCCAATTCCTCTTTAATATCTCACTTTTCAAATACAATGTGTTCTTATCAGAAGTCTTAAGCGGATGCAATTTCCCGCGTTTTGTCAGATCAATGATATTTTGTCTGGAACATCCAAGAATCTCCGCCGCTTCTGCTGCATTGATGACTCGATGTGACACAAAATTTCGAAAGTCCGCTACTGTAAGAGGAACTTTTTTACCAATCCGATACAGCACGGAATCCGATACGGTCATATTCACATCCCACGACACACCATATCCTCCGGTTTGCATTTGAACATGTTCAAAATACTCCGGCTTCTTGAGCAGGATCTGAAATCCTAAAGTCTTTTCAAAATGTTTCCTCAAATCGCATTTCTTAATCATTCCATCCCTAAAGAACACCAACAAACCGTAATCCTCCAAAGGAAGTATATCTTCTATTCTTGTGGCAAATCGCTTGATGATTTCTTCCGGAAGATCCTTTTCATCAATTGGAACAAGATAATAATCATCTTGCGCACATCTTCCCATCGCCAAAATCAGAAGCTCGTACTCATCATATTCCTCTAACTGATTATCACGCAAGATTTCTCCGATGTTCTGCCGATCTGTCGGAATGATTCGTTGCTGAACCCAAACCTTACCCCAATAGGAATTTACAGTGGTTTCATTCCGTCTCACAAAAGAATCCAATAACAAAGGTAGTTCCCAAGGATCCGCCCCCTCCGGTAGTTCAATATAGAATCTCTTTTCAAATTCATAATAAAGAAGGTATGCCAAATCCTTTTGAACCTCAGCAGATTCATCTCGAATTGCAAAAATCTTCATACGCACACCACCTTTTCCAAATCATTTCCCAAATCTTATCTTGAAGCGCTCCGGAAATAATACCATCCAAGCCTTCCATAATAACCTCTCTATCACTCTCACGCAGCGGATTCAACTCCGGCATTTTCTCTGCAGGTATCAGTTTTAAATTTCCCCATGTAGATCGGGAACCAATAAAATTGTTGCAAAGCTTATCTTCCATTACATCAAATGCCTCTACCTGACTGTCATTCATACAACGACAAAGAAACGAAAGCCCATGATCAAACAGCGGTGCCAGGTGCAAGGTCTTCTTTCGACTATTGCGTAACACTTCAATATTTGCACCGTGGCGATCACGATTGAGAATCAGATAATCCACCACCAGCATCTGATAAATATAGGTTTCCCATCCCATGCGCACACAGAAATCAAGTGCCGATTCCTTTGGAAGTGCTTCTCTTTCCTTGTATGCATCCAGGGCAATTTTTGATTCGCCCTTTTCCTTGAAATCATCAGAGGCACAAAGGTATACATCCTGGATTTCTCCCTCCAGCATGATGTCAGCATGGATAAGCTGATAAGACAAATGAGGAATCCCCAATATCGTCAGCAGTCGATCAACAATTAATTCATTTACACATTCATGGCCGATTACACCTTGTACTTTATCAAAATTTGAGAGCTTATAGTAAACTTTCTTCCCGCCTAATTCTGAATATGATTTCAAAAAGGAACCAGCCGTTCCCGAAGAATTGTGATAAACAGACCAAGACAAATAAGTAAGGTCCTGTTTTTCTTTTAGCAGCTGTGTATTCATAGTATTTCACCTCCACCTCAATTCTATTCTTTTACTTGTCATATGTCAAGTAATTATTTCATCTCCGCTTGACATACGACAAGTTATGTATATTCATCACTTATTTCCTTCCACAAATTAGGTCGTAACTTTCCGCAATCATTCTTTGGACCTCTTCCACCGGAATGGTGCCATCCAAAATAATGGTATTCCAATGCTCCTTATTCTGATGATATCCCGGAAGCACAGCCGCATAGGTCTGTCTCCATAAATCTCTCCATTCAGGA
Source organism: Lachnospiraceae bacterium (assembly GCA_017521985.1). Lineage (GTDB taxonomy): Bacteria > Bacillota > Clostridia > Lachnospirales > Lachnospiraceae > RGIG6307. The sequence goes on from JAFXAZ010000002.1 coordinate 62,824, forward strand.
TTTACCTTTACATTGACACAAAGCTTATCATCTCGAAAATAAGTCCACGCAAAAACCTTCTTATTCTTGCGGTATCGAACCAACTGCCAGTTTTCATCATGGAACGGTGCATCCTGATAAGTATCAGGAAATGACAAACAATACTTTAAAACTTCTTCTCTGGTTGTCATACATTCCACGCTCCTTCTTCATTTTCCGTATTTATCTGATAAAATTTGTCCACGCATGTACTTCTTTTTCCGGCAAACCATACTTTTCTTTTCCAAGCGCAATACTCTTCATCAAAAAGCTCATATTTCTTGCAAGTGTACGCATCTGCTGCATACCTTCCTCATCCTGCACTGCATCCTTTGCATTTGAGCCATGTATGCCATTCCAGTATTGTCCGGAAGCAACCGGCATTCCGCTGATCGTAAAATACTTGTTCAGCTCATCAAAGGTGGCTGTCAAGCCACCGCGTCTTGCGGATGCTACAGCTGCACCAACCTTCATTGTTTTATCAAATTGAGAACTGTGGAACAGTCTGTCTAACACTGCAATCAATGTAGCATTGGCCGAAGCATAGTACACCGGACTTCCCACTACCAAACCGTCACACTGCTCAAATTTATCTGCCAACTCGTTTACCACATCATTAAATACACATTTCCCTTTTGTTCCACAAGTTCCACAGGCAATACATCCTCTGACATCTTTGTTGCCAACTTGCACAAGCTCCGTTTCAATTCCTTCCTGTGCAAACACTTTCTCCATTTCATGAAGTGCCGTATAGGTGCTTCCCGTCGCATGCGGACTTCCGTTTATCAATAATACTTTCATAATGACTCCTTTCCAATGCTCTATTCTTATTTAAAGACAAGTCCATCTTTAAAGGCTATTTTTCAAGAAATCAATGATGTACCCGCCTATCTCTAATATATCAGGTGTTGATTTAACTTAACATAATTTTATCTCACTTCATTCAGCAATTTCTTTATTTATTATTTCTGTAACTTCTCCTAACTCACGATTCAGATCCTTAATATACTCTTCACAAACTTCAACATACATTCCCCTAGAATATCCATCCTGAATTTCCAGTGTTATCTCTACACTTCCAGCAACTACTTTTTCTAGAATTAATGTAAACAGTTTTTTCAAAGAATTCTGACACTCTGGGCTGTTTAGATTAATATCTAATTCTTCTTCATCAATTTCAAAACGTAAAATATCAATATCACCTTGTTCTAACAATGTTGCTTTAATTATTTCTTGATTCATAAATATCCCTTCTTTCATAAAATGCATCGTAGCCACCCTCTAAAGAATGCATACTCTCTTCTGTCCAACTTTTTATATCCTCCGGATTATCAATACACACCAATTGATTATCAAACGGATTTCCTATATAAGTTTTATATTCACCATTCTCATGCGTCCGGTAAATAGACATATATGGAAGAGTTCGTACTGCAATATTTGCATTATGTGTTGCCACAACAACAAATTTTCTCTGCTTTGCTAAATTGCAAATTAAGGGTCTTATATCCGTATCTATATAAGAATTTCCCATTCCTAGTTCAGGCTCGTCCAGAAAATATGCATCAGCATCTTCATGCAAAACTTGTTCTAATAAAAGTATTCCTTGTTCCCCATTAGAAGGTGAATATCCAACACCATCCGCCGTAATAACTTGCTTAGATCTACCTACAAAAGATTTTAAAGATAGCACATTATTTTCTTCGCATAATGTAACTAGATTTTCAACATGTGTTGCAATATCAAAGTCAAAAACATGCTGCTTTATGTATTCTAATAACCTTACAATTTCTCTAAGGACTTTTATACTTTGTCCCGGATAATTTGTTCTTCTCTCCTCCGCACATATCATTCGATACTTACAATTAATAAAAATATCACCTTTACCTTCTAACGACCCTATCCGAATACATTCATTATATTCAGGTGAATTAATTCCATCCAATATTTTACTTACAATTCTAAATAATTCGATTCTATTTAAGGCAAATCCCTTCAATCCTGCTGTAGATGGTCGCGAAATCGTGTCTGAATTCTTGTCTGCAAGAGCTTTTATCTTATCAATTGTTATATTGGTTAATTCGGAAGAGTACTTGTCAATCAAATCATTCTTTCGCTTTTCAACAATTGAATCACGCAGACTAATAAGCAACTGCTCTAATAACTGAATTTCTTCTTCAGAAACATATTCGTTCCACTCTATTTTTTTAAGTTTCTCAAATGCTTGGCTAAATCTTTCTTTGTCTTTTTGATGGATATCAAACTTATCTGGTTTTCTATAAAAATGATGAATAGCCTCTGTTATTTTCATTCGTTTTTTATTATTACTATTTCCTCTTGTTTGATACCAGTCAAGATAATTTGAAAACAGTGTGGGATTACTATCGTTCCATTTTGCCATTTCACTAAATTCATCCTCACATGAGCCTATCCCCATTTTCTCCAACGATACTTCCATGTCTTGTATGCTTAATAACGAAGAAAACCCTTCACTTCTTTCTGATGCAATATATTTTTTACAACTTTTTCCGGCACCCAACATTGCTTCATACATTGATTTTAGTATCTCTGTTTTTCCAGTTCCCTTTTGCCCAAAAATGATATTTACATCTGGATAAAGCATAAGTGGTAAATTTACTGAAGAATGTGGTTTTCCTATTACTGTTATTGGACTCTTTTTACTTAATAGTGTTTCAACAACAGATTTGTCACGCTTCGCAAGAAGTAAAAACTCTGAAAAACTAGCCACTGGTAATCTTAAATCTGCAAATGTACTAGTTTCATATACACTCCAATCCTGTACATCACTTCCAATCAATACACTCATTTCTTTATTGGCTAATACCCCTAATGTACGATGATTTCTAGGTTCAATAAAAACTCTCGCAGAATCTTTTACCAAGCTGTATAACTGTTCTTTATCCGCTTCTGATATCGCAGGTTTTTTATCATGAAAATGTGGTATATAAATAGCATCAATTTCTGCAAATACATCACACACATCTTTCAATTTCATAAAGCAGGTATCTGGTGTTGTACCTGAAAACAATTTCTTGCAGCAAGAATTAAAATTTAAAACCTCATCTGGCTTTGTTACAACAATCAAATGATATCTACTCTCACCGTCAATATCAATTTCAACACCTGGCCAAACTTGGCATATGCCAACAACAACATCTCGTAATTCTATATACTGATCATAGTCAAACATATTGTGATTTGTGATTGCTACAATCTTCACGTCTGCTAATTCAATCTTCTCTTTAAATAGTTCTGGTGTAACATTTCTACCTTTTCCATCACCTTTTTTTGCTTTTCGAGTATGACAATGTAAATCAATTTTCATTTTATCCCCCTCCAAGAACACTATCTTGAACTATATAGTACATTTTTTAACTTTCACATATTCTTGCTACCAAACTTACCTATAACCTTGGACTCTAACTTAGATTATCCATCACAGATAATATTTCTTTTACACGATCTCTAATTTCATCTGTGTCAACCTTAATATCATAATATGTATTCTTATCTAAGGCTTTTTTATTAACAATGAACCCTATTTGTCTAAGCAACAAATCTTCCTGCTCACAAAAATATTCTTCTGTTACATGATATTTTTTACAAGTTTCATATATACTGTGTACCCTTCCATCTACTAATCCCCATCTGTATCTTAAAATAGTTTCTTTCCTCTTTGTTTTAATAAAAAAAGGAGTTTCGCCAAACACATTGTGAATTCTTTCTATAAGCGTATACATAAACTCATCTGTTTCCACATCATCCGATCTTATAATTTTACAAAAAACATCTTTTGATAAGTCTCCAAAAATTTCCTGTAACACATATGCAACCGAAAACAGTGATAGTAAATCTCTAATTTGTGTTACTTCTAAAGTCAATGGGCTATATTGAGCCTCCTGCACATTGACAATTAAATACTCAGCTTCAAACTCGTTTCCTCTTTTTCGATTACAATCTGCACATAGCACTCTTAAGTTGCTCTCCGTTGTCGCTCCTCCTTTTGACCAGGGAATTATATGATCATAATTAATTTCTTCATCACTTATTGTTCTTTTGCATAGTGCACACAAATATCTATCTCTTCTAACCACTTTTAACTTGGTTGCCATAGGAATATTTCTAGAAATATTCCTCATTTCTTTTGTTTCAGTAAAAGGTTCCGCAACATAAAAAACTGGGCATGTATGTCCAAATATTCTACATGTTTCATCATTTCCAAAATCTCCTATTGGAAAATTCTCTACTAACGAACCATATGGGCAATACTTCATTTCCCAACATGGTTTGCACACCGCTTTTATATATCCATTTGAAACTCTTTTCTTCCATTTATCAAATGCTAAACTTATCTTATCTTTTCCCATAATATGTACCTCTACCGATATGCTTTATAGCTTCTTTAGCGAGCTTCACATATAGAATATCATTTTCCAGCTACTAATTCTATTGTTGATAATACTTCACAATATTATACTTTTCTCACCACACCACATCCCAAACACCTAATTTTCTGTCTTAAATCTAGTATAAAAATCCACCTTCAAACTCCCAAAACCCTTGATTTTCCTACACATTTCTAAAAAAGCAATTTACTGCCGTGGCAGATGAAGAAAATTTTTATAGTGTTTGGCATAATTGGGTATAGCCTTCTTATATCTTTGTTCCAAATATCTGTATATTCATCACTTATTTCCTTCGGCAAATTAGGTCGTAACTTTCTGCAATCATTCTTTGGACCTCTTCATCCAGAATCGTGCCATCCAAAATAATTGTATTCCAATGCTCCTTATTCTGATGATATCCCGGAAGCACAGCCGCATAGGTCTGCCTCCACAAATCTCTCCATTCAGGATTTACCTTTACATTGACACAAAGCTTACCATCTCTAAAATAAGTCCACGCAAAAACCTTCTTATTCTTACGATACCGAACCAACTGCCAGTTTTCATCATGGAACGGTGCATCCTGATAAGTGTCAGGAAATGACAAACAATACTTCAAAACTTCTTCTCTGGTTGTCATGCATTCTACGCTCCTTCTTCATTTTCCAATTTTTATTTAAAGACAAGTGCATCTCCTCGCAGCTAATCTTTCTCGCCTTCATTCGCCTCTTCCATTTCAATCTGTTCCTTACCGGCTCCATCCTCAAACCGCACTCGCAGTACTGCCTGGGGCCAATTAACAGAAACATATGCCTGCTTATCCTTTGCCTGTGCCTCTTTGTTAAATATCTCCAGAAGCTCCGCCAAAATTTCTCTCGTCAGGTATCCACCTCGCCAATGGAATAAAAGTACTTTCCCCTTCTTTACCGCCTGTTTTGTTCGGTTTCTTACCTCGTCCATTGTAGTCCAGGAAATTTTCTTCTCTTTATAATAAAAATGGTCGTTGTCACTGCAAGCAGGTACCTTCCAGATAACAGGCTCATGGTCTCTGAAAATCTGCTTGTCCGACAAGTTCACATAGTCATATCTTACCGTATCGTCTTTTGAAAGTGTGTTGTCAAAGGTTACATCCAGATGGTAATACTGCCCGTCAATCCGAATTACATTCCAGGCATGTCTATACTTGATCCCTTTTTTCGGATTAGCTTCCGACAAGGCGATGATACACCAGATATTCAGTTCATCGCACAGAATTTTTACTGCCTTGGCCATTCCCTCACAGACAGCCACACCGTTTCCCAGCGCACCGATGATTTCATGGGAATACTCCTTCTTCAGCTTATCATACTTCACATTTTTCACAATAAAGTCATGAATAAAGAGCTCTTTCCCCTTTTCATCCAAATTCGCCGCCTGACGGGCCAGTTTTTTTACCCTTGACTCCATCGCCTGGCGATGTTCCTTGATTTTATCCTTTGAGAAGAGATACTGCGGTATCATCTCCACTACCGTGGAATCCGCATAATACTTGTAGGAAAAAGACACCGAATAAAAGATTGCCGGGCAGTCCATTCGAATCATAAAATAAATATCCGACAATTCTTTCCCCGAAAGCTTTGGTACCGCAAAGGAATCCTGAAGATTTAACAAGCCTTCCTTCATCGCATAGTAGGCTCTCTGCTGCTCTTTATTCAATTGGTCATAATAGTAATTGCCTGCCTTGGGCATGTTCGCACCACCGTTTCTATCTTTTGTTTATAACATTGTTTTTCAAACGATAATTAATATATTTACTTTATAAAGGAGTATCCAGAATCATAGGTATGGAATTTCGGATTACAATTGAGGTAAACACGAAATCTCCGCCATACAAAAGTACCAAAACCAAAATCTCTAAATTCACATCATTGTGTTAATCACACTATACATTTACAATCATCGCTTTAATTGTTTCGTATTCAAACACCGCGGTGCCTTCTCCACCAACTTCGTCAATATGCGTGGTCAAATCTCCGCCGCCTGCATACATGGCTCCAAGCCCTAACAGAATCTTATCTGTACAGGTATAATAATGTTCCGTAATATGCTCCTGCAGCTTTTTTACCAGCGCATTCGCTTCCTCGCTCTCCGGTGACACTTAAAAACTGCATGTTATAAGATATTATCGTTTACTTGCAGTTAAATTCAGTTTATATTCCCATACTGCATATTCCGCTCGAACTGCACGCTGATTCCGATTGTATCTGCATGACCGTTTCCGATGGAACTGCATGCCTTTCCGATTTAAACTGCATATATTTTAAATAGTGTTATATTTCTTTCGTGGTGAAACCACAAGCTACGAAAGGAGGCATGAAAATCATGCAAAATTACAACACTATTATCGGCGTAATTCAAATGCGCCAGAATGACGGTTCCTTTAGTACGATTCAGAGCCGTTATCATATCGGCTCTGGTACTTCGCAGCTCATTCTAAAGCGTTTCAGTGCTTCGGGATTTACTTTGGAGCAATTGAAACAAATGGAACCATCTGAAGTAGAGATACTGTTTTATCCCCCTGAAAACCTTCAGCGGAAGGACATCCCTCTACCGGATTTCCAATTATACTACGACCGTATTCACGCTAAAGGAAGCAAAGTGAATGTTGCTTACTGTTGGTTGGAATACAAGCAGGATAACCCTGATGGTTATGAACAATCACAATTCTACGAGCTTTATAATCGGTTCATAGAAAAATACTTTGGAAAACGTGAAACCAAGATGGCTGTCGAGCGTGTTCCAGGCGAAAAAATGTATATCGACTGGATTGGCGACCAGCCTGAACTGCTTGTTAATCCGAAGACAGGTGAAATCCAAAAGGTACATTTCTTCGTAACAACACTCGGAATAAGCAATCTCATGTTTGTGGAAGCTTTCCAAGACGAAAAACTGCAGAGCTTTATTACAGGAACTACACATGCGCTTGAATTCTATGGTGGAATTCCCAAGCACCTGGTACCTGATAATCTAAAGGCTGCGATAGCAAAGCATACCAGGGATGAGCTGATACTTCAGTCAGCCTTTTCGGATCTGGAAGATTTCTATGATACAATCGTACTTCCACCACCAGCCAGAAAGCCCAAAGGCAAAGCAACGGTAGAAAATCATGTCCGTTATCTTGAAACGCATCTGATTGAAAAATTAAAAGAGAAAATATATACCTCTCTCGAAGCATTGAACGCCGATATACAAAAAATAGTAGCGGTTCTCAATGCCCGACCTTTTCAAAAAGAGAATTATTCAAGGATGGATGCATTTCTAAAGTACGATAAACCATGTATGAAACCACTGCCAGGCGGAATTTATACAGTATGCGACTATAAAACGGTCACAAAAATCCCTGATAATTACCACATCGAGTATGATAACCACTACTACTCTGTAGTTTATACCCACTGTGGAAAATCTGCAATCATAAAGGCAACTCCGTCAGAGATTCATATATGTGACGAATATAACCGGCTGATATGCAAACATAAAAGATCCTACAAGGAATTTCCAAAGTACATTACCGAAGATAGTCATATGAGACCGGAGCACCTTTACTATAAAGAAGTTAACCAAAAAGACGGTGCGTATTACAGACGATGGGCTTCTGTATTCGGACCAAATATGCTGGAATGTATAGACAGAATCCTGAAGTCTGCAAAGCACGAGGAACAGGCTTATAATTCCTGTGCTGGGCTGCTTCACGCTGTAAAAGACCTTCCTCACGGAATTGTGGAAGAGACTGCACGCCAGTGCATCGAAATGAATTCCTGCAGATATAAGACTTTTAAGCAGGTCTTAGGACGCACACAAAGTACACCATCAAGAACTGGTAAACTTCCGTCACACGAAAACATTCGAGGAAAGGACTTTTATAAGTAAAGGTATACCATCATGGCTTATGTACATAAAAACTATATTTACAATGAACAATTATCTGCGGAAGAAAATCTATTGCTGGATCGGCTTTTCAAGCTGAGGCTGTCTCATATGTCAGAAGCGTTGGAAAAGCAGTTCCTAAACCTAAACATGGAGCTGGAAGATTTTTATACACGCATTGCCGACATCATCAACTATGAATGGGATCAGCGTCAATCAACAAAGTTCAACAAACTGCTTAAGAAGGCAACTTTAAAATATCCGACAGCTGATTTTGACAGTGCAATCTATGAAGAAGATCGTATGTTGGATACACACACCATTGAACTATTACAGCAGTGTAAATGGTTAGATGATACGAAGAACTTACTGATTACCGGTAGTGCAGGTGCAGGTAAAACTTACATTGCAAATGCATTGTGTATTGCGGCACTTCATCATCACAAAACTGTTAAATATATAAGAGCAAGCACGCTCCTTCAAGAAAGTGAAAAGGCTCGACTGAATGCACATACTTATGATTATGTGAATCAGATGGCCGCCTATGACCTTCTCGTAATTGATGACTTCGGACTCATGGAACTCGACATGGATAAATGCCGCGACTTGTTTGAAATCATTGAAACCAGAGACAGTAAAAAGCCTACCATGATTGTTTCTCAGTTGCCAGTTTCAAAATGGTGGGATCTATTTAAAGACAACACCTATGCTGATGCATGCTTAAGCCGTATGACGGCTAAGGCGTACCGCTTGGAATGCAACGGTAGGGATATGCGCAAAGCATAAATTTACACATTAACTGCATCGTGCAGTTTGAAGCGGAATGGCATGCAGTCCCTTCGGGACTGTTATGCTGTTTGGCTGGAATATACACCCATACTATCAAACATTCCGGCAGCCATCAACAAAAGCATTTCAGCAATACTCTCTACTGCCAAAATACTTTTTGAATTTGCAAGGGTAAAAGTTACTACCCCTAGTGAAAAATTCACAAAAAGTTCACATTTCACCTCTTATGCACCCTCAGAAATACGTTTTATAGATTCATATTACTATTCATTTCTTTCGATTGCTCTTTAATAAGTTCATCAAATATTTTATTTGCAACATTTTGAAATTCTATTACAATTTCGTTTTGCTCTGACTTTACCAAAGGCTGTACATATATTCTCCCTTCATCTTCATTATATGTTTTATCAATATCTACTCGTAAGTCTTGATTTTTAAAACTTAAAATTATTGCAAATTCGGTTGTATCCCTTTTATGTTCATAACGATATTTCATTGCAGATATGTAATATCCTTTTTTAATTGATTCTTGTACAAATTCATTTGTTCTTAATCCACTTCCATTCAATACCGCCTGACTGATACCTGTCAGTGTAGAAGAATCTTCTTCCTCCACTACAACCTCTTCCTCATCTTCATTTTCATCAAGTCGTCCTTGCTTAACGGTAATCCCAGTTATGGTTTTTAATTGCCATAAATTAAAAGCATATGCAGCTATTCTATCAAAAAATTCCACCTTGTTTTTTGTTGTAAGCATTTCTAGATTAATATGTTTTATATTTATTCCTTCTCCAGTTTGTGATAATTTTTCAATAAATCCAACCGCGTTTTTAGAATCGATCGATGATTGTTGTCGAATATCAATTAATACCTGCGACTTTGATATTTTTCTAATATTCAGTTTAAGATAGCGTCGTTCATGTTCCAGTAACTTGTTCCTACCCGGCAATTTCCTGATATATGAAAATTGAACATAAGCTCCATTTTCTATCTTTACTGGTTGCTCAATAAAATAATCTTCAGACTTAATCGACTTTTGTTTACTCATTTCATCAATTAAAACATCAATGATATCCTCATCATCGCTAACATCTACATTTAATTTCAACACCATTGATTTTTCATAGTTCCCATCGTTTATCATTAAATCTCTTAATTCTGCTATTTCTGCCGCTCCCAAAAAGATTGTGTATACCTGCTCTGCAAACTCCTTTGCATTGTTAGCAGTAAAGACTATCCCTTTTCTTCTCAGGTAATACTTTAGTGTTGCAGGTTTAAGTTTCTTATCCTCGATTAATCGTTTCAGTTCTGCACAATCAACGTATTCTGTAATCATTTTATCGTCCTCCTCCGTCTACTGGTGACAAACTTCTATTATCGATAAAATCTATTTTTATTCGTTTTTCAATTTCAGAATTTATTGGCGGATTAATCTGGTAAAGAGTTTTTATAAAATTCTCTTTAACAAATTCTACGTCATCTTTTTTCCTTGGGTAAAACATAAAAACCATCTCTTTTGCATCTTGAAATTGAAATGTTTTAAACATACTCCACATATATTTAAAGCAATCTGTTGTTATTTCATCGAAAGATATCATTATTTTTTTCATTTGAGGAACTGGATACTCAATTCCACTTTCGCATTTTTTTATCATTGTGACATCTTGAGCAAAAATATATTTTGAATATAACTGATTTATTGTTATGTATTTTCCCATTTCCATATTCGAGCCTTCAATACTTGGATAAATAAATTGAAACTCATTTGAACACTCCTTCTCAATTTTATCCAGCAAAGAATTCCATCTGTTAATATCTTCATTTCCAGCAACAAAAATATTTATCGAATTTCTTCTAGAAGGAACTTTCAGGTTGCTTAAATATTTGCCAAATAATTCCTTGTTGAAACAATCATTTGCATGTACTAACAATAACCCTGTATTCATATTCATATCATCAGTTTTAACCCCAATCAATTCTGGGGCAGATTGTGAACATTCAATTGCATTTATTAATTCTGTTAGCCATTTATCAAGCTCCGCCTGTGTAATAGACTTCATTTGTCTATTTTTGCATTCAATCACAATTCCTTGTTTGCACCCTAGATACGGATTGTTAAAATTCATCAGCAAATCAAGTCCATGAGTTTGTTTTTTATGAGTGGTTTTTCTCGCACATGCAATTTCTTGATCTCTTGCCAACTCATTCCAACCGAATCCTGAAAACAATTTTTCTCCAAAGCCTTCTAACTTTTTCCCGATTTTATCCGCTTGTTCGCCCATATTTTTCTCCTAACTTACAATATGAATGATTTTTCTGATAACTTCATCCTTTTCTTCTTCTAATATCTTACCTATAGAAAATTTCCCTGATTTATAAACGGTTATATTTGTTGCTATATTTGCCAGTTTAAATGTTATAACCGTAATATTCTGGATATACTTAAGTGCAAGTATCTTAGGATTATCTTGCGTCATTAAATTAACTGCACAATTAACTAAAACTCCCTGCTCCAGAGTAATATCTGATAATTTCATCTTCATCAATGTAACATCATGGTCACTGCAAACTCTATTTACTAATTTTTCAATGCTTATGTTAAACTCTGTGATTGAATATGCATTACCAGAAGCAACACCTATTATTGTTATAATTTTTTGTGACATTTGTTTGTTTCCAAAGACCAACAATTTTTCATCTTTTAATTCAATTCCAAAATTTGCTGCACTAATTACTTCCTCTTCTATCACATCGAAATCGCCTTTTTCATAATTGTATTGATACCCTTTTTGCTTTTTCTTCTGCCAATATGTTGCTTTCAAAAAATCTTCACTATATTCATTAATTACAACACCTTGTGCCTCATCTTGAAAATACGACATAAGGTCATCTACCAAATTCTGTATGCTCTGTTTCTTTTCTTGACTAATTTTATAAATAATAACATTCATCATAATAGCCAGTCCCTCCTTGTAATCTGGTTAAAACGTCAAATTATCTTTCACAAACTGGCAAGCAGTGTAAACTTGTCCAAGTTTACGTTTTTAGCCCCATTTCACCTATAACTGAAATAGGGCTAACCGCTTGTTGGGAAAGCTCCCAATCCCTTTATTTTATCACAAAATGTGATGGCTACGCGCTTGTTCCGAGCGCTAATTACTCTTTCTTTCCATATGGTACGGAATCTTCCGCTACCATACTTAATGTTGTTTTTGGTTCATAGCAATAAACTTTTTTCTTCAATCGTTCATACAGCACAGATCCAATAGTATCCATAACCTGTTTCATCATGTCTGGATCAGAAAACATTTTCACAAAGAAATCTTCATTCTGTTCATAACGAGCTGCTGCCATCTCTGGAAAATCTTTTTCAAACAGTAACATAAATGTTTTTCTGTCATTATTTCTGGCATAACTTTGCCATTTATCCTGAGTAGCATAGTCATTCTCAATCTGCAACAGCACTTTATCCATTTCTGTGAAGTTCGTCCCATAACGTTCATTGATTTTATCAATGATAATAGTCAATGGATCTTTCTTCTTTTCTCTGCGTCCTGCCTCACCGGTAATTGGTCTGAAACCTTCTTCTGTTGCTTCTAGTTCAATTGTACCTTCAAAGTCTTTTTCCAGACGATAATACTCCAATAGCACCTTATCATCTACATAAACTTTTTCACCGCTACCTTTCGGCAACTGCATCGTAAGAAACTTAGCATAAATACTGAATTTATGTATGTCTTTATCAAACAAACGGCAAACTTGCGTAATAAAAGAATATATACGATTAAAACGAGCTAATGTGGACTTAAACATATCCTGTCGTTCTGGTTCTAATGCAGCATATCTATCGAGAGCTGCCTTTATTGGTCCATGAAGTTTTCCCATGTCTCCACGTTCCTGTTCTTTACTTGAGTAGAAGATGTTTGCAAATTTTTCTATTTCATTTTGTTGGTATACATGATATCCATCTAATGTGTTTTTCAAATCAAAAACAACATTTGGATTTGTTTCTTCTTCCAAAACAGTTTCTTCGTAGTATGGATTAAATGACTTTTTAATATCTTCTGCTGAATTTACAAAGTCAAGTACAAATGTATCTTTTTTGCCTCTCATGGTACGATTCAATCGTGATAAGGTCTGCACCGCTTTTACACCAGAAAGTTTCTTATCCACAAACATTGTATGAAGTAATGGTTCATCGAAACCTGTCTGATATTTTTCCGCGACAATCAGCATTCCAAATTCATCAGTATGGAATGTTTCCGGTAATGCCTTTTCCCTGATTGTCTCTCCATTCTTTGTTTTATTCAGTTTTTCTTCTGTGAAAGTTTGTCCAGCATCTTCCACTTCACCAGAAAATGCAACCAAGACATCCAAATCCGTATAACCTTTTTCTTTAATTTGACGTCTGAATTCCTGTAAATAACGTACTGCATGAAGTCTTGAAGGCGTTACAATCATCGCCTTTGCCTTACCACCAATTTTGTGCATGGTAACACTACGAAAATGTTCCAACATGACAGTTGTCTTCTGTGAAATATTATGTGGATGTAATGTTTCATAATTTCGAATTGCATTTACACCAGCAACCGTATCTAACTGTGGATCATCTGGAATCGCCTTCGCGATTTTATAATACATCTTGTATGTCATATAGTTTTTCAAAACATCCAAAATAAAGCCTTCTTCAATCGCCTGTCTCATAGAGTAAACGTGGAATGGATGATATTTACCATCCTTATCACACCAACCAAACATATTCAACGTCTTATCTTTTGGTGTAGCTGTAAATGCAAAGAAGGACATATTATCATGAATTCCTTGCGCTGCCAATTCATCTAACAGCTTGTCTTCATTGTCTTTACGATTCTTTTCTTCCTCATATTCCATTTCTGCGTATTCTTCGAGAATCTTTTTTGTATCAGCTAATGCACGTTTCAATTTTTTAGCTGCATCACCTGTCTGCGAAGAATGTGCTTCATCGATAATAACAGCAAAACGTTTATTACCTGATTTAACCTCTTTATAAATGACAGGGAATTTCTGTAGTGTTGTAATAATAATTCCAGTTCCAGCTTCAATTGCGTCTTTTAACTGTTGCGCATTTTTATCAATCTTCTGCACAACACCTTCCACATGGTCAAACTGATAAACTGTATTTTGTAACTGACTATCCAATACTCTTCGGTCTGTGACTATGATTACAGATTGGAAAATCTTTTCATCATTATTATCATGCAATCCAGAAAGTCTATGTGCAAGCCACGCAATGGAATTCGATTTTCCAGAACCCGCACTGTGCTGAATCAAATAATTCTTTCCAGAACCATTTTCTTTCACATCTGCAAGAAGTTTTGTAACTACATCAAGCTGATGGTAACGTGGGAAAATCATTCTCTCCGATTTAATTTCTCCAGTTTTCTCATCTCGTTCCACCTGCAAATGTAAATATTTATGTAAAATTTCTAATAGTCGTTCTTTCTTAAGAACATCTTCCCATAGGTATGCCGTGTCATATCCATCTGGATTAATCGGATTACCCTGTCCACCAACATTTCCAGCTCCATTACTGCCTTGATTAAATGGTAAGAAATATGTCTTACTTCCTTCTAATCGTGTAGTCATATACACTTTGGTAAGGTCTACCGCAAAATGAACCAATACACGTTCTTTAAAAGTAAAGATAGCCTCTTTCCCTGCACGGTCAAATTTGTACTGGTTAATAGCGTTTGTGGTATTCTGTCCTGTAAATTGACATTTAAGCTCCATAGAAACAACTGGAATACCATTCAAAAACAAAACTATATCAATACTATTTTCATTGTTTAAAGAATAATGTAACTGTCTTGTACAATGGAGTACGTTACTTTCATATTGCAACTGACTTGTTGCATTAATAGAAGTTTCCGGTTTCCAGAATACAATACGGAATTTGATACCACGATCAGTAAATCCTTGGCGAAGAACACGCAGTAATCCCACCATTTTTACTTCACGACAAAAACGGTCTATCGCCTGCTTTTCACTATCGCTAC
Organism: Lachnospiraceae bacterium; assembly: GCA_017521985.1. Taxonomy (GTDB): domain Bacteria; phylum Bacillota; class Clostridia; order Lachnospirales; family Lachnospiraceae; genus RGIG6307. The sequence goes on from JAFXAZ010000002.1 coordinate 77,978, forward strand.
CATAAATTTTCTCATAGCGTTCCCACGTCTTTGGCTGACTACTTTTTAAGAAAGAAATAAATGTTTCTTTATCCAATGCCAGTTTTCGGTCAAAACTTTTAGGATTACCCTTGAAGTAACCGCCTTGTGTAATTAAATAATCTTCTATGTCTTGTTCAAATCGTTTTTCTTTAACATCAAAATCCACTTATCTAACACCCCCTCAATGCTTCACAATAACAACTTTTATTGCATCACCAGCATTTTCAATATCACGTCGAAATTCAAGTTCGTCCCTAATCATACCCAAATCATAGACAATATACAATTGACGTTCATATACCTTTCCATAAGCTGTAATATCTGCATTAATCTGTTCGATAACACTAGATTTCTTTCCTTCTCTTAAAAGTTTTATTTCTACACATAAATTTAATTTAGGAATTACAAAATCTGGTATGTATTCTTTTCCAGAAAACTGAAATTTACCAGATTCACGATCATAATCAATTCCTCTAGCCCAGCCTTTTCCAATCATCAAGTTCTCGATTGCATTTTGTACCTGAATCTCTTTCTCTGGTTTATCAAAAACAACAGCGCGCAACTTAGTTTTAAAAAAATTTTCCAAATTAGTAAATTCATCATCCGAAAAGTCTATATCTGCTTCTAAATACGATAACATCATTCCTGTATTCATCAATACAGCCTCAACAATTTGTCGTTGCATTGGCCAAACACTATCCCCCCAACCAGGCATATTGTCTACATCAAATTTTGCAAACATTCTTTTATCAATGCCTAATATATCTGAAACATTTTCTGCCAATCCATTAAATTGAGAAGCATATATTTTGAATGAAGCAAAACGCCCATTTTCCATTGTCGCAGTATCATTCAATGTTCTTTCTACTGTGCTTTTTAAAGCTTTACACTGATAAATCAACATTTTAATGTATTTAGTTCTATCTATATCCATTTCTATACCTCTCGCTTGCCTGTCATAACTTCGTAAATAAGCGACTTCTTGTACTCTAATAATTTAGAGATTAATTTTTCCTTTTTCAAAATGACATTTTCAATTTCTACACATTTACCATTTAATGTATTCACTATTCTTTTCTGTTCATCCATACAAGGAAACGCAATCCTTAATTTAGATAATAATTCCTGATTTAAATTGTTAATATTTGAACCTCTGCTATCTCTGTTCAAGTTTTGTCTAAAATCATTACTCCAAAAGCAATACATTAAAAATTCATTAAAAACCAAATCCTGTCTGAGATTTCTCATCCGAATGCAAAAACCGCTATATGTTAAAGGGAAATCAACATTATCTATTAATACACTCCTACCCACAAGCTCTTTGCTTCCATTTGATCTTACAAATACAATGTCTCCATTTTTTAACAACAAATCATCTGGCATATATCCGCTAAACTTTAATGTTGAAAACATATCTTCACGATTCAAGATAAAATGCTGCTTAAAATCTCCCACTCCTAAAAATTTTATTTCTTTTTCTTCGGATGCTCCATTATAATTTAATCCATTCTTAAAAGATGCTATATACCCTAAATGCCCTGCTTTCCAATTACTTTTTGGAGCAACTGCTTCTGTAATAACGGATAATTTGTATTCCTTTAATTTTTCAATAGCTATTTGCTGTTTTTCAATTAAAGCATCTATTTTTGAGCATTTGTCATCAAGATAATCCGCTATTCTCTTTTGCAAATTCACATTAATATTTGGAATAGGAAGCGCTAATAAATCCTTTGCATTTAATGAACTTCTCACCCCATCTCCACCAAGATGATTAAATATTTCATTATAGTACATAAAAAGAAACCAGTAATAAAAGAATCTGTTATCGTCATAACTATTACTCAATACAATATAGGCTGGCGATACAAGACCTGTATAAGGCGATAAACCCACACGGCTTGTCTTTACATTTTCTAAATCAATCAGTTTAAAAACCAGTTCATTTGTTTTTAAAATTTGATATCCCTCAAATTTTTCTGGTTGAAGTCCATCACTATCTTCTTTGCTTCTCTTTATTACGCCATGCATAGTCAACGCTAAACGTTCATATTCGTCAACAGCTTCGCCAACAACCCTTTTTATATTTTGAAAGTGCCTTTTTGTTTGGACAAGTTCCCAATTTTCTGGAATATGTCCAATCCATTCAACACCTGAATCCTTCATTTTTCTCATAAAGTTCACTCCATAATCTAAATATTAGCACTCAAACCAACACCATAAAACATAAATGCTATATCTACTGTAATTAACAAACAACCAATACCATGCTCAACTATCTTTTTCTTCTTATCCTTAAAAAATGTAGCTATTGTAAATAAAATCATCCTCAGTGTAAATAACACCACAAAAGCATTCACTATTACTTCTGGTGTAAGAACTTCCTTTCCATATAGAAATCCAAGAAAACACAATATAGAAGCCAATCCGCTTAAAGTTAATACCGAAAAAATATTTGAATAGCTTCTTTCTGTTATTTCAATTTTATCCTTAGACAAATCATCCGCATACAATTTCAAGCAACTCATTTCGTTAATTATGTAAAGAACCATATAGCTTATTAATACAAGAAAAAACGCAGAGATACACGCCTCGCACATATATATTACATCTACAACCTTTCCTACTCTATTTCCCATATCTACGAAAACTGCAACAAAGAAAATAGCAAATACATAGATTGTTTTAAATACAATATTGATTCTCTTTTCTCGAATACCAATTGCCCTATTATATTGTTCTTCTCTGTTAACACCCATTTCTTTTGTCATAACAGGTGCATTTTGTTTTACTTGTCCTTTTTTTGAATCTTTTCTTCTGTTTCTACTCATCAAAAACCTCTGCTAACGCCCCATCGAGTTCCTTTTCCAATTCCATGATTTCTTTCATTATTTCTAAAGATGGTCTTGGTGCTTCATATTTGTAAAAGTAACGGGTAAATGGAATTTCATATCCCACTTTAGATTTCTTTTCATCTATCCATGCATCCGGTGCAAATGGAAGAACCTCTCGTTTGAAATATTCTTTTATATCTTCTGTCAAAGGTACATTTTCAGTATCTCTCAAAGCGGTATCAGGCTGTTTCTTGCTCTTTTTCAACAAAAGTTCTCCATTTTCATCACGAAGCGGACGTTCTACTGTGATTTTGGTATATCCAAAATCTTCATTGTTGTAAATCTGGCTGATTTCATTTGTACAGAAATCACCATAAATTTGTGTGATTTCTGCTATTGCAGATTCTGAAATATCATTTCTCTTATTTCCCAATGCTTTACGGCGTTTTTCAAACAATCCATTTGCATTAATAAGCTGAACCTTGCCTTCTCGTTTTGTTCCTGCTTTCTTGTTGGAAAAAACCCAGATATATGTTGCAATACCTGTGTTATAGAAAATATCATTTGGCAATGCAATAATAGCTTCCAGCATATCATTTTCAATAATATATTTTCGAATTTCGGACGGACCACTTCCTGCATCACCCGTGAACAGTGGAGAACCATTATGAATGATTGCAATACGGCTGCCACCATCTTTTGGCTCTTTCATTTTTGAGATAGCAGTCATAAGAAACAGCATCTGACCGTCAGATGTCGCAGGAAGACCTGCACCAAATCTGCCAGCAAATCCCTTTTTTGCTTCTGCTTCTACTTTTGCCTTTTCATTCTTCCACTCACGGCCAAAAGGTGGATTTGAAATAATGTAATCAAACGTCTGACCTTCAAACTGATCATCGGATAATGTATTTCCATTTTTAATAAATTCTGCATTATTGCCTTTAATAAGCATATCGGCTTTGCAAATTGCAAATGTCTGGTCATTGATTTCCTGTCCAAATACCATAAGCTCCGTAGATTTGTTTAATTCATGTAAATACTCTTCTGCAACAGAAAGCATACCGCCTGTCCCACAAGCAGGGTCATAAATTGTCTTTGCAACATTATTTCCTGAAAGAATATCATTATCATCAGAGAATAAAATATTTACCATCAGACGGATAACTTCTCTTGGTGTATAGTGCTGTCCTGCATCTTCATTGTGTGCTTCTGAAAATCTACGGATAATTTCTTCAAATATATATCCCATTTCCAGATTAGAGATTGCGTCTGGATGTAAATTGGCTTTTGGTGAAGTAAACTCTTTGATAACAATATAAAGAATCCCCTTATTTGCCATAGTTGTAATATGTCCATCAAATTTAAACTTCTCAATTATATCCTGGACATTTTCAGAGAATCCGTTCAGATAATCTCGAAAGTTAGCTTCAATATTGTCCGGATCATCAAGCAACTTTTCAAAATTATATTTACTTGTGTTATAGAATGCATGACCAGATGCTTTACGAAGTAAAATATCCTTCATTGGTAATGCTTTTTCACTTTCATATTTATCAAGTACAGCCTCTTTAGTATCTGCCAAAATGCAGTCAAATCTGCGTATTACTGTCAACGGCAAAATAACCTCACCATATTCATGAGGCTTGTAAACACCTGTCAATTTATCTGCAATCGCCCATATAAGGGCGGCTTTTTCACTAATATTTGAACTTAAACTCATTGTTTTCCTCTGTATTTTTCATACAATCATAATCTTTCTTTTAACGCTAAAACAATATTTCTAATCCTACAAGCTAAATCATCATATGTCATTATATCTGCTATGTTTTTGTATTGTCTTTTAATCAATTCAAAATCACGTTTCTGTTGTTGATTAAAATCCTTACTTCTACCTAATAACAGTATTCCTTGTGGGTTGAGCACTTGTGGAATAACACCTTCTGGCAATTTTTCAGATAATAATTTTAAAACAGCCTCTTCTTTATCTGTTATAGAATTAAGACAATATATGTATTTCTCTATCTGTTGAATTGCTCCTGCAAATTCTCTTACTGGAACATAATTATTTCGATAAGACGCCTGTTTTGTTAAAACCTGTACATCTGATCTCTTAATTTCCAATATATCAATAAAACCATTTACATCTACCAACAGAAAATCCGGACGTTTATCATAACCATCAACACCTTTAAATGTAACTTCTGGAGTGCATAAAATATATTTCGGATATAATAACTGAATAATATTCCGAATCTTCTTTTGCCAACTACTTTCGTTAAATTCTTCAATATTACTCAACATATACTGCAATTCATCTAATGCAATAGAAAACTGCTCTAATTCAATCTTTATATTTGTATTTGTTTCATCATCTTTAGTATTTATTTCTACATATTTTCTTTTGCTATTGATATATTTCTCATATACCACTTCATATTTGTCACATTCTGGAAAATACTCTTTTAAAAGTCCTGCAATTCTAAAATGTACGTACTTATTTAATTCTGAAGAATTTGGAAATTTGTTTATTACGTTTAAAAAAGATTCTTTCGATATACCATTGAATTTTTCCCATTCTCCGCCTATATAAATATCTCTATCAACAATTTGATCAATTTTTTGCAAAATTGAAATATTACGATACGCTACAAACATATTTTGTTTCAATGAAATATCTTTAGAAAAATAAAATTTGTGCTCTAACATAAGAATATCTGAATCTAACAAAATATAATTACCCTCTACTTTTCCAATAACAAAATAAAATGATTCCTCATATTCTTCTTCAATTCGTTTTAATGACTCATTACTTACACAAAAAGTATTTTTTATTCTTTTCTCTTCGCCCTTTTTTAATTGACTTAATATTTCTCCTGCTCCATATGCCGGCTTATAACACATAAGCAGTTCATCATTTTCGACAACAAACGATATCGTCATTGTTTTCACCACCACAATAATTAGTATTTAATCCTAAAATAATCCAAATACGCTTTATATTTATCTTGTGCCGCCAAACATGTATCTGTCAGATAACCCTTTTCATTATTCCATTCTTTCAATCCACGATAATAGAACATTTTTAGATTGTCCTCGATAATGAACGGAACAATATTATATTTCAGACATTCTTTAAACATAATCAGTCTGCCTACACGACCGTTGCCATCCTGGAACGGGTGGATTCTTTCAAACTTCACATGAAAGTCCAAAATATCTTCAAAGCTCTTTTCTTCTTTTCCATTGTACTCTGTCAGCAGTGCTTTCATCTTATCGGCAACTTCTTCCGGAAGTGCAGTATCCATACCACCCACTTCATTCGGCACCTTTTTATAATCGCCCACAGCAAACCAATCTTTTCCGGAATCGCTGGTGCTGTTCTTCAGAATCAGATGAAGCTCTTTAATGAACCTCTCTGTCAGCGCTGCTTTTGCATTGTCGATAATCATATCAATGCAACGGAAGTGATTTGCCGTTTCAATCACATCGTCCACGTTCAGCACTTCTTTTTCTACACCAATGGTATTGGTTTCAAAAATATATCGGGTCTGCTCGTGTGTCAGACGACTACCCTCAATGTGATTGGAATTGTATGTTAAATCAATCTGTGTCTTGTGATAAATACCACCGGAATATTTGCTTGCCTTCTGCTCCTGCAGAATGTCCAACAAGGTAATCGGTTGTTCTTTCTTCTTGTTAGAACGCTCCGGTTTTTCTGCATTCTCAGGGATATTCCAAGTCTTGCCGGTAAGAAAGGCACCATTTACACGCCCATGTGCGCAGTAATTTCTAACACTGCGTTCCGACACATCCCATTTTTTTGCTATTTCAGTAACTGAAAGGTATCGCATCTGCTCTCCTCCGTTATATATTGACTCTATAAATACTGTAGTTTATTGTATAGTATACCACATCATCGGCAATAATTGCAAGTTTTGCATTTTGTTTCTATTTTGTTTTTGCCGTTATTGGAAACTAGAATACTATCGAAACTCATTCTCATGTTCTTTAAAAAAATCATAAAAATACCGAACATTCTCCAGCTCACTCCATTTGGTAACTGCATAATCTTTTGTATCAATATTATAGATTTTTGCATTTAATGTCCCCAACATAAACGGAGAATGCGTCGCTATTATGAACTGGCAACGCAAGAATCGAGCCAATTTATTTATCTCTTGTGCTAACAGAACCTGATTTGCCGGTGATAAAGAAACCTCCGGTTCATCCAATAAATATAATGCATCCGGTTTCAAATACTCATCAAAATACTGTATGGATGTCTCACCATTGGAGTATTTTTCTTGTGCAAACTCAATGTATTGTCTCTGTTTCATTCCTTGTTTCGAATGCACAAATTCCTTCGCTCCCTGTAATGACATCCCACACTGAACATAATCATATTCCATACCATCAGCCAACACTTGCTTTTGCTGCACCTTCTTAATTTCATATAAGATATCTTCGCTTTTTATATACCTGCTATCCTTCGGCAACTCTCTGATTTCATAACCGTCATCATCGTCTCCGAAGCACCACCTGCATTCAAGCTTATACTTATCACAGTAATTCAAAAGCCCAACAGTATTGCTAGTAACCATTTCCATTCCCTTTAAATGTAACGCATTAGCAATAATATTAAGTAATGTTGATTTCCCTGAACCATTATTTCCATAGAGCACTGTTATTGTATCGAAAACGAAGGGATCTACATCCTTTCCTCGAAATACGTTATACGGATAAATATTGGGATTTGCCATCTTCTTATCACTTAATCTAAAACTGCTTAAATATATCATATTGCCTCTTCCATCAGCTCTTTCACAAAAGTAATCCTATTTGCTTCTTTTATTTTTTTACTGGACAGCTCTATGCTTTCCTGAAAAGCTTTAACTAATTGTTCTGTATCAACATATGCAATAATAGATTCCAAACAAGCCACTTCTTTTACTAATGCTTTTCTCGCAACCTGCTTATCTCGCAATACCTTGTACACTTTATATCCCTGAGCTGCATTATAGGTTGTCTCTTCTATATAATTCAAGACTGAGTTTATTTCATCATCCAACCTATTAATTTCATTTTTTATGAGCGACACCTTTACTCCAATATCTTGCCAAAAACGAAGTTGCTGCCCCATGCTTTGGAATATGTCAAGCATATCCTGTGGTTCTTGAAGCCCTGCATTTTCTTCAACCTCTACAACTGACAAATCCGCCCCCTTAATACCTAAGCTTATGAGTAATGCCCGGTCGACCTGCTCCATAACTGCACTCCCCACATTACCAAGATATTGTTCCAATCTACACTGGTCTATTGTTTTAATTTGCTCTGCACAAATATCACTTTCCCGATTTACAATACTTAAGTCATTAAAATGAACATGATATGGCAGACCATACTTGCACTTGCTTGACAAACACAAGCAAATTGTCGTCGTTGATTTCTTATTACCCAAATTATTTTGAATAATCAATACAGGACGCTTCTTTGCCAGCTCATGTCCCACTGCGTCTTCCACACTACCAAAATCAGCATAGTAAACATCGCCTCTTTTTACACTTCTTACACATGCCGGAAACGCTTTCTTTACACTACCAACCATCTTTCCTCCTCCATATTAAAATCCCACATTATCAAACCAAACACTAAGTCCCGCACCGCAGACAATCCACAGAATAATGGTAATCAGTACCGGAGTATCTTCTCCACCTCCAAGCAATGCAATGATTGCCGCTGCTAGGAATAGTCCTCCAATGGTTGCTACAATCGCACCAAATGTTGAAATACCGCCCCACTACGTGGTATGTAATTACTATTACTTGTTGACTGCTTATAAATCTGATATTCAATATAATCATCTGTAAAATCTTTTTTTCCATCGTGGTTCCAATCATGAAATGCCATATTCACTACCTCCATTTTACTTATAAACCATTTACAACTTACGTTTTTCTTTACAACTACCTTTAATCAAACTATACACCAGAAGGTGTCCAATAAATATCTCTCGTACACTTATCGACCATGCATTAATTGTAAAAATCCGATATACACTTTCTAAGTAAAAATGGGCACACTTATCCTACAGCACTTCCAAGGTCATCTATTGGCCAAGTGATTCTAAAAATGCATTTTAAAAAATTAAAAGCCTTTCCTACCCAATCCTTATAATCTGCTCCCACAGCAGTATCTCCTCTGCATTTACATTCCTATTATCATGATAATGCCCAAAGAACCATTTCTTAAACTTAACCGTCTGCCGTATCTCTTCCAGATAATCCGTCAACACATCGGGCTTGTACATGCCATGACTGAGTAATGCCTGGGTACTGGAAGCACAGCAATGGGTAACAATAAAATCCACCTCATTATTATATTTCAGCAGATTCCGTCGACCTTCCTCCTTCTCTTTCTCCGTTGGCACTTCTTCCTTCCACCAGCTCAAATGATTAATTCGATAAGGTTTCCATCCCTTATCCAGTTCTTTTTTCTTTTTCTTATAATCCGGGGTGTCCGGCTCTAAAATGCCGCCATCTATGTTGTGACTTCTGGCACCACCAAACGCAAAAATCTTCTTTCCGTCTAACTTAAATACCTGCCCACGCATCAGATGTATTACTGACGGCCTGATTTTATGTACTTTACCACCATGCCACTTTTCCACCGGATATGCATACAAACGATCAAAATTCCCATGACAATCGCCTGTAATATATATCATAATTTCACTGTCCTTTCCTCTTTGTCGCCCGTTTTCTATCAGGCCAAACAGTCCTTTGATACTTCTTTTTTCCTTCTTCATCCCTTGCTATTAACTCAAAGTCTTTGTCCAATCCAAGTGCAAAAAGTACCGCCGCATAAGCACCTATAGCCTTGCTTTCTTTATATTTGCTCCCATTTTCTCCAATACTTGCTGTGTACCAGGCATAAGAGCTACTGTTTTTTTAGCCATATATCCATCCCTTTTCTAACTTTTTTTCTTTAACACCTGATATATTCGGTGTTATCTAATTTGTCTCTTGACTATTTTTCCTGAATTTCATATTATAGACTCAAGAAGCGAGTTTTGTTACTGAGTAAGGTCTTCGGACTGGAAATGGGTACTCGTTTCTTTTTTTATTTTCATAATGTCATATAAATACAGTCTATTATCTTCTGCATGTCTTACGAGCAAAATTGCTCGAAATACGTTATATCTTTCAATATCGGCATTCTCTCCATACACCGGCAAAGCAAATCTTGTTACATATGAATACCATATCTTTTGTACTTTCAATAATATGCGCTTCACCAACATATTGTTTCAAATATCTCTCGACATCCTTCCACTCAATTGCCTGTCTTCCTTTAAATCGAATATCATGGATAACAACAATCTTATTTCCATCCAAATCTTCTACGACATTTACTTTTCTTTGCATAAAAAAATCCTCCCACAAAATTTGATAATCTAATTTTGTAGGAGAATTTTCACTTTGTCATTCAAGCTGTGCTTTAATTTTTATGCTACAAGCATCTCATTTAACTTTTTAGTATCAATTGGAACTTGAAGCAATTGACTCAACGCATACAAATTGTCAATTGTAGGCATATTAAGACCATTAAACCAATTATATACACTTTGTACACTTGTAAGATTAAGATATTTTTTTACTTCTTTCGGAGTAATCCCACGCTTATCCATTATTCGATGGAGATTGACCCCTGTTTCTCTAAGGTTGATTACCGGGAACACAAGACACCTTCCTTTCATAACTTCTTTATAACTTACATTATATGTGCTATGGAACGTCCTTGCAACATCGTATCTTTCCTTACTTTCTTCCCACCATCGCTTTAATTGCTTCACATGCAAACACTGCCGTACCTTCTCCACCAACCTTGTCAATATTCGTGGTAAAATCTCCGCCGCCTGAATACATAGCTCCAAGCCCTAACAGAATCTTATCCGTACAGGTATAATAATGTTCTGTAATATGATCCTGTAGCTTCTTTGCCAGTGCGATTGCTTCCTCGCTCTCCGGTGAAAGTTCTTTTATTTTTCCGAACTCCGCAAAAATGTTCATCATTTCCACATTTAATTTCTGCTGAGCTTCCTTCGTTCTGCCCACTGCCTTTTGCTCATACTCCTTATAAGCATCTGTGGTTCCCCAGGAAGCCTTCGCCTGCGCGGCATACTCATCAATTTTTCTCGTATCAAATGCTTCAAAACTCATGTGTTTTACTCCTATCGCTTTAATTCCACGAGCAAGGTCTATCAGATTCTGCAAATGTTCCTTCCGCATTTCCAGTAAATGAATCTGCTGTTCCAATGCTTTGCTTCTGTCAAAGTCGGGACTATCCAAAATCTCCTTAATATCCTTCAGCGAAAATTCCAAAGCTTTAAAAAGCAAAATGTGCTGCAGACGCTCCAGTGCTGCTTCATCATACAATCGATACCCCGCTTGAGTTACTTCTGTGGCCAGCAAAAGCCCAATGCGGTCATAATGATGCAGGGCACGTATACTTACCCCCGATATCTTACTAACTTCATGTACTGTCATCATTTCTGAAATCACCTCTTTCTCTGTGGTAATTTTATCATAAACTATGACATAATGTTAGAGTCAACAAAATTTTTTCCATTTTCACCATAAAGCTTCTATAATCAGCCATATTCAGTCATTTCCTTCCGTTTGCGGCCAATTATAAACTAATCAAATAAAGCATCCATGTCTATAACGTTAGTAAAAGCTCCGCTATATTCATTGTATTTCAATCCATATGTGGTAATTAGCGTGCTATGAATAGCCATCTTAGGAGATAACTCTTCCGAAAGCAACGATATTCTATTACGCAAAACTTTATCGTAATTCTTGTCTACAGAAAACTCTTCCCCGTAAAATTTCATTTCACACATATTAACAATATTATCTTTTCGCTCAATAATCATATCTATCTGTGTGCCGTTTTCCTCACCCTTTCGTTTAGACCACGCGGATTGATTTGTACTAACTCCACTGATTCCAAGTGCTTTCTTTATCTGCTTTATATGATTGAAACAGATATTCTCAAAAGCAAGCCCTCTCCACGTTACGATATTTTGCGAACCTATATTTGAAAGCCAAAATTCATTGCCAAGCTCCTTTTTGTTCTCCACAAATCTTAGATAAAAATTGCAAAAAGAATCTGTCAGCTTATAATATTCTTCTTTTTTACTATATCCAAACGGGACATATTTAATAATAAAATCACTAGCTATTAGAGCAGACAAAGCTTTCGTTAATGTGCCTCCTACCGTCATCCCTGCCGCTTCAGCTAATTCCGAGCGTGTGCATCCGTAATGTTTCGCTCCAATTGCTCGAATAATAGAAATCATCATCTCCGGATTGTTAAATATCGCACTAAACAATCTATTAAATTCATTCAGTAAAGGAGCACTCTTTTTGAAGAATAATTCATCTACATTCTGAGCCAGACTTAATCCACTTTGGTAATAACTCAAATAATATGGTATACCTCCGGTTATCATATACGATTGTATAATATCGTACCTGGACATCTTTATATTTTCACTGATGAAGTATTGCTCGCATTCTCCAAGCGAAAACGGTGCAAGCTTTATTTCACATGTTAGTCTGTTATAGAGACCTCCATGATTATTAATCAACTTATCTGTCATCCACGATGTTGCACTTCCGCAGACTACAAGCATTACATTTTTTCTTGAGCATGCCCATGTGTTCCAAAATCCTTCAAATGCGGTTATAAAACCTGATTTAGGTGTATCAAGCCAAGGCAATTCGTCTATAAAAATCAATTGCCTGCTGCCATCATCCATGTCCTGAAGAAACATTTCCAGCATTAAAAATGCATCCATCCAGTTCTCAGGGCATTTACTTTTCTTCATTCCCTGAAGGATAAGAGAGTTATAAAAATGTTTGAGTTGCTTTCTAAGCGGGCTATCCGTCGATTCAACATCGGATTCAATCGGTGAAAGTCCTGCATGACGAAATGTTATTTTACCTTCGAACACTTCGTTAATAAGAAATGTCTTTCCGACTCTTCTACGTCCATATACTGCCACAAACTGAGCTTTATTGCTTTCATATAATTTCTTTAATGTCGTAATTTCCTGTTTACGTCCTATCATACAATCGCCTCCAAACCTTTTATAATCAGCCATATATTCGTATTATATCACTTATGTGGCTGATTATCAAGCTTTTGCTATCTTTATGAAATTCGTATCACCTGCTCATACAGCAATATCTCGTCTGCATTTACATTCCTATTGTCATGATAATGTCCGAAAAACCACTTTTTAAAAGTGACTGTCTGACGTATTTGTTCCAGATAATTTGTCAGCACATCCGGCGTGAACAAGCCACCGCCAAGCAATGCTTGGGTGCTGGATGAACAACAATGGGACACAATAAAGTCTACAGTATTTCCATGTACAGACAGATTTTTAAGTCCCTCTTCCATTTCGGCTTTAGACGGCAATTCCTGCTTCCACCAACTCACACGATTGATACGCTAAGGCAGCCATCCATGATCTAATTCCTTTTTCTTTCGCTTATAGTCAGGGTCATCCGGCTCTAAGATGCCACCGGAAATATCATGGCTGCTGGCTCCGCCAAAGGTAAATATTTTTTTACCATCTATTTGATATACCTGCCCCCTCATCAAATGAATAACAGACGGCCGCACTTTATGTACCTTACCGCCCTTCCAATCCATCCACCAGCTTTCCCTTTTACTTTCTTCATCCACATTCCAGACACCACCAAAATCACCGCAAATGATTACATAATCGTCTTTAGTCATTTCCCTCTGTTCCGGAAAGTTTTCTTTATTAAACCGCACAAAATCACTGTGACAGTCACCAGTTATATAAATCATAGCCACTTCCTTCTTTTTAAATATCCATAATAAATCTAAGCCGCTAATCTCCTATACGCCTCATAATATGCATGCAATCTCTTTATGTTATTATCCACTGAACTGCTTTGCCTATCTCTTTTCGTCATTGTACGGCTGCCACATATCAGATCATCCATAGGTACCTGAAACAATTCGCTGAGAGCATATAAATTATCTATCGTCGGAAGGCTGATACCATTTAACCAGTGATATATGCTCTGAGCGCTTCCAAGTCCCAGGAATTGCTGTACAGCTTTTACTGTCAGCTTGTGTTGATCCATTATTCTTCGTATATTTATTCCTGTTTCTCTTTTATCAATTATCGGATACATGACAACCTCCTTCTATCTGTACCTATTTTCAAAGCGAAAAAACAAATTTACTCCTTCAACAGATAATCATTGTTCAATACCTTCATGGATAAAGATCCCTCAATCACTCTAGAATATACCGGTGCAACCGGGCGTATTACAATCCCTTCTTTATTCATGCCGGAAGAATAATACCCCTTTGCTCTTTCCAGTAGCTGTTCTACACTATCATATGGGAAGTTACTTCCTTCCTCTTCAATCGGTACCATTTTTAACTGCAGCTTCTCGCATAACTCCCGCATCTTCGGCAAGGACATTCTGCGACGAGACTCCAGATCAATTACCGTAAAGACATACCATTCCGGTCTTGCCAGCTTTAATCGGTTCTTTTGGATACCGGCTCCACAGAATTCGCCCTGGATTGCCACACCGGTAATTCCCAGTTCTGCCATTCTCTCCGGGATATTATGCTCATGCGCATATCTCCACATAGCACACTTGTCATCGTCTGCGTATTCAAAATTTCTGCCACAGATTCCAAAGTGCCCATCCTTTCGATACATTGTCACACTGGTACCGTCCATCTTGGTTGAAATATAATAAGCGGGAACCTTCTTGAATTCATCAATCAGCTCCGGATAAGACTGTACTCTCAATTCATCTGTCTTTGGAATTCCCTCAGGAAAGTCTCCGATCACAGTACCACTGCTGGTAACCCGTTCCTCTACTTCCCACTTTCTGATCCCTAACAACTCAGTCACATCATCGCCCAGCTGGTAATCTCCCTCTGGTAAGATAGATAAGGGTTGTACCAGTCCCTGAGAAATCTGTCCCCTGAAGTTCATGGTCTTCAATCGGAATCCCTCTCCCAGGATCTCATTCTTTTTAAAACTATTTCCTCTTAAAAACTCAAATCTGTCACATACCGGCAGAAATGAATCTACTTCCATGTAGACACAATGGTCTCCTACTTGAAACATTCCCTTATTCGCTACGCACTTCCAACCCAATACGTGAACACATTCTATTCTATCTGCTCCTTCTATAGGAGTGATATGGTGTACATACTGTACAGATGCTAACTTTCTCTTTTCCATCGGAATCTCCCCGCATTTCCCTCAAAATATTATTTACATACAGAATTATTATAGCACTCGCCACCTTTTATGTCATTGAACTTGTAGTATAATTCTGCTTAATCATTTCTCGCTGTACTTTCTTTTCAACTGCTCGATCAATGGTTATTCTGTGAATACTTGGCACATCAGATAAAATGCCATCCTTTATAATCTTCCCTAGACTAACCGGCGTATAGCCACATACATTGGCTGCCAGATTTAAATATTTGCAGTCTTTTCGGTAATCTTCCATCCCACTGTGATCATGTCCATGGATATTCAGACACCATGGCAGACCATAGACCGGTTCATGGGACAACAAGATCTTTTCCGCCACAAACAGCGGCCCCTTGTATATTTCATCAAAATATCCATTATATGCTCCTTTTGCATCGTGGTTTCCCAGCAAAAGAATCTTTTTTCTTGCCTTGATTTCTGCCACATAATCGGCTTTCCCCACATCGCCCAAGCAGACGAAAGTATCACTCTTATTCACTTTACTGTTAATGATTTCAATCTGCTCCTTTGGCGTGATCCAATTAGAATCCATCAGTTTACAATCATGATCATCAAAATGCAGATCGGAAAGAATATATACTGAACCCATAGCAGACCAATGCCTGAATGGCTCATATAAAGTCGGAATCATAAAATCGCCTCCAATTCTTTTTTCTTTTGATACTGATCATACTCCACGACTGCTCTGGTAATTGCATGCCGGAGTTCATCAGCTGTTTCATCTCGCTCTTCTCTTTCAAATCCTAAATGTTCCCATACCTCTTCCATTGTATATGTCGTGGCAGTTCCTTCCTCAAATTCTTTTATAGACGAGTCTAATTTCTTTAACTCTTCATCCAAGTGCTGTTGTTCGAAGCCGAAAAAGGATGCCTCATGCATAACATCTGTCAGCAACTCTACAATATTTTTCTGCGTATATGCGGCATCAGAAACTTTAAAACCCATAATCTTTGCTTGTCGGTCAAACACATAAGAATATGTTTCTGCTGCCACTCCTTTGTCTTGCAATTCCTGCTGACAGACTAACGAACAAGTGTCTTCTTCCACACCATCCTGCTGCATTTTGTGAACAAATAAGACATACTCTTTCCCATCTTCGTTTACCTCAATATTCATGGAACATAGCCGCTCGATATATTCTTTCAGCACGGTCCTGATATGATTTTTAACCTTAGAAATTTTCTGATGCTCGTCCGAAATATCATCCAATACGACCGGATACTTATATAAATAATAATTAATCAGTTGGTCTGATCTGCTTTTTTTAAATATTCCTGCACTGTCTTCATTACTCACAGTTAAATCCTTCCATGTTTTTTTATTTGAAATTTCAAATTGTAACCTCAAAATTACTGTATACAATTCATAACGACGCTAATCATCATTTCTTTTTCCTCAGGCCGTGACTCAGCAATCATCAGCGTAAGTGCTACTAAAGTATAATCCTCTATCCTCTTCTTTCCTTCATCAAACAAAGCCTTATTTTTATTCAAAAAATGTAGAAAAATGGCCGCTGCAATACGTTTGTTTCCGTCGTAAAAACTATGATTTTTTGTAATAAAATAAAGTAGGTTGGCAGCCTTTTCTTCCATGGATTTATATACATCCTCTCCGCCAAAAGATTGATAAATATTTCCTATACTTCCCTTGAAAGAATCATCCCGCTCCTTACCAAAAAGCTTTGACTCATTTCCAAACCTCATATTGGAGATTAACTTCAGGCACTCATCATAAGAAAGCACATAAATAGCCTCATTTCCTTTCGGACGCCTTATATTTCGATGGTCATAAGCATCCAACAAATCCAGTGCCGTATTATATCGTTCGATAACAGACAATACTTGTTTGCTGTCCAAGTCATTTTCTGTCCGTTTCATCAAGCGTATCACTTCACCCAATTGCTGAATACGTTTATGGTTGACCGCATACCCTTGTAATATGTACTGCTTTAATACAGAGTTCGCCCAACGTCGGAATTCTACACCGCGGTTGGATTTCACACGGTAGCCGACGGAAATGATGACATCCAAAGAATAGAACGGTACAGGCTTTTTCACATTATTAACGTGTAAAAAATGCACGTTATTATTCTCGTCAACTTCCTTCTCTTTAAAAACATTTAAAATATGTCTTCTGATATTCGATTCTTCTCTGTCAAACAGCTGTACCATTTGGGAAACACTCAACCACACTGTTTCATCCTGAATCTCTACAGGCAGCGATATACTCTTATCTTCTGTCTCAAATAACACAATTTCATTTCTTTTTCTATCCATAATTTTTCTCCTTCTCTTCAAACAAAGCCGCAGCTTTCGCCACGGCTTCATCATTTATCATATATGCCCACATTACAGCCACGAGGATTACCTCCAGCCAACCGGCTTATCGCTTTAACCTTTCCCATGGATTTCAACACATTTCTATGTCTACACGAAAATTCCCTCTTCACCTAAAACCATTTAAAAAATCCTCCCTTAAAATATTGTCTCTAAAGACTATTCTAAGGGAGGATATACAATTTGTCATTGAATCTGTAGTTCAATTTTACGCTATCCAACGGTACACACTCTGCACACAACCAAGTCCAAGATACTCTTGCACATCCTTCGGAGAAGGCATCTTCCTTTCCTTATCTACTCAGGCAAATACGCCCTCAATCTTTCCACCAACTCATACACCTTAGTTCCCGGTGCCGCCTTTGATGGTGCTTTTCCATAATTTATCGCATCCAGACTTTTTGCATTGGCTATTGCCGTATCCATGTATGGGCGTAGGATATGATACATACAACTGTACCACTCTGTCGATATGCGCTGCAGGGAAGTCATCGGTATCATAGACTATCCACACATGGCGATATCCGTTCGGATTTTCGTTTGCCAATTGCTTTGCTTTTTCAAACAAACTTACTGTATTGTCACCTAAACCAAATACCTTCAATTGTATTTTCTCCGGATACTGCTTATTGATAATTTCTTGAATTGCTCCAAAATATGCAGGTTCTGTGTCGGTTCCTTCCGTTACAATCAAATGATATTCAGGACGGATTTTAATCGCTCTATCCGGTTTGTTCATCCAAGGCTTCTTTAAATCACTTTTCTTTGGAGGTTTTAAACTCAAAGCCAATCACCTTCGCTCAGCATGTTCTGAAGGTATGGATCTGCTCCATATCTACCTTCCAGATACTGCTTATCAAAAGCTGCTGTACTCTTAACCCTTTCGTTATCCTCATGACGAATTTCATACAGTGAATAAATTTCACTACTTCTCTTCTCATTCAATGCCGCAAACCATATTTCATCTCTTCTGAATACCGTATTCTTCATTGTTGACATATCATGAGAGGTAAAGAGCAACTGAGCTCCATTCTTATTAACCTTTGGATTCTTAAATAATGAAATTACATATCTCAAAAGCTTTGGATGGAGCTTTGCATCTAATTCGTCAATAATAACCAAACGCCCTTCCTGAAGTGCAATAAGTATCGCCGGTAATGCTGCAATTAACTTTCTGGTACCATCGGATTCCTCACCCAGACTTAACTCATATGGCTTTCCTGCAATTGTTCTCTTTAAATATAATTGCTTTTCATCGCTATCAAATCTGTAATCTTCAATATCGATTCCCATATCATTAAGAAGTGTTACTATCTGCTTCTTAACATTCGTATCTTCAGAAAACATAACTTCCATTTCAACAATGGGATTACCATAGCTACGAATGATACAAGACTCAAACCACTCCTGTACCTCTGCGATAACCGGAATATTATAGTTGATAGCCAAAAAGGACAAGTATGGCATCTTCTCATTAACCTTAGTGTTTACACCCTCCTTGCTTAAGGTTGGACCAAGAGTAATCACTTCTCCTTCACGGTAGAAAATCTGTGCCGGCTTCTTCCCTCCTATAGTCTTTCTGTCCAAAGTTTCCGCAAATATCTCATCCTTTAATGTTGCAAGGTAATAGCGATATTCATAATCTCCCTTTCTGAAAAAGATACGATATTCAATCGGTTCTTCCACCGTTTCCGCATCATATAAAAATGGCTTAGCAGAAAATCTCTGCTGGATAATAATGTCCTCTCGCGTATTCCCCAAATCATGAATAGGCCTTACAACAGTCGTAATCAAACAAGCTAATCCCTGCAAAAGATTACTCTTTCCTCCCCCGTTTGGTCCATATATAACGCTAACAGGAAGAAGATTGCTGCACTTTTCTCTCTTTATTTGTTTTAAGAAATTATTTTTCGTATTTTGAATATAAAATTTAATTTCGAGGCACTTTCCAACAATATATTCCTATCCGCCGCTGCATCGGATCTATTCCCCTCTCAAATATTCTTTCAACAGCTCAAAGGTATTTTTCACGCCGTCCACGTGACTTCTCTCATAACCGTGGGAAGCATACACACCCGGGCCGATAAGACCGTGGCGTACGTCATAGCCCGCACGGAGAGCTGCGTCTGCATCGGAGCTGTAGTGCGGATATACATCCACTATAAAGTCCACCTCTGCACGTTTTGCTGCCTCAATCAAAGCACCAACCACTTCATAGGTATATGGGCCTACACTGTCCTTGGCGCAAATGGATACCTGGCGTTCATCGCATCCTAAGCCTTCGCCTACACAACCCATATCCACACAAAGAATCTCGGTCACATCCGCAGGCACCGTTCCGCAAGCGCCATGTCCCACTTCTTCGTATACCGTAATGTGGTGGTAAATTTTGCGGGAAGGGGTAATCTGCTCCTCTTTCATCCACTTTGCAAAGCCCAGCAAAATGCCCACACTGAGCTTATCATCTAAGAAACGACTCTTAATATAACCGCTCTCGGTAATGCGGGTTCTAGGCTCAAATGCCACAATGTCCCCCGGCATAATACCAAGTGCCAGTACATCTTCTTTACTTTTTACTACTTCGTCCAGCACTACTTCCATATCCTTATAGGTACGCTTTGTATCGCTGTAGTCATCATTTACATGTACGGATGCATCTGCAAGCTGGAAGGTTCCCTCAATTTTGCGGCCACTGCGGGTAATCACACGCAAATTCTCTGCTTCTGCATTATTGGGATTCATTCCGCCAAGAGGAGTCAGTTTCAATCTGCCGTTACTCTTGATTTCAGAAACCATAGCACCTAAGGTATCCAAGTGTGCCTCCATCAAAACAGCATCCTTGCCATCCGTCGGACCCAGTTCCACCAGCACACCGCCTTTAATGGTTACCTGCGGTTCATAGCCCAACGCACGATACGCCTGACAAACATACTCTACAGCCTCTTTGGTGTAACCACTGGGACTGTCAATGGCCAGAACCTCCTTTGTCTTTTCTAAAATATATTCTGTGTATTTATCGTACTTCATCTTGTACCTCCGACTGTCTTTTATATGAATTATAACACACATTGTATGAATATAGTAAAATAAATTCTATTTTGCTTTACCAAATTTGCAAAACATGTTAATGTAGTAATCGAAACTACATAACATAGATTTAATTGACGCATACTTGTATAAAGGAGACCTAAGGACATGAAAATTGTAACAGATTCCGCATCCTTATATTCACCAGCGGATGGAAAAGCACAGGGTTTTACTGTCATTCCTGCCTGTGTTATTAATAACGGTCAGACCTACCGGGATTTTGAAGATATTTCCAGTGAAGATTTTTTACATATGATTGAAAAAGGCGATATACCGACCTCTTCCCAGCCTGCCATCGGCGACGTACTGGAGGTTTTCGAGGACAATACAGAAGATATTTTGTATTTATCTATCGGCGATGGTCTTTCCGGCACATATCAAAATGCTGTAGGTGCCAGAAATATTATTGAGAATAATAGCCATATTCACATCATGGATACCAAAACGCTGGCCGGACCTCAGCGATATCTGGTCCAAAAAGCATTGAGATTACGTGATGCAGGCTTTGACCTTGCCAGAATCAAGGGGGAACTTCAAAAATGCATTGAGACCTCTGCTTCTTTTGTAATTCCTGCTGACTTTGATTTCTTGAAACGAAGCGGCAGATTAACTCCCATTGCAGCCAAAATCGGTGGTCTTATTAAAATTGTTCCTGTTATGACTCAGACAGAGGACATGAGACGTATTACACCGTTTGCCATCAAGCGCTCCTGGAAAAAGGCCGTGGATGCCATTATCAGCCACTTCCAGACCATAGGTGTGGACGATAATTTTATTATCACGATTGCCCACGCCGGTGCCTGTGAAAAAGCCCAGGAAATTTTAAATCAGATAAAAGAGCAATTCCAAACTGCAACGTTGGAATTATTCCCATTGTCCCCGGCGCTCATTACCCATGGCGGTCCGGGTTGCGTTACCATTCAAGTAATACATAAATAGCTAAATATGACACACATGTCATTGCAGTAACATGTTTGCAAAATAAATTGCTCCGAGCACCTGATGGATGCCGGAGCAATTGTTATATTCATATTAATTTTATTATGTAAACTTATTTTACAACTACAGATGTAATGTGTGGGTTAACACCTTCATACCAGTATAAGAAACCTTCCATATCGATTGTGTCGCCAATCTTTAAGTTCTTAACTGCAGCGTAAACATCCGTTGTCTTGTCACAAAGGTAAGATTCAACGGTAAAGGTATAGGTCTCGCCATTTACGGAAGCGTTAAAGTATAAGTCGCTGCCGTCTTCACCGGAACCATCGTAGCTGTATAAGAATGCTACGTCGTTACCGTTTGCATCCTTGCCTGCAGCTTCTACTTTCATACCCTTAAAAGATACGAACTTGTTCTGGTGGTTGATAAGTTCATCCTTGCCAAGAAGTGCTGTAATATCTTCTGCTGCTGCAACATAGTTGCCTTCCATAATTTCAAAGGTAGCATCCATAATTTCTACTTCGCCTGCCCATTCACCCTTGTAACCGGTAACTTTAATCTTTGTACCAGGTGTCAGCTTTGCGTAGTCTTCTTCAGAACAAGCCATTTCATAAATGAAGTATGCACCGTCTTTGTCCTGTGTGTAAACAGTTGCCTTGTTTTCCCACCAAGACTGCTTTGCCTGAACATAGGTCTCTACTACCACTGCTGTGTCAAGTGCTGCAGCTGCGTACTCTGCATAAGTCATAACACCTTCAGACTTAACATCCGCGTCATTATTAGCCGCCTCGTTAGAACCACATGCCATGCACGCAAATGCAAGAACAAACGTTAAAAGTAATGCTGTAATCTTTTTCATATCTCTTCTCCTTTTTCATATAAAAATGATTGTTAAAAAATTGTTTATCTCTAAACACCTAAAATTATACTCTGATTTTCCAGGAAATCAATAGCACTATTGCTGATTTCTTTTACTTTTTAGGGCTTGAGATACCACATAAATCACAATAAGCATCCAGACAGTGGCCAGACTCACCAACAAAACTTTGGCCGCCATAGGAAGCGGACCAAGTTCTGCCTTCTCCGAAGCCAAGGAACCATTCTGACCATTTAGCTGATCCAGACGATATAACGCCGTAATATCGCTGTAGAGCTTCTCAAAATACGCTTCATCCACACTCTGATTTCTTCGCACAGATTTTACCGTATTTTCAATCAGTTGACCGGCTGCATCTCGAAGGGATGTAGAGCCATTAAATACCGGTGTCATAAAGGTGCGGTCGATATTGTCCAACAGTAATTCCGATGCCTGAATCTTAATGGAATAATACAACTCATCATCTTCCCCGCATCTGGATAAATAATCCTGATATACCTCAGACCCCTGTGCCTTCGCAGTTACCGGCACATAACCTTCGGTCTGAGCATATGCAATCTGCACCTCATTGGTCAACATATACTGGGCAAACAGCCAGGATGCCAGCACTTCCTGAGAATCCTCTTTATTGAAAATACACATGGACGGACCCTGAGAAATCATCTGTGGATTTTCGGTATCAAACTGCGGAATCGGCATAACCACCGTTTCAAACTCTACGATTTTGTCCTCTGCAATATCACAAAGCGGTGCATCACTGCCCATCCAGGTAGCCCCTGCCGTAGAGTCCACTGCAAAAATACACTGACCTGCATTTAAAAAGTTTGCCGGATAACTGGATATTTTAAAAGTAGAAAAAGCTTTTGTACGAGCATGCTTGGAAATAGTATAAAGCAGTTCCTTGGTAGTATCGTTAAACAAAAGCATCTCTCCATCCTGCGTAGAATACCCTGCGCCCTTTTGCTTTAACATCTGAATCATCATATTATCCGTGGATTTGTAAATAAACGGAATCAAAACCTTTTGCCCGTTCACCAGGTAGTTGCCATCTGCATCCTGCGCCATGGCGACCTCGGACACTTCCCACACAAAATCCCAGGTAAGCTTGTCCGGCAAGGTATAGCCCAATTTCTCCACATAAGTCTTATTAATATAGCAAGCCTCTGTGGAACGCATGTAAGGAATCGCGTAATAATGTCCGTCAAAAGCACATTCCTCCAAAAACTGAGGAATGATTTCTTCCTTTGTCGGTGCATCAAAACGCACCTCGCTTCCTCCCAGACCATATTTTGCATTTGCAAATAATTCTTCCAAAGGCACTACTAAATTCATCCCCTGCAAATAGGTTGCAATATGGTCCGGATAGGTAATGCACACATTTGGCGTGGTATTGGTAGAAATATTGGTAATTACATCGTTATAAATCTTGCCGTAATCGGTATACAGACGCAAATTCACTTTAATATTCGGATATATCGCTTCAAAATCTGCAATGGCCTGCTCGTAAATATCCGTCTGAGTCTTATTCGTGTCGTTTTTGGCCCAAAAGGTAATCTCGTATTCCTTGGAGGTATCAAACCCTTCCGGAATTACAAACGCTTCCATCCCCTTAGAACCATGACATCCGGTCATCATAACCACACTGCCTGCCATCAGAAGAAGCAAAAACAGACGTGATTTCAGTTTATTCCATATCATCATCCCTTGGTACCTCCTCTGGACACACCATCCATAACTTTGTCGCGGAATATCAAAAACAGTACAATTAACGGAAGAGAAATCACCACAACCGCCGCCATCATGGCCGGAATATTTTCACGACCAAAACCATTTTCACGAATTTCCTGAATACCGTTGGATACCAGAAAATAGTTTTCATCATCCGTAATCAGTCGCGGCCACACATAAGAATTCCAGCACTCTATCACCTTTAAAATCGTAACGGTAATCAGAGTCGGCTTGGAAATCGGTATCATAACCTTCCATAAATATTTCAAATCACTGGTACCATCCACCTTTGCCGCGTAATACAGCGTGTCCGGTATCTGCTCAAAATTTTCCTTCAGTAAATAAATATAAAATACAGACGTTACAGACGGCAAAATCAATCCTGCAAAGGTATTTCGCATATCCATATTGGTAATCGTAACAAAGTTTGTAATAATTACCAGTTCATTTGGAATCATCATTAAAGAGAGAAACAAAACAAATACCATATTTTTTCCCTTAAATTCCAATCTGGCAAAAGCAAATGCCGCCAAAGTTATTACTACCAACATGATGGCCGTGGTCACAATGGTAAAAATCATGGTATTTAAAAAGTATCTTCCAAGAGGCACCTGAGTAAAAGCGTCCACGTAGTTTTGCATGGTCGGTGTCAACGTAAAAAATTTCGGAATATACTCGGAATTGTACTCTCCATAGCTTTTAAAGGACGTCAAAATCATCCAGTAAAAAGGAAACAGTACAATGATTGCCCACATTGCCAAAAGAATGTATGTGATAGTGTTGGATATTTTTTTGCGGATTTTCGCATGTTTTTCAATTTTAGTATAATCAATCGCGTTTCCCATACACTCCTCCTTAATAATGTACCTTCTTTTTGCTGATTAACAGGTTAATACATGTAATCGTCAATACTATCGTAAACAAAATAATCGCTGCAGCAGATGCAAAGGACGGATAACCGCCGCTGTCACCATACAACATATCGTATACGTATCCTACAATAGTGTTCATCTCTGCGGCATTCAGGTTTGTGCCAAACAATGCCACCGCATCGCTGTACGCTTTAAATGCACCTATAAAACCGGTAATAATCAGGTAAAAAATCATCGGGGAGATCATTGGCAAAGTAATCCTTCTGAAAATTCTGAATCTTGAAGTACCATCTACCCTTGCCGCATTGTAATAGTCCTGATTTACACTGGCCAAAGCACTGGTCAAAATCAAAATCTTAAAAGGCATAACGACCCAGATGGTGTATAGGCAAAGCACAAACATCTTTGCCCAGTAAGGTCCGTCAATAAAATCCACACTGTTGCCTCCGAACCACCGGATAAACATATTGATTAAGCCGTCGGAATACGCCGTCTTTTTAAATAAAATCATAAATACCAGACCAACTGCCAGAGTATTGGTCACGTATGGCAGGAAATAAATAGTCTGAAACCAGTCCCGCACCTTTTCAATAGAACTTAATCCCACAGAAATTAACAGCGCAATGGTAGTAGATAGCGGTACCGTAATAATTACTAAAATAAATGTATTCTTCAGCGCCTGCAGAAAATATGGGTCATGCAATACATAATCGTAATTGTAAAGTCCCACACCGAAAAAGGTCTGAGACGCAGAATTATAGCCTTCTTCAAATGAATAAATAAAAACATCAATCAGCGGATAAACCATGAACACGCCCAGGAAAAGAATGGCCGGTAACAGATACAACCAGGCTTTCATGCCGCTTTCGTTTAATTTTTTTAACATGATTTTCTCCTATCTGCCTGCTTAAAAGCGAATACGTTCTTCTGTTTCTTTATGGAACAGATGCACTTTATGAGGCTTTAGAGAAAATTTCACTACTTCTTTTTCTATGTCAACTTTATGGTCTGTGCTGATAATAGCACGAACCGGATTACTGTGGCAGGCACTGTTGGTGGAAAGTACACTATAATCACGTCCCATTACTTCTACCCCACTTAATTTACAGGAAAATCGTCCATTTTCATCCGGAATAAAGCCTTCCGGTCGAATAGCAGCATAAACCGGCCAGTCTTCTACACCCGGCACCTCTAAAACAGCATCTCCACCTATGTATAACTTACCGTCCCTTACCTGTGCATCAAACACGTTGATAGGCGGTGTGCCAAGGAATTTGGCTACAAACAAATCAGACGGGTCATCGTATACCTCCTGAGGCTTGCCCACCTGATGCAGCGCTCCATCCTTCATTACAATAATCATGTCAGAAATACTCATAGCCTCTTCCTGGTCATGGGTTACAAAAATAGTCGTAATGCCGGTTTCTCTTTGAATTCTGCGAATTTCCTCTCTGGTCTGCAGACGTAAGCGCGCATCCAAATTGGAAAGTGGCTCATCCAATAAAAGTACACGAGGCATCTTTACAATGGCACGGGCAACGGCAACACGCTGCTGCTGACCACCGGAAAGTTCTGCCGGTTTACGCTCCATTAATCCATCCAGCTGCACCAATTTTGCTGCCTGTAATGCACGTTCATTCATTTCTTCTTTGGTAAGCTTATCCTTGCCCTTTAAATTTTCTAACGGGAATGTAATATTCTGCTTTACCGTCAAATGTGGATAAAGGGCATAATTCTGAAACACCAAGCCAATACAGCGGTTTTCCGGCGGCAGTTCGGTCACATCATCCTCACCAAAGAAAATTTTACCTTCGGTAGGCTTCAATAAACCGCTAATCAAATTCAGCATAGTACTCTTGCCGCAGCCGGAAGGCCCCAATAGCGCAACCAGCTTGCCATCCGGAATTTCAATATCAAAATGGTCGACTGCAATAACATCACCTTTTTTCTTTTTATCGCGATTTGGAAATTTTTTTGTGAGATTTTGTAAAATAACTTCCATGATTTGCTCTCCTATAACTCGAATTTTTATATATTTTATCACGCATACCCTTAAATGACAAATATTTTTGGTTCAATTGTAATATTTTAAGAAGCCTACCTAAATCCCCGCACTTATGCTATAATCCCCTTATACACACTCACTTTAGGAGGACACATAAGATGAATATATCTCAGATTAATCAAATCTTCGCAGATACTGCCTATGTGCGTATGGGCGGCAGTGCAGAAGAATTAGCATGTGCAGAGTATTTAAAGGACAAATGTGCAGAGCTTGGTTTAAAGGCACATTTAGAAGAATTTGAAGTTGAAATGGCAAATATGAAAAAGGCTGTGCTTTTGGTAGACGGCAAGGAAATCCCTTGCAAGGGTTATTTCAATGCAGGAAGCCATGATGTGGAAGCGCCGTTTTATTATATGCCAAATGTGGATGCTTGCTCTTTGGCGCAGTGCAAGGGCAAAATCGTGATGTCAGATGGTTACATGGGCTATTGGAAGTATCAGGATATTTTAGAAAATGGTGCGGTTGGATTTATTACCTACGATGGCAATGCCAACTACGTAGACGAAGACATGGACCAGCGCGAGCTGCGCTCCTTTGTCAGCAAGGGCAATAAACTCCCTGGCGTAAATATCAATGCAAAGCAGGCGATTGAACTGGTAAAATCCGGAGCACAGACAGCACGTATTATATTAGAGCAAGAAGAATACATTGGTAAATCTCACAATGTAGTGCTGGACCTTCCGGGAGAAATTGACGACATGATTGTGCTTACGGCACACTATGACAGCACCTCTCTTTCCCAGGGTGCCTACGACAATATGTCCGGCAGCATCGGCCTTTTAGGCATTGCAGAGAAATTTGCAAAAGCGCCCCACCGCTATGGACTTCGTTTTATCTGGTGCGGTTCCGAAGAACGCGGTCTTTTAGGTGCTAAAGCATATGTAGCTGCCCACGAAGAAGAATTAAAACACTTTGCTCTTAATATCAATTTAGATATGATTGGCTGTATTATGGGTGAATTCCTTGCCTGCTGCACCTCCGAAGAAAAATTGGTACACTTCGTGGAATATTTTGCAAGCATCCAAGGCTTTGGCATGAAAGCATACCAGGGCGTATACTCCAGCGACTCCACGCCATTTGCGGACAAGAGTGTGCCTGCCCTTTCTTTTGCACGTATTGCCCCACAAAATACGGCAACTATCCACAATTCCTACGACACTGCCAAGGTTATGAGTGCCGAGCAGATGGTTAAGGATATTGACTTTATAGGTACCTTCGTGGATGCTATGGCTAATGCCGGTCGTTGCCCGGTTTCCAAGGAAATTCCGGAAAACATGAAGGAAAAACTGGACAATTATCTTGGACGTAAGCGGGAGAAGAAGTAAATAATTTGAGGGAGCATCGTTGCCACACGATACTCCCTCCTTCATTTAAATCTCAATCACCCACTTCTCGTAAGCATTTACTACAGTAGTCCGGGTTCCCGGGTACTGCTGTTCTCTTTTTGCGCCGCCACCGTAATTCAGGTGCACGTGGCCGTGCAGAAAATACTTTGGTTCGTATTTCTTCAACAAATGATGGAACACTTCAAATCCTCGATGAGGCCAGTCTTCCAAGTCATTAAAACCCTTGGCCGGCGAATGGGTCAGCAAAATATCAAACCCTTTGCTTCGTAAAAGCGACCACCTCAGTTTACGGACGCGTTTACACATCTCCTGCTCGGTGTACATATTGTCTCCCGGTTTGTAGCGCATAGAACCTCCCAGGCCCAAAATACGTATGCCTTCATATTCATAAATCTGGTCTTCTATGCAAATGCATCCTTCCGGAGGCTTTCTGTCATAGTGGTCATGGTTGCCATGCACATACAAAAGCGGTCCCTTCGCAAAGGTCACCAAAAAAGAGAGATATTCTGCCGGCAAATCTCCACATGACAATATCAAATCATATTCCTCTAATTTTTCTCTTTCAAAAAAATCCCACAGCCACTTGCTTGGCACATCCGACAATACTAAAATTTTCATTCTTTTCCTCTATTGTATACTTTCCCCTACGGCCGGAGTCAATTCTTTCTGAACATGAATTAGGGTCTTTGCTTCGTCTGTAAGATTTTCAAAAAGTGGCATATCGCCTACGATATTTTCTACAAACCAGTCCATAGTAATTATTTGCTCTGCGGACAGCACACTGTCCTTTTCGCCTATTATGGTACCATCCTGGCGCTTAATCTCGCCTTGGAACGGATGAAATCTTTCATGAAAAATCTCACCACGCATTACATCTACCAGGGTACGGATGCCTGCCGGCAGATTATTTGACACAATCAAATCAATAATGTCGCTGGAGATTCCCCACCAATAATTAACCGCCTTGGAACGATTCCAGTTGCCGGCTAAAATGTCGTGTACCATTTTTTCATAAAATTTACCCCAGTTCCACATAGGCACGGTTAACTGAAGATTGCCATCCTCCTGCATTAAATACAGTCCAAAATTTCTGTTTTGGTTTGCGAATCGAATCATGTCCGTATCGGAAACCAAGGTAATGTCATGTTCTTTCAACATGCTATCTAAATCGGCCGTCTTGTCGGAGAGCCAGTGAACATACACTTTTATCTTCGGATTAGTCATTTGCGCGCCAAGAGCAAAGGCATTGGCGTTGGCATATGCTCCGTAAATAGGAAAACTTGCACAATATGCCACCTTGTTATTAGGTGTCATTGCTCCTGCTATCATACCGCACAAAAACTTCGCTTCATACATTCTGCCATAGTAAGTCTGGATGGAATGGTAGGAACGATTAATGGAACAATTTAAAATCTTAACCCCTGGATGCTCCAATGCTTTTTTCAGACTGGCTCCCAGAAATTTCTGATTTGCCGTGAAAATAATATCATTTTTATCCGTAATTGCCTTATCCATTAATTCCATGGTATCCAGGCCTGTTTCTTCCATGGTATAACTGGTCGTAGTAATTTTATTTCCAAAAACTGCATCCAAATGTGCTCTTCCTAACTCATGACTGTAAGTCCAACTGGAATTTTCCACATTTCTGTCATGCAGGAAGGCCACCTTTATTTCGTTATCTAAAAAATTAGTAGAGATATTTTTTATCTTATCGATAATACCCGGATCCTGCATATCCTCCGGCTCCATTACCAGATTCTCCTCCGGAGAAGCATTTAACGTCGGAATCTCCTTCCAGATTCGGTCAACATCTTTTCTAAGCTGAGCCTCCGGAATATTGCAAATTTCCTGATAAGGGTATAGTGACAAATAAAATAAAAACGCATCCCCTGCGGTTACTGCTAAGTTCTTACCGCCTTTTTCATTAAATTTCTTTTGAAATCTGAAAAAAGTAGAGGAAAAATCATCCCGTTCTTCCTTGGTCCATTCTTCCTCCGGACCTTTTCCCACTGCTTTTACCAATGCCTCAAAGCTTCCTTCTTTGGTAAACCAAATATAGTTAATCTTTGTATATTTGTAAAAGTCCATGTATTCATAGTATATTTTATTTTCTAAGCTATCGCTTTTCTTTGGAACAACTCGGATTACTTCACCCTCAATGCTGGATGCATTCAAAAACTTAAATACGCTGACACGCTTATTGCCTTCCTGCACATAATATCTATTGATAAATTCATAGCAAACAATGGGATCTGTATTACCCTCTTCCGTCTGATATTTATATAAATTGCTCCATTTATCGGCAAACTCAGATGGGCGCTTCATAAGCGGCATAAAGTTCACTGCAAATGCATTCTTTCTGCCGGTTGTCTTTGTACCGACAATTTGGTCCAATGGGATATCCACCAGTCCCAGTTTTTCTTCTCTTTGTACTTCTACACAGGATAATATTTCATCCAATGCAGGCAGATACGGATATTCTCCTCTCGCCACTGCATTACGATAAGCTTTTTCTCCAAGCTTTAACGCTGCCTGATATTCCATTTATATCCTTGCCTCCTATGTGATAATTAACTAAGTTTATCTAAAACAGAATAACCAATGGTTCCTTCCGGCATCCTTACGTCAAAGTTGTCGCAAACGGTTGCTCCCACAACCCCAAAGGTGTCGCACTCCGGTAACGCACCGCTTAGCTCCATGGCCTTGGAATATGCCAAAAACGGTACCTTTTCTCTGGTATGGTCTGTACCGGTATGGGTAGGGTCATTCCCGTGGTCTGCCGTAATAATAAGAAGGTCATCTTCGCCCAGCTTCTCCAAAAGTATGCCCAGCTTCTCATCGAACATCTCGATTTCCTTTGCATAGCCAACCGGATTTCTGCGATGGCCCCATAATGCGTCAAAATCTACCAGATTCACAAAGCAAAGTCCTCTGAACTCTTCACCGGCCACCTCTATGGTCTGCTCCATGCCATGCACGGAAGACTTAGACTTCAACGCTCTGGTAATACCTTCTCCGTCAAAAATATCCTGAATTTTACCAACAGAAATCACATCCAGACCACTTTCCTTTAAGGCGTCCAGTGCTGTCTTGCCAAACGGCTTTAATGCATAATCATGTCGGTTGCTGGTGCGCTTAAACTCGCCTTTTTTCTTGCCCACATATGGTCTGGCAATGATGCGGCCTACCTTCCACTCATCCTTCATGGTGATATCTCTTGCAATTTCACAGCAGCGATATAATTCCTCCAAACCAAAAGTCTCTTCATTCCCGCAAATCTGAAGTACAGAATCTGCTGAAGTATACACGATCATGTGACCCGTGGCAATTTCTTCCTCTGCCAGTTCATCCAAAATCTCGGTGCCGCTGGCACTTTTATTCCCGATAACCTTGCGGCCGGTACGTTTCTCCAGCTCTGCAATCAATTCCGGCGGAAAACCGGTATCGGTAAAGGTCTTGAAAGGTGTGGTCACTTCCAGTCCCATCATCTCCCAATGTCCCGTCATGGTATCCTTCCCTAAGCTCTTTTCCTTTAATTTGGTATAATAAGCCAATGGCTTTTCTACTGCTTCCACTTGCTTTAACGACACCAGATTTGCCATACCCAATTTCTGAAGATTCGGAATATGAAAGTCCTCTACACTTTCAGAAATATGCAAAAGTGTATGGGTTCCTGCGTCTCCATATTCTGCAGAATCCGCCATTGCTCCTACGCCCAGGGAGTCCACTACTATTACAAATACTCTGTTATATTTTTTCATTACTTTATGCCCTTATTGTCTAATTCAATCAAATTTTTAATTGCTTCACATGCAACCTCAATGGTCTTTGGCATATCGCCAAAAGACATAATCGCGCCTGCACGACACTTTCTAATGGAAGAAATAACAAAAATTGCTGCCGCCTCCATTTCAGAGGTCATTACATTGCCTCTGCGCCATGCCTCCCAACGCTCTTTCAAGCGACTCTCTGCCGGCATATTAAAAGGCTCATGCTGTCCATAGAAAGAATCCTTGGACTGTGTAATACCTTCCGCATAATTATAACCCAAATCAGCTGCTGCCTTTACAAGTGCTTCTACCACATGTCTGTCCGCTACTGCCGGATACTCGATTGGAATATAGTGAATCGTAGTACCCTCATCACGAACTGCTGCCGTATTAATAACACCATCCAAGGTCTCATCAAAGGCCGCATCACATACTCGACCCGCAGTACCTACACGAATAAAGGTATCTGCACCGATTTTAATCAATTCCTCTAAAGCAATCGCTGCGGAAGGGCATCCCATACCGGTAGACGTAACAGACACCTTCACTCCATTCAAGTATCCTGTCCATGTCTTATGTTCACGATTATGTGCCACCAGCTTGGCATCATCCAAATAAGTTGCAATTAAATCCGTACGAAATGGATCGCCCGGAAGTAACACATAACGTCCCACATCCCCCTCTTTTAACTGAATATGATACATTTTTCCATCTTTTACTAATTCCATTCTAATGTCCTCCAATCGTTATCTCGTCAAATAAATCCCAAAGCACCTCCACCGAAAATTCACTGGAATCTACTTTGTGAATACCGTGCTTTGCCGCCAACTCGTTGGTGTAATCCTCCAACATATACACCCCAAATTCCATGGTACCGTAATTCCAATGAGCTACCAACGGTTCCATGGTGTAATCTATAATAGAAAAGTCCGTTCCTTCTTCATGAATATGCATCTGCACCGTAATCTTTGCCATGCCGCCCAAAAGTCTCGGAACCCTGTCCTGGGTAGAAATAAAGTTCCCCACAGAATAATATACTAACATCTCGTGACCATCCTCTCTGGTCAGTACCGTATACGGCTCTACCACATGAGGATGTGCATTAATGGCAATATCCACGCCCTGCTCCAAAAGGAAATTTACCCACTCTTTAGCATATGCACTAGGTTCGTATACATATTCATCCCCCACATGCAAAAATACTACAACCATGTCGCTGATTTCCTTTGCCTGAGCAATGTCTGCAGTCATTTTTTCTTTATCCAGCAGATTAACCAGATAAGGCTCATCCTTTGGCATAGGCAAGCCGTTCAGCCCATAGGTATAATTTAACATAGCAAAGCGGATACCGTTGCACTCTACCACATCCACGGTATTTTGGTCTTCTTCGCTTTCATTAATTCCAAGCACTGTGATTTCCGGATGCTGTTCCTTCCAAAAATTCAAAGTATCCCAAACACCTTCTGCACCTTTATCTACGGTATGATTGCTGGCATGCAGCACCACGTCAAACCCGGTACGCACCAGGGAATCTCCTATTTCCGGTGGTGAGCCAAAAATCGGATAGGCACTGATTTTGCTGCGGTCTTCGATAAAAATCGTTTCCTGATTGATAATTGCAATATCCGCGGCTTCAATTTCATCCTTTACATTCTCATATAAATGGTCGTAATTCCACTCTCCGCTGTCATTCATTCCGGTTTTGTACAGACCGGTATGAATCAGATTGTCACCCACTGCTACCAAATCCACGGTCACAAAGGTTTCCTGAAACTCCTCAGAGCTTTCTTCGGTAGGTTCCTCTGTTGCCTCTGCAACAGTTTCCTCCGTTGCTTCTGCCGTATGCTCCTCTATAGCTTCTGTGGTCTGTTCTTTTGTAGTCTGTTCTTCTGCTGTTTGTTCTTCTGCAACTTGTGCTTGGGAGCCTTCTGCGACAGGACCATCCACCGGCATACTGCATCCGTTCAAAATACCCGCTGTGAGTACAGCCACAGACAAAAACTTAACGTACTTTAACCAAGTTCTTTTCATCGTATTCTACCTTTTTTAAGCCACCCTGCTTTTACACTTTTTTATAAGCTTCTTGACCAGCTTTACTATCCATACGATAATCAATGTCAACAATACAATTACTACTAAAATAACTGCCAAAATAATAAAGAAAAATTTGTTTGGATTTTTGATTAAATCCCAAAGGTTTTTGCTGTCCTCTACTACCTTTCGACCCTCCCAGGAAGCATACTTTTCCGGCACTTCCCCAATGCCATCTCCATCGGTATCCTCAAAGGAATCCATATATTCTGCTATAGCTACCCAGGCTTTTAATTCCTGGTCGCCTCGCATAATCACGGCATCTTCATAATGTTCAATCGGTGTGCCATCTGCATATTTTGGGATAATAGACAATAACCCATAGGACAAATCGGTTACGCCGCCCAACATCTGGGAAGAATAAAAGTCCGTTACTACACGGTATAATTTATCGTCTTCCAGTTCTACACGTTCTTCATCGCCATTTACTAAAAATACATCCGTTGCTTTATTTAAAATCATACGATTTGGATTATAATGCCAATATAGTCCGTCGGTATAAAGTCTGGCCGTTGTCATCAAATCCGAAATACTGGAATCAATTTCCGCAACAGTCTTTAACTCTGCTCCGGTCAAATATACGCTAATCAGCGGATATCCCGGTACACCATCCTCACCGATACCAAGTGAGAAAGAATTAAATACATTCTCTGTCGTAATATTGCCCTTTGCATAGGTGTCACGAATGGTTCCTGCCGGAACAACTGCCACATCTACCGGATGCGGGTCATCCGTAGAGAAGGTTTCCACCGCATAGGTATAGGCATCTGCCATAATACTGCCCAAATTCAATTCGGTATGCACACCACCCGGATTTGCACCGAATTCAATGTCATTGGTTGCTAAAATCTGATCCTTAGTAAAGCCGAACTGCTCCAAATACTTGCTGTCCACCATATCCATCAAGACATCAATCTTGTCCTGAGTTGCCTTATCCGGCTCAATGGAACTGTCTACGGTGATTAACTCATAAGCTTCCATAGTCCAGCGGCCATCTGCTTTTTGAGTCATAGTCAAATCACCCAGATATTTACCGTACTCTGCCGTGGATACAATGTATGTATTGCCGTGTACAATTGGCTCGTCTAATTTGGTATGTGTATGTCCACTGATAATTAAGTCCAGCTCCGGAACGCTTTTTGCTAAAATTTCATCCTCGGATTTCTCCTCGTCTGCCCAAGTGCCTCCATGAGAAACGCAAACAATCATATCTACATTCTCAGATGCCTTAATGTCCGCAACCGTTTCTTTTACAGCTTCCACCGGATTCTTAAACATCAACGGTGGATTTGGCACGCAGTCTAAAGCATCCTCACCAAAGACACCGATTACTGCAATAGACACATCTCCCTTTTCCACTACTACATACTCTTCCACGCCATACTGTTCAAAAGCATCCCACAGTAACTGCTGATCCCCGGTAAAGCCTGCTGCCTTCATGCTTTCCCAGTCTATATTACATACTACGATTGCCGGCAGAGCGTCACCGCTTTCCACCGCGTTATTCATCATATTGGCAAGCCCTTTTGCCTTATAGTCATATTCATGGTTACCAAGAGTGGTTGCATCAATACCCAGCTCGCCAAGCATACGAATTTCAGAAGCCTCTTCTTCGTATACCACCTGAATAAAAGTACCCATGGAAAAATCCCCGGCATCCAAAAGAAGGGTATCCGGATTTTTCGCCTTCTGTTCGTTAATCAAGGTCTTAATCTTGGCAAAACCACCAAGCACTTGAGACTCACCGTCTTCTACCGTTGCAAATTCATTCAAATGAGAATGGGTATCATGCAAAAACATCACATCCACGCTCTTCGGCTCCGTAGCTGCCATCATAGGTTCCGTAAATACTCCGCCCCAAATAAGTGCACCTATTATTAATACCACCGTAAATAAGTTCTTTTTCATATTTTTTTCCGCCTTTGTAATATTTTGAGTACAGCCTTTCCGCCACACTTATTAATTATATTTTACTGAATTTTTGCCGGCTTGTAAACAAAATAATACCGATAAGTCCCCATTCTCTTTTGACCAAAGCCATATAATGTGGTACAATGTTAAAAAATTCTTGAAAGGGAATATGATTATGAAATTACTTATCGTCCGTCACGCTGACCCGGATTACTCCATCGACTCCCTGACCCCTACCGGTTGGAAAGAAGCCGAGCTGTTATCCGAACGCTTGAAAAAATTAGATATAAAAAACTTCTACACCTCTCCACTGGGCAGAGCCAAAGATACTGCTTCTTTAACACTAAACAAAATGAACCGCGAAGCAACTACCCTTCCATGGCTTAGAGAATTTCACTGCAGCATCGCACGCCCGGACCAACCGGTACCTAAAATCCCTTGGGACTGGCTTCCGGCAGACTGGACAAAGGTTCCGGAATATTTTGACAAGGATGCATGGTGTACTACAGACATTATGAAAAACGGAGAAGTAGACAAAGAATACCACTGGGTTACTTCCAAACTGGATAAGCTATTGGCTTCACATGGTTACGTGCGTGAAAATCATTATTACCGTGCCGAGAAAGCAAATAATGACACCATTGTCTTTTTTTGCCACTTTGGATTGGAGTGTGTGCTTTTAAGCCATCTGCTGGGCGTTTCCCCAATGATACTCTGGCATGGCATGTGTGCCGCACCATCCTCTGTTACTACCCTTGTGACAGAAGAACGACGAGAAGGAATTGCTTACTTCCGTATGTCTGCATTTGGTGATATTTCCCACTTATACGCGGCAGGCGAAGGACCATCCTTTGCTGCACGCTTCTGCGAGACCTATGATAATGTAGATGAAAGACATGATTAGCTTTAACTAAAAACTCCTATATCCTTGCACATATTCATGCCGGGATATAGGAATTCTTTTTTACTATTCAATAATAATTGCTTCTGTAGGACACCCTCTTGCAGCCGCCTTAGCATCTTCTGCATTGTCATTTGTAACTTCTCCCACAGCCTCTGATTTCCCATCTTCATTGAAATCAAATACACTGCCGCACATACCTATACATAGGCCACAGCTAATACATCTTTCCGGAACTACATAAGCCTTCATAAAATCCCCCAAAACTGATTTTTTATCAGTATATCCATTTAGAGGATTTATCATTCCCCCAAAAATCGCTCACATTTTATTCTGTCACAAATAATGGTGTAGAATAATACCTATCCCCGGAATCCGGTAACAGTACAACAATATTCTTACCTTTGTTTTCCGGTCTCTTCGCAAGTTCTACTGCTGCCTTTAATGCAGCACCGGAAGAAATGCCTACTAAGATACCTTCCGTTCTGCCCAGCAATTTTGACATTTCAAAAGCAGCTTCATTTTCTACTGTTACAACCTCATCATACACATCTGTATTTAAAAGACTTGGCACGAAATTAGCACCGATGCCCTGGATTTTGTGCGGTCCGGCCTGACCTTTTGATAACAGCGGAGATGCTGCAGGCTCTACTGCAACTATCGTTACCTTTTCACTCTGACTCTTTAAATATTCGCCGGTGCCGGTAATGGTGCCGCCGGTGCCTATGCACGCCACGAAAATATCCACCTGTCCATCCGTATCCTGCCAGATTTCCGGACCAGTAGTTTCTCTGTGTGCCTGTGCATTGGCCGGATTATCAAATTGTCCAGGAATAAAGCTGCCCGGCAGTTCCCCCACAAGTTCCTCTGCCTTTGACACTGCTCCCTGCATACCAAGTGCCCCCGGTGTCAGCACTACCTCTGCACCGTATGCCTTTAAAATATTAATACGCTCCACACTCATGGTATCCGGCATAGTCAAAATCATACGATATCCCTTTACCGTGGCAATGCTTGCCAGGCCGATGCCGGTATTACCGCTGGTTGGCTCAATAATCACACTCCCCGGCTTTAACAAGCCCTTTTTCTCTGCATCTTCAATCATAAACTTGGCTGCCCTATCCTTTACGCTTCCAGCCGGATTTAAATACTCCAACTTCAATAAAAGCTTTGCCTCAAGCCCCAGCTTTTCTTCTAAATGCACTGCCTCCATTAGAGGAGTGCCTCCAATTAGTTCTATTGCATTTTTATATATTTTAGACATAACGTCATTTCCTACCTTTCAAATGGGATTTACACCATTGTACAATTCCTTTCTTCCTATGTCAACACTCGGTTGACAGACTCTGTCAACTCTTGTTATACTTCATAGTAATTTGATTATACGATTTCTTATTTTCTGATTGCAATTATTTGAGGTTTTTATGAAAAAATATACCGGAAAACAAACCAGTACATCCCTTGTCTTTGTAGCATTGACCGCCGCAATTACAAGTATTTTGTCACAGATTGCACTACCCTCTCCGACAGGGATACCTATGACACTGCAGACATTTGCCTTTGCACTGATCGGATACATATTATTTTCCAAACATGCTTTTTATAGTATATTACTTTATCTTCTACTTGGTGCCGTAGGACTTCCGGTTTTTGCAAATTTCCGTGGTGGACT
The DNA here is from genome assembly GCA_017521985.1 of Lachnospiraceae bacterium. GTDB lineage: Bacteria > Bacillota > Clostridia > Lachnospirales > Lachnospiraceae > RGIG6307. The sequence goes on from JAFXAZ010000002.1 coordinate 116,780, forward strand.
TATGCATCTTTTCGGCCTTACCGGAGGCTTTCTCTGGGGAAGTCTTCTTTTTGTGCCACTGGCCGGCTTCGGCGCAAAATGCAGACGCTCTTGGCAATCTGTCTTTTTCGGTCTTCTCGGACTTAGTCTGTTCCACGGCGCAGGCATCCTCCAGTACGCATGGCTTACTCAAAACACACTGCGTACTTCCTTTTTTCTGGTATCCATGCCCTATCTTGCAAAAGACGTACTTTGCGTTGTCTGTGCACACTTCGTTAGTCGCTTTATAAGAAGGCAGGTACTTAAAAGTGGAATAATTTTATGAGGACGTATTTCCTTTATACTTGCTGAGCAAACTCAGATTCAGCCTCCGCATATTCCTCTTCGGTGTAATCCAAATCTAGGATAGATTCTTTTGTGTAGCCTTTAGCAATCATATTTTTAATCGTTTGCATACGTTCCTCATGTTTTGCAGCTTCTGCAGCCATCTTCTCATATCGTTGCATCACTTCACACATTACCTGCATACCTCCCTCTGATTCCTTCAATCGCCGCACCTCTGACGATAGCATCGGAAATCTGGCATTTTTTACTTCTTTTTTGGTGAAGCAGGACATTAATTCAGCAATTTCCGTGCCATCGTCTACTGCTGTATTGACAAAAATTTCATACAGTCCGTCGTCAATTACCTGCCCCGTCTCTCTGAGAACCTTCTCTACATGATATATGGTCTTATCCCCTTTCAAAAAGTCAAACTCCGAAATATATACTATGTAGAGCTCAAGAACCTCTTCAAACTTCGTTCCGGGTTCTGATTCCCTGACTTCCCATGTTGCCTCTCTTTCCCTGCCTGTGGCAGACGGAATCACCAATTCCGTACACTCTTATTCACGCTAAACAGAGAAAGCTGCTTGGAACATGTTTTATTACATTCTTAAAAATATAATATCATTATTCCTTTAAAAGTTCAATGACGGCTTCTGTTTCATAGCTATAACCTATCGCAGCTTCCTCGTTTCTTTTGTTTTTACAGACTTTTTCATTTGCATATTTTTAGGCAACAAAAAAACACCGATTCCATACTTTTATTGTCTAAATCCGTGTTTATCACATCAGGCAGATGCCTGACCTTTATCTTTTGTAGTGGTACTTTCATTATAGCAATTATTCGACAAAAAGCAACTCTTTTTTCAAATTTAGTTTTTCACCTCTCTCCCATTTCAGGAATATGTTAAAAGTAAAAAGAGGTATTACTATGCCGGTTATTCCTATTTCAAATGGAGTTATTGAAGAGATATCCCGCGAACGGGGCAATACGCTTGTTACGGTTATGTATGGTACCGGATTCGGAAATCAAAGAAATGAGCAGCGTATACGACTGGTTGTCGGCCCACGTACCATCATTGTAAACTCTAACGGCACTCCGGTTCCGCCTTCCGCACTAGCGGTAGGAATGAGGATAAACGCTACCGTTTCCTCCGCCATGACACGAAGCATTCCACCGCAGGCTACAGCTTATTTGATACGATTTGTGAGCAGGGCTCCTTAAATAACAATCAGCACCACCCGTTCAAAAACAGGTGGTGCTGATTGATTAATAACCAACTTTCTCCCAGCATGCAAATGGTGCTGCAAGTTCTTCGCTGATGTAAACCTGTGTCTTCTTAGTCTGAAGCATAGTACTAGGCAGATAAGGAGTGATAGGACCATGTGTACACAGACGTGAAATCATTCTCTGCCAGGATGAGAATGTACCGCAGGTAGCAAGTGCATGTACTTCAATGCGTTCTTTTGCACGCATTACATCTAAAGGTCCAATAGTCGCTGCACAAGGAGGTACATTTGCTATATCACCGGACTGACCGAAGGTACCATTCAAGGAATTCTGCATAATGGTCATAGGATGCAGTTTTACAATCTGAGCAGGCTGATTCAACCACTCTTCAATATCACCGCTGCCAATAAACTCAGGAATAGGGTCAACGAATGCCATATGTCCTGCCCATCCCGGAGAGGTAGAAGCAATGTCGGCACCACCCTCTGAAATGTCATTGATAATCTTTGAGTAATCAGCAATGTTTGCGTTAGTAGGATAATGTATGTTTTCCATAGGCATACGCAACTTAGGGTCAATCTGGTAGTAAAAATACTTAATCATGGAATGTGCAAAGCCTGCTTCATAGGTAATAGGCGCGATATTGCCATCCTGATCTGCCCATTCATCCTCTGCAAACAGATGAACCTTGGAACAGTCAACCTGGAAATAGTTGATTAACTGTGCAAGCGGAATATAGGTATCAGGTTCAGGGTTACCAAGAATCATGGTAAAGGTCTTTCCTGCCTCACTAGCTGCCTTCAAGCGGGAAAATAAAGTAGCAATAAGTACAGGATGAGGGTTCATCATAACCTTAACCTGGAACTCCGGATGCCACCATGGCTCACGCTGTTCCAATTCCTTACCACTCATTTTTCGTACGCGCTCACATACCTCTTTGTCCTTAAAAGGAACGAACTCATGAGGCATAAAATCAAACTTTGTTGCGGGATCAACGATAAAATCTTTCATCATTGTAATTCTCCTTTCAATATAACTTTTTTTACATTCATTTTATAGTCAACCATTACCAGATCAGCTCTCTTTCCTACGGCAATTTCGCCGCGGTCATAAAAGCCTACTGCTCTGGCTGGATTATAAGATGCGAACTGGAATACATTTACAATAGACGCACCGGTATGCTTCATCATATTGGCGCAGGCAATATCAAGGGTCATCTTAGAACCTGCAATTTCACCGGTATGGTCGAAATTAAGGTCAAACACATCATCATACCCCGGTGGAATCGGTCCATCACAGGCGTACGCATCAGAAATTAAAATAATTCTGTCATCGCCTTTCACCTTGCGTACTAGGCGCAGCATATACGGATCTACATGAATACCTCTGCTGTCGCAAATCAGCTCTGCATAAATTTCTCTATTATAATTTACTGCTTCATCCACGCAGACACCACGGCACTCCGGATACATCGGACGGTCACCGGTAGCATTGGTATGGTGGGTACCTATTTTTAATCCATAAGGCATAAGCGCTTCCACCTGCTGTGGAGAAGCCTCGCTATGTGCTACGGAAAAAGCCACGCCCGGATTCTTCGCCTTTGCTGCCAATACAAACTCTAAAATATTTTCGCGCTCCGGTGCCAGTGCCCAAACTCGAGCCAAATCTCCTGCCGCATCAATAACCGGCTGATATTTTTCCTTATCCACCGGTCCCTGCCAAGGATTAGACTCTTTATCACAGCCGAATTTCGGATTTAAGTATGGCCCTTCCATGTATAAACCGCCGATATTGGCACATTCCTCTTTCTGCATAGCATCGTGCAGTAAACGGATTGCCTCTACATAGCCGGCCGTATCCATACTAAAATACAAAGCCGGAAGCAAGGTAGTCGTTCCATGCTTTAGGTGATGCTGTGATGCCGTAATAGGGTCTTCTTGAAAAAACACCCTGCCATCGGAGTGTGTATGAATATCCACAAAACCCGGCCCTACATAAGCGCCCTCTGCGTCTATCACCTCATACCCTTCCGGAACGGCAAGCTTACGTGCTTCACCAAAGGCCTTAATCACACCATTTTCTATCAATAACACTGCGTTTGGAATCAAGTGGTCTCTCATGACCAACTCTGCATTTATGATTGCAACTCCTGCATATAAATTACTCATCTTTGTCCCCTATCATTTCGCAACTCATTTACATAATCGTAACTTAATGTTTGGTTTTGGCTTTTTATTTATTACGCTTTGTTTACGATTTTGTTATGATTGAATAATATCACAGAAGCTTACTTCTGTCAATAACAATGCCGCAGAGCTCCTGTCATGGTAAAACAGCTTTCACAAATAAGCGGAGGCAATGGCATGCCCCTGTCAACACAGACAGGAGACATGCCATTGCCTCCGCTTATTTATTATTATAACTTATTATAAACTATCGCAAAAAAGGAACCAAATACATTGGTATCATGATTACATCAGCGTCTTTCTTCACATCCTTTGTATAAACAAGATATTTGTCCATAATACGCTCGGAATATTTTTCGCAAAAAGCATCTAATGATTTATGCACATTATATCCGGAAGCCTTTACCTCTATCGGGCACAGCTTGTTCCTTTTAGAAATCAAGAAATCTATCTCATAATTGTGGTTTGTTTTTTCATTCAAAAACGTATAATAATATAATGCGTGTCCATTAGCCGCTAGCATCTGGGCCACTACATTTTCATATACATATCCCAGATTAACACTCAACTTATCACTTAACAATTTCTCATATATAATGTTCTCCGTAAATTCCTTATCTTTAAAGAGCATTGTAACAAACAGTCCTGTATCCGCCAGAAAAAGTTTAAATCTTCTTAAATCTTTAGCATTTGCAAGACCAATATTAGGGTCATTTGCATGATATGCTATTTGTATTGTTTTGGAATCTGCCATATCTGCGATCAATTCCAAAATCTGATCAGCTCTCTCTCCTTCCAATACACTTGATACTTGATACCTAGATGCATTTGTATTAAGCTGTGCCGGTATAGCATCAAACAGCAGTGACATCTTTCCGCTTGAATCAATCTTTTTAAAATCGTCGATATATAGCTGTAAAATATCGCGTTTTACTTCATCAACTTTCCTGAAATTATTGGTCTCAAGATACTCATTTACTGCCTGCGGCATTCCACCTATCAGCATATATAAGCGAAAATCTCTAATCAACTTTCTATGCACCGCATCACCTAACGGCATCTTTTTTTCTAATACTCCTGCCAAGAGCTTTGCGGTTGCCTGGTTTCCCAGCGCCCAAAGAAACTCTTCATAATCCATCGGATGCATGGATATTTTTCTCTCTTCACTCGGTATTAGTATGTCTTTGATATTTTTCTTTATGGAAATCAGCGAACCAGTCTCAATATAATCATAGCGATGGTCCTTTACCAAATGCTTTATTGCTTGACGCGCCATCGGACAAAGCTGAACCTCATCAAAAATAATCACAGACTCTCTTTCATGCAAGTCTACATTAAAAATCAACTGTAATCTCAGAAAAATATAATCCAGATCAGATATATCTTCAAATAAGCCTTTTACCTCCTTTGATGCCCTCGAAAAATCTATTAAAATGTAACTTTTATACTCATTTTTTGCAAATTCTTCAACAACAGTAGACTTTCCTACTCGTCTTGCACCTTCAACCAGCAAGGCCGTTTTTCCCTCTGATTCTTGTTTCCATTCCAATAATTTGCTATATATTTTTCTTTGAAACACACTTTTTCCCTCCCTCCCCCAAATTCGTCAATTTTATTATAGTGTTTTTCTGCAAATTCGTCAATTTTATTATAGCGTTTTTCTGCAAATTCGTTAATTTCTTTTTTGCACTCTTACTTTACCAAATTCTTCTCCACAAACCCTTTAATTGCTTCGAAGCTTTCGCTGCTTAAAGCATGTTCCAGATTGCAGGCATCTTCCTCTGCAATCGCATCATTCACCCCAAGACCTGTGAGGAAGTTATAAAATAATTCATGGCGTTCCATAACACGCTCCGCAATTTCCCGTCCTCTGTTGGTCAGGGTAATGTCATGTCCGTCCATCAATAAGTATCCTGCATCCTGCAGATTATGTACCGCCACGCTTACGCTAGGCTTGGACACCTGTAAGTCGCGGGCAATATCGATACTTCTGACATTCCCCCGCTCCCTGCCGATTCGTAATATACTTTCTAAATAATCTTCACCAGACTGCTTCAACTCCGTGTCCTCCTAACTTTTATCGTGTTTCTTTTCTACTTCATCAATCATATAACGGATGTCCTGCATACGCATATCCACTTCCGTAATCACATCTGCACAATATTTAAGCTCGTTTGCAATCTTTTCCGGATTTTCTATTTTCTTTTTGTACTTAAGCTGATGCTCTAAGCTGGCCCAAAAGTCCATTGCAATGGTGCGGAACTGTACTTCCACCCGCATATGCTTTTTTTCATGAGACAAGAAAATCGGTATCTCTATAATCAGATGCAGGCTGCGATAACCATTTGGCTTAGGATTTTTAATATAATCCTTAATCTCTACTAAGATAATATCATCCTGACTAAGCAACAGTTCTGCCAATTTATAAATATCTTCTATAAAGGAGCAAATAACTCTGACACCTGCAATATCTGTCAAGTGCTCCTGCATATTTTGTACGGTAACTTCATACCCCCTGCGTTGAAGCTTTTCGATAATACTTATCGGTTTTTTTACGCGGGATTTAATGGTCTGTATCGGATTTCTATCCGCACGGATAGAAAATTCCTCATCCAACACACGAAGCTTCGTCTCTATCTCCCGAATTGCACAACGATTGTACATCATAAGCTCCACAAAAGGCTTGGCCTGCTTGAGTGCTTCCACCTGCTCTACCATTAAAACCAATTCCTGGTTCTGATTCTCCATTTCGTTTCCTTTCGTATGAAAACTATATTTTTATCATGTAGTACATGCTTTCCTATAATTACATTCTACTAGAATATGGCAACAAAAGAAAGAAAAACTATATTAAATTTTTGTGAATATTACATATTTTCTTCCGGAAGATAAAGTTCCTCCTCCATACGCTCTAAAACATCTTCACAAGCGCCCAGAATAATCTGTGCGTCTTTTTCCACCATACCGGTCAGCACCACACGATAAGTAAAGGTCGGAGTACCCGCAGGGGTAAAGCTCATACTGCCCTTAAAGGATTTTACAAAAACAGGGATACGCTCCGGATGAATACGTGCGTCCGGACGAATCACAAACTGAATTCTGTCCTTGATGCTTCGAATGTCTGTCATATACATACGATGAGCACGAACACGTAAGAGGTTAATACGAAGCAAATTATCTACCGGTGTCGGTACATTACCAAAACGGTCTTCCAGCTCATGGAGCATATCCTCTTTTTCTGCAAGACTTTCCACACCTGCAATACGCTTGTATATATCCAGTTTCTGCACTTCGTTCAAAATATATTCCACAGGAATAAAGGCATCTGCACTGACATCCACCTTGGTATCAAAGTCCACAGCCACTTTTTTGCCTTGAGCAGTCATTACCGCTTCGTTTAACATCTTGCAGTACATATCGTAGCCAACTGCTTCCAAATGCCCATGCTGCGCCTTACCCAAAAGATTGCCAGCACCGCGAATTTCTAAATCTCGCATGGCAATTTTGAAGCCGCTGCCCAAATCGGTAAACTCTTTAATCGCCTGCAGGCGCTTTTCTGCCACTTCTTTTAATAACTTGCCACGCTTATACATCATAAAGGCATAAGCTGTACGGTTGGAACGACCCACACGTCCGCGAAGCTGATACAACTGGCTAAGCCCCAGGCTGTCTGCATCGTGAATAATCATGGTGTTGGCATTGGAAATATCCATACCGGTCTCAATAATAGTAGTAGATACCAGCACATCTATGTCGCCGCTGACAAAATCATACATGATGCGCTCTAACTCATGCTCCTTCATCTGGCCATGTGCAAAGCTTACCGTCGCCTCCGGTACCAGCTGCTGCACCTGCATGGCCACCTGCTCAATATCGTTTACACGATTGTATACATAATATACCTGCCCACCGCGGGTAAGCTCCCTGACAATAGCTTCGCGCACCATTTCTTCGTTGTATTCCATAACATAGGTCTGAATCGGAAGGCGGTCTAATGGTGCCTCTTCCAAAAGGCTCATATCACGGACACCAATCAAACTCATATGAAGGGTTCTCGGAATCGGAGTAGCCGTCAGCGTGAGAACATCAATATTTTCTTTCAGCTTTTTGATTTTTTCCTTATCTCCCACACCAAAGCGCTGTTCTTCGTCAATAATCAAAAGACCCAAATCTTTAAACTCCATATCCTTAGAAAGCACCCTATGAGTTCCAATCACAATATCCACAAACCCTTTCTTCAAGTCCGCAAGAGTGCGCTTCTGCTCTGAAGGCGTGCGGAAGCGACACATTAGGTCCACCCGCACCGGGTACTCCTTCATGCGCTGTACAAAGGTATTGTAATGCTGCTGTGCCAAAATAGTGGTGGGCACCAAATACACCACCTGCTTGCCTTCCTGAACGGCCTTAAAGGCTGCACGAATGGCAACTTCCGTTTTCCCATAGCCTACATCCCCGCAAATCAAACGATCCATAATTTTGGTGCTTTCCATGTCCTTTTTGGTAGCCTCAATAGCAGAAATCTGGTCCGGAGTCTCCTCAAACGGAAACATTTCCTCAAACTCCCTCTGCCACACCGTATCCGGTCCATACTGAAAACCATTGGCCTGCTGCCTGTGGGCATACAATTCCACCAAGTCCTTAGCCACCAGCTCCACTGCTGCACGTACCTTCTGCTTAGTCTTTGTCCATTCCTTGGTACCCAGTTTACTAAGCTTCGGCGGTTTAGCATCCGCAGAACCGTATTTTTGTAAAATATGAAGCCCCGTAGCCGGCACATAAACATTTCCATTGTCACGATATGCTAACTTAATATAATCCTTGATAATATGATCCACTTCCACCTTTTCAATGCCCTGATACTGACCAAGACCATAGGTTTCATGCACCACATAATCGCCAATATGAAGCTCTGCAAAATCCTGAATCTTCGTACCGGAAAAAGAAGATTTCTTTTTCTTTTTGCGTTTTTCTGCACCGAAAATATCACTTTCCGCAATCACCACAAAATGTAATAACGGATACTCAAAACCTCTGGCAATGTTGCCTTGCATACAAAGCACTTCCCCAACCACTGCCTCACGGAATGGGTCTTCGCTGTAAGCCGCAGCAATATCATTGTCACGCAAACTTTCCGCCAGACGTTTCGCCCTGGTCCTGGAAGGACTAACTAACACCATACGGTATTTATTTTTGCGATACTTCGCCAAATCCTTTACCAGAGTCTCAAAGCTATGATTGTAAGGAGAAACCATTTTAGCTTCTACCTGAAACTGTTCTTTATAAGTAAAAAGCGCACACTTACTTTCCATCATGGAAAGAGCCAGCACCGGACGCTTCACAAGCCCTGCTGCCACTTCCTCACTGGAATACAACAGCCTGGTCTGCCCGGGCAAAACATAACCCTTTTCCAGACGATTGCTCATACTGTCTTTAAATTCCAGCTCTACCGCATCCACATGTTCCTTAATACGCACCGGCTCATCCAAAATCAGCAGGCTCTTGTCAGCCTCCATAAAATCCAACAAACTTCCGGTTTCCCCATAAAAATAATGCAGATAACTATCCAGATTGGTCATGGACTGAAAGGTAAATAAGTCCTCTTTCAGTTCCTTTACCTGCTGCTTAATGCGGTGCGCTTCTTCCGTTTTAAAATCCTTGCGGAACAAGTCATATTGTTTGTCCGCCTCCGCCTCAATGGCCTGCATACCACGTTCCTTGCGCTCTGCAGAAAGGATCATTTCCATTGCCGGGAAAATCTGCACCTGGGTAAGCATCTCAATAGAGCGCTGACTTTCCACGTCAAAGCTTCGAATAGACTCAATTTCGTCTCCCCACAGCTCCACACGCACCGGATTGTCCTCGGTCAAATCAAACACATCTAAAATATCTCCACGAACCGCAAACTGCCCCGGAGCTTCTACCTGATATGTTTTTTCATATCCCAGTGCCACCAACCTTTCTGACAGCTCTGTCAGATTGACTTCGCTGCCTTTTTTCAGTGAAATAATGCTCTCTTCATACACAGACAGCGGCACCTGAGGTGCCATTAGCGCATCAAAGGTTGTCACAATGGTAATGGGCTTTTTTTGAAGAAGACGCTTCAATACACGAATGCGCTCCTTCGTTTGCTGATTACCGTGGATATCCGCCTGATAAAAAATCAAGTCCTTGGCAGGATATACAAAGGTATTTCGGTCATAGGCACGAAACTGCTCATAAGCCTCCCTTGCATGCAATTCGCTAAAAGTAGCGATGATTTTATATTTATAACCATCGCCAAGTCCATACGCCATATGCCATTTTTGTGCATCCACACAACCGGAGACGGACACTACTCCGCCGGCTTTACGCAGTGCATTTTTTATTTGTGAGTATTCCGCCAATTCGTAAAGCGGCGTCAATAAAGCCTGCATAGTTGCCCTCTTTTACTTCCTACTTTTTAACTACTTTCCACTTCGGTTACACTTGTTCATAGCCTCATCCAACCCAAATGTAACCAGAAGTTCAACTGCTTCCACTGCTACCTTTACCGCCTCATCTACGGCCTTACGCTCCTCGGTAGTAAATCGACCAAGCACATGGTCTACCAAATCCCAGCCCTTTGGCTTCTCGCCTACGCCTACCTTCACGCGCTTAAATACATCATGACCAAGATGCTGTAAAATATTCTTGATACCATTGTGGCCGCCCGCACTTCCCTTACCGCGAATGCGAAGTCCCCCCGGCACCAAGGAAATATCGTCATATACTACAATCAGTTCTTCCTCTTCGTCCACCTTGTAGTAATCTAATACCTCACGCACACTTTCCCCACTCAAATTCATAAACGTCAGCGGCTTCACCAAAATCACCTTCTGACCTGCCACCACGCCTTTTCCAATCAGAGCCTTGTGCTTACGCTCAATTACAGAAATATTATATTTATCGGAAAGCGCATCTATGACATCAAAACCAATATTATGACGCGTTCCCTCGTACTGCTTCCCCGGATTGCCGAGCCCTACTATTATATACATAATGAACCTCTTATATAATTAAAATTGTGATACCGTCCACAGTGGCATATTCACCAGCCAATCCTGCTCCTTATACCCCGACATAGACGTACGTATTGCAGCTTGTGGCTTATACTTTTCGTAGTAAACGCGCAAACTCTTTGCCTTAAGATTTTCTTCTGCCTTTACTTCAATTGGAATAATATACATTCCTTTTTGAATGACAAAATCAATCTCTCCCTCTGACTTGGTTTCCGTGAAATAATATGGAGTATACTGTGTATCTGCAACCAACTGCTGAAGCACATACTGCTCCGTTAAAGCCCCTTTAAATTCCACAAAAATTGCACTTCCGTCCAAAACAGTCCGGGCATCCAACTCACTCAACGCACCTAACAATCCCACATCGAGCAAGTACAACTTAAAAGCTGAAAACTCTATATACGCCTTCAACGGTACAGCCGGTTTACTAACATTATACACCTTTTTAATCAATCCGCAATCCTGTAGCCATTCGATAGCAATTTCAAAATCCTTAGCCCTGGCACCTTCTTTTATTTTTCCAAAGAAAAACTTTTTATTTTCTTTAGCTAATTGCATCGGGATAGAATTCCACACCATACGAATTCGCGGAAGTTCATTCTCTGAAGTATGTTTGCTGAAGTCGTTTTCATACATTTCAATAATCTTATTCTGCAAATACCGAACTTCTGCAAAGTCCTTGTTTTCTACAAACGCCTGCACTACTTCCGGCATACCTCCAATATAATAATACTTTTTCAACCAATCAATATATTTTTCACGAAAGGCATTCATAAGTTCAAAATCCTGCTCGCTAATCAATGTTTCCAGCCCTTCCTCGCCAACTGCACACAGAAACTCCCGAAAACTCAACGGACTCAATTCGATACTATCCACTTTTCCTACCGGAAAGGATACTCCTTTATGAATTGCAACCCCCAATAAGGAGCCGGCTGCAATTACCGGATATTCCGGTGCATTTTCACAAAAATATTTTAAAGAAGCAATTGCACGAGGATTTTCCTGAATTTCGTCAAAAATAATCAAGGTCTCCTCCGGAACAATTTTAACCCCTGTTGCAATATTCACTGCCATAAGAATACGCTCAATATTATAATCCATATCAAACACATCCCTCATATACTCATTATTATCAAAATTAATATATGCGGTATATTTGAAATATCGTTTTCCGAATTCCTTCATCAGCCAGGTTTTTCCGGTTTGCCTTGCACCTTTGATAATCAAAGGTTTTCTGCGTTTACTACTCTTCCATTGTACAAGTGATTCCATTGCTTTGCGTTCCATACACCACTACCATCCTTGTATTTATTCTTCTCTGATTATATTATACATTTTTTCTGACGAAATACAACCAAGTGTTTACACTTTTTCTGACGAATATTTGATTCAGGCGCACACTTTTTCCGATGAACTTGCAATTGATGTACCAGTCTTGTACCAGTGGTAAATTGCATTTTTTACTTCCAGTTTGCAAGAGTAAGTTCTGTTTCATTATTTTTTGTAAAACTTACTCCTGAGATCGGGGATGCGGACGTTTTCTTGGACTAGCTTGCTATTCCTAGACTACTTCTATACTGAAGTGGACTCATTCCACCTGATAAATTGCACCAAATGAAAGGCACAGAAAAACCACTGCCCGAAAAATTTCCAAAGCAATGGTTTTCATTCCTACTATGCAATTCTTTTCAACTTACTTTTCTTCTGTTCCCTTTTTCTGTTCTTAGCTTCCTTACGAAGTGTCTTTTTCAGCTTCTTATCTTGTAAATCCAGTCTTCTCCTGCTGGATCTCTTTACCGCAGGTAGGGGCAAAATTTTGCATGACAGCGGAAGGCAACGAATTTGAGTTCGCCGCAATGCGGGCATCCGTACATGGTACCACCATAGGAGGGATCCCCGCAATTAACCATCTTCGTAATGTTTTCCATGACAACAGGACGAGGATGGAGAGCATACTAAATTTCCTCATAATGATCTATAAAAATCTTTTGCAATACGTTCATAAGATTATTATGCGGAAAAACAAGAAAAAGACACTTTTTATACTTGCATAGGATATTTCTCCTTCCCTAGCTTTCTCAAAAAACAATTCATAGTCAATTTAGATGCCAACATATTTATGTACAACCGGCCAAGAATCATCCGCATAAAATCTATGTCCGCCATTACCTTTTATAAGAGTACACCGATGACCTTCTCCGCATGCTTCATAGACCCGCTTCCCTTTTTCGAAAACTTCTTCAGCTCCAAACAGCGGGAAAATAGAATCTTCAATTCCCGATACTTGAATATAATATTTTGGGTACGCCATTGCCATAAGATCACCCATATCAAAATACTCTGCCATATGAGGAACATAATTGCACGCACAATGACTCATGGCGCCGATTGAATCCTTATATGTACACATAGCACATGACGGCATAGCAAGCACTACTCTGTCCTCTAAGGCAGCAACATAGGCTGTTGCAGTACCGCCGCCGGAATTTCCCATACAACATATTTTGCTCACATCAACTTTATCGGCAAAATTAGATTCCAATACATCGATCAGACAGACTATATCCCATACTCTTTCGCCGATAGTTGTCCTGCCCATAAGAATTGCCGTAAGTGCCGACTCAAAGCATCCGGGACCCTTTTCGGATCCGCCGCATTCACCGAAGTTTCTCTGTTCTACTGCTATTGCAGCAAAACCTTCTTTCACGGCACGTACGCAAAAATCACGGTCGCCGCCGCTGATAGATGCCTGATCTTTATCGTATTTTGCTATACCGAGGGATATATGCATACCCGTTGAATGACCCTGCAGACATATGATTACAGGAGGATTTTCAATACCATCCGGAAGAAGCATATGGCACGGCACCCGATAGCCTTTTTCGCTTTGAAAGGAAAATCTGATTTCAGTAGCTTTATCAATTTTCTTCTCATATTCTATTTCTAACTCCGGAGCTACATTAATAAACTTATCCATGCCAAGAAGTTCAGAAAGCTTTTCCCTCGCGGAAATCCTCCATGTTTCAAAATCTTTTCCATCAAATGTCATTGACGGAATTTGTTTTTGTATCAATTCTTTGTTATTCGCATAAGCAGATTTCATTTTCTCTCCCCTATTCGTAATTAATAATTAGATATGTATAACCGCATCTTGGTATAAAGTCAAGCTTTTCCAAAGATTTCCTCTGTCTTGCTCGTAGTTCCTTGGATTTATGCCCTACCGTTCCCTTACAGATGCCTCCTACGGCCTCGACCAACAACTTCCTCAGATGTCCGTTACCTCTTTGAACAGTCCCCATTCTACAACCGGAAACGATATCTCGAATCATACAAATCAAAGCGATCACGGTCAGACACCTTGTACGGTAATGTAAGCTCATCCACAGTCTTACCAAACGGTGTTCTTGTATCCCATCTGATTTTGTCTCGATCCTCCGGATTTCTAAAATCCGGAATGCGGAATTCCTTACCGGTAAGTACGCTGTACCATCCCAAAATACCTACTGCCGAAAGCGTAACCGCGCGGTAAATATCAAACTCCGGTTCTTCTTCTCCATTAAGATACTTAATAAAATGAACCTTATTATAAAAGTCAATTCCTCCATGGCCGGTGGTTGTATCCACTTTTTCCTTCAGTTCCAGTATTTCCGGTGTATCCAGACCTACATTCTTCGCTCCCGGAATGGTAATTTCTGTCCCGCTGTGCATTGCCTGTATAAACTTTCTCTCAGGCCCATCGTACCTTTCCGTTTCCATGCAGAAATTTTCACAGTTGATACGATACCACTTGCTGGTAGGTGTAATTCCGCTGCATCCGGTCGTTTTAAAAACCGCTCCGTTATCCATTTCGGTAATGACCACAGCCCCCGGACTGTCTGTTAATTTAGTCCCATGCACTATTAATCCCGGCACATGAATGGATTTGCACCATACAGATTTCGGCATGCTGTCGGTCACATACATAAGGGCTCCCAGGGTATGCATATTATAATAACTTCCCGGCAGGGTCTGTCTCCAATGCAGATTATTGTAATCCGTATTAAATGATCCCACCGCATTTGTCGGATCAGGTCCATGATAATACTCTGCCTCCGCAAAAAGAACCGGACCCGCTTCTCCGCTGCGAATTTTATTTCTCATGTTATACACAGCATCAAAATAAGCACAATTTACAGCAAGAACATATTTCCTTCCATACTTTTCACATGCCTCCACCAATTCCACGCATTCTGCCAGGGTTGGCGCAGCGGTCGTCTCAGACATAACATCCACACCGGCTTCAAAAGCCTTAATCGCATATTTGGCATGCTCATGAAAATAATTTGCCAGCATGACTGCATCAATCCCGGAATGAATAAACTCATCAAAATCTGTATAAAATTTTGTATCCGGCTGGACACGTCCATCAAATCTGCTGTATAGCTCCGGATTTGTCTCGCAAACCGCTGTAACAACGGCATAATCTGACAGCGCCATAAAGCCTTTTGCATGAGCAGCACCCATACCGCCTCCCATGATACCAATTTTCAATTTTTTCTTCTCGCTCATAATGGTTACCTTTCTTTTATATATTTCCGCGCACGACTTTAATTATTAATACAATTCTATTTTAGTTTCCCTGTCGCCCAGCGGATTATATTTTTTATAAAGCTGCTTTACCGCCTCATAGGTGGATTTCGGTCTACGAAACTCGTCCAAAAGCCCTTTGTTGTTAAAACCACCCGGCCGCATAAATATAAAATTAGGCTGAGACTGCACATTGCAGAACTGCCATATACAGCCACCGCACATTTTATCGCTTTCAAAATATGCTTTCATTGCCGTTTCCAAAACCTTTGCCTGATAATTCTCAGACCATTTCTGCGGTTCAAGAGAATAACAGCCTTTCAATCCCTCACAGCCAAATTCTGACATCATAATCGGCATTTCCCTGCCTGCTACCTTGTCAACATGGGCACTTATTCTTGCAACCAGCTCATCAAAGCTCTCTGTCTGGATAGACGGAAGCCATGCAAGATAATAATTAAAGCTAACCATATCTACTTCCCCTGCACAGATATCGTGCGGGCCCGGAATCGTAATAGAACAGGACGCATAGCTTGTGAGTCTGGATGTGTCATATTTACGAACAAGCTCCACCATGCGTTTTGTAAGCGTCAATGTCTGAGGAAGTGACGTATCCAGCTCATTGTATAATCCCCAGAACACAATGGCAGGGTGGTTCATATCACGTTTGAGCATATCCTCCAACATGTTTAAAGCTCGTCTGATAAACTTCTCATCCTTCAAAGATTCTTCCCACTGTGGCATATTGCCCCATAGCGGAATCTCCTCCCAGTAAAGCAGTCCCAATTCATCACAGTAATCCACGGTCCTTTTACTATGCGGATAGTGCGCTGCTCTTACCGTATTAGGGTTTGCATCCCGGATAATATCCAGATCCTTTTTAATCAACTCAAAAGGCATGGAAAAGCCCCAGTCCGGATGAATTTCATGACGGTTTATGCCTATAATCTTAATTTGTTCGCCGTTTAAATAAAGTTCTTTGCCACGAGCCTCTATCACTCGAAATCCCGTCCTGTCGGTCAGATCTTCCCCACCAAAGGTTACGGTCACATAGTAAAGATTCGGCTGATAAATTCCCCAAAGCCTGATATTGTCCACAACAATATCCTCCGCAAGATGCTCACACATTCCGTTAACCGTAATCTCTTTTTCATAGACACATTCATTATCGATGATAATCCTAAGCGTATCCGTAACTGCCTTTTTTGTAAAAATTGTTGTTGCAACGTTTACAACCGCACTCTTCTTTTCGAGATTCAGTTCATACTTTATAACCATGTCCCGAATATTGCATTCGCCAAGCTCAATAACACTCACAGTGCGACAAATGCCGCCATAATTGTACCAATCGCTGCAGGAATGCGGAATGGTCATGGCCATATCCACCGTGTTATCCACGCGCACTACCATTTCATGCTTCCCTGCACCAATGCACGGGACATCAAAACCAAACTCCAATTGACCGCCATAATGATTACCATAGTGGCGACCATCCACATACAGGTCACACTCATGGCAGACAGATTCAAAGTTTATGTAAACATCCTCAGATGCCGTTTCAAATTCTGTTCGATACCACGCTATCCCCTCATAACGAAAAAGCCCTAACGTTGTATTCCAACAGGAAGGAACATTCATTTTCATATAATTTTCTGGAAAGTGATCGTACCATTTTTCAATATTTCCTCGGTTATCAGGATCGGTACAGAAGTCCCATATTTTGTCTAAACTCTGACACGTTATTGTTGTGCTTCTTGTAAATAATCGGTTCATTACTATTCTCCATATCATATGTAATTAAAAGTATTTGTTAAATTCTCTTGTTACAGGGTTTACTGTCAAATCAGCACAGAAGCAAGGAATATTGTTCTCCTCAGCCACCTTTAACATCTGTAAGCTGACAGACATAGTCTTAGCAACAGGCTTTAATGCAATAGCACCATAACCCAACGCGATTCTCTCCTCCACATTCTCCGGAGCATCTGCAGATTCATCTGCCGCAACCCTTACCCCCAGACCGGATACATTAATCTTGTTTTCCTCCGCAAAAGGCTCTTCCAAAATCATTATTCGTTCAAACGCACCAATTTCCTTGGCGTAGTCCAAGAACTCAACCAGTCTTCCTCTGGTGTCATAACGTCCATTGGCATCCAAGTAATACATCACATATCCAGACTCTGTATATGGTGTCTTAACATTCTTCAGTATTAGGGTGATTGATTTCTCGAATGAAATTATACATCTGCACCGCACGTGAAATCACATAAGGCTTGGTCGACATATTCTCCAAACAAATAATTACATTCTCCTGTTCTGCAATAGTAAGTAGCGCATGAAGCATTTCTAAATTAGTTTGACGAGTAAAGGCTGAATCCAATTCCTCTTCCCAGCCAAAGGGCATATCCGGATGAATTACTAAATAATGGCCGCCAAAGACAGATGTCAGGCGAATAGCCCGCTCCATATAAACCAACTTCTGACGCCTCTTTTCTCCAGTAGTGTCATAGGTAGGCCAAGGGCCATGTACCTGATGGATACGAATTCCCACAGCCTCAGCAATTTCACGCTCCCTCTTGGCATCAGCAATTGCCTCGAACAAGGGCTTTGTATAATAGTCGCTCCATGTGGAACAAAGTACAGTTAAATCCGCACAATTAAAGCCTGCTGAACTCATCCTCCGATATCCTTCTTTCATGAAAACACCCCTGTTTTCACGGTGAAGCTTTGCATCATGAAAGTTTCCGGTCAAAACTCCAGCTTCCATATCTTAGTCTTCTTGCATTCTTCTTTCTTTCATCTTGTCAACATCCACACCGCCATCTTACTCTCTTCACTATAAAGCTTTCCGGCTGATGCATAATCTGTCACATGCATTTTACCACCATCTTTCAAAGGTACTTCTAATTCTATAATATTTTCATATGGAGCGATTGGCTTTTCAGGAAATGTTACATCCACATATCCGTCCTCTCTTACAAGTATATCCACTGGTTCATCCACACTGTAGCCTAATCGGTTCTCCTGCGCAAGAACGATTGGACCTCTGCGCAATGCTATATGTTTTTTTGCCATAGGATCTTCCTCATCATATGTAGGAATTACTATATTTGCACCCCAGACTACATGATTCATCAAAATCTGGGTACCATAAGGAATTGGTCTGATTGCCTCTGTACGCATATCCAACAACAATTCAATTCTGTCATCATTAGCCCACTCTCTATAAAGACTCACATATCCACGATTAACTTCCATCAATTCTCCATTTACTGTAAGACCGGTACATTTGCTCCATGCAGGTATCCTAATCTTTAAATTAAATTCTTCTGCCCGACCCAGCACCAGTTCCACCTTCACTCTGCCGCTTACAGGGTAATCTGTGCTTATCCTCAATACCAACGGATTACCGGAAGGAGTCGCAATATTCATTTCACCATCTATAAAAAGATTAAGAGCAACCTCTTTTTCATCGGTTGAAACAGCTAGCTTTGCTGCCAAACCTAGCCCTGCCGGACCAATGCATACACAACAGCCATAATAATGCATATCCGACATGACCTTGAGTCCTCCGATTCCCTTACCCCTCACATCAGCTGTCAATGGACTGTAGCTATCAAATGTCAACGCTTCTGCCTTCCAATCAGGAGGCACAGTGTACTCCCCACTCAGGTCAAGCATAGAACCTGTATTGATTACAGATTCTGTGTTAATCGCACCCAAATATGCATTAAATAATGATATCTCAAAGGCATCTACATACTTGCTCTCACCTGTCAATAATGCAAGTCGATAAAAAAACTTCATGAGTGTAACAGTTACACAGGTCTCCTGTTGAATACCGCCATTAGTTGTATTTGCCTGTCTAACGGTGGAATGGTCAAACAATTCATGCGAACACCCTGCACATCCAATAATTGTGAAATCACTTTCCAGCACTTTATTCGCAAAATTAACAATACTGGTTTTATATTTTTCGTCTCCGGTTACATAATAATATTCCAATAAGCCTTCAAAACAGGAGGTCATCTCATACGCCTTTGTTACCGGATACTGATAAGGATAAAATTTGTCTTCATAAGCAAGCTCAAAAATATTAACTACGTCTGTCCCGCCGCAATTTACAATATAAGTAGCAAAATCCAAATATTTCTGCTCTTTTGTCAATTTGTAAAGCTTGACAACAGGCTCCAGAATGGAGGAGGAATTTAACCCCCTCCAATGTCGGGTAGCCCGAGTAATCAGAAGCTTGCCATCCTTCGGAAGCCCAATTTTACTCATTATATAATCCACCTGCCGACACATACTTTCCACAACCTTCTGTGCCAACTCTTCATCCTTACAGATTTCCAAATAATACTGCATTCCCAGAAGGACATATTTGCGTCCCCACATGTCCCATGCTTCAAATTCATGATTTACTGCATAACTGCTAATCCTGCCTAATTCATCCTCTGCAGTAAGTAAATCTTTTATGGTATCTGTCAACACCTGATACAACTTAGGATTCTGAGAATATTCATAAACAAGACATGCTCCTCGCATCATCTTACCCCAATACTCACCTCGCCAGCCGCCTTCATAATCCGCATCTTCCTCTTTGAACTGATTTACAAATCTATGCCAAAGTTCTTCTCTCAAGAGCTGCACTTCTTCTATAAAGTTTACGGACTGATCAATAATTCCATTAAATTTATAACTATTTCCCATTATGGTATATCCTTTCGTTATATTACTCTGAAGCATGTGCGTCAGTGAAAAATTTTCAAATCTTAATTTTCAGTGTCACTTACTGCAGAACCACTAGTATTTTCCACCTTAACAGACACTTTGATCTCTTCCGTCGCCTTATACGCTACTTTGTCTGTAGTAAGCGTGACCACGATGTCATCCTGTTTTTCTAACATCTTTTTCTTTCTTAAACCATTTTAGGCATTTGTTAAATGCTGAAAACCCTTATGATGCTGCTTTTGATTCCATTGATATCTATGGTTTTCCTGAAAGACGATTGTCACTTCAAAAAAGTACTTATACCAATGAACCAGCGGAATGAAAGCACACTCCCAAAAGTAGGTTACAACGCTTACGGCTACCCAACCCGCCCCAATGATCCGTCCCTGTCCATGAAATACTGCGGTATCACAAAAGAAAAAGGGCGTTCTGAAAGAATCAAATGGTGCTGTCCCAAAGTCCACATGAAAGATGGCAAGTGGGTCTGTGAATGTGCAATCCTTGCAGTACCGCCCAAAAAGGACGAACCACTTACACTTATGAGAACCTGACTTTCCACATGTTCCCCGGCATCCAGCGGGATAGCGATGAATGAATCGCTCTTTACAATATCCGGGCTGTTGTGGAACGTACTATCAACCACCTCAAAACAAACATGGGCACCGCCGGTCGGAAGCCCCACAACCACCTAACGACCAAAGCAGATGTGTTTCTGCAAGGCATCGCCAGCCAACTCGCCGTGATAGTTGCCCATCGCATAAGTTATCCACAGGAAAGGAGAAAAACATTTAACAATTACCTAATATGTAATTACTTAATGTTCAACAAAATCAGTGCAACTCCACTAAGTCCCGCTCCTAGCATCTGAGTCTTTGTCAATTTTTCTTTATAAATAAGAAAAGCAATCACAAAAGTCAATACAATCTTCATTCCTGATTCAATTGGCGCAGCAAGCATAATTGGAATATACAGATAGGATTGAATTCTAATATAATTACCAACTCCGTTTAATATCCCTGCAACTGCACCAGTAAACACACCATATTTTGAAATATTTGCAAGATTCTTTCTGTCTTTCGTAATTCCAGCAACCAACAATGCAATAAAAGAACCACTCAATGAGATGATCAAATATTCATTTGTGCATTGATTCTCAAAATGTATTTGCTGTAATCTGGAAAGAATAGTCAATATACCATTGCTGGTTATTCCCAGCAACATACACAGCAACCATTTCGGCGTCACCAGGTTTCCACTCGCATTTTCATCCTTCTTATAATTCATCAATAAAATAGAAAGGAAACTCAATACAATTGCAAAATATGTAATGCCAGTTGCCGGTTCCTTCAGGTATATCAGACCAAATCCGATTGTAAAAACAGATGTAAAGGACATCAGCAAATTTGTCAGTGCATAGGAGCCGCAGCCCATTGCAATGTAGACAGAGTAAAAGCCTATGGCATACAGTGCCGCACCCATGATCCCATATCCCCAGATTCCCTGAGGGAAAAAGAATCCATCTTTATCCGAAACAACAAAATAGATCAATGCAAATAGTGACATAAGAGCATTAAAAAGCAATCCGCCATCTCCGTATTTATGTTTGTAATTCTTTACAAGCATACTTTCAAGCTGATGTGCCATACTGCTGCCAAAAAGTAAAAGTACTCCCATAATAATTGCCCTCCTTTAACGAACCCTTTTCTTTATCTGTAACCTATCGCTTAACTCCATACACTCAGTTCTTTCCCCGATAGGCTTCCACCAGCATCATCAATGCCATGGATTGTCCATACGGCATAGGACAAATGGGAATCTCCTTATATTCCTGAATAGTGGAAAATACCGGTGTTCCATAAGACACTCCATTCACCGTGCCATCCTCAGCAATCTGCTCCATAACGCCCTTCACAGCCTTCTCGCCCACCATTGCAAACCTTGCAGGCAGATACCCCTTACGCACTGCCTTCAGGATACCGTAGGCAAAGGCACAGGAGGCAGAGGTCTCCAAATAAGAGTCCGCATCATCCAGAATGGTATGCCACAGACCGCTTTCATCCTGACAATTTTCCAGAGCCTCTGCCTGTCTAAGCAGTGTGGTCAATAGGAACTGCTTGACGCCCTCATTGCCCTCCAGGCACTCCAGATAGTCCACCAGACCAGCGGTGTACCAGGAATTCCCTCTGCCCCACAGAGCTTCTGCAAAGTGATGATTGCCGCAGAAGGTCCAGCCATGGAAGAAAAGTCCCGTCTTCACATCGGATAAATATTTGATATGCACCATAAACTGGCGGATACTTTCCTGAATATAGTCCTCTTTTCCAAGCACGTGACCCATTCTGGCAAGGAAAAGCACCGTCATATACAGGGTGTCATCCCAAAGCTGTCCTTCATTTAAGATACCGCTGACGATATGTTGCAAGCCACCCTCAGGTGTCCGGGGAAGTCTGTGCATAACACCTTCCAGCCACTCCTGCAAAAGTGGAAGATATTTCTCATTTCTCTCCTCCTCGTAAATGCAGGCTAAGGTCAGCATAGGGCAGGTGGTATTAATATTCTGAGGCGGTAAGCCCTTGGCAATCTGGCGGTCAAACCAAGCCTTCAGATATTCCAGTACAGATTTGTCGCCGCTCTCCCTGTAATACTGATACATGGCAAAAAGTGCCACACCCTGGGGCCACTCCCAGGCATCCATGGAAATGATACTGATGGGGCAGGTCTCTTCCACAGTTCCGTCTGCCTCCATGCCTTGCATTTTCTTCAGAATAGTCTGGATCTGGGACTGCATTTTGTCATAGGTCGGTGTATCCAGCCCAAGGGCTCTGCGATAGGGTACAGGAGCGCCCGGAGATGTAACACTCATGCCCTTCCACTCAGACTTTACCTTGCCGCCCGGCAGGTTGTTTATCTGTATTTCGTCCATGTTTTTTGTTTCCTCTTTAGTCTGTAATTCTCCAGCTTCTCTTGCTAAACCGATAGTATCCACGCTCAACACAAACACCCCATAGGTATCTCCCAACCTATTGGTATCCAGCTGTACTGCCGGTCCCTTATAGCCTTCCAGAATTACAGCCCTGCCATCCTCTGACAGATACACCGATGCATCCTTACCGTCAAATACCCATTTCTCGATATGCAGGCTGATCCGCAGGAAAGCATCTTCAACCACAAAATCCTTGCCGTGTCTTGGATTTTTCACTTCTCTGACAATCACATCAGCACTGTTACCGCCAAGCTCAAAACGAAAATTCAGCTCCTCCACATCATAGACGCCATTCTTGACCTTATCCAAGATATAGTGGAAGCTTCCCCTGTCCGTAACGAACCCAAGGTGACCCAGAATATGATTTTTATCCTGCACCGCATAAGCCATTCCGGAGCAAAAATCGTATCCATTGTGGATACCTCGTAAGCGGAAGGTCTTGGGCTTCTCCTTATCCCAGACCACCATCACATTTCTGCGCTGATTCCAGGTGTCACACAGTGCAAAGGCTCCCATAGAATATGCCGATGTCTTGTAGGAATATGCGATCAGATCCGGGCTGTCCAACTCTCGGATGATTGTCACATCCTCCCCCGGCTGACGGATATCGTTCTTCCGATAGTAGGTATGTGCAAAAAAGCGCTCCTTTTCTTCAAATAGAGGAAGTACTTCCTCCGGGCAGTGGAATTTCAGATATAACGCCGCATCCAGCCCTATATGCTCCGGATGTGAGCTTCCATATCTGCCCTCTGTACCCAGCCAAATCAAATTTGCCAATCTGCCGTCATCCACGTCCATATATGCCCTTGTCTGTGGTGGAGTCAGCTGGGCAAGGGAGGTATTGTAATGAGAAGCCAGCATCTCCCATGCATACCGATTCAACTCCTGTGCCATTGCACGACATTCTTCCTCCTTAAAAAATACCAGCATTCGGGAGATTTCCTCTATTGCGATCATCACGTAAGCGGAGCTGTTATATTCGCTAAAGCCAGTGGTTACACGGGTATATTCGCACAGCTTTTCCAGACGCCGCTTTCCAATCTGAAAGATTCTGTCATCCCTAAGAAGCTCTCCTGCTGCAATGATGGTCAGACTGCCCATCAGGCTGATATTGGTATAATCTGCTGCCACATTCCTGCGGATGGTGCACTCTGCTGCATTGCGGATGGCTTCGTGCAGTCTGCTCTTTAAAGCATCCGGAAGCTTATCCTCACACAAAATGCACACTGCCAACAGATCTCTTCCCACAAAATTCGCCCAATTATAATCCGGAGCGATCATATGCTCCAGATCTTCCTCCATATAATAGGACCACAAGCCAAAGGTTGGACTGTCCTTCCTGATATCCTGCAGGTCACAGATACGCTCCAGTGCGCTGAATGCCTTATCATAGTGAGCATTCTCCTGTGCCAGCAAAACACCTACTGCAAATACGGAAGTGGCTTTTATGTGATGAATTTTCCCTTCCACTTTAGTATGATAACCTTGGTTAACCTTCTCCACCCGGGTCACCATATTTTCTTTTTCATCAAACTGTGTCAATTCTCTATCCAGAATTTCTGTCATTTTTTCCTTATACTTCATATCTACTCCTGTTCGTTTTAAAAAAGGGAAGACTTGCATCTCCCCTTTTCACAGCTTGAGTCAATACCTATTGTGTACCACTTTTTACTATTTAGCAGCCTTAAATTCATCTACCTGGTTCTGGATTTCGTCTAATACCTCCTGCAAACCTGCGCTTTCAAGCTTCTGAACAAATTTATTGTAGTATTCTTCCCATCCTGCTGTTCCTAAAGCACCACCACTTAAAGCACCATAAAATTCACCCTTAACAGCCTTTATCTGTTCGATTTCAGTCTCAATACTACTTATATCTACAATAAATCCCATGATAGAAGATGTCTTGTTATCAGAAGATTCATTGATTTGTCGAGCGATTTCATTTTCTGAATCACTACAGCCCTGATTCAGATATGCATGAAAGGTATTACCCATGATCCACTTCATTGCTGAATACGAAGTATCCGTTCCCCCCTGTGTGCCATCATATTCAAAAGTTTTGATGTGAGTATCATCAAGCTTCTCATAATGCGTGCCTTCCAGACCATACACTACCATGTTGTACAATTCAATACCTTCTTCTGTGGTCATCAGCTCGATCAAGCGCAATGCTTCCTCAGGGTTCTTACAGGTTGCAGTGATACCATCGCCGCCTGCTCCCCATGTATTCTTAATAAAGTAATCATCCCAAATAGGAATTGCAACTACATCAAAACCAAAGGAGCTAGTTAACTGCTTGCTAACCATTTCTCCGCTGCCCGCACCGTTTTGGAGCGAGAAGCAATAGGAAACCGGGTTGAGCATGTTCTTACCGCCCATATTGTTAACCGTCATTACTTCCGGATGAATAATTCCCTTATCATACCACTGTGCAGAAATCTCATATGCCTTCTTTACACGTTCTGAAGCATACATGTATTCAACTGCCTCGTTGTCCTCAAATAATAATATGCTGTTGCTGATATCATCAAATCTTTCAAGAAAACCGTGCTCATGTGAATACATCTGACCAAAAGGCACGCCATACTTAGTAGCCCCCTCACCAGCCTGAACAGCCAGAACATATTCCTCCAACACTGAAGCAACTTCTTCCATTGTTCTGTCTGTGTTGGCACACAGCTCGGTAATTGCATCCTGATTTGCATACTTATCCCAATAATCCTTCGGGATCACCAAATATTCCTGATTTGCACCTCTCTGATAATGAGGCACCATGTATATTTCACCATCAACAGATCCCAGATCCCAGAGCCACTCAGGAAGCTCATTGTAAAGTGCTTCATTTTCAGCCAACATGTCATTCAGAGAAATATAAGTTCCCATAGTAACTTGATCTGCGAAGTTAAGATATACGCTGTTCAGAATATCTATCTGCTGACCTGCAGACTGTGCCAAAGCAACTGCATTGGCGTAATCTGCACCTGTATAGCAGTTCAGTTTCACCGTTACATGTTCCATACCTGGATAAGTCTGGAGAAGCTTGTTAAATTCATTCTCTACCAGTTCGGTATCCTTCTGAATACCATTTCCGCGATACCACCATTCCAGAGTAACAGGCTTTTTCACTTCCACTACCTCAGAAGAAATATCTGTTGCATTGCTCACCTGTGATCCATTGCTGGCGGACTGCTTTCCCTCGGCATTACCGCATGCAGTCATGCCCATAACCATTGCGGCACTCAAACCAAGTGCCAAAAATTTTTTTAACTTTTTCATTACATACCTCCTTAGCTTATTAAAAAACTTATTAAAAAGATTTACTCTATTAAGAGTCTTGCTTATTACAGGAGCATCGCTCCCAGATCATTTTCCTTCAAGGGTGCACTCACCCCTTGACACCACCAAGTGTCAAACCCTTTGCGAAATATTTCTGAAAGAAGGGGAATACACACAATACCGGTCCGGCCGCTACCAATGCCATGGCATAACGATAGCTTTCTGTAGGAAACACTTCTCCCGCCTCCAGTATACCCGATTGCGCCATCTGCTTCAGAAATTCTGCTTCCTGTAAAATCTTCTGTAGCAAATATTGCAGAGAGTAAAGACTCGGTTTCGTAATATACAGCATAGATGTCATCCAATTATTCCACTTACCTACCAGAAACAAGAATCCTATACTTGCCAATACAGGCTTAGACAGAGGCATCACTATCTTGAAGCAGATATACAACTCTCCAGCACCGTCAATTTTAGCCGCTTCTATCAATTCACTGGGCAGACTCTTATAATTAGTCCTGATAACGATTAGATTATAGGCACTGACCAATCCCGGCAATATATATACCCACATAGTGTTATTCAAATGCAGATACTTAACTATCAGGAGATAGCTGGGTACCATACCTGCACTGAAAAGCATGGTAAACAATACATACAAGGAGATAAATCTGTTGTGCCTGTAGCCCGGTCTGGACATGGGGTATGCCATAACGCCCATGATCAGCACTGCCAGAAAGGTGGAAATCGCCGAAAATATTATGGTGGTACGATAGGAATTCAGTATCTGTGTTGGATCATTGAATACCATCTCGTATGCCTCTGTCGAGAATTTCGAAGGAATCAACTTGTATCCATTTACAATTAATGCAGTCTCATCCGTAAAGGATACGGATATCATCAACAGGAATGGTACAATATATGCAATTGTCATAAGTAAAAACAGGATGTGCAGTGCTACCTGACCTCTTATTTTCGTTTTCTTCTTTTTCATAAACTGCCTCCTAAAACAAGCCATTTTCCGGGCTGACTTTCCGTACAATTTTATTGGTAACGATTACCAGAATGCACCCTACAGCAGATTGGAACAGACCAACCGCTGTTGATTTTTCAAAGGCACCTGACCTCAATGCTCTATAAGTATATGTATTAATAATATCTGTAGTCTCGTACAAAAGCCCTACATTTTTCGGTACCTGGTAGTACAAACCGAAATCTCCCTCGAACAAATTACCAATTGCTAAGATAGTGTTTACGACCATAACCGGTATCAGATGGGGAATTACCACATACCAAGTCTCTTGCCATTTGGAAGCACCGTCCAGTCTTGCAGCCTCCAAAAGTGCTTCATCCAGCCCCATCAGAGATGCATAATAAATGATACTGCTCATTCCCACTGACGACCAGATATGCACGATTGTCAAGATTACAGGCCAATACACTGCCTCGGAATACCACTGTATCCTACTGCCACCGAAAGCCATGATTACCCGATTCATCAACCCATAGGACGGATTCAAGAGAATATAAACGATAAATGCAATAATAACCATAGACATAAACCGTGGCAGGATCACCACCGTGTTATAAAACTTCAACGCCTTTTTGGAACGCAGATTGTAGAACATCAGTGCCAGTCCTACGGCGCAGACCAGATCCAGAACCAAGAATGTCAGACTGTACATTAGCGTATTTCTGATAGTACGCACTGCATCCTGGGATTCAAAGAAAAACCGGAAATTCTCAAATCCGTTCCAAGGGCTGCCTGCGATTCCCAGATTGGGATTATAGTCCTTAAAAGCAATTACTAGTCCAATCATAGGAAGATAATTAAAAACTAAAAATAGCAAAAAACCAGGAAGGACCATCATATCCAAATGAAAGTTTTCACGGCGTTTTACCTTGCTGCTCTTTTTCATTGCCTTAGCACTTACTGCAATCTTACCTTGTTGTTTTTTACTCATAAAACATCACCTCCATGTATATCCAAATTTTATCATCATCACATTCAATTATCCAGCCAAGCTTTATTACATCCACACTGATTTATGACTAGCCTGATTGCTTATGAGCATAATATGATTTATAATAACTTTACAGAAATCGAAATATACGTGAAAGGATTCCATAAATGTATTCCATAATCATCATAGATGACGAAGAGTTCATCACCGCCTCACTGAGTAAATATATCACAAAGCATCACCCTTCCTATCTGGTAAAAGGTACCTTTACGGATGCAGAAAGGGCACTTGTCTTCCTCCAGGAGAATCCCGTGGATGTCATAATCACTGATATTCTCATGTCCAATATGAATGGCCTGGAGCTAATTAAACGCGTCCGGAAGCTCCTTCCGGAGGTTACCATCCTGATCATAAGTGGCTATTCCGAATTTGAATATGCCAAGACGGCATGCTCTTATAATGTAAAGAATTATCTGCTCAAGCCAATCGATTATCAGGAGCTTTCCGATAATCTGGATACCATAGCCAGGCAGCTTGAGCCCCTACCTCTGGATATCTGTGTTGAGGAAGATATCCAATTGTTCTTTATCGATCTGCTGAACCGCATCATTACCGATAAGGATGAGCTGTCCAGGCGACTAAGCAAACTTCCTCTTGCCCAGGATGGAGACAAGTACAAGGGCAATCTCATCTCCATCACATTGGACAATAATACTAATCATCAGTGGAAATACGGCATGGACACCCTTTCCACTGCTTTACTGAATAATGTACGTATGCACCTTCCTGAATACGAGTGTTACTACTTGTACAGATATCAAACCTGCTATTTTTTTATTATTCTGTCACCGTATAATATCCCCTCTTTTTCAATGGAGGAGCTTGCCAAAAGACTATACGAGACCATGCACTGGAACAGTAATATTAAAACCACTGCCACCTTTTACAGTATAAATGAACTAATATCCACATCGGTGGTTTCCGCTCCCCCAGCCTCCATCTATCATCCTACAAATTCGGAAATCACAGAGGACAATGAGGTGATCCAGCACGCCATAAGATATATCCGGGCTCACTATGCAGAAAATCTCTCCCGAGAAGATGTTGCCAATGCAATCTACCTGGATTCCGCCTATTTTAGTCGCATTTTCAAGCAAAAGACCGGCATAAGTTTTATCAGCTATCTGACTAGAGTAAGAATGGAAAAGGCTGCAGAGCTTTTAAAGTCCCAAATGAATGTATCCGATATTGCCGTCGCTGTAGGCTATCTCCACCGGAACCGCTTTATTACCAATTTCCGGCAGTACAGCGGATACACACCTACTGAATACAGAAAGAAATTTTTGATGAAGGACTAAGGCTATGAATATGAAGCGATGGAAAAGAATTTGGACTAATATAAAATCAAATTTCAGAACGTTTTTGAACTCCCTTTTTGTCAGTAAGCTTTTTCTGCAAAATCTCTTTTATATCGGCGGCATTATGATGCTTTTCTTTTTGGTGTTTGCACTATCCACCTATAAGCAGTCCTATGATATTCTGCAGAATGAGTTTTCTTCCTTCTCCGAGTATCATCTAGAAACTACTGCCAATGCAGTGGATAACCACCTAAAGGACATGCGGTATATTATTGCAACCTTGGAGAAGAGCAGCCTGGTACAAGCTTTTTTTCCTACAAAAATCCGGAAAGACTGCATGACGGATTCGAAACCCGTTTACAGGAATCCCTACAATCCTATATCAACAGCCATTCCTCCATTGATTCCATTTACCTGTATTCCGGGTTGACTGAATCTGTTATAACCGCTCGTACTCTGATGAGCATTTACCAGCTGAAGGACGATAACTGGATGGAATATCTCACAAAGGGAAATTTGTCTGAATCCATCCTGCTCTTTCATAGAGCCAAAGAGGATTATTATCCATTTATCGTGACGCTGATGAAACCCTTGGAGATTAACGGATACAAAGCTGCCATCGTTCTGAACCTAAACTTAAATCAGGTATCTTACCTTACCAATGTATCCAGCAATCCCTACCAGGAGATTTATCTGGTATCCGATGATAACCTGGTGTTCTACCGCCATTATCAACAGGATCTACTAGAACCCTTGGAAAATTTTCCTAGACTGTCCCACCTTCAGGCTACAAAGGAACTTTCCTCCACAGTCATCGAGGATACGTCCGGCTCCTATATTCTTACCCAACTCCATTCCCAGTATTATCCCTGGTATTATGTGACCATTACCAATCTGAAGATGTATACCAACCAGCTGGCAAGCAACAATGCTTTCCAGACGTTTTTGTTCCTTGCACTGTTCCTCGCAGCCCTGCTAATCAGCTTCTTATTCAGTGTACGTTCCGCAAAACCCATACACAAGCTACTGATTCTGTTAGAGGATCCCCACAATGCCATTTCCAACGATCCGCTGGCAAAGAATGAGATCCATCACATTTCCGAGCAGATTATCTGCTATGCCCAGCAGAATAAGGAACTGTCGGACGAACTCACTAAACGACTGAACCTCCTCAACGAAACCAAACTGCTGGCACTGCAGTCCCAGATTAACCCTCACTTTTTATTCAACACCCTGAATATGATTTACACTTATGAATGTGAGGAACTGGGCTACAGACATACGCTTCCCAGACTCACCTTAAGCTTAAGCAGACTATTAAGGTATTCTTTCCAATCCACAGATTTTGTGACACTGGACACGGAACTGAATTTTACCAAGATGTATCTATCACTTATGCAGAAGCGCTACAATAATCGTTTTCAAGTTATTTATAATGTTGATCCCTGTACTCTGGACATAAAAGTTCCCAAGCTGTTCATACAGCCGTTCGTCGAAAATTCCATTTTTCACGGGCTGTCAAAGAAACAGACTTCAGATGGTACCCTGACTCTTTCTTCCGATAGGAAAGATGGAAAATGTGTAATAACTGTTCATGACAACGGTGTGGGAATGGATTTACAGACACTAGAGACGCTGCGCAGTATTGCAAATGAAGAAATTCCTCAAAGCAGCAGTATAGGGTTAAGAAATGTTATTGTAAGGATGAAACTTCTGTATGGGGAGGCGTTCACATTTACCATCGACAGCAAGGTGGAGGAAGGATCTGTTTTTACGTTGCGGTTTCCTACAGCTTATAATTCTGCAAAAAAAGATGAGGCAAATGTTTTTAAAAGGGTTCTAAAATAAATATTGAGGTGCATGATTGAAAAATCATACGCATGGCAAACTTGAGGGCCTATTTTGATGGACTGGTTTGATAGTTTATCGTGAAGGTTTGTTAAAAATTAAATATTTTCCATAAAAACCAGGGTTGTCAAAATCGACTTCCCTGGTTTCCTTTTTGAAGGCTTTGTATTGCCCTTCCTGTTAATTTAAGATACATTCCAGAGGCGTCAAAAAGCGAACTCACGATACCACATCATCCTCTTTCCAATTTCACTATTGTCATTGATAAATATCACGTTTTCAGACAAACCTCAATGACCTTTTGCTTACAACTCTTTAGACCTGGGCAGGTAATAGGCTACAAAGTCTGATACTATTTTTATTTCTCCAGATACCATGCATCCTTCACTTCATGTTCTACTTCGTATTTGTAATCTCCTACCTCAATATCTTTCTCCTGATCGAAATAGCTTGCATATGTATCATTTTCCTCTGAGCCGGGATGACGCGCAGCTGCAGTTTCCACATCAGCAGCCAGGCACATTTTCCGCAATGCCGGCTCCTGCATCATAGACAAAAGTAATGTCACAGGCCCAGGCAAAACCGCCAGCAATAGCGGTTCCCAAACAATCAAAAAAACTGCTGCCCCAAGCAAAACAATCACTGCCAATGTGACTGGCAAATACCGCACAAGCAGATAAACCGATGCTTGTGCAAGCTTCAAGAGCTCTTCTTCAAAACGCGACATTAAGGGATAAATCCAGCAGACCGTTCCCAGAAGCAGGATGGCTTTTGTCCCAAACAGAACCAATAAAATCATATTCTGCACCTTTTCGATATCCAAAAGTGTCAGCACCAACGGCAAGTCTGTGTATAACGTCATGGCACCGAGAAGCAACCATATAACTTCAAAGAGAATACCCTTCTTAAAATTACTTTTGAAGGCACGCCAGAATTCCCTAACCGGATAACCGCGCTGTCTACGTATTACCTTGACCACAGCATAATAGAGAGCCGCGCAGGCAGGGCCGATGGTTATGATCGGTATGCAGCATACCAGCCATACCAGGCTAAGCACCACCAGATCGATTATTTTATTTATAAAACACATGAACGCATTATCCGGATTAAATAGCGACTGTAGCATAGATATCATTCCTTCCAGTGGGAGCTAGTTTAGGCAAAAACTATATTTAGATAGGATAACATGTGCACTTCTTGCTCACAGTATGTTCCATAACCATTCGGCCGATATAGTCTATTGAGATTATATCAAAATGAGCAGCTTCTGTTCCAGACATGTTTTATGATATCTGCACCGTTTTGTGCTCTGGCGCCAGAACAGATAATCTTCTGGCAGATAATGTGGATTCTATTCCGGCATTTCCCTGACATTTTCACTGCTGCTACTATCCCCAAATCCCGGGTGCTGACAGATGATAAGGTTATCCAATTCAAACTCTTTTAGAGCAGTGTTTGTCGCTACAATTCCGTAAAACACCTCTACCGAAGGATTCACTGCCGGTTCCGCTACTATCTTCGTAACATACTGTATAGCACTACCAACTGCCTCCGCATTTGTATTCATGCGAAACATTCTTAGATTAAACACACTGAAAACCGATGCAAATGTTACCGGACAGGCCCGTCGAAATCTCACATACTCCAGAGCAAATAAGCATATTTTTTGGGTGCCTTTTCAACAATAATCGAACTGCCATTAAACCTAAAATGATATAGACAGCAATGATATCCATATTTAAAATCTTCAAGAACAATAAATGCTCACTGGCATATGCCTGTACGTTTTCCATCAGAATCATTGATGAGACAATCGTATCCTAATTTTGTGCAAATCCTTTCTCACAAAGTTTTTTAACGTCGTATACATGGTAGATTTCTTCCAGATCATCTTCTTTGCGCAAAGCTCCACTAACTTGCCGGAAGAAATTGACTCGTTCTCCCAAATGACCTTCATAAAACGATAATCACTCTCACACATCTCAAATCTGGATTCATAGCAGGGACAATCCCAGCTCTTTTCTTCAGGATTCCATACCAAGGCACAGCCCATATGGGAACAGCGGGTCCGGGTGTCATCCATTTAATAAGCCCTTTTGCACTCACCCCACATCTTTTATAAAGTTTTTGTGTCCAGCCCTCACATACAACCGCTGGGGAGAAAATAACTCTCTGTAAGGACTCTCTGCTCCACATAATTCATCCCTGAGTAACTGTGCCGCAATCATAGCAGTAATCATTCCCCACTTCTGAAAACCGGTAGCCACATATAAATCCGAGGTAAATACAGAATATCTGCCTGTCGGAAGGAAAGCCCCTCCTTATCGATTCCATAGTACATACCTTTGACCTGATCACAACCAGAACGAGCCAGTACATAACTCCTCTCCTGATGCTGCCGCAGGAAATAAAATCCCAGCACATTTTTCACCGGATAATGGGCTGCCATTACTATTTTGTTCGCCGTCAGCACGCTGTCCTTTGTAATAACCTGATGCCCCCTTATCCGCAACACCTGGGTATGCTCCCACATCTCCAAATCCTGTGCATTCCTTTTCACAAACTCCAAAGTAGAAAACTGTGCCTGATTGCGAAAACAAACTGCTCCTTTCACTGAAAAAGGCAGTTCTGTTTCTCTGGTCAAAAAAGCATCTATTCCAAGACTGATGGCTGCCTTTGCTTCCTCCTGCAACACAGACGCATTTTGCGTGGAGTATAAATACGCGGCCGTCTTCTCAAACTGACAATCTATGTTTAGCTTCCGAATCAGTCGTTCATATTCCCGGATATCCTCTTCATTTGCCAGTGCATAAAGCCTTACCTTCATTTGTAATGCTAATATTGGCATTAAATAAATCTATGCTGTAGCAGTTGCTGTGGTTGTTGCAGTCAATAAAAGAGAAAAAAGGGTTGCTTTTTGTCGAATAATTGCTATAATGAAAGTATCACTACAAAAGATAAAGATCAGGCATCTGCCTGACATAAAAAACACGGATTTAGACAATAAAAGTGCGGAATCGGTGTTTTTTTGTTGCCTAAAAATGCGAATGAAAAAGTCTGTAAAAACAAAAGAAATGAGGAAGCTGCGATATGTTATAGCAATGAAACAGAAGCAGGAAAGAATAAGGGATTTAAGACCAATTGATGACGTGTTTTTTGAAGTATTGGTACGGAAATTGCTGAGTTGATGTCCTGTTTCACAAAAAAAGAAGTAAAGAATGCCAGGTTTCCGATGTTATCGTCAGAAGTGAGGCGATTGAAGGAATCAGAGGGAGGTATGCAGGTAATGTGTGAAGTGATGCAACGATATGAGAAGATGGCTGCAGAAGCCGCAAAACACGAGGAACGTATGCAAGCGATTAGAAATATGATTTGCAAAGGCTGTTCAAAAGAGTTTATCCTAGATTTGGATTACACCGAAGAGGAATATGCAGAAGCTGAATCGGAGCTTGGACGGAAAGAATAAGATATAG
The DNA here is from genome assembly GCA_017521985.1 of Lachnospiraceae bacterium. Taxonomy (GTDB): domain Bacteria; phylum Bacillota; class Clostridia; order Lachnospirales; family Lachnospiraceae; genus RGIG6307. The sequence goes on from JAFXAZ010000002.1 coordinate 151,733, forward strand.
TTACGAATTAGTTATTTGTATACTTACGGACACCGCCAATCCTGTGGGCTGACAGGATTGGCGGTTTTCATGTTTCACTATTGTAGTTATTTGTCTTCCGGTACAATCGGATACAACTGGATCATATTGCCGCCGTCTACTACAAGCTCAGCACCTGTTGTATTTCTGGACTCGTCACTGCCAAAGTAATATACTGCATTTGCAATATCTTCAAAGGTAGCAATATCGCCAAGTGGTGTGTAATTGGACAATGCAGCGCGGCAATTGTTGTAATTGTTTTCCCAACGGTCAGTCTTAATCATGCCCGGAAGTACTGCATTTACGCGGATATTGTATTTGCCAAGGTCGAACGCCAAAGCACGCATCATGCCAAGGGCACCGCTCTTAGAAGCGCTATATGCAATACGATCCGGAATACATCGGTATGCAGTGTTGGAATTAACAAATACGATGCTTCCCTTGCCTTTTTCCATCATATGTAATGCAGCCTGACGTGCTAAAATAAAGTTCCAAATCATATTGGTGTAGATTACATCAGAGAAATCTTCCACAGACACGGTCAAAAACTCCTGTCTGATACCAAGATTTGCTGCGTTTAATACGAGACAATCCAGTAAATAACCTTCTGCTTTCATATCGTCAAAAACAGCTTTTAACTCCTCTTCAGACATAGTAGAATCTGCCTTGTAGCCCTTTGCAAATACACCATATTTTTCTGTAATCTTCTGTGCAGCTTCGTCTGCACCCTCCTGCTTACGGCTGCCGATAAAAACAGCATAGCCTTCCTTTGCAAATCTCTCTGCTACACCAAAGCCGGTGTTTACCACTGCTCCTGTAATAAAAACGGATTTTTTCATGCTCATTCCTCCATAATGGTAAACTTTATATTAAAAATAGAACTCTGACTTTGCCGGTCTGATATCGGTCAAAGCGCCGGTATAATGTCTCAAAGTATGTGGCTGATAAGGATGCTTTAAGCACTCTTCTTCGTTGATTTCAATGCCAAGCCCCGGCTTGTCCGGAATCGTAATGTAACCATCCTTGTATTCCAGGCTTTCATTTACTACATCCTTACGCCACTCTACATCGCTGTACATAATTTCCAAGATGCAGAAGTTTGGACAGGTTGCTGCTAACTGTAAGGTAGCCGCGTTTGCCACCGGACCGGATGGATTGTGCGGTGCAAACGGAATGTATCTGCTTTCTGCCTCTGCTGCAATTTTCTTTAATTCCATAATGCCGCCTGCATGAGAAATATCCGGCTGAATATAATCTGATGCTCGCATATCAAAGAGCTTGCGGTAATCCCATCTGGAGTACAATCTTTCGCCTGCGGAAATCGCAACCGGTGACTTGTCTCTTACCGCCTTTAAAGCTTCTAAATTATCCGGTGGAACCGGTTCTTCCAAAAACATTGGCTTAAACGGCTCTAATTCCTTTGCAATCTTAATACCGGTTGGTACGTCAAATCGTCCATGTGCCTCAATCAGAAGGTCTACATCATTACCCACTGCCTCTCTTACTGCTGCCACACAGCGAAGCGCCTTGTCCAATTCTTTATTAGAAATCTGCAAATAATTTTTTCCAAATGGGTCCCACTTCATAGCGGTAACACCTCGCTGAACTGCAATGCGTGCCTTTTCCCCGAATTCTTCCGGTTCCTTTGCACCTGCAAACCAACCGTTTACATAAATACGAACCTTGTCATTTACCTTGCCGCCTAAAAGCTGGTAAACCGGAACATTGAGACTCTTACCTAAAATATCCCATAATGCCATCTCCACAGCGGACAACGCACTCATAAGCACCGGACCGCCTCTCCAATATGCATCACGGTAAACGCTGTGCCAATGCTTTTCAATCTCCAGTGGATTTTTGCCCACTAAATACTCTTTGATGTGCTCCAGTGCGCCTAAAAAGGCTTTTTCCTTGTACTCCAGTGTACCTTCACCTACACCGGTAATGCCCTCATCCGTGTAAACTTTCACAAACACCCAGTTGGTGCGGAAACAATCAACGGTAAAAGCTTTTACGTCTGTTACTTTCATGTTACATTTCCTCTTTCTTTTTAAATATACTTTATTTCCTGATAAATCTGCGGCACAATCTTAGGTTCGTAGCCAAACTCATTCATGTCAATTTCATCAAACAGCCCACAATGCATCGGAACTGCTACCCCCGGCTTAATGCGCTCGCAAAATCTCTTAGCATCTGCCATGTTCATATTGTTGCCAACACCATTTACCGGTAAAAACAACACATCAATCTGCTCCGGTATATCCTCAAAAATTTCCGTATTATAAAGAGTATCACCGGTCACATAATAATGCTTGCCTTCCGCCTCTATAACCACCCCAATAGGATGCGGGTCAGAATGCTCTGCTTTTACTGCAATAAAACGAATATCTCCAAGAGTAATCTCCGTATGACGGTTAAACCGCAAATAATTATGCTTTCCACCGAATTTTCGCACTTCCTCCCATGCCGCAGCCGGTGCAAGCACCATTACACTACCCTCACCTGCCAGATAATACTTCAATGTTTCCGGGTCCACATGGTCTAAATGATTGTGCGTGCAGATAATTACATCCGGTTTGATATGTAAAAATTGTTCCTCTACCGGAACTCTTCTATAATTCAATGGATTTATCTTTGCCACACTGTCTGATAAATATGGATCGATTAAAATAATCTTGCCACCGGTTTCCATCAAAAGCCCCGCCTGACCTAACCATGTGATTTTCATGCGCCACCTCCTTCTGCAACAGTTCACCCGTATTGTCACCACACACCTGATAAATTTATGCCAACCTCTTTACATAATCACAAAAACATGCCATACTATACATATCATTTTATTATCTTACACATTGAAAATATATCGATTTATTAGCCATTCTTTTAGATATTTTATCTTTTTGTGTGATGTTTATTACATATGTTGTGTTAGATATTGTGAAACTCTAAGTATTTAGAATTTCTGTGGAAAATGAACGATTTCTAAGAAGTCCTTCTATCCGCGGCCGGTCCTTAGGCGGTGTTTACAGCGCCTTATGTACCGCTGCCAGCGGATAAGAGCGAGAGCGTGACTTCGTGAAATCTGTTCTTTTACACAGAAATTCGGAACAACTCAGAGTTCCCCAATCATCCAATACCACGAAAGGAGGCAACCATGTCCTACCCGGAAACCAACCTACACATTATCAAGACCGGCTTTTATAACAGCCAGTTTGTATATAAGCAAATGTCCCAATCCCCTGACCGAAAGGTGGAATACTACGAATTTGAATATTTTCCGGAAAGCGGTGGTGTATCCTATATAAACGGTCAGGCGTATCCTATCGTGCAAGGCAACGTACTGGTTGCCGCACCGTGCTATATGCGCCACAGCAAGCTGCATTTTAAAGCATTTTATGTACATTTTTCCACCGACAATCCAGCCTTGCAAACCATTCTGAATAACCTGCCTTATGTAAGTGAATTTGGGGAAGACTCCCTCACGATGGAGCGATTATTCAAACAGATTATTCAGCATTTTCACTACTCCGACCCTGTCCATATGATATATGCAGAATCCAAATTACTGGAATTAATTTTCCGTCTTGCCAATCAAAACGTAACTGTGGCATCAAAAAAAGCCTACAGTCCGATTGTACTGCAAGCCATTGAATATATTGATCGAAATTTTAAAGAAGATATAAAGCTGGGGGATATTTCAAACGCGGTGGGACTGACCCCCGTGTATCTACATAAATTATTTTATAAAACTACCGACCAGACTCCTCACCAGCTTTTGCTGGAAAAACGCCTTGCGATGGCTAAGGAATTACTGGCCGGCAGTGATATGAGTCTTGTAAATGTTGCTGCGGAGAGTGGTTTCTCTTCCCAGTCTTATTTTAATGCAGTGTTTAAAAAGCACTGCGGAGTGACTCCACTTGCTTTTCGACAGAATGCATTTCAGAGATACCAATTATAAAAGCTACACAGTTTCTGCTGCAGCTTTTTCGTAAGCCTCTAAAATGGTGTTCTGCAACATCACTCTTGTTTCAGAGTTGATTGGATGTGCTGTATCGCGATACTCTCCATCCGCGCCTTTTTTACTTGGCATAGCAATAAACAATCCCTTTTCGCCTTCAATAATCTTGATATCATGTACCACAAATACATCATCAATAGTAATGGATGCAACTGCTCTCATTTTACTATCTGTGTCCACTTTCCGTACACGTACATCTGTTATTTTCATCTGATGGTCCTCCCTAAAATATTACCTATAATTTTTTTCAAACATGTTTGTCGCTGTCATTCATGACAAGCTTAATTTCCCCCTCACCTACTAATGTAGAATTTGCGCGAATGGTATCTCTGCTTTCTACAATGCAGTTCTCAATAACGGTGTTGTCACCAATATATACGTCATTGAGAATAATGGAATTCTTAATCTTAACGTTATTGCCAACGTATACCTTCTTGAAGATAATGGAATCTTCTACGCTGCCGTTGATAATACATCCGCTTGCAATTAAGCTGTTCTTTACAGAACTTCCTGTGTTGTATTTGGCCGGAGCTAAATCATCAACCTTGGAGTAAATATCAGGATATGTCTTGAAGAAATAGTCTCTGACTTCCTTCTTTAAGAAATCTTTATTGGTTCTGAAATAATCTTCTACACTTGCAATATTTGACCAGTAGGTTTTGATTTCATAGCCATAAATCTTCTTTACATCTTTATAACGAATCAGTACGTCACGTACAAAATCATATCTGCCTTCTTCCGCACACTGCTCTAAAATTTCAATGAGCTGTCTTCTGCGCATGATGTAAATACCACAAGAAATGTTGCGGCTCTTCACTGCAAGCGGTTTTTCTTCAAATTCTGTAATGCGACCGTCTTCGTCCATGCTGATTACACCGTAACGATCAATCTTTTCGTCCTCGCCCATATTCTTGTAGGCAATGGTGATATCTGCTTTGCTCTTAATATGTGCTTCCAGCATATCATTGTAGTCCATTTTGTATACACAGTCACCGGATGCAATGATTACGTATGGTTCATGACACTCTTTCAAATTCCAGAGTGCCTGATACATCGCGTCTGCCGTACCGCGATACCAACTGGAGTTTTCTTCGGTAATAACCGGAGTGAGTACACTCAAGCCACCCTGCTTACGTCCGAAATCCCACCATTTGGAGGAACTTAAATGTCTGTTTAAGCTTCTGGCATTGTACTGTGTGAGAACCAATACGTTCTGTACGCCGGAATTAGACATGTTGCTCAGTGAAAAGTCAATTGCCCTGTAGCTGCCTGCAATCGGCATAGCACTGATTGCTCTGTTCTTTGCCAATACTTTCATACGGAAGCTATTGCCGCCTGCCAAAATAATACCTATTGCTCTCATGCCTTCTCACCTGCCTTAATAAAAGATTTACCGCTCTCTAAACAATTGTCCGGATAATCCTCTGCGGTTGTGATGCCGGAAACAACAGTATTCTTACCGATTTTGATATTGCTTGGAATAACCGTATTTTCACCAATACATACAAGACCCTGATTGTAAATATGAGGGTGTGTTTCGTTGTCCGCTTCTTCAAATGCACCTAAAACAACGTTGTCACCAATGGTTACGTTCTCAGCTACAACTGCCTTTGTCACTTCACAATTCGCACCGATTGTGGTGTGATTCATAATAATGGAATCCTTTATAACCGCACCTTCTTCAATGGTAACGCCGCAGCCGATCACGGAATTGATAACCTTACCATAGATAGAAGTGCCTTCACCGATAATACTCTTTTGGATTTCACCTTCAGCAGAAATATACTGTGGTGGTAAAACATCGGACTTGGTGTATACTTTCCAGTATTCTTCGTAAAGGTTAAATTCAGGTACCAAATCAATAAGCTCCATATTTGCTTCCCAGTAGGAACTTAAAGTACCAACGTCCTTCCAGTAACCTCTGAATTCATATGCATACATAGGAGAACCTTGTGTATGTACGTATGGAATAATGTGCATACCAAAGTCTAAATTTGGTACGTCTTTGTTTGTAATTAATGCTTCTTTTAATGTCTTCCAGTTGAAGATATAAATACCCATGGAAGCTAAGTTGCTTCGTGGATTCTTTGGTTTTTCTTCGAAGTCGTTGATGCGCTTATTTTCATCCGCAATCATAATACCAAAACGGCTTGCCTCTTCCCATGGTACAGGCATAACGGCAATGGTACATTCCGCGCCGCTTTCCTTATGGAAATCCAACATTACTTCGTAGTCCATCTTATAAATATGGTCACCGCCCAAAATCAAAACATATTCCGGATTAAAGCTTTCCATATAATCCATGTTCTGAAGAATCGCATTGGCTGTACCGGTGTACCATTCGCTGTCCTTGCTCTTTTCGTATGGCGGCAGAATGCTTACACCACCGATATTACGATCCAAATCCCATGGAATACCAATACCAATGTGGCTGTTTAACTTGAGTGGCTGATACTGTGTCAAGACACCAACTGTATCGATGCCGGAATTAATACAGTTACTTAAAGGGAAATCAATAATACGATACTTTCCGCCAAAAGAAACTGCAGGTTTTGCTACTTTTGTTGTAAGTACGCCAAGACGGCTGCCCTGACCACCTGCCAACAACATAGCAATCATTTCTTTTTTAATCATGTCGTCTCACCTCAATCAGTCTATTAAATTTATTTACGTACAAAAAGTATAGCACACAAGCCATAAAATGTGAATAGAATTTACAAACAAATATTGATTTTTATTAATTTTTCTTGTGAATTTTCATCCAATATTTTTTCATTTTATGTCGAATTTTGGTAATTATTACCTTTGTTGTTTTTTTACTCATTTCATCAACTTGTATTTTTCGTCCAAAAGTTATATAATGAAAGCAATAACATATGTATATATCTGTGAGGATTTCCATTATGTATCAGATTAATTTCAATAAACCTATTCATATTTACTTCTGCGGAATCGGTGGCATCAGCATGTCCGGTCTTGCAGAAATTTTATTGGACAGAGGCTTTCGGGTTTCCGGCTCCGATATGAAGGAGTCACCTCTTACCGATATGCTTTCAGAAAAAGGGGCTGTTGTCCATATCGGTCAGCGTGCTTCCAATGTTACAGCCGATATTGACTGCATCGTTTATACCAGTGCCATACACCCGGACAATCCGGAATATATAAAAGCTTCTGAACTGGGGCTGGCATCTTTAACCCGTGCGGAATTACTGGGTCAGCTTATGCTGAATTACGGATGCCCAATCGCGGTCAGTGGTACCCACGGCAAGACTACCACCACCTCCATGGTTTCAGACATCTTAATGGCTGCACATGCGGATCCTACCATTTCCGTAGGCGGCATTTTAGAGACCATCGGCGGCAATATTCGCGTAGGCAATTCTCCATACTTTGTTACAGAAGCCTGTGAATATACCAATAGCTTTTTAAGTTTTTTCCCAAAGATTTCTATTATCTTAAATGTAGAAGAAGACCACATGGACTTTTTCCACAGCCTGCAGGAAATCCGGGACTCTTTCCATACCTTTGCGGGACTTTTGCCGGAAGATGGTGTACTCATTATTAATGGTGATATTGACCAATATGAAGAGCTTTGCAAAGACTTGCCTTGTAAAGTGATTACCTTTGGAAAAACCCCTTCCAGTGATTATTACCCAACAGCTATTGTCTACAATAAACTGGGACACATTTCTGCCATGGTACATACCCACTTAGGAGACTCTTTTGCCCTGGAGCTTTCTGTTCCGGGTGAGCACAATCTGGCAAATGCACTGGCTGCCATGGCACTGTCTGATTATTTGGGCATTGACCGTACGGTGGCTCTTTCCGCGCTAAAGGTATTTAAAGGCAGCAAACGACGTTTTGAATATAAAGGAAGCTTAGGAAGCATTGATATTATCGATGATTATGCACACCATCCGACGGAAATCACTGCCACCTTATCTGCCGCACAAAACTTCCCTCACGGAAGGGTGTGGTGCGTCTTCCAGCCACATACTTTTACCCGTACCAAGGCCTTTATGGAGGACTTTGCCAAGGCACTTTCCCTTGCGGATGAAGTTATTTTAGCAGATATCTATCCGGCACGTGAAACAGACAATTTGGGCATCAGTTCCAGGGATTTACAGGCCCAAATTCAAAAACTAGGCAAAAAAGCACACTATTTCTCCAGTTTTGATGCCATAGAAAATTTTTTATTAGAAAATCTTATCCACAATGATATGGTTATAACTATGGGAGCGGGAGATATTGTAAAAGTGGGCGAAAAACTTTTAGGAATGTAGCTTATCCACTTTTCCACAAACTGGTTTTTTGCTAAATCCACAGACTTATCCACAGGGTGCCGAAAAAATGCCTATTTTCAAGATTTTTATTATGTGGTATACTCGCTTTTGTACCCTATAAATGAGGTGGATTTTATGAAAACAGTAGATTTGCAGCTCGTCACCAGACCCGACGTGACGATTATCCCAAACTCCATAATCGACAAAGATATGCTGGATGCCAACGAGCTTCAGCTTAAGGTCTATTTATATATTTTACGCAATACCGGTGCGGGCATTTCTGTGCAGATTTCTTCCATGGCAGATTATTTCAACGAGACCGAGAAGGATATTACCAGAGCAATTGCCTTTTGGGAAAAGCGCGGCGTATTTAACCTGGCGTCCTGTCCTTGTGCTGCCAAAGCCTCTGTTCCTTCCGTGAGCCGGGATGATTTCCAAACCCTCACGGATACCTATGACTTCAAGGAGCTTCGATTTGTAGCGGAAACGTATCTGGGCAAGACCCTTACCAAAACGGATTTAGATACACTTCTGTTCATTAAGGAAAACTTGAATTTTTCCAACGAACTCATTGAATATTTGTTGGAGTACTGTGCCGAACGCGGCAAAAAAAGCTTTAAATACATTCAGACTGTGGCTATCTCCTGGTCAGGTGATGGTATTACCACTCCCGAGGAAGCCCGCCTTCAGACTGCCAAGTTCAGTCAGCGTATTTACTCCGTTATGAATGCCCTTGGTAAAAAGAGCGAGCCTACCAATGCAGAGCTTAATTACATCAATCGCTGGTATGACCAGTACGGTTTTGAAGCCGACGTAATTTTGGAAGCCTGCAGACGCACCGTCCTTGCCACCGATAAGAACCGTTTTTCTTACTGTGACAAGATTTTAAGTTCCTGGTTTACCTCCGGGGTACATCACACCACAGACATTACCCAGGCGGATGCATCCTATCATTCCCAGAAAAAGCAGACAGAATCCATCCCGCGCAAGGTTCCGGGCTATGTTGCAAGCAATCCGTTTTTACATTTCAAACAGTCTGATACCGACTATGATGCTTTAGAAAAAGAACTTTTACAAAATTAACCATACATAAATTTCTCAGAAAGGAGTAACCAACGTGGCATTAGGAAATACTAAAATGCAGGCCATTCTAAAAGAATACGAAGCTATCCGCACCCAAAACCGTGATACCTTGAATGCACGAAGAGACCAAGTTGCCGAGAAAGCACCTGCATATTTTGATTATCACAATCAGATTATTTCCCTGTGTATGAAGCGTACAAATTCCGCTTTATATCCGGATACCACTACAGATACTTCTTCTGATTATCAAACATCTTTGGCTGCCCTTCGCAAAGCCAAGGAACAGGCACTTATTAAGGCCGGTTTTCCGGCAGATTACCTGGAGCCAATCTACGATTGTCCTGATTGTCAGGATACCGGATTTGTGGCCACTGCCCAGTGTAATTGTCTCAAGAGACGTATGGTACGTGCCCTCTATGCCCAGTCAGGCATTGAGCATCTTTTAGAAACGAATAATTTCAGCACCCTTTCTTATGAATATTATCAAGGTGCTGATTTAGAAGCATTCCGGGGTGCTGTGCAGGTTTGTCACGACATGATAGAGCATTTTTCTACCCGTAAAGACAACCTTTTGTTTACAGGCACTGTGGGCTGCGGCAAGTCCTTCTTATCCGGCTGCGTTGCCAAGGAGCTGATGGACCGGAGTTTCAGCGTGGTTTATTTCAGTGCATCGCAACTTTTTGACATTCTTTACCAAAATGGGCTTTACAACAGCCAAGAAGACTTGTACAATTATGATTTGGTGATAGTCGACGATTTGGGTTCGGAAGTAACCAATAGTGTAGTTACCGCTGCATTATTTACGTTCTTAAATGAGCGCATTCTCCGCGGCAAATCCACGATTATTTCCACCAACTTAAGTCTTTCCGAAATGAAAGACCGGTATTCTGAACGTATTGCTTCCCGCATCATTCAGAACTACAAAATTTGTAAGTTGTCCGGTCCGGACATCAGAATACTTCAAAAACGATTGACAACAAGAAAGTGAGGATTTCATCCGTGTCTACACAAGAAAAACGTAACTTAAACTCCATTCCTGTCGGTTCCTTAGGTATGATTCCTTTGGACAGCTGCAAGCCGCTTGGCGAAAAAATTGACAAGTATCTTGTAAAATGGCGTACTGAGCGCGAGAACGAACACAAAGACAGCTTAGCATTCTCCGGCTACCAGAGAGGCTCTTACATCTTAAAAGCAAAAACACCACGTTTTGGCTCCGGTGAAGGTAAGGGCGTTATTTTGGAATCTGTCAGAGGATATGACTTATATATTATGTCAGACGTGACCAATCACAGTCTGACCTACTCCTTATTCGGAAATCAGAATCACATGTCTCCGGATGACCACTATCAGGATTTAAAGAGAATCATTGCTGCTGTTGGAGGTAAAGCAAGACGTATTACCGTTATTATGCCTTTCTTATATGAAAGCCGTCAGCACAAGCGTTCCGCGAGAGAATCCTTAGACTGTGCTATCGCACTTCAGGAATTGATAAAGATGGGTGTAGACCACATCATCACCTTTGATGCTCACGACCCACGTGTACAGAACGCTATTCCTTTAAATGGTTTTGAGACCGTTCAGCCAAACTACCAGTTTATCAAAGCACTGCTTAAGAACGTGCCTGATTTACAGTTAGACTCCAAGCACATGATGGTTATTTCCCCGGATGAAGGCGGTATGAAGCGTGCTATTTACATTGCTAACGTTTTAGGCTTAGACATGGGTATGTTCTACAAGAGACGCGACTACACACAGATTATCGATGGACGTAACCCAATCGTTGCTCATGAATTCCTTGGTACCAGCGTAGAAGGCAAGGACATGATTATCATCGACGATATGATTTCTTCCGGTGACTCCATGTTAGAAGTTGCTGCCGCATTAAAAGAGCGCAAGGCAAATCGTATTTTTGTATTCTCTACCTTTGGCTTATTTACAAACGGCTTAGAGATTTTTGACAAAGCTCATGAAAGCGGCCTCATCGACAAGGTATTTACTACCAACCTGATTTACCAGACCCCTGAGTTACTCAGCAAGCCTTGGTACGTAAGCACAGACATGAGTAAGTACATTGCTTACTTAATCGACACCTTAAATCACGATGCTTCCATCAGTGATTTATTAAATCCTTCCGACCGTATCAACAAAATTGTTGCAAGATACAAAAACGGAGAGCTTAGATAATTCTCACTATATTCTATAAAGCATTTAAGGAGACTGCGTGTGCGGTCTCCTTTTTGATATTCATTGATTTGCAATTTAGTAAATCATGGTTTAGTAAATTGTAATTCACTAAATTGTATTTTACCTATTGACTTTGTCATTTTAGTGGATTATAATTAAGTAAATCGTAAATTACTAAATTGTAAACCAGTAAACGGAGGTTCTTAATATGTTTATAGGTAGAGAAACAGAACTGGAACATATGAGCAAATTATACAATTCAAATAAGTTTGAGTTTGTAGTTATGTATGGACGTAGACGTGTTGGTAAAACTGCAATTATTAATGAATTTACCCAAGGCAAACCGGCAATTTTCTTTACCGGTGTAGAAACCAACGAAAAACAAAACTTAGAAAATTTTAGTAAAAGTATTTTAGAATTTGTCACAAAGAAGCCCGCTAACACTTCTTTTGATTCTTTTCAGACTGCGCTGGAATTTGTATTTGACCTTGCCAAGGAGGAGCGACTGATATTGGTAATTGATGAGTACCCTTATGTTGCCAGGGCTTCAAAAAGTCTTGCTTCTACCTTACAATTACTTATTGATAAAAATAAAGATACCTCCAAGCTATTTCTTATTCTTTGCGGTTCCTCTATGTCATACATGGAAGACCAGGTACTTGCATACAAAGCTCCGCTCTTCGGGCGCAGAACTGCACAGTTTAAAGTACTGCCATTTGAATTCCGGGATGCCTGCAAATATTTTAACGAATTATCCAACGAAGATAAAGCATTAGCTTATGGGATTGTAGGGGGAACGCCACAATACCTGTTACAGTTGAACGATAAATTGTCTATGGAAGACAATATTAAAAATACGTACCTCAATCCAACCTCTTCCATTTATGAAGAACCACAAAACCTGTTAAAGCAAGAGGTTCGTGAGCCTGCTATTTACAATGCTATTATTGCTGCTATTGCTGCCGGCTATACCAAAATGTCCGAAATATCTACAAAGGTAGGCGAAGACACCAGCGTATGTGCAACTTATATTAAAAATTTAGTTTCACTTGGAATTGTAAAAAGAGAAACGCCTTTTGGCGAAGATTCTGCACGAAAAACCATTTATTCCATTGAAGATAATATGTTCCGTTTCTGGTATCGCTTTGTACCGGAAAACACGTCCATTATCTCACGTGGTGCTACGGAGCTTGCTTACAGTCGCATACAACCACATTTATCCGATTACATGGGCAGCATTTTTGAAGAAATCTGCAAACAATATCTTTGGACACTTTTATTAACCGGAAAATGCGCCATTAACTTTACTGACCTTGGCAGATGGTGGGGAACCAACCCAAAAACCAGACAACAGGTTGAAATTGACATTATGGGAACCGCCGATAAAAACACTGCACTTTTTGCAGAATGCAAATGGACCACTGAAAAGGTAGACCTTGGCGTACTAGAAGACCTGGAAGGAAAAAGCATGCTGTTCCACTTCCCAAATAAACATTACTATTTATTTGCAAAGAATGGCTTTACCAAAGGATGCATGGATAAGGCAAACCAAATGAAAAATGTAACCTTGATAAGTTATGAGGACATGGTGCAATAATTTACACTACACCCAAAAGGCACAATCTTCGGAGACTAATCCGTTGATTGTGCCTTGCTTTTATCGTGCATAAAAATCGTCAGGACCAAATAAATCGTCCAGAAAACTCAGCTTCTTGATGCTGCCAGTTGCTAAATTCAAGTATCCCTCATCTGTGCGTACATAATACTCATGTATTCCTTGATAATAATAGTGTTCGTTTTTATCTACATAACATGAATGTTCATTATCTGTTGTATACTGAAGCACGATTCCATTCGTAAAATCGTAGATTGCATAACCAACAGGTGCTATCTTATAAAAAATAGCTATCGGCTCTTCAGCAAAATTATATAACAGAAAGCTGTTTGAAAAATCTATAACTTCTTCAACTGACGTAGTCTGTGAAGTTACTTCATGAGACATCTGTGAAAGTACATCCTCACAGTACGTGACGTTTGTAACATCTACTGAAACTGCTTCTTTAGATGACTTAATGTTGAAAAAACATAACACAATGCCACCTAATACTAAAACTAATATAATCAATGGAGCAAATACTTTTCTTGTCATAATAACCTCAATTCTCCGCCCTACGATAATACGTAAACACCTGATTCTCTGTCTCTTCCAGCATTTCGCTTGCGTCACTACGTGACATATAACCCAGTTTCTTATTTACAGGGTCCATGACTACGATATTAAACTGGTTGAAGCCGGTAATGAGCAGTGCTTCGCCGGTGTCATAGAGCACCATAATCGGAATGTCCTGGTTGGTATAGTACAGTAGTCCTGCCAGGCTGCTGCCGGTTACGTCCATAAACACGTAGTCTTCGGAGGCATTCGCCAAAATCTGCTGGCAGGTTTTGCCCTGGTTTAATTCTTCCAAGGTATCTCGTGGGCTTCCGATTTGCCTAAGCATCATATCCAGGCAAATATTCTTAGAGCTTCTATCCTGGGTAGCTGCTTCCAGTTCGATTGCCATAATCTGATTTTTGATTACGGTGGCTGCTTTTTTCCAAATCACAAGCCCTTCTGCATCACGAGCATAGCCATCCAGTGCATCTGCCTTCTGCATGGCTTCTCCGGCATCTGCCACATACTCCGTTACACGCCATGGATTATGTGCGGTGCAGTATTCCTTCACACTGCTTGCATTTACCTCAATGGTCCGGCGACCCTCGAAAAATACTTCCTTTGCTTTTACATGCTTTAACGTAGCCGTATCAATTTTATTTTTTAGTTCCACCTGGGTAATGGTCTGGTAGCTAGCCGTCAAAGCGGTTGCAATGGTGTTGTAGTTATCGTCTCCGCCCTTGTTTGCTACAATCTGGTCCTGTGGTGCCGCACTTATTTTGCCATCTGCAAGTCGCACTCTCTCCAATAAAATCTGATTGCCGGAGATGGTGCAGCCTGTAATAAACATATTTTCTGCCGTATATTGCTTTTGAATTTCGCCCTGAGCGTCCTGAATACAGATTACACTCATATACTCTGCATAGGTGCCATCACTTTGCAATATATTGTCTGCTTCTTTGGCGATGCCATATACAAAGTCATTGCCGATAAAGCCCTGCGGCACGATAGTATCCCCACTTATTACCTTAATTTCCCGCACTTCACCAATTTCTAATTGCAAAAAATACACCTGCTTACCATCGCTTACCACCACGCAGCTATGGTCTTTAGACACAAACAACTCCTGCTGCGGGTTATAGTCAACCAGCACCTTAGCACTGCCTGTCAAAACATCACAAGCCACAATATTGCCGTCTACACAAAAATAAAACTGTCCTTGTCTGCTCAAATACGCCAGCTCGTTTATCTCCTGCATCACATATGCGGGACTTTTGTCGCTTTCATAAAAGCCTACTTCTTCAATCAATTTGGTCTGACCATTATAAGAATACAGGGCAACACCCACTTTCCCCTCATGGTTTCCGCGATTCATGTACCCATATACCACAAAATAAATGGAGCCATTTTCGCTGACCTGCAATACTTTTATATTATTTTCAAAATACGTACTGCGTTTATCTCCGTTCACCCCATCCATAAACCCATACACATAGTTCATTTCATTGCTGTTGTCATCATAGTAATACAGGGTACTGTTTACCACAAATGCCGCCATATTACCATCTTCACTTTCCGTTACCGAAATATCATTATTCTGTATGGACAAGTTGATTTTATCATTTTGATACACGTCTCCCTCGTACTGAAAGATATGGTTTGCGGTGCGCTCATAATCCAGCAGATACATTTTTTCACCATAGGTGGACACCAAAAAACTCTCCACCACATGATAATACTCCACAGATTCATTCACGATACTGGATACATAATAATCCAAGGTATAAGCGCCATAATTATCCTGCAAAAATGTAATATATACATCCGGCTCCTTTACACGCTCCACCGGCAAATCTCCCCACACAACCTGTTTAGAGGCAGAATAAATATCCACATATGCAAGAGAGGTATTGGCACGGCTTCGGTCTGTTTCCATGTAAGGCGCAATTTTAGACACCTTTTCCTTCTGAAAGGTATTCTCATGAAACTCCCATACAAATGCCAACTGGTTGTCCAAATCATAGGTGTTTCCATAGATAAAACGGGTATAATAATGGATTTCATCGTGGCTATCCGTGACAAGAGTGGTGGTAAAGATATACTCCTCTCCCGGCATAATCAAATCCTTTATTTTAATGTCAAAATCCAGGACGTCGGTTTCTTTTTCCTTCCAGGTCGCGTTGCCTGACTCAATCAGACGGCTGCCGTCATTATTACGAACTTCGTAACTTATTTCTTTAATTTCTGCACCAAAGGTTTCAATCTGACCATGAAACATGCGGTCTTCTCCCACCGGGTAAACATATGACGCAACATCACTGACACGCATGTCATATGTGTAACCGCGCAACGTATTAAAGTGTTCCTCTCCTATTACCACCGATACAAGCGGTAATGTTGGTGCAGATAACTCAATGGTCATGTCCTGACTATTTCGATTAACAAACTTGTAGGAACCTATTATACTGGCAAAGAATACTACCAGAAACGTCCCCCACATCACAAGCCTTTTATTCATTCAACCAGCCTCCGTCAGAAAAAATTTGCTGCAATGTTGTATTTACTCCCAATTCATTCGTAAAGCTTCTAAGTGTCTCATTATCGGTACTGCTGCCCTTGGCACGCATTCCGGTTCTTTTGGTGGCACGAATTAAAATATTTTTCGGCGTATGTTCCATATCAATAAACTCCAACACCTGTGTGTCATACCCAAGATTTTCCAGCACATTGGCGCGGATAGCATCTGTCAAAAGCGCAGACATACGCTCCTTCAACAATCCATATTTTAACACCGGCTTTAAGAAATCATTCTGAATTTGCTTATTTACTTCATGCTGACAGCAAGGAACCGTCAAAATAACGCTGGCTCCCCACTTTACCGCCTTCTCAATGGCATAATCCGTGGCGGTATCACAGGCATGCAGCGTTACCACCATATCCACGCTGTCTGCACCGGTAAACTGGGCAATATCCCCCATTTCAAAGCGCAGCGCTTCAAACCCATAGCGCTTTGCCAACTCATTACAATGTGCAATCACGTCTGCCTTTAAATCCAGCCCAATCACCTCGATGGAAAGCCCCTGCATATCATGAAGATAATAATACATGGCAAAGGTCAAGTAAGACTTGCCACAGCCAAAATCGATAATACGAATAGTACGCCCTGTGGGAAGCTTTGGCAGAATATCCCGGATAAACTCCAGATACTTGTTAATCTGACGGAACTTGTCGTATTTTGCCTTAACGACCTTGCCCTCCAGATTCATAATCCCTAAATCAATGAGGAAAGGAATTTTCTGCCCCTCATCCAAGATGTATTGTTTTTTTCGGTTATGATTTAAGTTTACTTTTTCTGCAGATGCTTTATGTTTGGTTTTTATCGTAGCCTTGCCTTTTTTACTGATCAAGATAGTGCATTCTGCACGCTCTGTCTGAATCAGTGCCTGCTTAAAATCCTGCTCCATATACGTACAGATACGCTCCACAGCCTCTGTAATGGTAAGATTACTGTGAAGCACCTTGGTTCCAACGTATAAAGTTTCCTGAATATACAACTCGTCCTTCAGGCGAACCGGACGCAGCTTCACCTTGGAAGCCTTATCCGGATTCTTTGCATTGCTCAAAATTACCTGTATCAATGTTTCGTTTATAAGTTCTGTGATTGTGTTTCTAATCGTTTCCATGTCTTTACTTTTGGTTTCCATTCTTTTTAACTTCATGTACGAGTGCTTGTATCTTGCATTGTACACACTTTATCAATATACATTTTAACCTCATTAGCGTAAAATCACAACATTTATTTCTAGAAAATACCTTTATCACCGTACGGAGATTTCCAACTATCCTGCTCTACAAAAATCTGAGAGCGTCTGCGACCCTTGGTGTCCCCATGTCTGCGGTTAAAAATCTCGTCAAACAAAAGCACCTGCACCATGTCACTAATCCATTCCCATTTTTCTTTGGAATGCTCTTCGCCCTTTTCTTCTGCTTCATTTTGCAAAATTTTCACAATACTCTCTGCCAAGCGGTACAACTGCCACCTATCCGGATACTCGTCATAAATCATGCTTTCTTCATAATCCATGCGGTCCAGCACCTCTGCGATCTTGGAAAGCAGCCTTTTTGCCTCCTGAGGATACATCTCACGCAAGTATTCAATATCCCTTGCTGCTTTATTTTCCTGTCTGTAAGGATACCTTACAGGATATGTCATATAAAATGGTAAATATACCTTGTTGTCCATGTCAAAAATACCTTTTTTATTATAATATGCCTGTTTTCCAAAAGGTGCGCCTGTGGCTGTGCAGTTGTTAGAATGAGCCTGCACACCCTATACACAACAAAGAAGCACCCACCATCCGTGCAAAGGATGGAGAACATTTAACCTCCCCGACCTGCAAGAACATAATCGCCATGTGGTCGGGGGAAATCCCATAAAATTCCCGACTTGGATAACGAAATCTGCCTCGCGGTCGGGGAAAAGGCAACTAAAATCCCCGACCTAAATAGCAAATATCTCCGAACGGTCGGGGAAAAAACAGTAAAAATCCCCGACCTAAATAGCAAAAATCTCCAAATAGTCGGGAAAAAGCGACAAAAATCCCCGACTCAGGAAACAAAAAGCGCCATGTGGTCGGGGAATTTCTCGTTTTGATATTTACTTTAGCACACTGATACGTGCCATAGCACGCATAAGTGCAGTCTCGGCACGGACGATATCGGTCTCGGAGGTGCGGTGTGCAATACGCTCTTTTGCTCTCTCCATGGCCGCTTCTGCTCTGTGCAGGTCGATTTCTTCCGGCCATTCAATGACTTCTGCCAGAATGGTTACGCGGTCCGGCAAAATCTGTATAAAGCCGGAGTGAAGCGCTGCTTCTTTTTCTTCGCCGTCCATACGGATGGTGAGAATACCCGGCTTGATAATGCAAGTCATAGGGATATGACCCGCATATACACCGATTTCACCTTCTGTGGTATTCAGCTCTACCATGTACGCATCTTTGTCAAAGAAAATACGCTCCGGAGTAATAATTTTTAATCTAAAATTATCCATGGTATCACCCCTTATTTCACGCGGGCTAATACATCATCAATGCTTCCTGCATTTAAGAAATAGCCTTCCGGAATGCTGTCGTGCTTGCCTTCGATAATTTCTTTAAATCCACGAATGGTCTCGTTTAATGGGACATACTTACCTTCTGTACCGGTGAACTGCTCTGCAACGAAGAATGGCTGAGACAAAAATCTCTGAATCTTTCTTGCACGGGATACAATCAGCTTGTCATCCTCGGACAATTCATCCATACCGAGAATTGCGATAATATCCTGAAGTTCTTTGTACTTCTGTAAAATTTCCTGTACATCACGTGCTACAGAATAATGCTCCTCACCTACGATACGCGGGTCCAAAATACGAGAGGTGGACTCCAATGGGTCAACTGCCGGATAAATACCCATTTCTACAATAGAACGGGATAATACGGTAGTAGCATCCAAGTGAGCAAATGTAGTAGCCGGAGCAGGGTCTGTTAAGTCATCGGCAGGTACGTATACCGCCTGAACGGAGGTAATAGAACCATTCTTGGTAGAAGTGATTCGCTCCTGTAATGCACCCATTTCCGTCTGCAATGTCGGCTGATAACCTACGGCTGATGGCATACGACCAAGCAGCGCGGACACTTCAGAACCAGCCTGTGTAAATCGGAAAATATTATCGATGAAAAGGAGCACGTCCTTACCACCCTTGTCACGGAAATATTCTGCCATAGTAAGACCGGTAAGACCTACTCGCATACGAGCTCCAGGGGGCTCGTTCATCTGACCAAATACCATGGTTGTTTTGTCAATAACACCGGATTCCTGCATTTCGTGATATAAGTCGTTCCCTTCACGAGTACGCTCACCTACACCGGTAAATACGGAGTAACCGCCATGCTCTGTAGCAATATTACGGATCAACTCCTGAATCAATACGGTCTTACCTACGCCGGCACCGCCGAACAGACCGATTTTACCACCCTTCTGATAAGGGCATAATAAGTCAATAACTTTAATACCTGTTTCCAACAACTCTGTCTCTGTGGACTGTTCTTCGAAAGCAGGGGCTGCTCTGTGGATAGGAAGATAATCTACACCTTCCGGAGCAGGTTTGTTATCAATTGCCTGACCTAATACGTTAAAAATACGTCCTAAGGTATTTTCACCAACCGGTACGGAAATAGCCGCGCCTGTAGCAACCGCCTCCATTCCACGTACCAAACCGTCTGTAGGTCCCATGGCAATACATCTTACGGTATCATCCCCTAAATGCTGTGCTACCTCCACAGTCAGGGTTCCCGCCTCCCTTGTATCAATGGTAATTGCTTCATTGATTTCCGGAAGCTTGCCCGTGCTGAACTTTACGTCCAGTACTGCACCGATGATCTGAGTAACTTTACCTTTATTTAACTCTGCCATCTTGTTTCCTTTCTCTTGCTTATTTTGATAGATAATTGCGAGGTGCTGTGGCCTGCGATTCGGAACAATTTATGTTCTGACGCAGGGACCTTGAAAAACGTCGGTCCTTAACGAAGCAAGGTGTCAGCCGAAGCTGAGTTTAGTACCGTTACGTTTTTCGTGGAGCGAGAGCGCACCCTGAGGCGGAATATAAACTGTTCCGGTTCGTGGGGCACGGAGCTTCGCAATTATATCATTAGCTAATCGCCTCTGCACCGGCGATAATTTCTGTTAATTCTTGTGTAATAGCACCCTGACGGGCTCTATTGTATAAGAGTGACAGGCTGTCAATCATTTCCTCTGCGTTACTTGTAGCAGAATCCATCGCCTGCATTCTCGCGCCATTTTCACTTGCTACGCTTTCTACCAGACCTCCGTAGATAAGGCTTGTGACATACTTTGGAATAATAAGCCCCAGTGCCTCTTCGTCCTTAGGCTCAAAATTCATCAACGCTTCCGCCGCCTCTTTTCCTTCCGCCTCAGTCTCTGTACCGGTCTCTGCCGGTAAAAGTCTTATCAGCTTAGGGTCGTGACTTACGGTATTTTTGAAGGCTGTATATGCCAGATAAATCTCTCCAACCTCGCCTGCATTGTAGGCATTCAGCACTTCCCGTGCAATAGCCATCGCATCGGAGTAGGCCGGCTCTTCCGCCAAATCTCTATATACCGCCTTGATTTGATATCCATATCTGGCCAGGGCATCGCGTCCCTTAGAGCCAATGGCATAAATATCCAAATCCTCTTTATTAAAGTCACCCTTGGTAATCAACTTAATAATATTGGAGTTGTAACCGCCTGCAAGGCCTCTGTTACCGGTAATCATAATAACTGCTTTTCTGGTACTGTCATTACCGGTAACATATGGGTGCTGTATGCTTCCTGCTTTGGCAAGCATGGAGCTGACGGTCTGGTACATACAATCAAAATATGCTTTAGAATTTTCTGCACGCTGCTTTGCTCTTTGCAGCTTTACAGTAGAAACAAGCTTCATGGCCTTGGTAATCTGCTGTGTACTTTGAATACTGCTTTTACGTCTTTTAATATCGCGCATAGAAGCCATAATACACGTACCGCCTTTCTAAAACTAATCTACTGTTTATTTAAAGTCTGCTTTAAATTCCGCAATTGCCTTATTTAATAATTCCTCGGTAGCCTCTGTAATAACCTTTTCGGTTCGAATGCTTGCAGGAATATCCGGATACTTAGTATCGATAAATTCGTAGAATTCTTTTTCAAATCTGGTAATGTCTTCTACGTGTACATCCAAAAGATATCGGCGTGTAGCCACATAAATAATCATAACCTGGTATTCTACCGGCAATGGCTGGTACTGTGGCTGCTTTAAGATTTCCTTAATACGCACACCCTGAGCAAGTCTCTCTGCGGTGTCTGCATCCAAATCAGAACCAAACTGTGCAAAAGATGCCAGTTCTCGATACTGAGCAAGCTCTGTACGGATAGGTCCTGCAATCTTTTTCATAGCCTTAATCTGTGCAGAACCACCTACACGGGATACGGACAAGCCCGCATTTACCGCCGGACGGAAGCCCGCGTTAAACATTTCTGTTTCCAGATAGATCTGACCGTCTGTAATAGAAATTACATTGGTAGGAATATACGCGGAAACGTCGCCTGCCTGAGTTTCAATAATTGGCAACGCGGTAAGGGAACCTCCACCGTACTCTTCATTCATACGTGCTGCACGCTCTAACAATCTGGAATGTAAGTAGAATACGTCACCCGGGTACGCCTCACGTCCAGGTGGACGACGAAGCAGTAAGGAAAGTGTACGGTAAGCAGCAGCATGTTTACTTAAGTCGTCATAAATAACGAGTACATCCTCGCCCTTTTCCATCCACTCTTCACCAATCGCACAGCCTGCGTATGGTGCAATATACTGTAATGGTGCCAGCTCACTTGCTGTAGCAGCAACAATGGTGGTATAGCTCATAGCACCAAATTCTTCTAATGTTTTTACAATATTGGCAACGGTAGATGCCTTCTGGCCAATTGCTACGTAAATACATTTTACGTTCTGACCCTTCTGATTGATAATGGTATCAATTGCAATGGCAGTCTTACCGGTCTGACGGTCACCAATGATAAGCTCACGCTGTCCTCGTCCAATCGGAACCATGGCATCAATTGCTTTGATACCTGTCTGTAACGGAGTATCTACACTCTTACGTGTAATAACACCGCTGGCAACTCTCTCTACTCTACGGAACGTATCTGTCTGGATAGGTCCCTTGCCATCTATAGGCTGACCAAGTGCATTTACTACACGACCAATCATCGCATCGCCTACCGGAACTTCCACTACTCGACCCGTTGTTTTCACCGTGTCGCCTTCGTTGATGTTCTTGGCAGAACCAAGTAATACGGCACCTACGTTATCCTCTTCCAGGTTCATAACCATGCCATATACTTCGCCCGGGAACTCTAAAAGCTCGCCCTGCATTGCGTTTTCAAGACCGTGTACACGTGCAATGCCGTCGGCAACCTGGATAACCGTACCTACATCTGATACTTCCATGTTTGCGGCATATCTCTTGATCTGATCCTTAATCACTGAACTTATTTCTTCTGGTCTTAAATTCATGGATCCTTACGCATCCTTTCTCGAAAATTTACTCTTAACCCAACTGTATTTTCAACAGTTGCTTTTTTAATTCGTTTAATTTAGTGGTAATACTGGAGTCTATTACACGGTCACCGATTCGGATAACCATGCCACCGATAATGGACGCATCTACCATGTAGTGCATTTCCATTTCTTTATACTTGGTGGTCTCTAACAGACGCTGTTTTACTTTCAACTTTGTGGCTTTATCCAGCTCTATCGCCGTTGTAACAAAAGCTACACCGATATGCTTTTCTTCCTTGACTCTGTCGATAAAATAGCTAAGAATCGCATCCAGTTCTTTGGAACGGTCTTTTTCAATAATTAATACCAAAAAGCCCGTCAACTCGCCGCTTACACGGCCTTTAAATACTTCCTCTGCTACTTTTATTTTATCTTCTCTCGGAATCTTAGGATGATTTAAAAGCTTGCCAAAGTCGGTGTTTTCACGTAAAATATCGCGCACCACCTTGGCTTCTTCGAAAAGCACCTCTAACTTCTGTTCCTCTACCGCAAGCTCAAAT
Source organism: Lachnospiraceae bacterium (assembly GCA_017521985.1). Lineage (GTDB taxonomy): Bacteria > Bacillota > Clostridia > Lachnospirales > Lachnospiraceae > RGIG6307. The sequence continues at coordinate 175,113 of JAFXAZ010000002.1, forward strand.
AATGCCTCCCCATAGGTTTTAGAAATCAGCTTAGCCATGTGCTCTCACCCATTTCCTTTAAAGTCTCGTCGATAAGCTCGGTCTGAATGTTTGTATTCATATTGGCTGTAACTACCTTACCTGCCAGTACAGACGCGATGTTAATCATCTCTTTCTTTACTTCATCCGCCACCTTGCTCTTCTCAAGTTCTGCTTCCACGCGGGCTCTGTCCATAATACGGCGAGCTTCTTCTTTAGCCTCTGTAATAATCTGATTTTCACTAATCAGAGCACGTTTTCTGGCATCACTTAAGATTTCATCTGCTTCTTTTTCAATATTTGCAAGCTTCGCTTCGTACTCTGCGCGTAATGCTTTTGCGGTTTCCTCTGCACTTGCAGCCTCTGCCAATTCCGCTGCAATCTTGGCCTGGCGCTTTTCTAACATAGCGCGTACCGGATTGAACAGGAAATAGCTCAGTGCCAGATACAAAACAAACACCGCAATCAACGTTAGCACTGCGTCATGCAGCAACTGGAAGTCCAAATCAAACATTCTAGGCTTCATTTCTGCTGTCAAGAGTACCAAATTCGCGTATGTGTTCATCTTATTACCCTGCCTCCTTTCTCATTTATAGGCTTTGAAGTTTATCGCTTCTTATGGTAATAAAGGTTTTACGAATAACAGAAGCATTGCAATTAACAGACCGTAAAGACCTGTTGTCTCGGCAACCGCCTGACCAAGCAACATGGTTGATGTAACATCACCCTTTGCACCCGGATTACGTCCTACTGCTGCTGCTGCGTGACCTGCCGCAATACCCTGACCAATACCAGGTCCGATACCGGCGATTACTGCCAACCCTGCACCGATTGCTGAACAACCTAAAATAAAGTTTTCGTTAAATTCCATCTTTTTTTCCTCCTAAAATGGTATTGTGTAACATATTAAATTATTTATTTATCACCTATTGCATCTGAAATGTAAGTCATGGTCAACATACAGAATACATAGGTCTGAATTGCACCTGAGAACAAATCAAAGTATACGTGCAATGCTGCCGGCCATCCGATTGCAATCACGGACAACAGACCATACACCAAGGCCATCATTACTGTACCGGATAATACGTTGGCAAACAGACGCAACGACAAAGAAATCGGTACCGCAATATCACCAATGATATTAATTGGTGCCCAAATTGGCCACGGGTCGCATAACCCCTTAATAACACCACTTACCTTCTGGTGCTTAAACTTGTTGAAATGAATCAACACAAATGTAATAAGACCAAGCGGTAAGGTTACTCCATAGTCTGCCGTAGGTGGTCTAAGACCGAATAAACCGGAAATATTACATATCAAAATAAATATGAATACGGTTCCGATGTAGTTCATAAACTTATAGGCACTTTTGCCCATACCGCCTTTTACCACACCGTCTAACAAATCCACGATAATTTCTGCTGCATTTTGAAAGCCTCCCGGCACTTCGGTTGCTTTTTTCATGACCCGACTAATTGCAAATGCAATACCAATCAAAGCCAGAACTACAATAAGCAGACAAATATGCGTGGTTGTAATCCAAACGGTCTGTCCGAATATTTCATAAGAAAAGACCCCATGAATCATAAAGTCGATGTCAGCCGACAATAATATACCCTGTCTCATACATTCACCTCCTTTTCCTTTTATGAATAAATGGTTGCATATACGCTCCCGCCTTCAATCCAAATACCCCGAAAACCGCCGCAAGAGGATTTCCAATCTCGGTCACCATCACAATACCCATGATAATCACGATTACGGCGTAACGCAGCATATTGTAAGAAGTAATAGACTTCACTGCATCCTTCTCGTCCAAATCCAGTGCTCGATCCAATCCCCACCACATATGATATGCGCTCAAAACAGCCGTCAACACACCAATCCACCAGCCTATGCTTGTGCTTGCTTTGTCATGGAAAAAACACAAAACAACCACCTGTCCAACTACACCATATATCAGTATGCCACACACAAGCTCAATCAGCGTATCACTGCGATTTGTCCCTGTTAATCCTGGAAACATAAGGGTTATCCTTCCTTGAATCATCTTCATAAATTTTGCGGGCCAAGATATATATATTACGAAAACCCGCCAATGCCCCCACAAAAAAGAGTACAATTATAAAAAAGCTCGTTCCAAGCCATTTGTCCAGAAAATACCCTGCAAAAGAGCACATACCTATAGGAACTACCATATTAATTCCAAACTGACTTATTGTCGTCAGCGAACGCATAACCAGCGATTGCTTCTTCATAACCTGACACCCCACTCTTAGAATGGATATATACTTCTTTATTATACTTTTTTTACCCCAAAGTGTAAAGTTGTATTCAGTAATTTAGAAAAATTTTAAAATTGCAATTCCTTGAAGTAAAAGGTATAATATAGATAACTTTTGAAAGTACGAAGGAACATGAAGCGATGAAAAAACTATTTGAAAAGCATGAAACCTTAATATGTATGCTATTAATTATTTTATATATCGTAATCAATTCATACTGCATACAAAATTTCGGAATTACGGATTACAGAAGTACCATTATTAACACGGTCTTTTCAGGTGCTTTATTGGCTTTTATAATCAACCTTAACGGTTTATCATATTATGGCTTGACTAAAGTAAGCAATCCAAAGAAATATTTATATTTTATACCATTACTGGTTATCATTTCTGTGAATTTATGGAACGGAATTAACATCAACAATACTCCCAGCGAAATTATCTTCCACATATTAACCATGTTCAATATCGGTTTTATAGAAGAAATTATTTTTCGTGGTTTTCTTTTCAAAATGATGGAAAAAGATAATGTAAAATCTGCGATAGTAATCAGTTCCATCACTTTTGGCATTGGGCATATCGTCAATCTGTTTAATGGGGCCGATTTTATTCCAACATTAATGCAGATTGGATATGCAATATCCATCGGATATTTGTTTGTTATTATATTTCACAAAAGCAAATCACTTATCCCATGTATCTTGGCACATGCTTTAAACAATGCGCTTTCTATATTTAATGTTGAGAATACCGTGTCATCATACATAGCACCTGTATTCTTAATGATAGCACCGTTGTGTTACGCAATTTATATCAAGAAAGCTATAAAAGAATAAGTTTATACTGTATGGAGATTTCAAATGCAAGAAAACATGAAAACCGAAAACATCGCCATCCGTCCTGTCACCTTGGCAGATGCTGAAGAACTTTTAAAAATTTATGCTCCGTACGTGACGGAGACATCTATTACCTTTGAATACGAAGTGCCATCTCTGGAAGAATTTCGTGAGCGCATTGCACATACTTTAAAGCGCTATCCGTATCTGGCAGCACTAGATGAAGCGGGTCATATTGTAGGCTATGCATATGCCTCTGCCTTTAAAAGCCGCGCTGCCTACGCATGGAGTGTGGAAACTTCTATATATGTTGCAAAAGACTACCGTGGACGACATGTCGGCTCCATGCTCTACGAAGCATTAGAATGCGACTTAAAAAAGCAAAACGTAATAAATGCCTGCGCGTGCATAAGCGCCTCCCACGAGGAAAGCATTTCCTTTCACAAAAAATGCGGCTACCAATTAGTAGCCACATTCCATAAATCCGGTTACAAATCCGGCACCTGGCACGATATGATTTGGATGGAGAAATTCCTCGGTGAACACGAGGTGCCACCGAAGGAGTTTGTGCCATATCCGGAAGTGTAGTCATTCCCACACCACCATAGCATGCTGTCCCATTTCCACATACCTTTCTTCCACAATCTCCTTCGCATATCCCACCTTTTCTCCGCCCGCCAGCGGGTCCATAAGGTAGTAATTTTCTTCATCATATCCGCACAGTACCATGCAATGCTCACCTGCGCGCCAGGTGTAAAGGCTTCCGTCGTCTAGATAGTATTGCATGCCATCCCTTACCGGGTTCATGCCCATGGTACACCACAGCAGTACAGGAATATTATTTACAATATAAGTGTCTATTATGTCGGTGAGCTCCATGCCGGAAATATCTTTAAACGTAAGGTCCTCCATGCCTGGCACATGGCAGTTTTTCATATTGCCCAGCGCCTTTAAAATTACCTTTGGATAACATCCGAGGCTATTTGAACTGTATGGATCGCCGGCAAAAGCTTCTTCCGGGTCCGGACCATAAAGCGTCCCATCCACCCGGTAAAATTTTTGACACGGCAAATGACTGTCAATAAAACTTTCCGGTGTAATTTCCACTCCCCAATGATTTAATACCATCACCGTGCTGACGGACTCGCAACCGGTTGGAATTCCATCCTGGGACAGACCATTCATTTCAATTAACATACTTTCTTTTTTCTTCGTAGCGCTGGCAGTTATTTTTAAAAGCAAAAATAATTCAATTGCGCACACAACCTCCAAAAATAATATAATCCATAATATTCTTTTTGCCGTTTTATTATTCTTTTTATATAATTCTCCTAAATTCTCTTTGCATATTCATATATTCTACGAAGCATATTATCATCCGCATCTTTTACTGCATTTCCTGCAGCATTCAAAAATCCTTTGTAAGTACTAAATCCTAACAAATAAACTGCCATAGCCATAGCAATTTCTTCATCAAGCTCTCCCATCTGTCCAGCCACACGTTTTAGCTCTATTAGGACAGTATCATGTGGAACACAGACATCTTCCCCGCCTTCAAGCACTACTTTTTCAATAACTTTTGGTAACACCATGCACATCTGATAAAGAGCATCTTCCTGTCCTGTTACCAGTGCATAAAATTGGTCAAGACTTACCCTGCGTATCTTTTTATGTGAAACACTTTTGCCATCTACCGTAGTTGCCCACTTAATATTCTGTGACTTCTTCGCAATTGCCTCAACCAAAAAGCAAGCGCAGTCATCATCATCTAACAACTGGCTTTGCATTTTAATATATGTCTTACCTGCTGCTGATGAATTCATGGTATTATGCTTATTCTTCATTTCAACATAAATAGTATGTACTATATCACCATCCGGAAGCTGAATCCCTTCCGCTTTATGAAATATAACATCCCATCCACCTTCTTTACCATTATCCGGAACATGGCAATCTGCAATATACTGAAAGATTCCCTGATGAAAATATCCAATATCATTGTTGTTAGCCTTATCTCTCTGGCGAAAAATTTCATTACTCACAATTTCTCCCCATGTCGATTGATAAACTGTCTTATCAAAAATCATTTTTATTGGATCAATAATATTCTTGTTAAAACGGACAATATCAAAGGATTCCAACTTCTCACCGTATTTATCTATGGTCGCTTTCACATGATTTGTAAAATCTTCTTCTGTAATAAATGATAAATTCCATGCCATCACATACCCTCCTTATCTAGCGCCTCCTTAATACATCTCGCCACTTCATAAGCAAGATTTACCGGCACTGCATTTCCTACCTGTTTATACTGCGACATAACATTACCACAAAACTCCCACTTGTCCGGAAAGCTTTGGCATCTCGCATTTTCTCTTACATTAAACGGTCGTGCCTCGATTGGATGGCAACGCTCTGTCTGTTTTTGAGACGGAGATGTTAAAACGGTAAGTGAAGGTTCATCTAGACTCATTCGTCTAAGAATTCCCGTTCTGCCGCCCTCCATTTCCCAACAACTCTTCATATATGCTCTTGCCAACTCCGGGTCAATGTCTCTCCAATATCCTCCGGGTGGTACCAATTCAAACAGCTTTCTTTTATTCTCACCATAAGGAACCCCTATGCTCTCCGGTACATTTTGCAGAATATCTCTTAGCACCGGTTTATACTCATGCTTTACTGGAAATTCGAAGGAAATCTTATTTCTTAAATCTTTACGTATTCCAATTGTGATTAGACGTTCTCTCTTTTGAGCCACTCCATAATCCCATGCATTAAGTACCTGTTTTTGAATGTCATATCCGGTTCCCTCAAAAATATTAAGCATGGTCTGATATGTTTTGCCTCCATCATGAGTAAGTAATCCTCTTACATTTTCAAACAAAAACATCTTTGGCTGTAGTTTTTCCAAAAAGATGGCATAATGATAAAACAGTGTTCCCCGCGCATCTTCCAACCCTAATCTTTTACCGGCATATGAAAACGCCTGACATGGTGCCCCACCGGACAATAAATCAAGTTCTCCCTTTTTAACGTCAAAATACTCCTCCAAATCAAGTTTAGATATATTGGCAATATCATCACATATAACTCTCCATTCAGGTCGATTCTTTTCTAGTGTATCACACGCATCTCTATCAAATTCTACTAAGCCAATGGTATGAAAGCCGGCTTTCTCTACCCCAAGTGCCAAACCACCGGCTCCTGCAAAAAGTTCAATAGTTGTATACATAATTCACCTCTCTTTAGTATATCCTCATCTCTTCCAAAGTCCAATCACACTGAACACTGCAAAAATCACCACATCCACTGCCACGATGCTGGCGCCCACAGGGGTAGAAGCCAAAATAGAAATCACCATGCCTGTTACTGTTCCCAGCACGGAAAGAAGTGCCGCGCAGATAGTTACCATGCGAAAACTCTTAAACACCCGCATAGCAGACAATGCCGGAAAAATAATCAGCGCAGAAACCAACAAAGAACCCACCAGTTCCATAGCCAGCACAATGACCAACGCCGTAATTACTGCTATCATATAGTTATAAGCCTTGGCTTTGATACCTGTAGCCTCGGCAAAATTTTCATCAAAAGTTACCGCAAAAATTTTGTGGTAGAACAATATAAATGCCAAAATGACAAGTGCGGACATTACAATACATACCCATACATCTGTAATCGTCAAAGTTAAAATAGAGGTCGCCCCAAACAGCGTGCTGCAAACATCCGCGGACACATTGGTGGAGCCAGAAAACTTGCTCATGATTAGGTAACCAAATGCCAGCGCACCTACACTAAGCATAGCAATGGCCGCATCGCCTTTTATCATGGCATTGTTGCTGGCACCCAAAAGTAAAATCGCCGCCAGAACCGTAATCGGCAACATCACCACCAGTTCATTGGTCACATGCAAAATCGTTGCAATGGCAAGGGCTCCAAATGCAACATGACTAAGTCCGTCTCCAATAAAAGAAAAGCGTTTTAACACCAGTGACACCCCCAGTAAGGATGCACAAAGCGCCACCAGTACCCCTACTATCAGTGCGTACTGCACAAATGGATAGCTTAAATAAAGACCTAACGTGGAAATTATATTATTCATGTTCTTCTGCCTCCTTCTTTGGAGTGTGAAGTATGGCACTGGCTGCATAAATCTGTCCCACCGGACTTTTAATATAATCATCCTTGGTGCCGAAAAACAGCGGTTTGTTGCTCAAATGCAGCACATGAGAAGCATATGGAACTGCTGCCATAATATCATGAGACACCATAATAATCGTGATGCCATGCTTCTGATTCAATTCATAAATCACTTCATACATTTCTGCCGTAGCCTTTGGATCCAACCCCGCTACCGGCTCGTCCAAAAGAAGCATTTTGCGTGTAGCACACAACGCACGTGCCAAAAGAACCCTCTGCTGCTGGCCGCCAGACAACTCACGATAGCACTTCCTTGCAAGGGATGTAATCCCTAAAAGTTCCATATTTTCTTTTGCAATTTCTTTCTCTGCTGCAGAATAAAAAGGTCTGAAACCAATGCGGTTCAAGCATCCAGAACGTACAATTTCCCAGACGGACGCCGGAAAATCTCTTTGAGTCAAAGTCTGTTGTGGCAAATAACCAATTTCTTTTGCAGAAAGCTTATCCCCAAACTGTATCTCACCGGAAAGGGGCTTTGTCAGTCCAAGCAATGTTTTAATCAGCGTACTCTTACCGGAGCCATTTTCACCAAGAATACACAAATAATCGCCCTGATTCACCGTAAAATTTATATCTTCTGCAACGGCATGCTTCTCATAACCAAGCACCAGATTCTTACATACAATTTGTGACATGCGCCCTCCTTTCCAAGCCTATCCAAGTGCCTTGCAAAGCACCTCCAGATTCGCCTTCATAATATCTAAATAATTTGCTCCCCGAAGAATATCCTCCCAGGAAACGGACTGCATGGAATCCAAGGTCAAAATTTCTTTGTCCTTATCCCCTGCAGCTTGTAGAATTGCTTCCGCCAGACTCTTATCTGAGCCGTCGATTACCAAAACGCATGGTACTTTCAACTCGTCCACTTTACCTGCCAGCCCGATAATGGTATCAAAACCAGCCTCTACCTCTGCATTGCATCCTGCAAAAGCCGCATAATACTCTAAATCATAATCTTCTGTCAAATAACGGAAAGGAAACCGGTCGCCGAAAATCAATGCATTATGCGCACTCTCGTCCACCACTTCCTGATATTCCACACCCAACTCATGCAGCTCTTTCACATACGTTGCAGTGTTTTCTGCAATCACAACCGCCTCATCCGGTGCAAGCTCCTGAAGTCTGCCTGAAATATACTGACACAAAATCTCCGCATTCTCCAAAGACAGCCATACGTGCTCATCTAACACTTCGTCTGCATGTTCGTGGTCCTTCTCATGACCATGACCATGCTCATGGTCATGCTCCATCCCTTCCACAATTTCTTCTACAAGAGATTTATCTCCTAATGCAGCCACCAAGCTGACACTCTTGTCAGAAAGAGTGCCATCTGCTTTCATAATGTCTTCCACCCAGGCATCGGATTCACCGCCCACATAAAGAAATAAATCTGCTTCCTTCATGGCTATCATATCCTGTGCACTTGGCTGATAATTGTGAATATCTGCACTATTTTTTACTAATAAAGAGACCTCAAACTCTTCTGCCGCATCTCCCAACAGATTCATTACCCAGTCATATTGCGGAAAAGTAGTGCAGACAACACTCACTTTATCTGCACCTTTCTCTATCGGTGTCGTCTGAAAACCGCATCCACTATATAATGCAGCCCCCAAAACGAATGTACCAAACATATAAATAAATTTTTTCACAAACTACTCCAACTTCTATTAATAAAAGCCATGGTTACCAATAGCATAACGTACCACGTGTAAACGTTCTACTCTTTCAAGATAAGCCAATGTCTGGAAATATACACAATTGCTTACATTGGTAATACCTGCTGCCGCCTCCCTGGCTGCTTCATAACAACCGCTGGAATTGGCCGCCTTGTCGTATGCAAGTGCCTCCACAAAGCTATTCTTGGTAGAGGTTACCGGTGCAAACTGGCTCTTCTGATAAATAACGCCAGCCATCGTATCCGGATACTTACTGCTCAGGATACGATTAATAACCACGCTTGCCACTGCCAGCTTTCCTTCGTAGCTTTCTCCACGAGCCTCACAATAAATTAAGTTTGCCAGCATGGTAATATCTTCTTCGGTAATCGTTACCTGCGAAATATCACGCCACTCCGCATTGGCCGCTTCCTGACTAAGTCTGATTTCCTCTGCCAGCTTCTGCTGTAATGCTGCAATATTATCCTTAATGGTCGCCAACTGCTCTTCCTGAGCAGTGACTTCATTTTCCTTTTGGGTAATTTCACCCTCTTTATTGCTTAGGGCATTCTGCGTCTGACTTACCAGATTACTTACTTTCGTGCGGTTCGCCTCCTGACTGGCACGCAAAGCTTCCAAAGCCTCATGCTCTGTCTGAAGCGTAGCCTCCTCCGCCTCAATAAACTCTCTCGTCTCTTTAAACTGTGTAAGCATTCTGGTATCATATGCAGAAATCTGCTCCACATACTCAGAAATATTCAAAAAATCCGTCAAACTGGTAGACTCTGACACCAAATTTAGATAAGACTGGGTCAGACCACTCTCATACATATACTGCATATGCGCAACCAAATCATTGTACTGCTTTTCCTCAATACCTTTGGCCGTATCCAATTCCCTTTGCTTCTGAGCTATTTCCAACTCTTTTTTGTCAATGGCCTGCTCCGTATCGTTCAGCTCATTTACCGCCTCTGTCAACTGGTCATTGTAATTACTAAGCTGACCGGAAATCTTATCTCTTTCATTTTCCAGATTTTCCAAGTCTTCTTTTCCTTGAGTGATCTGGCTCTGCACTTCGTTCGCTTGCTGCTGTGCGTTATTAAGCTCTTCGCGTGTAGTAGACGAAGCATACAAATGTAAGCCTCCTCCCGTGAGCAGACTAAGTGCCAATACTATAGATAGCGCTTTATAAATTTTCGATAAATTTTTTCGTATCAAATATACTTCTCCTGCTTAAATGCTTAAAATTTCTCTAATAAATCCACACGTCTGTGATGCTTTTCTTCTACAGAAAACTCTGTATTTAAAAACGTATCCACAATGGCAAATGCCATCTGAGGTCCAATCAGACCGCCGCCCATAGCTAGTACATTTGCATTATTGTGCTCTCTGGTCATACGTGCAGAATGTACTTCTGAACAAAGTGCACAGCGAACGCCCGGAATCTTATTGGCTGCAATGGAGATACCAATACCGGTTGTACAAATAACGATACCATATTCACACTCACCGCTTGCTACTGCTTTACCCACTGCATGTCCAAACTGTGGATAATCCACGCTGCTTAAATCATAGCAGCCAACATCCTTTAATTCATAACCTTTTGCTGCTAAATAATTCTTAACTTCTTCCTTTAATGTAAATCCTCCGTGATCTGATCCAATTGCTATCATTTTAATTCCCTCCATAAAAATAACTTATAACTGTGTTACCTGATGCCCCGCTGCCTTCAGCAGTCGGTTCATAATAGCCTGTCCAATACCTTCCGTATCAAAGCTTTCTGCAAACAACACTTCCAGTTCTTCCTCATCGCACTCCCTAAGCACTTTGTAAAGCCCTTGTGCCACCGTACTTTCGTCTGCTCTGCTGCCAACGCATTTAACGCTGTCTGCTTCGTATCGGCTGCCGGTCTCGCTGGTACACAACACCCCGGTGCGCTTCCCTTGTCCGGCCGCTTCGCGACAAGCTTCGTTAATATATTTGATTACCGCCTCGGTATCCCCTGCCACAATGGTAAGGCTGCCCTTCGGCGCATAATGCCTGTACTTCATTCCCGGTGCCTTTGGTGCCACATCCTTTAAGGATTCCATCATGGTGGCATCCTCTGTAACCTCTCCCAGCACGTTTTCTAACATCTCGCGGGTAATATAACCCGGTCTTAAAATCACCGGCGTCTCCTCCGTCAAATCCACAATGGTGGACTCCACACCAATTCCCACTTCACCACCATCGATAATAAGCGGTATCTTGCCCTTCATATCTTCCAATACATATTTGGCAAGAGTCGGACTGGGTCTTCCGCTGACATTGGCACTAGGTGCCGCCACATATCCCCCTGCCGCTTCAATAAATGCTCTTGCAACGGCATGCCCCGGCAATCTGACTGCAACCGTATCCAGTCCACCGGTAGTAGCAAACGGTACCACGTCTGACTTCTTTAGAATCATGGTAAGGGGTCCCGGCCAAAAAGCATCTGCCAGTTTCTCGGCTGCCTTTGGAACATCCCGGCATATATAATAAATATCTTCCCACTTTGCGATATGTATAATCAACGGGTTATCGCTTGGTCTTCCTTTTGCCGCATATATTTTGCGTGCAGAATCTTCCTGCAACGCATCTCCGCCGAGACCATATACGGTCTCTGTGGGGAATGCTACCAGCTCACCCTGTTTAATAAGTGCCCCGGCACGAGACAGTTCCTCTGATTCTATATGCGTTTCATCCATAAAAACAACATTCGTATCCATAGATGTATCCTTTTAATTAAAATAATTTAGTCTTTACACACTATATCTATTCTATTTTATCCTCATATGACACAAATTGCAACAGTTTCTATATTCTTTTCTGTACTAAATCTTGGAAATCTCCCATAAAATGTACCAATCACTAATAAGCAGGAGCATAGAATGAATCAGGAAAAGGCACATAAAATTTTATCATGGATTATGTCCGTACTACTTCTATGCTCCATGGTCCTCCTGTCCAGAGAAGCAGCCTTATATGTAACCGGAGCCGCATCCAAGCCTAAGTCAACCTTCACCGTTGTTATTGACAGCGGGCATGGCGGTAATGACCCCGGGAAAATTGCTGCCGACGGCACTTTGGAAAAGGATATTAATTTGGCCATTGCGCTGAAGCTGCAAACCTATTTAGAAGCCGCAGATGTTCATGTCATTATGACCCGTACCACAGACAGCGGTCTTTATGACGAGAATGCTTCCAATAAAAAAGTGCAGGATATGAAAAACCGTATTGCACTCATGGAAGATAGTAATGCAGACCTTATCATCAGCATCCACCAAAACAGTTACTCCGACAGCTCCATTCATGGTGCTCAGGTATTTTATTATACCACCAGCGCCTCCGGAAAAGTTCTGGCCGAAGCACTCCAAGATATATTAGTCAAAAAACTGGACCCCAAAAACCACAGGCAGGCTAAAGCAAACGACAGCTATTACCTGCTCAAAAAAACCACAAAGCCTATCGTTATTGTGGAGTGCGGCTTCCTTAGCAATCCTACAGAAGCTGCTCTGTTAAAATCAGACAGCTATCAGGATGAAATTGCCTGGGTACTGCATTTGGGTATTTTGCAGCATCTTAATCAAGCATCAAAATAGTAGTCAGCAAAGCGGATGTGACACGCGTGTCACATCCGCTTTGGTTTATTACTGAATAATTTATTACTGAATATAAGTTCCAATCAGCTCCCAAACCGCCTGCTCTTCATAGCCAAGTCTCCATGCAGCTACCCCTGCAAGGTCTCGCTCTTTAACAGCAATCAATTTATTTTCCATGGAAGCATAATCCTCAATCCACATTTCGTATATAGCTCCATTCACTTCTGCTCTTGCATACTTTTGACCGGTCGCTTCATCGAAGTCAATTATCATTCCGTAATCACTTACCACTTTGTCGATGGATTTCATAAAAATTGCTTTATCCGTAACCTTATCTCCGGAAGTCGTCCAAAGCCTGGTATAGAACGGAAGGGCATTAATAATCTTGTCCGCAGGAACTAACTTGAGAAGATTATCCAAAGAGTTCTCCACAAATGGCTGGCTGGAAGTGCTGCCGGAATCCCCACTTGAACCCCAATGCTCGTCATATCCCATAAGCACTACATAGTCCGCTACAACTCCCTGCTCGTCATAATCATAGTACGGCCTGCCGCTTGGCGGATAATTATCCACAGATAAAATCAGTCGCTCTTCCCGGCAGCGAATAGAAAGCTCACGTAAAAATTGCACAAAATGTACGCCATCTCTTCTGCGTATTCCTTCAAAGTCGATATTTAGCCCATCCAAATCATATGTCAGAGCCGCCTCTATCAACCCTTCAATCAAATGTGTCCTGGAAACACGATTGCCCAAAATTTCATACGTATCCACATCATTAGTAATATCTTCCACAAGCCCCCATACCTGAATGCCACGTTCGTGAGCTGTCTGAACATACTCGAGAGATGCAATATGGGTAAAATTACCCGCATTGTCACTTAAGGAAAACCATGTGGGCGATATAACGTTGATATTGTAAGCTGTTTCCAGCATAGAGGTCAGATTTCCATTCGCAGTTTGATTGTATACTGCATGGAAGCCTAAGCGAACCTTCTCGTCCAGTTGAACAGACGTATACTTCGGCTCTGTATATTCCAGGGTGCTTACACCGGTTACCATCTGTCTGGCACCCACTCTGTTCTCTTTGATATAACCGATACAACCATCATCCGTAGCAACCTTCACCCAGCCTTCTACGTCTTGTGTGTCCAAAATCATAATCTGCTTGCCCTTTGGCACTTCGGTCAAAATATCACTCTTTACTCCGGCTCTCCAACGCACAGCCGTGTCCTTATTCACCGCCGCAACTTCCTTGCAAAGGTCCATGGATTCTATGACAACTCGATTCGGATCAGCAAAGATCTCATGTGTCACAGGAACAAATTTTTCAATAAAATCAAGCGCAATGTAACAAACTTCCGCTTGCTTCGTCTCGGAAATTCCATCCTCATTTATAGCCCCCACATTAACCGTCATCGAAAACGCGATGGTGTAAGGCTCCTCAAAACTTTCCGTTACACCTGCTGTGGTACTGGTCCAATTACTTCCATCTAAGGCTGCCGCTGCTACCATAGCTGCATCGGTATAACAAATCTCTCTATCAAGCTCACTATAATAAAAACGGTTGTGCAAATACTGCTGCACCGTATACAAATCCAAATAACATATGCCGTTTAATACTCGACAATTAACATCTAAAGCAGCTTTAGACACCTTACCATCTTCTAAAACAGCTCTTTCTGTCGTTGTGTCCTCTAAAATGACTCCATCCAGCATAACCGCACCCAATTCGGGCGACTTCAAATCATAATAATCTGTCAAATCAGCCCAGGTAGTTCCTTCAGAATATTTATTGTATAATTTAAATCCCACATAACTACCGCCGCCAAGTAAAACAAGGGCGATAATGGTAAGCAGTATCGTTATAAATTTTTTCATAGCATATACCTCCTTATCGCCCTTATTATATCAAATATTTGCTGCAATGTCGATAAACATTATACTTTGTAAGAAAATGTTAATAATTCTCGCCTTCTGTCTGTTTCACAAGAGGCTGTCCCGTTTAATTATTATAAAAGAAGGCAATAAACCTACAATAAGACTGTGATATATTCCAAACCGTTTCGCTTATGACATTACGAATTTACGAGTAACTTTTGCGATGACTTATGCATCACATAACATAAAAGAAGAAATGTTGCCCATAGACCTGCATAAAATAATAGAAACAGATAATACTATCATGTAACCATTTTAAATAGAATATTCGTCATTTTTAAGTTGGTAAATTTTAATTTCCGAATTCAAGCACATAGCTTAAATGACAACTCCATATGATACATATGAGAACAAGACTCTTTCAGCGGCTGCATGAATACCTCTCTCTGTGCCGTATATTGCGCTCGCTTGAAAGTAAGAATTGCTGTAAAAGATTGGAAATCAGATAAAATATTACGCCGTCAGCTCCTTCCCCTGCGGATTGTCAGGCCACCATCTTCTTTTCCATCGTAGCACAGTTACAGCCTGTAATCAACCTCAACATTCTTGAAATTTATTAAGACTTTATAAAATTACGCAAAACAAAACGTGTCAACTATTGACGAAATTTTAAAACCATTATAAGATTGAATAAAAATCCAGTATAAAGGAAGTGATTTCTTGAAGATAGAAAAAATTAACGACAATCAGATTCGTTGTACGCTTACCAAAAATGATTTGGCTGAACGTGCCATCAAGCTCAGCGAATTAGCATATGGTTCCGAAAAGGCCAAAACACTTTTCCGTGATATGATGCGTCAGGCTCAGAAGGAGCTTGGCTTTCATGCAGAAGATATCCCTCTTATGATTGAGGCAATTCCATATAGTGAACACGTGGTATTAATCATTACCAAGGTAGAAGATCCGGAAGAATTAGATACCAAATTTTCCAACTTTGCTCCCGGTGTACGCGAAGGCGACTCCGCCCTGGATGACATGATTAGCGAAATAGGTACTGCTGCCGAGGTTTTGGATTTATTCAAGAAAATCCAGGACTCTGTAATGCCCCAGGCTGCCTCCTTCCAGGAAGCTGCCGGCACTCCGTTCAAAAAGGATGCTGCTTCAGAAAATGATTACGATGAGGAGATAGAAAATCCAAACCTTACTCGTATGTTTACCTTTTCTACCCTGGCTCATGTTAACAAGTTGGCCAGACTGGCAGGCACCGGTTACACCGGTATAAACTCTCTGTACAAAGATGATGCATATGGCACTTATATTTTAATTGTGACCAAAGGCAGACACACCAAAGAAGAATATAACCGCTTCTGCAACATGGTGTCCGAATATGCTACCATGCACAAATCCAAGCCTGCTACCGAGCGTTTCTTAGAAGAGCATTTTGCTCCGATTATTAAGGATAATGCTTTACAGACCTTAGCAGAATTGTAATTTGCAATGTTTTTTTGTACAGCAACACAAAACCTCCGGGATTCCCTACGGAACCTTCGGAGGTTATTTTTGTGTCTCTAATATAATGGTTAATACTTCCGGCGGATTGAAAATTCGAACCGGTATGACAGAATTACCAATTCCGGTTCCAACATACATCTCCAAATCATCCGTTTCATATAGGCCTGCCGTGTACTTCGGAAAAAGCCCTTGTCCCGGTGCATACACTCCGCCAATAAACGGCAGCCGGAACTGTCCGCCATGGGCATGCCCTGCAAGCACCAAATCTACGGGGTACTGGTCGTACATTTCCAAATACTCCGGTCTGTGACTTAATAACAGAAAAAACTCCTCATTTCGTACACCCACGGTTACCGCATCCAACATCGCCTCCATGCGCTCCCCATTATTAGACAAAAACGCATAGCGATAATCCTTATACAATGTGGATGGGTCTTGAATACCACCAACGTAAATAAATTCCCCACCGGTTTTCCCCATGTAAGAAACCACTTCATTATTAATAATCTGAACCCCCTGCTTTTCTAAAGCAGTCTTAAACTCATTGTTCTGGGGATTATCCAACAAGATCATCTCATGATTGCCATAAATAAAATAGACCGGTGCCAGCTTTACAAGCTTCTCCATTAGAGCCAGCGTGAGTTTCTCACCGTCTACGCCATTTGACGCATAATATCTGGAATCCACCAAATCCCCGGTTACACAGATGATGTCCGGCTCCTGCCCCAAAATCGTGTCATAAACCAACTGCCCCTGCTTTTCATTCCGCACAGAATGAAGGTCTGTCATCTGCACAATACGAAAACCATCAAAGGATTCCGGAACTTCCTCATTCGCATGGATGTAGGTATGTACTACAATCCTGCTATTCCAATACACATTCCATATCACGGAAGCGGCCAGGATAGCCAAAATTAAAAACCAATATTTCTTTTTCATTCTATCCCTCACTTCCTTTTATTATATGCGCCGACATACGTAAAAAGAACCCCGTCGGCAGACCGGTTTGCCCGGCTGCTAGCGAGGCCCCTCATTATCGCAATATTACTCTTCTTCTACTGCAGCAATCTTTGCCATTAACTCATCTACATCAATACCATGTACCATAGCTGCTTCTTCTAAAGTCTCCATCTGTGCAGATGGGCAGCCAAGGCAGTGCATACCGATTTCAAATAAAACAGGAATAATCTTCTGGTTAACCATAAGAGCCTGTCCGATAGTCATGTCCTTTGTAATCTTTGCCATGTTGATTCCTCCTAAAAACTTTCTAGCATTTAGTATAATACTTTCTTCGGTTTCATGCAAGTATACATTCATTGTTTTATAATTTTTAAATTTTTATTATTATTTTTTTAGCACATTTACTAAATTTTGTGCACTTTTTCTTTTTTTGTATAGAAAAAAGTACATTGCATATGCTTGACTAAGACCTTTGCGAATCATATAATAAAAGCATAGGAAATAGCAAAATTTCAACACTATATTAACCTAATTTATTTCATTTTATAGGAGGCTTTTCAAATGAGACCAGAATGGACAGATTTTGTAGGCGGCAAATGGGTAAACGAAATCAACGTACGTGATTTCATCCAGAAAAACTACACTCCATATGACGGAGACGACAGTTTTTTAGTAGGTCCTACACAAAACACAACAGATTTATGGGACCAGGTTCTTGACTTAATGAAGCAGGAACGTGAAGCAGGTGGTGTTCTTGATATGGATACAAAGGTTGTTTCCACAATCACATCCCATGGTCCTGGTTATTTAAACAAAGACAAAGAAACTATCGTTGGTTTCCAGACAGACAAACCTTTCAAGCGTTCTTTACAGCCTTATGGCGGTATCCGTATGGCAGAAAAGGCTTGTGCTGACAACGGTTACACAGTAGATCCTGAAATTTCCGAGTTCTTTACAACTCACAGAAAAACACACAACGCAGGTGTATTCGATGCTTACAATCAGGAAATGAGAGCTTGCCGTTCTTCTCACGTTGTTACAGGTCTTCCGGATGCTTACGGTCGTGGTCGTATCATCGGTGACTACAGACGTGTTGCTTTATACGGTATTGACAGACTTATCGAAGACAAGTTAGAGCAGAAAGACTCTACCGGTCGTGTTATGACAGACGACGTTATCCGTCTTCGTGAAGAAATTTCCGAACAGATTATTGCTTTAAAGATGATGAAGCAGATGGCAGCTTCTTACGGCTGTGATATTTCCAAGCCGGCTACTAACGTTCAGGAAGCTATCCAGGCAACTTACTTTGGTTATTTAGCAGCTGTTAAGGAACAGAACGGTGCTGCTATGAGCCTTGGCCGTACTTCTACTTTCCTTGATATTTATGCAGAAAGAGACTTAAAGAACGGCACCTTTACAGAAGAGCAGATTCAGGAATTCATCGACCACTTCATTATGAAGTTACG
Source organism: Lachnospiraceae bacterium (assembly GCA_017521985.1). GTDB lineage: Bacteria > Bacillota > Clostridia > Lachnospirales > Lachnospiraceae > RGIG6307. The sequence goes on from JAFXAZ010000002.1 coordinate 193,546, forward strand.
TCTTGTTAAATTTGCTCGTACACCGGAATACAATGCATTATTCTCCGGTGACCCGGTATGGGTAACAGAATCTTTAGCAGGTGTTGGTATTGACGGTCGTCACTTAGTAACAAAGACAAGCTTCCGTTACTTACACACACTTTCCAACTTAGGACCAAGCCCGGAACCAAACTTAACCGTTCTCTGGTCTACTAAGTTACCAGACAACTTCAAGCGCTTCTGTGCTAAGATGTCTATTTTATCTTCTTCTATCCAGTACGAGAACGACGACCTTATGAGAGTTACTCACGGCGATGACTACGCTATCGCTTGCTGTGTATCTTCCATGAGAGTTGGTAAGGAAATGCAGTTCTTCGGTGCTCGTGCTAACTTAGCTAAGTGCTTACTTTACGCTTTAAACGGTGGTATTGACGAAAAGACCAAGAAACAGGTTGGTCCTAAGTATCGTCCATACGCTGGCGACGTTTTAGATTACGATACCGTATGGTCTATGTACGTTGACATGATGGAATGGTTAGCAGATGTATACGTAAATACTCTGAACATCATCCACTACATGCATGACAAGTACTGCTACGAAAGAGCACAGATGGCTCTTCATGACAGAGATGTTAAGCGTTACTTTGCAACAGGTATCGCTGGTCTTTCTGTAGTAGCTGACTCCTTATCTGCTATTAAGTATGCAGAAGTTAAGGCTATCAGAGATGAAGATGGTATCATCTATGACTTCGAAATTAACGGCGAGTTCCCTAAGTATGGTAACGATGATGACCGTGTAGACGAAATCGCTAACAAGCTGGTTTCTACCTTCATGACCATGATCAGAAGACACCACACTTACAGAAACGGTGTTCCTACAACATCTATCTTAACCATTACTTCTAACGTAGTTTACGGTAAGGCTACCGGTTCTACACCAGACGGACGTAAGGCAGGTCAGCCATTCGCTCCTGGTGCTAACCCAATGCATGGTCGTGACCAGAAGGGTGCTACCGCTTCCTTAGCTTCTGTTGCTAAGTTACCTTTCAATGATGCACAGGATGGTATTTCTAATACCTTCACTATTATCCCAGGTGCTCTTGGTAAGGAAGATCAGATTTTCTCTGGCGACATTGAAATCGATTTAAGCAAATAATTTATTGACTTATCAGTATTTCTGATTTTATAGCACATACTCTTACTGATAAGATTTATCAGAAAGGAGTATTGCTATGAATCAGGATAAAATGATTGATGACCTTATTAAAATGTTAGATGGAGGTATGGCGAAGGGTGTCGGCCATGTCAACGTGGAATGTAACGAAGACGCGGACGAATCCAAAAACGTACAGACCATGGGGTGTTTAGATTGCTCTTCTAGTGCCATGGCATGCAGCATACCTACTCTACACGAGGGCATCGATGACTCAGACTCAGAATAAAAAGGAGGATTACTATCATGGCAGCAAACAATGCTCAGATTGATAACTTAGTATCATTATTAGATGGTTACGCAGAAAAAGGCGGCCATCACTTAAACGTAAACGTTCTTAACAGAGAAACATTATTGGATGCTCAGAAGAACCCTGAAAAGTATCCACAGTTAACAATTCGTGTTTCTGGTTATGCTGTTAACTTCATCAAATTAACTCCAGAACAGCAGGCTGACGTTATCTCTCGTACATTCCACGAAGGATTATAAGAACCAGTTAAAGCGGTGGCCCAGGTCACCGCTTTTTATTTACCAAAACTAACCACTTAAAAATGTGGCTTGGTTGTGCTATACTATACAAAAATCAAAGTGAGGCAGATAATTATGACAAAAGGCAGAATTCATTCAATAGAAAGTTTTGGTACCGTAGATGGCCCCGGATTACGCTTTGTAGTTTTTACGCAGGGCTGTCCTATGCGTTGTGCATATTGCCACAATCCGGATACCTGGGCGATGAATGCCGGCGAACTCATGGACCCCGCTGACATTATTGAGCAGTACGAGCGCAACCGCAGTTTTTACAGAAATGGCGGCATTACCGTAACCGGCGGAGAACCTCTAGTTCAAATAGACTTTTTAATTGAACTTTTTACACTTGCAAAAGCACATGATATCCATACCTGCATTGATACCTCCGGCATTATGTATCATCCGGAAAACAAGACTTTTATGGATAAACTGGATAAACTGATGACACTGACAGACTTAGTGATGTTAGATATCAAACATATTGATCCGGCTAAACATCTGGAATTGACGAAGCAGCCAAACAGTGGTATACTTGCTTTTGTACAATACTTAAGTGACAAAAACATTCCGATGTGGATTCGCCACGTTGTAGTACCGGGTATTACCGATGACGAAAAGTACTTATACCAGCTTGGTCAATTTATTGCGCCTTTTAAGAACTTAAAGGTTTTGGACATTTTACCATATCACACCTTGGGCACAGTCAAATACGAGAAGCTCGGCATGGAATATCCATTAAAGGACGTTCCCGCTATGGATAAAGCTACCGCTATTGAACTTAAGAAGATTGTAATTAAAGGTATCAAGGACAAAAGAACAGAACTTGGTATCTTACAATAATATATCAACGGAGGAATTTCATATGGCAAAGGTTAAAGTTGACGGCTGCTACGGCTGCTCCGCTTGCACAGGCATTGCACCAGAAGTATTCGAAATGGGCGATGACATGAGCGCATTCTGCGTTTTCGGAGATGAAGAAGTACCTGAAGATTTAATGGACGACGTTCAGACAGCTGCTGATGTATGCCCAGCTCAGGCTATCCTTATTGAAGAGTAATTACATCATAAAAACTGCTAAGGCTCAGATATGAGACTTAGCAGTTCTTATTTTAACTAATACAGAGGAATCTCAACAATACTCCAATCTTAAAAAAAACCAGTTTACTCCAACTTTTATTGATAAAAATCGAGCATTTTATTCTTTAAAGTCACCATAGCATTCATTGCCATTTCTGTTGTAGCAAAAAATTCATTCTCTTTTACTTTTTCATATCGAACATAAGTTGAATATTGATATTCACCTAATTCTGCCACCACATTCCTATGCTCTTCAAAACTAAAAACAGGCTGTACAACCGACTCCTCCACCAATCGATAAACAGATATTTCTTCATTCTCAAGTTGTTCATTTTTTTTAGCCAAAAATATTAAGTATTCTCGATTTTCCTGCATTACATTAACAAATCCTCGCTCTATTGATGCAGGTTCTCCGGTAGTATTTAATTTCCAATAATTTGATGTAATATAAATATAATCACCCATATTTAAATCTTCCCCTTTATATACAGCATCTACCTGCACCTTTTGCTGACTTATTTTAAACAAGTGCTCTACCGGTTCCACTGCATGCACTTTTAAAATAATCGGCGACTCAGGCAGTAACTTTTCCAGTTTTTCACACTCTTCTATTGCCATTTTTTCAGACAACTGAGCCACAGCAAAGGAATTCATATAATCAGGAAGTTTTGTAATATCCGTATATGTTTGCCTTTTATATAATCCAAATGCAGCTGCTAGTGATATTATACCGAAAACTATTATTAAAAATATTCTGTATTTCAAGGCAACACCTCCATTTCTGCAACTTCACCGTTTACCATTTTATATAATTTATCAGCCAAAACATGCATATCTTCCTTATTGTGACTGGCCAGCAATATTAATGCACCTCGCTGTTTTTCTTCTATAATAATATTTCTGATTAGTTCTATTCCGCTTTCATCCAGCCCATTTGTAGGCTCGTCCAACATAATGACGTCCGGCTTTTCCATAATAGCCTGAGCAATAACCAAACGTTGTTTCATTCCCAAAGAGTACTTTCCAAAGACTCGCTTATCATTTGGATCAAGCCCCACACGCTCTATTGCATTTATAACTTCATTTTTACCGACCTTATTTTTAAACCTTGCAAGGTACATTAAATTTTCCATCCCTGTCAGATTTGGATATAACCCCGCACTTTCCAGTACAATACCCAATTCAGGTAACACCGAAAAATCTTTGTGAAGCTGCTTGTTACCCCAAGTTATCACACCTGAATCTATAGACATCAGACCTGACAACGCGCGAAAAAGCATAGTCTTACCAGACCCATTTCTCCCAACAAAACCATATACCTTTCCAGACTGCATTTCAAGACTTATATTTGACAAAATCCTTTTCCCTTTAATGGATTTACTTATATCATTTACTACCATCTTCATGTTATATAACTCCCACTTCTGTATCCTCAATCAATAAATCATGCTTCCCGATTACATAGAACCCAAATATCGTTATTATCCCTGCCAGCACTCCCAACATTATAAACGAATGACTAAAAAACAGCACGTTATATTTTGGATTCAAGACATCTTCAAACCATTGATGTGGATCACTATGCCAGCCCAGTATAATTCGGGTAATCGGATTCATTATAATCAAATTTTGAGATGTATTTTCTGCAATTTGCAGAAATCCCAACAATGCAATGCATAGAATTTGTATTCCCGCAACCATTAAAAATGCAAAATTGCTGCCTGACTTAATTGCAATTATATTCATCGTTAAGGTTAACATATACAACCAAAAGCTTTGCAATGCTATATGAAATGCAACAAGTACAAACCCTGATTTATTCCAAATAACATCATATTGAACGATTGTCACCAAAATAGCAACACTCGCCGTAACCAACTGAAATATAAAGGTATATAACGCCAAATAGCAAACCTCTTTCGTATACCATGTAATACGATTGGTTTGCCTTGTAAACACATAAACACTGGCTGTACAAAAATGCTTATACATTAAGGTTCCGAATACAATGATAAATATATTGTTCGGAAACATCCTCATTGAAAAAGCGATAAGCTCTGTCACACTTGTCCCCAGCGGAAATTCCCCGCGTGAACCGCTTAATTGTAATATCAGCTCTGACAAGGTAATTCTTCCCCAAAAAGGATTTATATACATGAGTGATAAAAACAATCCTCCAAGAACGCTTATCCCGATAATAGTTAAAATCTTATGTCGCATATTAATAAACATTACCTTTCCTACGTCTCATAGTACTTAACAAAACGAATACGACTATTACAACAGCAAAATATAACATATATACTTCGCTCTTTTCCGAATAATCGAAGAGCAATAAATAATGGAACCAGTTGATTCGGGCAGCTTCTTCTGGCAAGAAATTATCTGCATACCCCAAAAGACCTAACAATAAATACACCGGAAGAACAAGCAACACTCGATATTTTACTGTAAAAACATAGGAGAAAGCAACTGTAAACATTCCCAACATACCGGAAACAATTCCCATCAAAACAGTCATTACTACCGCATATATTATGGGCGCACTAATATACAAGTCACTGAATAAATAACCTCTTACACTGCTTATGTATTCTGCATTATATATATTCATATTTGTAAAATCTCCACTTGCCTGCAGAGGAAAGGATATACAATTTAAGCCTATTTCAATCAGGAAAGGAACTGAAAAAACAATTGCAGTACACAAGAATGCAGAGACCATGTTGCTAGTATAATACAAACTCTTTCCAATTCTGGAAACCAGATATATTTCCTCTCTGGTCTGATGCTCCTTTACATAAGAAAATCCTGCCGGAAACGCTACCAATAAAGGGAACAGCTGCGTAAACACAATAACTGCACTCGCATCATATATGGACTTATTATAGCTTAGAGTTAACAACTTCATCGGATGATACATCGCTGTAACATCCAATCCCTGAAACTCCAACACATTTCCTACAAAGTTGCAAATTACCAGCATCAGTAAAATCGAGAATACTATAATTGCTTCCTTACTTTTTAACAAAAACTTCGTCTGTGCGATTGTTATTTTTAAAAACATTTCAGTTCCTTTCCATACGATGGCTATTCAAAATATTTTAATTTATCTATCTTCCATCATAAAACACTTCTGCAGTAGCAGAATCATTCGAATTGCCTCTAAAAGAGAAGCACACAAGGTCTGTATTCAGATATCCCTCATGAATGCTAATCTCTTTATTAGTACTTGATTCTGATAATGGTGTTTCATCACTGATTACTGTACCATACTGATTTTCAACACGAACATGGATTTTACTGAAAGTATCAAATCCACCATTTTCTGGATACACAGAAATATTTCTAGCATATACCGTGGAATATCTTGTACTTCTGTCGTCAGAATTATAATATCCATCATCCCATACTTTATTTGGGTAAATGTATATAGTTTTCTGAACAGAAGCAAAGCTACAAACAGCATTTGTTACCAGCAATCCTGTAGCTGCTGCAATTGTTATTAATCGTTTCATTCTACTTTTCATTTTGTACCTCCATAATAAATATTCCAAGCGCTTGTGACTACATATGGTAGTCGCTTTAATATTATATCAGACTTATTTTTATGTCAATACATTTTATAAAAATTTTTAATTTTTAACATCTCATATCCCTACAAAGGAAACTCCTGCCCCATTCTAAATCAATGCGGACATACCGGATATCCTGAATCCCCTAAATACTCCTTTTCTGATATATTCCCACATTTTTTACAGTACGTGGCATTATAAAAATATACTCTACAGCTTCCGTCACTATTTTTTTGATGCTGCTGTAGCATACCTTCTACATACTCATGAACACACACCGCATAGGTATCCACATTTTCATGTACTTCATACACATTTCCATCTACATCCACAAACTGTGTGTCAAAATGATATGCATAGTTATCCACATAATCCGGATTTTTCCAGACCACTTCTTCTCCTGTCGGTATAAGTGCCAGGTCTCCTTCAATCCACGCCATATCCGCAAAAATCTCCCCTCTTGCCACTTTCACATCCTCGTACGCGAAAACAGTTAGGGAGTTCAGTGCCACCACTGTTCCCACAATTGTTGCGGACACTGCCACAGATAACTTCTTTGTTTTGTTCAATACTTTTTTCATTCTTTTCTTTGTCTCTTCGCCTTCCCTAGTCAGGTTGACTCGTAAGACTGCCCCTTTCTCTGTTTGATAATTTATTAAAATTTGCACGTATCTGTAGCGCAGCGCGGCGTCACCGCCCTGTATTGCCAGTTCGTCACAGGAATACTCACAAACTTTTTCCAGTTCTTTTACAAATATCCATGCAAGAGGATTGTACCAATGCATGGCCTTTACCAGAATCCCCAGAAAACGCCAAACCATATCTCCTCGCTGTATATGTATCAGTTCATGTGCTAAAGACAGCTCCTTTTCCTCCTTAGGTGCTGCAAAGTCATAAAACACAACGGGCTTGCAAAAGCCTATGGTAAAGGGCGAATTTTCGCCGCTTCGATTTATAAACTTCACCTGTCTGCATACATGAAGCCGTCTGCACAATTCCTCTCTGAACATCTTTTCCTCTTGCCGGTGTTCTTCTTCCCCACGAACCCTCTCTACAAATCGCCTTTTTTGTATATAATCAGCCAGAAACCATGCGCCTATCCCAAGTACTCCTACTGTCCAAAATAATAGAATGGTTCCCTGTAACTTAGCCGTATCATTTAAGTACAGAAAACCCTCTCCCTTAAAGACAACCATCTCCTCCTTAGCATAGTACATAACCTGCAGCAACCACTCTTTTCCACTCCATGTCTCATACACCCACGTATAAAATTGCTTCAAAAAAGGCAACGGTATGAGAAAATACACCACCGTCGCCTTTAAAAGCATATAATACCACTTTTCCGCCAGCCGGTCTCCTACGATTCTCCGTATCAACATATAAGCTAAATAAATGCCAGTTCCCGACACTGTCATGGTAAAAATATAATTCATCCCCTCATTACTCCGTTTCATATGCTTCCAGAAGCTTTTCCAGTTCTTTCGCATCCTCTTTTGTTAATTTCTTGTCCTTGGCAAAGGCAAGCACCAAATTGCTGAGTTTTCCGTCATATACTTCCCTTACAACCTCTTCCACCTGCAAATTACTATATACCTGCTTGTCCATAACGGCGCATACATGCCTGTTTTCCCTGTTTACCAAGCCCTTTTCCATCAGTCTAGTAACCAACGTATTTAATGTCTGCCGCTTCCAGTCCTTCCCCGTAGCATTTACCGCCTCCAACAGTATCGACTGATTTACTCCCTCCGGAAAAGTCCACAAAACCTCCATCACATCTCTTTCTGCATCCGACATACTATACTTATTCTTCACAACGCCCTCCCAAACGACTTGCTTTTGTAGTCATTATAGCATGTGATTGACTTCTTGTCAATTTTATTCCCAGGAGTAGCAATAGGTCACATGGTAACTCATCCTCGCAGTAGATAACGGATTGAATGAGTTACCACTTTACTTCCCAAACACTCTTTTCTTCTTCCGTCCCCTTTTTTCCATAGCACTTCTCAAGTTCTCATCCAGCTTTTTAAAGTGTGCATCTTCCATTTCAATGCGAACCTTTTCACGCTCCTCTTCTCGTTCTTCCTGAAGCCGAAACTGATAATCCAGTTCTTTTAACAACCCTTCCTTCATAGCCTGCAGCAGTTCTTCGTTGCTCTCCCGGATACTCTCGGAAATAAACTGCTTTAAAAGTTCCTGAAGGCGTCTTGCTTTTTCTTCCTTCTCCCTGCTTGAAGTATCTTCAAGTCCGTTCATCTCCTTGGGACGATATACAATAATGCGGTGTCCTGCCAATTCATCACGACTTCCGCTTAATTCCTTGTCTGTCACTTTCCCATGAAGCATTTCCTTTATACTCTTTAACTGAAGCCCCTGCTCCTTCCATGCCATAATATCCTTGAACATCTGCATATCTTCCTCTGAATAAACACGACGTCCCTGAGCATTGCGTTCAATGGTAAGCCCAAGCTCCTCCTCCCAGTAACGCAGTGCATGCGCCTCTACCCCAAGCTCCTTCGCCGCTTCTTTGATTGTATACATTTGCTGTATCATAATAATCCCCTTTCTATACAACTTCCCTTTTTGCCCTACTGATTATGTATTTTCACTTCTCTAGTCGGGTATTTTAATTCGCTCTCCCCTACTGATTATAGGGTTTTCTCTCTCCGGTCGGGTATTTTACTTACTGTCGCCCCGACTTATCACGGTCTGTGACTTCTCCAGTCGGATGTTTGGAGCTAAACTCCCCGACTTTTCTCGCTCCTTTGCTATTTTAGTCGGATATTTAGGAGCCAAACCCCCGACTAATCTAAGATTTCCAGTGCCAGGTCGGGGATTATGCCTGTAACCACCCCGACCAGGCAAATACCTTCATTACTACAGTCGGGCAAAGGCGCAAATCACCCCCGACTTATCACAGGTTTTGATGCCCCAGTCGGATACGAGAGCCCTACAAAAAAAGAGAATGAACTTTCATTCATCCTCTTTCGTAAAAAACTAATCTCTCTGTAAATTTGCAAATTTGGTGTAGTCTGCCAGCCACGCAAGCTCCACCGTACCAATCGGGCCGTTTCTCTGCTTGGCTATAATAATCTCTGCCACGCCCGGTTTTTCGGTTTCTTTATTGTAATAGTCATCGCGATAAATAAACATTACCACGTCGGCATCCTGCTCAATAGCTCCGGATTCACGAAGGTCAGAAAGCATCGGTCTGTGGTCCGGACGCTGCTCTACAGCTCGTGACAGCTGAGACAATGCCAATACCGGCACATGAAGCTCTCTGGCAATGGCCTTTAAAGAACGGGAAATCTCTGAGATTTCCTGCTGTCTGGATTCGCTGCGTCCCCCACCGCTCATAAGCTGCAAGTAGTCAATAATGATAATATCCAATCCTCTTTCTAACTTAAACTTACGACACTTAGAGCGAAGCTCTGCAATGGTGATACCCGGCGTGTCATCAATCATCAAATTGGACTGACCGATAATGCCTGCAGTTTCTGCAAGCTTCTCCCACTCGGTGTCAGAAAGCTGACCGGTACGAATATTTTGACCGCTTACCTTGGATTCCAAGGAAAACAGACGATTTACCAACTGCTCCTTACTCATTTCCAGGGAAAAAATCGCTACCGCTTTATTCTGCTTAAATGCCGCGTACTGGGCAATATTTAAAACAAATGCAGTTTTACCCATAGAAGGTCTTGCCGCAATTAAAACGAGGTCTGACGGCTGCATACCGGCAGTACGATAATCCAAATCGATAAATCCGGTAGGAATACCGGTGACTGTGCCCTGGGTTTTGCTTGCAAGCTCGATTTTGTGCATAGCATTAGCAACTACATCTCGAATCGGTACAAAATCAGATGTATTACGGTGCTGACAAATTTCAAAGATACGCTTCTCCGTATCATCCAGAATATATTCCAAATTTTCTTTTCCGGCATAGCAGTTGCCGGCAATTTCCTCGTTTAGGCGAATCAGCTTACGTAACGTAGCTTTCTCTGCAACCAATGTAGCATACTGCTTAACATTGGCGGAGGTAGGTACCACTGCCAGAATATCCTTCATAAATTCCAGACTGCTTACCTCCGGCGGTACATCCTTTTCACGCAGCTTTTCCTGCAGTACAATCAAATCTACCGGCTTACCCTCTGCATTCAGTTCCACCATGGCATCAAAAATAATCCCATACTGCTTGCTGTAAAAATCTTCTCCATGCAAAAGCTCACTGGCTACCACAACCGCCTCTCGGTCCAATAACATAGAACCGATAACCGACTGCTCCGCTTCGATACTGTGAGGCATCACGCGCTTTAACACGGCCTCTTCCATTGTAGTAGTGGTTGGCATAGTATTTTCCTCTTAAGCTTCTGTTACTTTTACTTTAATGGTACCTGTTACCTTTGGATGTAACTTAATCGGCACTTCGTACACACCAAAGCTCTTAATTGCTTCCGGCAGTACTAATTTTTTCTTGTCTACTTCAATTCCGGTCTGTGCCTTTAGTGCCTGTCCGATTTCCTTTGTAGACACACTGCCGAAGGTGCGGCCATTCTCACCAGCCTTAATACTTACTACAACTTCCTTAGACGCCAAGAGCTCTGCCATAGCTTTTGCATGATCTAACTGCTCCTGCGCCACCTTTGCTTCGTTGGATTTTTGTAGCTTCAAGTCGTTCAAGTTCTTTGGTGTGGCTTCTACACCGATTTTCTTAGGCAAAACAAAGTTTCTTGCATAGCCTTCACTTACTTCCACAATGTCACCTTTCTTGCCCAACTTTTTCTCATCCTGTAATAAAATTATTTTCATGATAAATCACCTTCCTCAATCATGGTATCTAATGTGCTCTTCAATGCACCTTCTGCCTCAGCCAATGTGGCATTTTCCATCTGGCATGCTGCCACATTCAGATGACCGCCGCCACCCATACGCTCCATAATAACCTGAACATTTACTTCATCAATAGAGCGGGCTGAAATATATATCTTGCCCTGATAAGGGGTCAGCACAAAGCTGGCCTTTACCCCTTTAATATTTAACAATTCATTGGCTGCCTGCGCCCCGATAACCGTTGGGTTTGCAACCTCCTCTGCCTGACAGTAGGAGATAGCATAGTCACCTCGATAAATCTGTGCCTGACTTACTGCGTCCGCCTTGGTCTTATAATCAATTGCCTCTTCCCTAAACATCTTACGCACCCTGGTAACATCTGCACCGTTTCTGCGTAGGAATGCGGCCGCCTCAAAGGTTCTTACACCGGACTTAGCCAGGAAATTATTGGTATCAATCACAATGCCTGCATATAAGCAATCTGCTTCTTCCGAACGAATACGAAGGTTATCAGCCGTATACTGTAAAATCTCGGAAACCATTTCACAAGAGCTGGATGCATATGGTTCAATATAAGACAATGTGGCATTTTCTATAGTATCTGCTCCCTGCCTGTGATGGTCGATAACAACCACAGTCTTACACATACGAAGCAAATCCGGACACTCTGTAATGGCAGGTCGATTCACGTCTACTACTACCAACACCGTATTGGCTGTTACCATTTCCATGGCATCCTTTGGACTGATAATCATATCTTCGGCATATTCCGCTCTATCCATAAACAGGCTTGTCATAGGCTGTAACGCACCTGCCACATCATGTAATACAATATGTGCTTCTTTATTACAAATTCTGGCAATTCTGCAAATGCCAATTGCCGCACCAAAGGAATCCACATCCGGGAGCCGATGTCCCATAACAAGAACCTGATCCTTGGAAGCAATAATTTCCTTTAAAGCATGGGCCTTTACACGAGCCTTTACGCGAGTATTTTTTTCTGCTTTCTGGCTCTTACCTCCAAAGTATAAGATGTCTGAACCGGCTTTTACAACAGCCTGATCGCCGCCACGTCCTAATGCTAAATCGATGGCATGACGGGCAAATTCATAATTCTGTGCATAGGAAAGACCATCATAGCCCACACCGATACTCATGGTAACTGCCATTTCATTACCGATATTGACAGTTTTAACATCCTCCAATAAGTCAAATTTCATTTCCTGCAGCTGCTTTACATTTTTCTTGCGCAGGATTACAAAATACTTGTCCTTTTCCAACTTACGGCAAATACCATCCACCGCACTAATATATTTGTTTACCTTTCGATCAATAAGTGCCAGCAATAAAGAACGGCGAACCTCCTCAATGCTCTCCAGAGCTTCCTCGTAATTGTCCAAATGCAGAATACCAATTGCAAGGCTCTGGTCGTCCACCTGTCTTATGGCAAACTTCAATGCCGTTTCATCATACAAGAAGACACTATAGAGGTAATGAATCTCTGCCTCCTCTTCATCAGGCAATCCGAATATATGCTGAAAGGCAATCCTGGTTACTCTGGCCCTATATTCCTTTCCCTCATGTGTCAGCGGAATATCTACCGCCTCCTCCATTTCTTCTATAGGAAGCTTATCTCTGGTAATTTCAGAAAAAAACTGATTAATAACCACATTGCGAGTACGGACATTTCCCACTGCCTGTTGGAACGTTTCATTACTCCATAACACACGTCCCTTTTCATCCAACAACGCATATGGTACATCAAACTCCCTAATAAGCGTACTTTGCACCTGACCGTATTCCGTAGCAAAATCTATAAGTTCCCTTATAAGAACCTTTTGATTTGTGGCTGACAACCAAATAGTAACAGCAAAATAAAATACCACAAAAACACTCAGAACAGCACCTGCTCTGACATCCACTAAATATAATGCAACATTCACGAGAAGCAATAAAATGCCCAAGTACAAAGTGAATTTTATGTATTGCTTCAATCGACCTTTTAATCTGATTGTTTTATCCATATTAATGCCCTCTCCTTGATTTTACTATTATAACACTTTTCTTGTCATCTGGCTAGTCCGCAAAAATGCACAAACATAGCCCAATTCGACACTTTCCGTACCATAAACACAGGTTTTTAAAACCACTTTAACTTAAAACACCCGGGGCAGCTTCCTGCCCCGGGGTTTTAAGGATAGAGAAATAAAGTATATATCAAATTCCATTAAAATGAAATTGATAACAAACAAAGAAATGCCCAGAGCCGGAATCGAACCAGCGACACGAGGATTTTCAGTCCTCTGCTC
>JAFXAZ010000073.1 GCA_017521985.1 Lachnospiraceae bacterium
CCCAGTCCAAGGAAGCCATGGGTGCTTTTATTTCGCAGATGAATCAAAAGGCCAGGGAATTACAGTGTTATAATACCTGGTTTATTACGCCTAATGGATTGGACGGCACAGAGACCTTTTCTTCTGAGGAAGGTGTGGTGGAAGAGCGCTTTCACAGTACTACTGCAGCGGAGCTGGCAAGAATTATGAGTTATTGTATTTTGCAGTCACCGAAGAAAGAGGAGTTTTTAAAAATAACCGGAACCTATTCTTATAATTTTACAGATATAGAAAAAACACGCAGCTTTGTGTGCAGTAATCATAATGCCTTTTTGAATATGATGGAAGGTGCCATCAGCGGAAAGACCGGGTATACGGGGCGTGCCGGTTATTGCTATGTAGGTGCTTTGGAACGAGACGGCAGGTATTTTGTGGTGGCGCTGTTAAATTCCGGAGCTTATGGAAGCGGCAATAAGGGACGAAAGTGGCAGGATACTCGGAAGCTTATGAATTATGGCCTTACCTATTTTAAAATGCAGAGCATTTATGGAGGAAACACAAGCTCAGAGCCTGTTCTTATAAAGAATGCCAAGCCTGAAAGGGGAAGGTATTTTGAAGATATTTATGCAGAAACCGTGGTGGCAGGCGACAGACCGGTAAACATGCTTTTGGCAGACTGGGAAAAAGCAGAGGTGGTTCAGGAGCAGGTGTATGAACTGGTGGCTCCGGTTCGTTCCGGTCAGAGTGTGGGCAAAGTGGAGGTTTTATTAAATGGAAGTGTGATTTCACATTATGATATTATATGTACGGAGGATGTTTTGGCGAAAAAATTCGAAGATACGCTTAAGTATTTGCTTGATAAATTCCTTATTGTGAAAATAGATGAAAAATAAAGTAAAAATTTGGCTAAAAATTGCAAAATTACTGTTTGAAAATGGAAAAATATGTGCTACAATAGTATCATGCGAAAGATTTTGATTTAACAAGGAATTCGCATAGATTGTTTTTAAAACATATACGTGGAGGGACTATAATGAGTAATACTTCTAAAGCAAGTGAAAGAATTCATGCACTGCTTGACGACAATAGCTTCGTTGAAATCGGTGCCCTTGTGACAGCAAGAGCTACAGATTTTAACTTGGCAGAGAACCAGACTCCATCAGACGGTGTTGTTACCGGCTATGGCGTTATCGATGGCAACCTTGTTTATGTGTATAGCCAGGATGCATCTGTAATGAATGGTTCCGTAGGCGAAATGCATGCAAAGAAAATTACCAAGATTTATGACTTGGCTGGAAAGACAGGGGCACCTGTTATCGGTTTGATCGATTCTACAGGTTTAAGACTTCAGGAAGCAACCGATGCTTTAAATGCATTTGGTGAAATCTATATGAAGCAGACCTTGGCAAGCGGCGTTGTTCCACAGATTACAGCAGTATTTGGCAACTGTGGCGGCGGTTTAGCTATTATTCCTACCTTGACAGACTTTACTTTTATGGAAGCAAAGAATGCCAAGTTATTTGTAAATGCTCCAAACGCATTAGATGGCAACACGGTAGCAAAGTGTGACAGTGCATCTGCCGATTTCCATGCAAGTGAAAGCGGTATCGTGGATGTAGTAGCAGAAGAAACTGAGTTATTAGCAAAAATCAGAGAATTAGTTACATTACTTCCTGGCAACTTCGAAGAAGAAGCTTTGGCAGAATGTGAAGATGATTTAAACAGAGCATGTGATGCACTTGTAAACTGCAAGGGTGACACAGCTATTGCATTGTCTCAGATTTCTGACAATGGTTTATTCTATGAAATCAAAGAAAAATATGCTCCTGAAATGGTTACAGGCTTTATCAAATTAAACGGTATGACGGTTGGTGCAGTAGCAAACAGAACCGAGGTTTATGACGAAGAAGGCAATGTAGCACAGAAGATGGATGCGGTACTTACTATTAAGGGATGCTACAAGGCAGCAGACTTCGTAAGATTCTGTGATGCGTTCAATATTCCTGTACTTACCCTTACCAATGTAAAGGGCTATGAAGCTACTATCGGCAGTGAAAAGGGCATTGCAACAGCAGTTGCTAAGCTTACACATGCATTTGCAGATGCAACCGTACCAAAGGTAAATGTGGTTATCGGTGATGCATTCGGCAGTGCATACGTTGCTATGAACTCTAAGGCAATCGGTGCAGACATCGTTATGGCTTGGCCGGAAGCACAGATTGGTGCTATGGATGCTACTTTGGCAGCAAAGATTATGTATGATGGCAAGGATGCTGACACTATCAAGGCAAAGGCTTCTGAATACAAAGCTCTTCAGACTTCCGTACTCAGTGCAGCAAGACGTGGCTATGTAGACCACATTGTAGAGCCTGCTGATACCAGAAAATATGTAATCGGTGCTTTTGAAATGCTTTATGCAAAGGTGGAAAACCGTCCGGACAAAAAACACGGCACAGTATAAGAAAGGTGAGATAGTATGAAGAGATTTGTAGCGCTTCTTTGCATGCTCACTTGTGTTTTCAGCTTGACTGCCTGTGGTGGCGAGGAAACTGTAAATCAGTATCAGGCTGATAAACTGGCGGTTGCTGAGCAGTATGCAACAGACAGCATTATTCCGTTGATGGAAGAGGCTTTGGCAAATGAGACCATTATGGACATTTATGCTCAGGGCGGTTACACAGCGGAAGAATGGGAAACCGTTATCGCAAACAGCTTTAGTGCTTCTGTAGAAGGCGATGCGTTCCTTAAGGCTTTAGAGTCTTTTGAGAATGCCCATGAGACCATGGGGGCTATCGTTTCTATCGATGATGTTAATTCTGCTGTAGATGATGAGACGATTATTGTTACCGTAGATGTAACAGGTGAAATAAAGAATGGTCAGGTTGAATTGATTTTCTCCAATGACTATTTTGCAGTATTAAAATCCTGCACATTAAACGTAGATGCTACTTTTGGCGAATTAATGACAAAGGCAGCTATGAACACATTACTCGGTATGGGTTCTGTATTTGCTGTGTTAATCCTTATTATGTTTATCATCAGCTTGTTTGGCTATATTCCAAAGATTCAGGCTATGTTTGCTAAGAAAGCGGATAAGCCTGCAGCTCCTACACCTGCTCCGGTTGCAGCTGCACCAGTGGTTGAGGAAGCAGTAGAAGAAGCAGATGATTATGCATTAGTTGCGGTTATTGCAGCAGCGATTGCAGCTTATGAAGGCAAGACAACTACCGATGGTTTTGTAGTAAGATCTATTAAGAAATCAAGAAGACGTTAATCGATTTGGAGGAATTCAAGATGAAAAATTATACAATTACAGTAAATGGCGTAGCATATGACGTAGTAGTAGAAGAAAACGGCGCAGCAGGTGCAGTTGCTCCTGTAGCAGCAGCACCAAAGGCAGCTCCTGTAGCAGTTCCTAAAGCAGCTCCTGCTCCGGCAGCACCAAAGGCAGCAGCAGGTGCAGCAGGCAGCATTAAGGTAGAAGCAGGCGCAGCAGGCAAGATTTTCAAGATTGAAGCTAAGGTTGGACAGGCTGTTAAGAAGGGCGATGCAGTAGTTATTCTGGAAGCTATGAAGATGGAAATTCCGGTAGTTGCTCCGGAAGACGGTACCGTAGCATCTATCGACGTAGCAGTAGGCGATGCAGTAGAAGCAGGCGCAGTTCTTGCAACATTAAACTAATTTAGAGAGTTTGAGAATCAATAATCTAACGAGGTGTTAATATGGATTATATTATGACTACACTCGACAACCTGATTCATCAGACTGCCTTCTTCAACTTAGAAGTTGGCAACTACATTATGATTGTTGTTGCGTGTGTATTCCTTTACTTAGCGATTGCTAAGGAATATGAGCCACTGCTTTTAGTACCGATTGCATTCGGTATGCTGCTTGTTAATATTTATCCGGATATTATGGCAGAGGGCGGTTTGCTTCATTATTTTTACTTATTAGATGAGTGGGCAATTTTACCTTCCCTTATTTTCATGGGTGTAGGTGCCATGACTGACTTTGGTCCGCTTATCGCTAACCCTAAGAGTTTCTTACTTGGTGCATCTGCACAGTTTGGTATTTTTGCAGCATACTTTGGCGCTATCGCATTAGGCTTTAATGATATGGCAGCGGCAGCAATTTCCATTATTGGTGGTGCAGATGGTCCTACCTCTATCTTCCTTGCAAGTAAGCTTGGACAGACAGCATTGCTTGGACCTATCGCGGTAGCGGCATATTCTTATATGTCACTGGTTCCGATTATTCAGCCTCCAATTATGAGACTTTTGACCACAGAAGAAGAACGTAAAATCAAAATGGGTCAGCTTCGTCCTGTATCCAAATTAGAAAAGATTTTATTCCCTGTTATCGTTACTATCGTAGTAAGCTTAATCCTTCCTACAACAGCTCCGTTGGTAGGTATGTTAATGCTTGGTAACTTATTCAGAGAATCCGGTGTTGTTCGTCAGCTTACAGACACAGCAAGCAATGCCCTTATGTATATCGTAGTTATCTTACTGGGTACATCCGTAGGTGCTACTACAAGTGCTGAAGCGTTCTTGAATTGGAGTACCATTAAAATTGTTGTTTTAGGTTTGGTTGCGTTTGCATTTGGTACTGCAGCAGGTGTAGTATTTGGTAAGATTATGTGTAAGATGACCGGCGGTAAGATTAATCCGCTTATCGGTTCCGCGGGTGTATCTGCTGTACCAATGGCAGCACGTGTATCTCAGAAGGTTGGTGCAGAATCAGACCCTACAAACTTCCTCTTAATGCATGCTATGGGTCCTAACGTAGCAGGTGTTATCGGTACTGCAGTAGCAGCCGGTACATTTATGGCCATCTTCGGAGTGTTCTAAGGAATCGTGGCAAAGAAAAGTTTGTTTATTGATATTATTTGGAGGATATAAAAATGGCAGAACAGGTTAAAAAACCTATTAAAATTACCGAAACAATTTTACGTGATGCACATCAGTCTTTGATTGCAACAAGAATGCCTACCGATTTCATGCTTCCTATTTTAGAGAAGATGGACAAGGTTGGTTACCATTCCGTTGAGTGCTGGGGCGGCGCTACATTCGATGCTTCCCTTCGTTTCTTAAAGGAAGATCCATGGGACAGACTTCGCAAGATTCGCGAAGGTATGAAGAACACACAGTTACAGATGTTGTTCCGTGGCCAAAATATTTTAGGTTACAGACCATACGCAGACGATGTAGTAGAATATTTCGTACAGAAGTCTGTTGCAAATGGTATTGATATTATTCGTATTTTCGACTGTTTAAATGACCTTCGTAACTTACAGGCAGCTGTAAATGCTACCAACAAGATTAAGACACAGGAAGGCAGAGGCCATGCTCAGATCGCTTTATCCTACACACTCGGTGATGCTTATACATTAGAGTACTGGATGGATATGGCAAAGAAAATCGAAGAGATGGGTGCAGACTCTATCTGTATTAAGGATATGGCAGGTTTATTAGTTCCTTACAAGGCAACAGAAATGATTACTGCTATGAAGTCTGTTACAAACTTACCAATCCAGTTACATACACACTATACATCCGGTGTAGCTAGTATGACATACTTAAAGGCTGTAGAAGCCGGTGTTGACGTAATCGATACCGCTATGAGCCCATTTGCACTGGGTACTTCCCAGCCTGCAACAGAAGTTATGGTTGAGACCTTCAGAGGTACTGAGTACGATACCGGTTTTGATCAGAACTTACTTGCTGAAATCGCTGATTACTTCCGTCCATACAGAGATGAGTGCCTGGCAAACGGCTTACTCAATCCAAAGGTTATGGGTGTTGATATTAAGACACTTCTTTATCAGGTACCGGGCGGTATGTTATCCAACATGGTTAGCCAGTTAAAGGAACAGAACGCAGAAGATAAGTATTACGACGTATTAAAGGAAATTCCGGAAGTACGTAAAGACTTGGGTGAGCCACCACTTGTAACACCATCTTCTCAGATCGTTGGTACACAGGCTGTATTTAACGTACTCTTAGGTGAAAGATACAAGATGGCTACTAAGGAAACAAAGGCTGTTCTTCGTGGCGAATACGGTCAGACCGTTAAGCCAATGAATCAGGAAGTTATCGATAAGGTTATTCCAGGTGAAGAAAGAATTACCTGCCGTTATGCAGACTTAATTGCTCCGGAACTTGACAAGCTTGAAAAAGAAGTTGAAATGTGGAAGCAGCAGGATGAAGACGTATTGTCTTACGCTTTATTCCCACAGGTTGCTACAGACTTCTTCAAGTATCGTCAGGCACAGCAGGAAAAAGTTGATATGACTGTTTCCGATACAAAGAACGGTGCATATCCGGTATAATATTTTAGACTTTAAACCCATGGGCTTAGGCCTATGGGTTTTTTGAATATGCGGTCTTTTTCTCACTTGAATGATACAAATGGTTATGCTATACTATTCTATATATGCGATAATTGGAGGAGCAAACCGTGAAAACTGAGCAAAACATTATGGAACTCATTTTGACCCGGAGGGACAAGCTGAGTAAAGGTCATAAAAAAATTGCAGAATATATTTTGGAGCATGGCGAGGATGCCACCTTTATGACTGCCGCCGAGCTTGGGAAGGCTTTGGAAATTTCCGAGTCTACGGTTGTTCGTTTTGCTGACAAATTAGGATTAAAAGGATATCCGGAGCTGCAGGAGAAGCTGCAGGAGTGGACCAGAAATAAATTACAGAACGTTACTGTGCCGGAATTTTCTGCAAAGACTATGGACCATTGGGGCGTAATTGCCACGGTATTACAGTCTGATATGCAAAAAATTCATGATACCCTTGAAGCTCTTTCCGAGGAAACGTTTGCTGTTGCAGTAGATGCTATTCTTGATGCGAAGCATGTTTATATTGTGGGTCTTCGAAATAGTGCACCCCTTGCCTCCTTCTTTTATTTTTACTTAAATATGATTCGTCGGGATGTTATTTTGTTGGATACCACTTCCTCTACAGAAATGTTTGAGCAAATGATTCGAATTGATGAAGAAGACGTTTTTGTTGGCATCTCTTTTCCAAGATATTCTATGCGTACATTGAAAGCAATGGAATTTGCAAGAGATAGAAGAGCGCGTGTTATTGCCATTACAGACTCTGTTCATTCTCCTATGAATATGTATACCAGTTTACAGTTGCTTGCTAAAAGTGAATTAAATGGTGTTGCAGATTCTTTAGTAGCACCGTTTAGTTTGTTAAATGCTTTGATTGTAGCAATGTGTCTCAAAAATCCGGATCAGGTAAAGGATGAACTTAAAAATCTGGAGGATGTTTGGAGTAATTATCAGGTTTACGCACATGATGAAATTAATTATTTAAATAAGGATGTGTCCATGAGTCCAAGGATGCGCAAGGAATATGAGTAAATGTATTGTAGTTGGTGGCGGTGCGGCAGGAATGCTTGCAGCATATAGTGCTGCGGCGCATGGCCATCAGGTGATTTTATTAGAAAAAAATGAAAAATTAGGCAAAAAAGTTTATATCACCGGCAAGGGCAGATGCAACGTGACAAATGCCTGTGATGTGGAGGATTTGTTTAAGAATATTATATCTAATCCGAAGTTTATGTATAGCAGTATCTATAGCTTTGATAATCAGGCTGTTGTGGATTTGCTGACAGAGTACGGATGTGCTACCAAGGTGGAGCGTGGCGACAGAGTATTCCCTGTAAGTGACCGTTCTTCCGATGTTATTTTTGCATTGACAAGAGCGTTAAAGGATAAAGGGGTGGATATCAGGCTGCATACAGAGGTGGCAGAGATTTGCATGAAAGCCGAACAGGATGCATGCAAGGATGCGGTTTCAGACAGAGGCGGGAAACCGCGTGTGACCGGTGTGAAGACGTCGAAGGGGGAAGTGATCAAAGCGGATGCCGTTATTGTGTGTACCGGCGGCATATCATATCCTTCTACCGGCTCTGCCGGAGACGGTTATCGGTTTGCTGAAGAGGCAGGTATGGCAGTGGTAGAGCCAAAGCCGGCGCTGGTTCCTTTGGAGTGTAAGGAATTATGGTGCGAAGAATTAATGGGCCTGTCTTTACGAAACGTACAGGTAACCATATTAGACGGCAAGAAAAAAGTATTTCAGGAATTTGGCGAGATGCTGTTTACCCATTTTGGCGTGACAGGTCCGCTTATTTTATCTGCAAGCAGCCATTATGTGAAGAAATATTACGGCAAAGAGCTTCCGTTATATATTGATCTGAAGCCGGCGCTTACCACGGAGCAGCTTGATAAGCGTGTGCTTCGTGATTTTGAGGAAAATATCAATAAACAGTTTAAAAATGCGGTGAATGGACTGTTTCCGGGCAAATTAGTGCCCGTTATGGTGGCTTTGTCCGGTATTGATCCGGATAAAAAGGTCAACGAAATCAGTAAAGAAGAACGTCAGCAGTTTGTACATTTGATTAAGAATTTGCCGCTTACCATTACCGGAACCAGAAGCTTTGTGGAGGCAATTATTACACAGGGCGGTGTTAAGGTAAAAGATGTGAATCCTTCTACCATGGAGTCCAAGACGGTAAAGGGGCTTTACTTCGCAGGAGAGGTGTTAGATGTGGACGCAGTGACGGGAGGATTTAATTTGCAGGTTGCCTGGTCAACCGGATATCTTGCCGGAATGAGTGTGGAATAAAAAGACTAAAATAGACGAAATATAAACAACATGAGGAGACCAATATGAGTTTTTGTATCGCAGTGGATGGTCCTGCGGGTGCAGGCAAAAGTACCATTGCCAAATTAGTGGCAAAGAAAATGAATTTGATATACGTGGATACCGGTGCAATGTACCGTGCTATGGCTTATTATTTGATTTCACAGAATACGGACCTTGCCAATGGTCAGGAGATTTCTGAGAAATGTCAGGGCGCAGATATTCGAATTGTTTACGAAAATGGAGAGCAGGTTGTAATATTAAACGGAGAAAATGTCAATCCTTATTTAAGAACCGAGGAAGTTGGCAATGCAGCTTCTGTTTCCAGTGCTAACGGCAGTGTACGTGCCAAGCTGGTAGAGCTTCAGCAGAGAATGGCAGAGGACACGGATTTGATTATGGATGGACGAGATATCGGCACCTGTGTATTGCCAAAGGCACAGCTTAAAATTTATCTCACAGCTTCCAGCAGAGTGCGTGCACTTAGACGTTATCATGAGTTAGTGGCAAAAGGACAAGCGTGTAATTTAGAAGAAATTGAAGCAGATATCATTGACAGAGATTATCGTGACATGAATCGTGAAATTTCACCTTTAAAACAGGCTGCAGACGCAGTATTGCTGGATACATCTGATATGACCATCGAAGAAGTGGTGGGCAAGATTATTTCTTTGGCAGAAGAAAGAAAATAAGCGTTGCCGGTATGGTGACGGAATGGAGTGATTATGGAAATTCGTTTGGCAAAATCTGCAGGTTTTTGTTTTGGTGTAAAAAGAGCAGTAGAGCAAGTATATACACAGGCAGACAGCGGCAAAAAAATTTATACTTACGGACCGATTATTCATAATGAAGAAGTAGTAAAAGACCTTGAAAAGAAGGGCGTTCATGTAATTGATGAAACAAATTTGGATGAAGTTAGCGAAGGCACGGTGATTATTCGTTCTCATGGTGTGGAAAAGGCTGTTTGTGACCGCATTCAGGAACGTGGACTGGAATGTGTGGATGCTACATGTCCTTTTGTAAAGCGTATCCATAAAGTGGTCGAAAAGGAAAGTGCTGCAGGCAAGCAGATTGTGATTATCGGAAGTGCTACCCATCCGGAGGTTATGGGTATCATGGGATGGAGTTCTACCCCTGTGGTAGTCATTGAAACAGAGGAAGAAGCAGAGAATTTTGTGTCAGAAAACGACAGAGAAATCTGTGTTGTTTCACAAACGACATTTAATTACATAAAATTTCATAAAATAGTTGAAAAACTCACAAAAAAGGGCTATAATATTAGTGTTGTGAATACTATTTGCAATGCAACTGAAGAGAGGCAGACGGAAGCCAGGGAAATTGCCCGTGAAGCGGACGTGATGATTGTCATAGGTGGTAAGCACAGTTCCAATTCTAGAAAACTGTATGAGATATGCGCCAAGGAATGTGAGCATACTTACTTTATTCAGACACTTGCTGATCTGAAGTTAGAACTACCTAAATCTGTTGGATTGGTGGGTATTACTGCGGGGGCCTCAACCCCAAACAATATTATCGAGGAGGTTCAAAATTATGTCAGAATTAACTTTTGAACAAATGTTAGAGGAATCATTAAAAACAATTCATACAGGAGAGGTAGTTAATGGCACTGTTATCGCTGTAAAGCCGGACGAAATCGTCTTAAACATCGGTTACAAGTCAGACGGTATTCTTACTAAGTCAGAATACACAAATGACAATACTGTTGATTTAACACAGGTAGTAAACGTTGGCGATACTTTGGAAGTTAAAGTGTTAAAGGTTAACGATGGTGATGGCCAGGTTGCACTTACTTACAAGCGTCTTGCAGCTGACAGAGCAAATAAGAGAATGGAAGAAGCTTTCAACAATAATGAAGTTTTAAAAGCTACCGTAGCTCAGGTATTGGATGGTGGTTTGAGTGTTGTAGTTGATGATGTTCGTATCTTCATCCCTGCAAGCTTAGTATCTGACACATACGAAAGAGATTTATCCAAGTATGCAGGTCAGGAGATTGAATTTGTTATTACAGAGTACAATCCAAAGAGAAGACGTTTTATCGGCGACAGAAAGCAGTTAATCGTTGCTGCAAAGGCTGAATTACAGGCAGCTGTATTTGCCCGTATTAAAGAAGGCGATGTAGTAGAAGGTACAGTAAAGAACGTTACAGACTTCGGTGCATTTATCGATTTAGGCGGAGTAGATGGTTTATTACACATCTCTGAAATGAGCTGGGGACGTATCGAACACCCAATGAAGGTTTTCAAGGTTGGTCAGGTATTAAACGTTCTTGTAAAAGAAATCAACGGCACAAAGGTTGCTTTATCCCTTAAGTTTGATGACTTAAATCCATGGAAAGATGCAGCTACCAGATTTGCTGTAGGCAATGTAGTAACCGGTAAAGTTGCTCGTATGACTGACTTCGGTGCATTCATTGAAATTGCAGATGGTGTAGATGCACTGTTACATGTTTCTCAGATTTCTAGGGAACGCATTGAGAAGCCTGCAGATGTATTAAGCATTGGTGATGAAGTTACTGCAAAGATTACAGACTTCAATGAAGAAACCAAGAAGATCAGCTTAAGCATCAAGGCTATGCTTGCTCCGGAACCAAAGGCTGAAGTTCCTGCTGTAGAAGAGCCGGAAGATGATGCAGATGTTGTATCTGTAGATATTGAGGCTGTTATCGCTGCTCAGGAAGAAGAAGCAGAATAATCACATTGAATTTTAAAGCTGCAAAGGCAAGAGATTGCTTTTGCAGCTTTTTGTGTTTCTTATCTGACGATACATAAATAATGATTATTTTTTCTCTTGAATAATCGTACGTAAAATGTGACTTCCATACGTGGAAAATAAAAGTCGGTTTACTTTTGTTTCCTCGGAAATTTCAAAATAAGTTTCTTTGTCTTTATAGTCCTTTTTGAAGAATGGCTCCACAAGAATATCGTACTGTTTTAAAAAGAGGCTGTTCTTTCTGGTATAGCAGTTGTATGGGGTGGCTTGCTGCCTCATGGAAGCATCCACGTGCGCCGCCACAGACTTGTGATAAGCAGCATCCATAGACGGGATATAGTAATAATCCTTGTAATTAGAATAAAAAAACTTTAATTCATCATCGAAAACAGGAACCTTTAACGTGGCTTTGTCACCTTCTGCGGTTAAGTAATTGCCATCAAAGTGTGCAAAAAACTTCTTCGGCAGTGTAACCGGTAATTTCAGCGTCATCATAAGTGCATAGCAAGGTTCCCCGGAAACGGTAGTTGTCTTTAGCATCTCCACGCGAGTAATGGTTGCCTCAGTATTGCAGAGTTCACTGTAGGCAAGCATTGGTGTAATGTCAAGCATACCTTTCATATCGTCCAGATTATGCTGGATAAGTAAATTCAGCATACCTTCATTTGGAGACGCGGTATAAGCCTTGTACACCTGAATAAGCTCTCCGCCGGTGTATTTGTCAATACGATTAATGCCGAGAAACTGCTCAATGGTTTTCTGACGGCAGTCCGGGAGCACCAAAGTGTTTTTTAACGGGGTGATGCGCTTGTATATATCAATGCCGGTGTACTGCTCAAAGGATAAATCCACAAAGAGCTCTTTGGCTTTCTCCGTCAGATATGGTATATCAAATCTGTTGCCGTTAAAATGGATAATATGCGAAAACTTCGGCAAAAACGGAATTAGCTTCATCAATAATTCACGTTCTTCCGTGAGCCTTTCCGCCATCCACTGCTCGATACACCAGGTGTCATGCTCGTAATAGGCAAGCCCAATCATGTAGAGATTACTGTTTGCAGGGCTAAGACCGGTAGTTTCAATATCTAAGAAAAGTATTTGCTCTAATGGAGCATATATATCTAAAGGAAATGGAAGTTGATAATCTGTTAATACGACCTTGTTTTTGTACATAAAAACTCCTTTGCTAACCAATGATGTTTATGGAATATAGTATACCATAAAATAGAAATTATTAAAAGGGGTGCATATCATGATAATAGTTTACATATAGTAAAATAAAACTTGACGTACAGAATATTGTACGATAGAATAAAAGTACAGAATATCGTACAATTTTAAGTGGGTGGGTATATTATGATAGCGGTTAATTATACAAATTTACGTGAAAATATGAAAAGTTATATGGATATGGTCAGTGATGATTATGAAACCATGATTATCACTCGAAAAAATAATAAAAATATTGTTATGTTATCAGAGGAGGCTTATAATAATTTGATTGAGAATGCTTATATTATGGGAAATAAAGCTAACTATGATTGGCTGATGGAATCAAAGGCACAGTTGGAACGTGGCGAAATAGTGACAGGAAGCCTGATTGAGGATGTGTTGGATGAATAAGGTGTTTACGATAAATGGTTGGAAAGACTATGTATATTGGCAAATGGAAGATAAGAAAACCTTGAAGAAAATAAACGCCTTAATAGAAGATATTTGTAGAAATGGAAACGAAGGCTTAGGAAAGCCGGAACCGTTGACCGGTAATTTGTCAGGTTTCTGGAGCAGGCGTATTAATGATAAAGAGCGCCTAATCTATAAAATTGATGAAAATAATGTCTATATTTTGGCGTGCAGATATCACTACGGAGATACATAAATTTAGAGGCAGAGAGTGTGAGAGCACTCTCTGCATTCTTTTTTCTAAAAAAACTGCAAAAAAGACGATATATCGTCCACAATGCAGAAAAAAGTATGTTATTGTATACGTGTAAGGGGATTTAAATATATGTTACGAAAGAGAAAAACTTAATAAAAAGGCTTTACACGGAATGTCGGGCTATAAGGTGTAAAGTCTTTTGTTGAGTACGAACGGTAATTTTATCATTGTACTTTTTATAAGAATCCGTTATACTAAAGATGACATTTGGGTATAGCGAATTTTGTGGAGGTGTTCTCATGGACAGAGAAGTGGCAATCGGTATACAAAACTTTAATGAATTAATTGAGAAAAATTGTTTTTATGTAGATAAAACGCATTTTATCAAGGAGTGGTGGGATAGTGGTGATTCAGTAACTTTGATTACTCGTCCGCGTCGTTTTGGTAAGACCTTGACTATGAGTATGGTGGAGCAGTTTTTTTCCGTGGAATATGCAGGAAGAAGCGATTTGTTTGCCGGTTTGTCAATTTGGAAAGAGGATAAATACCGTGAGTTACAGGGAACTTACCCGGTTATCAGCCTTTCCTTTGCCAATGTGAAGGAGAAGACATATGAAGGGACGAAAGAACGTATATGTCAGTTGCTTGCAGAACTGTATGCCAAAAATAATTTTTTGCTTGAGAGTGATTTGTTGACAGATGCAGATAAACAATTTTTTAAAGATATTAAGATGGATATGCCGGAAGTAGTAGCAACCTTTTCTTTGCATAAGCTGGCAGGCTTTTTATCCAAGTATTACGGCAAAAAGGTTATTATTCTACTGGACGAATATGATACACCAATGCAGGAAGCATATGTGGATGGTTACTGGGAGGAACTGGTAGCCTTTAGCAGAAGCTTATTCAATGCTACGTTTAAGACGAATCCATTTCTGGAGCGGGCGATTATGACAGGTATTACCAGAGTGAGTAAGGAGTCTATTTTTTCAGATTTAAATCATCTGGAGGTCGTAACCGCTACTGTGAATAAATACACAGACTGCTTTGGATTTACCGAGGAAGAAGTATTTGCAGGTTTAGATGAGTTTGGTTATACCGATAAGGCGATGGTAAAGGAATGGTACGATGGATTTATTTTTGGGAAAACAAAAGGAATTTACAATCCATGGTCCATTTTAAATTATCTGGATAAGGGTGAATTTAAAACCTATTGGGCAAATACCAGCTCTAACAGTTTGATAAGTAAGCTGATACGTGAAAGCGACAAGTCGGTAAAAACTGCCATGGAGGATTTACTGCATGGTAAGATTTTAAAGACACAGCTTGATGAGCAGATTGTATTTAGTCAGTTGAATACACGAACAAGCTCTATATGGAGTTTTCTCCTGGCAAGCGGCTATCTGAAGGCGGTCAAATACTTCTTTGACCCTGAGGAAGGAAGGGCAGAGTATGAGTTGGCACTGACCAATAAGGAAGTCCGCTTTATGTTTGAGTATATGATAGAGGGCTGGTTTTCGGATTTTTCATTTGCATATAATGAGTTTATAAAGGCACTGCTGCAGGATGATTTGGATGCCATGAACGAGTATATGAACAAGGTGGCATTACAGACGTTCAGTTTCTTTGATGTGGGAGCACATTCATCTGAATACTCTGAGCCGGAACGCTTTTACCACGGCTTCGTGCTAGGACTGATGGTGGATTTAAAGAGGCGTTACGTGATTACCTCCAACAGGGAGAGTGGCTTTGGCAGGTATGATATTATACTTGAGCCTTTGTCTGAAAAGGATGTTGCCATCATTATCGAATTTAAGGTTCGTAAGAAAAGGGAAAATAGTTTAGAAGAAACCTTGCAGAATGCATGGAAGCAGATTGAGGAAAAGCAGTATGAAGCTGCTCTCATTGCCAGGGGCATCCCTGCTGAGCGAATTCGAAAGTATGGTTTTGCTTTTGAAGGAAAAAATGTATTGATTGGATAGTTAAATCTTGACATGATTACCAATCCCTACTAAAATAAAAATGATTGGCTCCCGGGTGATGCAGGTCACAGGGTGGAGTTTTTTAATAATTATTATGATAGAAACAGAGGTTAAAACAATGGCAGTACCATATAATCACCGTGAGGTGGAAAAGAAATGGCAGAATTACTGGGCTGAGAATGAGACATTCAAGACAGATGTCTGGGATTTCAGCAAGCCAAAATATTATGCGTTGGATATGTTCCCGTATCCTTCAGGTGTAGGTTTACATGCAGGACATCCGGAAGGATATACTGCTACCGATATTATGTCTCGTATGAAGCGTATGCAGGGCTACAATGTATTACATCCAATGGGCTATGACTCTTTTGGTTTGCCGGCAGAGCAGTATGCGGTAAGCACGGGTAATCATCCAAATGGTTTTACACAGCACAATATTGAAACATTTTCCAAGCAGTTAAAGGAATTAGGCTTTGACTATGACTGGTCCAAGATGCTTGCAACCAGTGACCCTGAGTTTTACAAGTGGACACAGTGGATTTTTAAGCAGTTATTTTTGGATGGTTATGCAAAGTACGTAGATATGCCGGTTAACTGGTGTGAAGAGTTAGGTACCGTATTGTCTAATGACGAAGTAATTGACGGTAAGAGCGAACGAGGCGGTTATCCGGTTATTCGTAAGAACATGAAGCAGTGGGTTATTAACCAGCCTGCTTTTGCAGAAAAGCTCTTAGAAGGTTTAGAAGAAATTGACTGGCCGGAATCTACCAAGGACATTCAGAGACACTGGATTGGCAAATCTGAAGGTGTAGAAGTAGAGTTTGAAATCGTAGGCGGCGGCAAGTTCTCTATTTATACTACCTGTATTGAGACTATTTATGGTATTACCTTTATGGTGCTTGCTCCGGACGGACAGATTGTAAAGGATTTGATGCCTAGAGTTCAGAATCCGGAAGAAGTACAGGCTTATATCGATGAGACCTTAAAGAAAAACGATATGGATCGTACCGAGTTAAATAAGACCAAGTCCGGCTGTATTTTAAAGGGCTTATATGCAATCAATCCGGTAAACGGCAAGGAAGTTCCTTTATTTATTGGTGACTTCGTATTGGCTAGTTATGGTACCGGTGCTGTTATGGCAGTTCCTTCCCATGACCAGAGAGACTTTGAATATGCAATCGCGCACAATATTCCTATGATTCAGGTTATTGACGGCGGCGATGTAAGTGAGTGTGCTTTTGAAAAGTATTCTTACCTTGGCAAAGGCTGCAAATTAATGAATTCTGAAGAGTTTACAGGCATGGTGGTAGAGAATGCCAAAGAAGCCATCACAGACAAGCTTGTAAAGCAAGGCGTTGCCAAAAAGACAGTAAATTATCATTTCCGTGAATGGATTTTTGCTCGTCAGCGCTACTGGGGTGAACCGGTTCCTGTAGTTTACACAGAGGATGGTGAAATCCATGCACTTCCGGATGAGGAATTACCACTCATTTTACCGGAATTAGAAGACTACAAGGGCAAAAACGGCAAGGCTCCATTAGAAAATGCAGTAGAATGGAAGCAGTACGATGCAAATGGTATTAAAGGTGTTCGTGAGACATCTACTATGCCGGGCAGTGCAGGCTCCAGCTGGTACTATATGAGATATATTGACCCACACAATGACAAAGAGTTTGCGAATCAGGAGTTGTTAAAGCACTGGTTGCCGGTTGACCTTTATGTAGGTGGTCCGGAGCATGCAGTAGGTCATTTGATGTATTCCAGAATCTGGAACCGATTCCTCTATGACAAAGGCTTATCCCCGGTTAAGGAGCCATTCCAGAAGTTGGTTCATCAGGGTATGATTCTTGGTGAGAACGGCATTAAGATGGGTAAGCGTTTCCCTGAGTTCGTTATTAACCCTAGTGATATCGTAAGAGATTATGGTGCAGATACTCTTCGTTTATACGAAATGTTCATGGGACCATTGGAAGTATCTAAGCCATGGAATCCACAGGGCGTTGACGGTGCAAGACGTTTTATCAACCGTGTATGGAATTTCTTTACAGAGCCGGCAAATATTGTGGAAGAGGCAGATGACACCTTAAAGAAGGTATATAACCAGACTGTTAAGAAGGTTACAGAAGACTTCGAACAGCTTGGATTTAATACTGCAATCAGCCAGATGATGATTTTTGTAAATGCAGTATACAAAGCAGGAAAGTGTCCAAGAGAATATGCAGAAGGCTTTATTAAGATGTTCTCTTGTATTTGCCCTCACGTAGGTGAAGAGGCATGGGCAAGCCTTGGACATGACAATACCATTGCATACGAAGCTTGGCCAATCTATGATGAAGAAGCAATTAAGGAAGATACCGTGGAAATCGCGGTTCAGATTAACGGCAAAGTAAGAGCAACCGTATCTTTACCGGTTGGTGTGGACAAAGACACTGCAATTGCTGCAGGTAAAGCACTTATTGCCGATAAGCTGACAGGCACCATTGTGAAGGAAATCTACGTTCCTGGAAGAATTATTAATATTGTACAGAAATAAATTTAATCCTTAAAAGAGAGGCTGTGGTACTGGGAAAATGGTACCACAGCTGTGTTTATTTTCGGCTCTTTTTAAATGCCGTATCCAGAACCTTATCAATCTGTTGTTTTTCATCTTCAGAAGAAGCCCGTTTAATAGCTGCAATAACTAACTGCATTTCTTCCGCCGTGAATTTGGCATTTCCTTTTACTTTAGAGTGCATTGCCATAAGAAACGGCATCAGTTCATTTTTACTTTTGCCTTTTACCTTTTCAAACATTTCAGAGAGAAAGTCCAGTTTTTCCTGAGGAATATGTGAAATGGTGGGGTCAGACATCCAGGTCGGTCTGTTCATAATAGGATACTCCTTTTTCAATTTATTTTTGTGTGAAGGCTCAAAGATTTACGTCCTGCATGGACTGAAACATTTCAAACATCTGCATCTGTTCCGGATTTAAGAAGCCGGAAAGCATAGAGAGGTCAGGAACATCGCCCTCCGTATTAGACATCATGGACTGCATGGCTTTTACCATTTCCATGGTTTTCATAATGTCCTTTATATGCTTCATAGGTTCTAACATTCGATGAAAAGAATGCAGCATAGTTTGTTTTTCGGAGGAAACAAATGGAATAAGGGCTTCTAACAGCCTGTCGATATTTTCAAATTGTACCTGTAACTTGTCAATATCTTCCATAAATACACCTCCCTTGGTTTACTATATGATAGAAAATGTTAAGTATTCCAAAAGCAAACATTTAAAATGGGCGGTTTTTACACCGCCCACAGAACCGGAATTAGCAGCATCCATTATTATTTCCGCCACAGAAGCAGGAAAGCAGGATAATCCAGATAATCCAGTCACAGCAATTGTTGTTATTGCCGCCGAAAAGTCCATTGCCACAGCCATTGCCGCAGCCATTGTCATTGCCGCCACAGAAGAAAAGTAACAAAATAATCCAAATACAACTGTTGTTGCCGCCGCCAAAAAGACCATTGCCACAACCACAGCCACAGGAATTATTGTTTCTTGCACAGCCACATCCGCAGCCATCTCTTAAATCACTCATAAGAACCTCCAAAATTATTGTTATGATATAAGGTATGTTGGAAAGTAAAAAAAGGTGCAAGATAAAAATTTTTGACAAGGAAGATTGACAATAGAGCAAAGATTGTATACAATAATACACGGTAGATGGGTTGTATTTCCAAAATACAATTTATCGGGATGTATTAAGAAGTTTTGATATTAGAATGGTTCAGGACTTCTATGGAGGCGAAACGTGAACAGTCGTGATTTGGCTAAAGAGACAAAAGAGAAATATTCATTGAGAGGCCGTGTTTTTCATCAAATCAGGGATGATATTTTAAGCGGAAAGTACAAAGACAGAGAAGAATTAAAGGAAGTAGCAATCGGAGAAGAGCTGGGTGTTAGCCGTACTCCGGTGCGTGAGGCTTTCAGGCAGCTTGAGTTGGAAGGTCTTATTGAGATTATTCCAAATAAGGGAGCTTATGTTACCGGTATTACGGTAAAGGATGTACATGATATTTATGCAATCCGTGCAAGGTTAGAAGGACTTGCGGCACGATGGGCTTGCGAACATATTACACATGACCAGGTAGAGATACTGGAGGAAAATATTTATTTGGCCAAGTTTCATGCGGCGAAAGGTCATAATGAGCAGCTTGCAGAATTGGACAATCAGTTTCATGATGTTTTGTATTCTGCCTGCAACAGCAAGATGTTAGAGCATCAGCTTAGAGACTTTCACCAGTATGTAATCCGTATCCGTCGTATGACCTTGTCCAATAAGCGTCGTGGCGAAGCTTCCAACATGGAACACGAACAGCTTTTAGAGGCTATCAAGGCAAATGATCCGGATTTAGCAGAAAAGGTTGCATGCCAGCATATGATTAATGCATATGAGAATATGAAAAAGAATGGGCTGGATTTGATTTATAATGATAAAGAAGGGGTATAAAAGTTATGATAAAAACATTTAATACAGAAGGTGTCTGTATTCCTTCTGAAAATTATATGGTTAATCTTGACGAGCGACTTCATACAATCAAAGCCCAGTACATTGATAAAGGAAAATATTTCACAATAAACCGTGCCAGACAATACGGAAAGACAACTACATTAAGTGCGCTTGCTACTTATTTGCGTGGTTATTATGATGTTATTGAAATGGATTTTCAAATGTTCAGTCACGCAGATTTTGAAGAGGAATCCGCATTTGTGTCTGCATTTTCGAGAGAAATCCTTGCTTTACATGTAGGATATATACCGAAGCAAATTGAGGATGCGTTTATACAATTTCTGAAAAATGATTCAAAAAATTTGAAATTGGGTGAGTTATTTCAGGTCTTAAGCTTGTGGTGCACAGAAGCTGCGAGACCAATTGTATTAATAATTGATGAAATTGACAGTGCAACAAATAATCAGGTATTTCTTGATTTTTTGGCACAATTGAGGGGCTATTATATTCACAGAAAAAAAAGAGCAACGTTCCAGTCGGTCATTCTTGCGGGTGTTCATGATGTTAAGAATCTGAAACAGAAGATTCGTACTGAAGAGGAACATAAGCTCAATAGTCCTTGGAATATAGCGGCTGACTTTAATGTAGATATGAGCTTTTCTGTGTCAGACATAAAAGGCATGCTTTTAGAGTATGAAGAAGACCATCAAACAGGAATGAATATTGAGCTTATTGCAGGACTGATTTATGATTATACTTCGGGATATCCGTTTTTAGTATCTCGAATTTGTAAGATTATTGATGAGAAGCTTGCAGGAAGTGCAAAGTTTCAGGATTATGCCGGTGCTTGGACGTTGAATGGGGTTAGTGAAGCTGTAAAACAGTTACTGGTAGAGAAAAATACCTTGTTTGAATCTCTGATGGGAAAAGTAAATGCTTATTCGGGATTGAGAGAGGCATTATATACAATTTTATTTACAGGGAAAAGTATTGCATATAATCCGGATAATGAAGCAATTGATGTTGCATTAATGTATGGTTTTATCAAGAATATAAATGGAAGCGTCGTGATTTCTAACCGTATTTTTGAAACCAGACTTTATAATTACTTTTTATCTGCTGGTGATGTGCAGAATAGTGCTATGTACAAGGTTGCACTGCAGGATAAAAATCAATTTATTCTAAATGGTCATTTGAATATGGAGTTGGTTCTTGAAAAATTTGTAACCCATTTTGATGAATTATATGGGGATCAGTCTGATACATTCAAGGAAGAAGATGGACGGCGATATTTTCTTTTATACTTGAGACCTATTATTAACGGAACAGGTAATTACTATATAGAGGCTCGTACCAGAAATATGGAACGAACAGACGTGATTGTAGATTATCATGGTGAACAGTTTGTAATTGAAATGAAAATATGGAGAGGGAATGCATACAATGAGCGTGGTGAGGCTCAGTTAACAGATTATTTGAATCATTATCATTTGAAAAAGGGGTACATGGTAAGTTTTAGCTTTAATAAAAATAAGAAAATTGGGCTGAAAAGGATTCTTTTTGGTGACAAGGAACTTGTAGAAGCGGTAGTTTAGGTATTATCGTCTTTAAATAAGAACCGGTATCTGTAACAGGATATCGGTTCTTTTTCGTATTAGTGTGTTTTTGCAGATAGGCTGTTTTGGTAGTTTTGCAAAAAAAAACTAATGATAATAAGGTGGTTGATAGTTATAATAGACATATCGGATGTATCTGAGGGCAAAAATAAAAATATTAGAAAAGTAATGTCCAAATATTTTTAAGAAAGGGTAAAAATATGTACAATATTAAACTCACGAATTATGTACCGGAACCAAAGCCGGCAACAACAGACCGTATTGTAGCTGCACATTATTATGCAGCATGGAAAAAGGGAGCAGCAGGAATCCATAATGGTTTTGATGACCTGCATGAATATCCGGAGCGTACACCGCTTATGGGATACTATGACGAAGAAAATCCGGAGGTTTGTGATTGGGAGATTAAATGGGCTGTAGAGCATGGTATCAATTGCTTCATACACTGTTGGTATAGAAAATTGGAAAACATGGGAAAACCGATAACCGTAAATGACTTGCGTTGCGGACATGGTCTTCATGAAGCACTTTTTAATGCAAAATATCAGAAACTTATGAAGTTTGCTATTATGTTTGAGAACTCTCCACGCTGGGGTACCACAGATGCGGTAGATGCTGTAGAGAATCTGATGCCATTCTGGACAGAGCAGTATTTTAAACGTGATAATTATTTAAAAATCGATAATAAGCCGGTAGTGTTTATTTTTTATCAGGATCGTTTAAAGGAGGTTTTTCCAAATCCGGAAGACCAAAAGAAGATGTTTGATGACTGTCGTGAATATGCCAAGACACAGGGATTTGATGGCATGATTTTTGGATTGTGTAGAAACAGTTTGGATAAGCATGAACACGAGGACTGTATTGAAAGAGGATATGATTTCCGGTTTGGTTACGATTCCGGTTATTGGCCTGCAACAAATTTTCCGGAGGAAGAGGAAATTATTAAGGGACAGTGTGAACGTTTTAAACAACGTTTAAGCATAGACCCGATGAGACATATAGCTACAGCTTCCTGTTTTAGAGATGCCACACCGCGTACTACCGAGCATTGGATTAGCATGGGTTACCAATTTCATTTAGAAAAAAAATATCGTCTGAGTCCGGAAAATTTCCGCTTGGTACTCCGAGGTATGAAGGAAATTGCAGATGGGTTACCAGATGGTGCGTGGGCAAAACGAATTATAATGATTGATAACTGGAACGAATGGGATGAAGGACATTACGTTGCACCTAGCCATGAGTTTGGCTTTAAATATTTACAAGCAATCCGAGAGGAGTTGACCGAGAAGGATAATCTTCCTGACTATCGTACACCGCAGGAATTGGGCTTGGATGGATATAATAAAAATTGGGAAATTCCTGATTTTAAAGAAGTGTGTGTGAAAAAATTTCAGGTATAAATATTGGAAAAATATGTTACTTGTAAGATGCAGAGAATGAATTTATAATTGAGTTACTACCCCTAAATGCATGAGAGGTATTAAATGAAGAAGAGAAAATACTTATATCGATTAATTGCAGTTATTATTTTAATTTTGGTAATTCCAGTAATACTTTTGTTTGAGTTTTTTGGAAGAAAATCTTTTGAAGAGATGGAAAAAGCAAATGAAGTTTACTACGATAAAATGTTAGATTCATACATATCATTATTTGATGAAAGTGTTCAGGAGTTGAATGTGTTTGCTGCATCTATCAGTGTAGAAAGTAAAGAACCTACTGGTATTTTTTGGAATGGAGTAGAAGAACTGGAAGGAGATTATTTGAAGCTTTACGAAGTTGCTATGAAATTGGATGAAAAATACGATCGTAAAGGTGTCACAGAATGGGGAATTTATTTGTACGATATAGATAAGGTTTTTAAACGTTCTATATTAGGTACTAATACGTTATCTTCCATGCAGTTTATAAATGGGATAGAAAACAGATATGGTACAAATGACCAGTTTGTAGAATTTTTTTCAGTAGAAAATTATGATATGAAAGATATGTTGTTTTGCAGTACATATAATGAAATGAATATAGAGGGCTGCCTTTTTATGGGAGTTTGTATTCGAGTGGGTAGATATAATGATAAGGCGCTTGTTTATTTTAAAATATCACCAGAAGATATCGAAGATTCTTTGGTGATTATGAATGAACAGGCAATGGAGTTTTATCTAATGGACAAAGAATCGGGTGAGATTGTATTAGCTTGGGGCGATAATGTGGGATTAAATGTGCAAAACATAATTGACGAAAATCAAACCCGCCAAGTTGCAGGAATGGAGCAGAAGGTCCTTTATAAAAAAGATAGTGGATATACTCCGTATGCTATTGCTACTTATGTTTCCGGGGAGTCATTGCAAAGTATTATTATTGATTATGTTTATAGCATGAGAAAGTTATTAACTGCCGTGGTTTTAATTATGTTGTTGCTTTGTCTGAGTGCTATTTACATAGCGTACAGACCGGTATATGATTTAACCTCAGAGTTAGGCTGTGGTGAAGGCAGTGAGTTTGAATCGATTCGTAATTTGTTATATGATGGACATACCAAAATTAAAGAGCAAGAAATGCTTATCATGGATTTGCTGATTAATCACCTTGTTTATGGGGTTCATGTTTCAGAAAAAAGAATAAAGCGTCTTGGTATTGATTCTTCTATGAAATATTATTATGTATGTTTACTAGAGGGATATGTACTTACGAGTCATGAAGAAGAAAAGATTGTGCATGAAGTAGAACAAAAACTTCATATGCGTATGTTTATGACAGATTGGCAGGGAGAAAACAAAAGCATAATTATTTTATTTTCAAAAACAGAAAATATATCAGACAGTATTGTTTACTTGAGAGAGTGGCTTAAAAAAGAACGTATAGATACAAATTATATGTATGTAGGAGAAGTGGTTGATAAACTGGATGATATTCAAAAGAGTTTACGTTCTTGTTTTGAACAAGCTAAGAAAAAGGCGTTAGCAGAGAAAAGACAGATAGCTAAAGATGAAACAGCTAACAATAGGGAGGAAGTACAAAAGCAGCTTAAGGAACAAATTATAGCCTATTTAGATATGAATTTTCAGGATGCAAATTTAAGCCAGGTGCAGGTTGCCGATGTGTTTCGAATTTCTAATTATACATTAAGCCGTTTATTTAAAAATCAGGTCGGGGTATGTTTTTCAGAGTATTTACTGTCGAAACGCATGGAGTATGCCAAAGAATTATTGCTTACCACTTCGTATTCTATCAGTGAGATTTCTTACATGGCAGGTTTTTCTGGGATTGATCATTTCTCTAAAAAGTTTAAAAGTTATGTGGGTGTTTCACCAACTTCCTTCCGTGATAAAGATTAAGTGTGAACCGGTATCTGTAACAGGATATCGGTTTATTTTTGCATTAGTTTGTTTTTGCAACGAGGTGTTTTTGGTAGTTTTGCAAAAACAAACTAATGATAATTAGAAAATAGATGGTTATAATGAACATATCAGATGCAACCGATGAACTAAAAACTGTAAAAATGAATAAAGGATGAGACTGAGAATGAAAAAGAAAGAAAAGACAATAAAAAATGGAGTTTGTTTAAAAGACCGCATCTGGAAGAGCAGGTATTATTATTTGATGCTTCTTCCGGCTGTTGCTTATGTATTGATTTTCTGCTATGCCCCGATGGGTGGTTTGCAGATTGCATTTAAGAATTATAAAGTTTCCTTAGGTATGTGGGGAAGCAAATGGATTGGATTTAGAAACTTTACTGATTTCTTTACCAGTTATTCTTTTCCGCAGTTGATGGAGAATACCTTTGTACTTTCATTCTACCAAATATTGATTGGCTTTCCGATACCGATTGTCATAGCGCTTATTTTAAATGAGTTAAAGGGTGGATTTAAGAAAACAACCCAGACTATTTTGTACGCACCTCACTTTATCTCTACCGTAGTATTGGTTGGTGTTATGACTACCATGTTTTCTCCGTCACAGGGTGTAATAAACACGCTTTTGGAAGCTATTGGAATGGAACGCATTTATTTTATGGGCGAACCACAGTATTTCCGTCATCTGTATGTTTGGAGTGGTGTGTGGCAAGGTATGGGATGGAGTGCCATTGTGTATTTGGCAGCACTGGCAGGTGTAGACCCGGCACTTCATGAAGCAGCGGATATTGACGGAGCAACACGTATGCAGAAGATTTTACATATTAATCTGCCATCCATTATGCCAACCATTATCATTATGTTGATTTTAAGAATGGGACAGATTGCTTCCATTGGTTATGAAAAAGTATATCTGATGCAGAATGACTTAAATGTATCTACCGCCGAGGTTATTTCTACCTACGTATATAAAAGGGGTATTATCAACATGAATTATAGTTTTTCCACGGCGATGGGTCTGTTCAATAATGTTATTAATGTAACGATGCTATTGGTTGCAAATAAAGTTTCCAAAAAAGTCAGTGGATCAGGTCTATTTTAATCAGAAGTGGAGGGCTATGTTAAGATGAAAATGAAGAAAAGAAAGAAAATTACACTTTTTGATATTGTTGTACATATAATTGCTGCATTGTTACTTTTGATTGTGTTGTATCCATTAATCATAGTGTTGTCCAGCTCTGTCAGCGAACCTGCTTTGGTAGCTACCGGTAAGGTTGTGCTTTTACCAAAAGGAATTAATTTAGAGGGGTATAAAGCGGTATTTAAAAATCCCGATATTATGATTGGTTATGCAAATACCATTTTTTATACCGTGGTTGGTACTATCATTAATTTAATTGTTACAGTTCCTGCGGGATATGCTTTGACTAAAAATAAGATTCCGGGACGTAATATGTTTATGACATTGTTTATGATTACTATGTATTTTTCCGGTGGTTTGATTCCAACATTCCTTTTGGTAAAATCGCTTGGATTATACAATACACGTTGGATTTTACTGTTTTTGGGAGCTTTCAGTACCTATAACTGTATTATTTGTCGTTCTTTCTTTGCGGCAATGCCAGTGGAGCTGGAAGAGGCGGCAGAAATTGATGGTTGTAATCCATTAAGAACCTTTATTCAGATAATACTTCCATTATCTAAGGCATTGCTTGGTGTTATGGTTTTATACTTTGGTGTTGCACATTGGAACTCCTATTTTAGTGCTATGATTTACATTAAAGAAGATCATATGCAACCATTACAGGTATTTTTAAGAAGAATTTTGATTTTAGCACAAACAGCGATGAATATAGAAGAAGGGGGAGAATATGCACAGGCAATGGCAGATAGGGAAGCACTGATTCGATATGCGGTTATTGTGGTTTCTTCTGCACCATTGTTGATTATTTACCCATTCCTACAGAAGTATTTCGATAAGGGTGTTTTAATCGGAAGTGTTAAGGGTTAAGTATTTCGTTATAGGTTAAGCCTGTCAGAGGACAGTTAACATAAAAAATAAAAGACCGTGAAGACGGCAGAAAGGAAGGTTTTATGAAAAAGAAACTTTTATCAATGATACTGGCATCTGCAATGGTTATGTCAGTATGTGCATGTGGCAATGATGCTACACCTTCAAATGGAACAAGCGAAACACAGGTTGTTCAGAACACAACAGAAAGCAAAGAAACTGTTGCTTCTTCTGAACCGGAAGAATATGTTCCATCTTATCCAATCGTAGATAGTCCAATTACTATTAAAGGTCTTGTAGTTGGTAAATCTACAGACTTTATGGAAGACCGAATTGTTTGGCAGAAAGTTGCAGAAGTAACTGGAATTACTATCGAGTGGGAAAATATTGACAATGAAGCATTAGGTACTTATCTTGCTGGTGGTGACTGGCCGGATTTATTCCATCACAATTTTGATGCTGCTACAGTAAATGATTATGGTATTACCGGTGGCAGATTTGTAAACTATTTGGATTATCTTGATGTTATGCCAAATTTAGCACAAACTTATAAAGATTATCCAATGACATTGGCTGCTTCCACTCAGTTAAATGGTGAAGTTTACAACCTCTTTAAGGTAAATGGTGAATTAGCAACAGCAGTTATGGCTAGACCTCATGTAAGGTTGGATGTACTGGAAGATGCGGGCATTAAAGAACTCCCAAAAACAGTAGATGAATTATACAATCAGTTAGTTACCTTAAAAGCTCATTACGGTACACCAAGCTTCCTTCTTGGTACAGAATATGAATCTGACTGGGCTCCAATGCTTTTTGCTGCATTTGGTACTTTGACACAGATGGATTTTGCTGATGATGGAACTGGAAAAGTTGTTTTCGCCCGTACTTCTGATCAGATGAAATATTATTATGAGTTCTTAAATAAGTTGTATGAAGAAGAGTTAATGAATCGTGAATGGTTAACTTTAGATAGTACTGCAAAGAATCAGCTTGCACAATCTGGTACATATGCATATATTAACAGAGGCGCAGCTCAGAATTTAGGAAAAGATCATCTGAAAGATGGCAATTGGGATTATATTGGTACTTGTGCTCCTTTAACCAGTGAATACGACAATACACAGGAAATTTTAGGTTATGTGGATTATGCTCCTGATGCTGGTATGTATATCAATGCGGAGAGTGAATATGTAGAAGAAATTTGTAAAATGCTTGACATAGCATTTGCGACAGAAGAAGTAGTAGAAGGCACCGGCTTATGTGGTCAGTCCTTCATGTATGGAATGGAAGGTGTTGACTGGTCATTCAATGCCGATGGCACATATAACCAGATGTTCCCTGAAACCTATAAATCATTCTCTGAATATCAGCGTGGTGCTCTGATTTGGGATAATTTTGGTCGTGCAGATTTATTTGGCAGTGCTGTAACATCCACTCCTGGTAATGCACAGGCAAGAGCAAAAGGATTTGTTGCTAATGTTCTTCCATATCAGTCTGATACGGTTATTAAGAAGTCTCTTCTTAAGTTTACTGAAGATGAACAGTATG
Source organism: Lachnospiraceae bacterium (assembly GCA_017521985.1). Classification (GTDB taxonomy): domain Bacteria; phylum Bacillota; class Clostridia; order Lachnospirales; family Lachnospiraceae; genus RGIG6307. The sequence continues at coordinate 28,253 of JAFXAZ010000073.1, forward strand.
TACTTGATAATAAGATGGGTGAAATTGAAACCTACTATAAGCAGATGGAAGCTGAATTTATTACAGGTGCATCTGATGTCGAAGCAAAATGGGATGAGTATGTAGCGACTATCGAAAAGATGGGAATTACAGATGTTTTAGCAGTATATCAGGATGCTTATGACAGATGGAATACTGCTATGGATGCTATTAAATAATTAAACTCATTTTTGAATTTTGAAGTGATTGCAAGAAACTGCAGGTTACTGCTGTTAGGGTCAGTAGACTCGCAAGAACCTGCAGTTCTTGCTTTTTATCTCCCAAAATCAACTTACATAATGGAGTAATTAGAAATGTTTATATTAAGTGCGGAAGAAGTAAAGTGGGCAGAGGAAATATGGCAGAAGTTGGATGGGAAGCTGCAGGTGGTTACGAAACGTTCTTGTGATAAATTTCCATTTTGGTCAGAAAATGGTCTGCATGATGATATGAAGGATGAAAATATCAATTGTTGGACCAATGGTTTTTGGTCGGGGATTAACTGGTTGATGTATGTGGGTACCGGGAAGGAAGCGTATAAAAAAACAGCTTTAGAGGGGGAAAAGCTGTTGGACAAAGCTTTGAGTAGACCAGAGATGATCAGTCATGATGTAGGATTTATTTGGATGTTGGCTGCCAGACCAGACTGGAGGCTTACAGGCAATCATCAGTCATGGCAACGACTAAAGGTGGCTGCTAGTTATTTGATGGGGCGTTTTAATCCAGAAGGCGGTTATGTACGTGCATGGGACTGGGGTAAGGACAACATGGAAAAGGTTGGTTGGACCATTATAGATACCATGATGAATCTGCCACTTCTGTATTGGGCAAGTGAGGATTGTGGCGACCCTAGATATAAATTTGTAGCTATGAAGCATACGGACATGGTTATGAGAGACCATATCAGACCGGATGGCAGCGTATATCACATCGTGGTGCACGACCCGTTTACTGGAGAAGCGGTAGAAAAGCGTGGTCTTCAAGGCTACGCAGCAGAATCTTCCTGGTCCAGAGGTCAGTCATGGGCAATCTATGGATTTACACTGGGATATTTGCATACAGGTGAGCAGGAATATTTGGCTACAGCCAAGAAAGTTGCTCACTATTTCATTGCAGCTGTATGCGAAGATTGGCTTCCAAAAAGTGATTTTAGGTCACCTAAGGAACCCGTTTACTTTGATTCAAGTGCAGGACTTTGTGCGGCATGTGGTATGTTGGAGCTTGCCAAGATTGTGCCTGAATATGAAAAGCGTTTGTATGTTCATGCTGCTATGAAGCTTCTGATGAATATAGAAAAGAATTTCGCAGATTGGTCCACAGATACGGACTTTATTATTGGGAATTCCTCCGGATGGTACTCCAAAGAACAGAATGTAAATATCATTTATGCGGATTACTTCTTTACAGAAGCTGTATATAAATTAAAGAATTTTGAACCATTGTTTTGGTAAAGAAAAGTTAAACTTTATAGATTTTAGAATATTTATTATGCGTTATAACTTAAAAGTAGAGTGTATTTGTTTTTAATTATTGTTACTGAAAGGAAGTGTTGAACAGGAAACTATAGAAAATTGTAAAGTATGTTTGTATTAATTTAATTTCGAAAGGAAGTATTTAAAATGTCAAAAGATATGTTAGATTTCAATATTGAGCAGCAAGAAGCGGAAATAGACGTAAGTAGGAAAATTAAAGTGGGTATTATTGGTACTGGGTGGATTGCAGAAGCTCATATTATGCAGTATTTAGAGATGCCAGATGTAGAAATAGTGGCAGGAGCTGATATTGTTCCTGGAAAAGCAGAAGCTTTTTTAAAAAAATTTGGTGTTGACTCAGCTCGTTCTTATCAAAGTCATATTGATATGCTTGATAATGAAACAGAATTGGATGCTGTAAGTATTTGTACATATAATAAAACACACGCAGAATGTGCAATATATGCTTTGGAGAAAGGCGTTCATGTGTTATTGGAAAAACCAATGTGTGTAACTACAGAAGAAGCCATTGCTATTATGAAAGCAGAAAAGAAGAGTGGTAAAATCCTTTCAATTGGTTTTCAACCGAGACTTGATCCAAATATGATAAAAGTAAAAGAAATTGTTCAGAGTGGAATTTTGGGGGATATATATTACATTCAAACTGGCGGTGGTCGTAGAAGAGGTATTCCTACACCTTTTGGTACTTCATTCATACATAAGGACACAGGCGTTATAGGTGCGATGGGAGATATTGGATGTTATTCGTTAGATATGGTACTTAATGCGATTGGTTATCCAAAGCCTCTTACTGTTACAGGTTACACATCAAATTTCTTTGGTACAAATCCGGAATATTTTAAAGTTGAGGGAAAACCTGAAAAGTATGCAGAAGATTTTGGAGTAGAGGATTTTGCTGCTGCTTTTGTAAGATTAGAGGGTGATATTGTTTTAGATTTTAGAATTGCATGGGCTATGCACCTAGATACTACCGGAGATACTATCATTATGGGTAAAAAAGGTTCATTGCGAATTCCATCTACAGAGTGTTGGAATGGTTCTATTGGTGGACCTATGATTATTTATAGTGAAGTTGCAGGCTCTATGGTAGAAACAAAAATACCGGTAATTGAAGATACCAGCAAAGGAAATTTCTATAAAAAGGTACGTGCATTCCTTAATGCTGTTAAGAACGGAGAAGAAGCACCAGTTCCAACAACGCAGATTTTATATAATCAAATTATCATTGATTCAATATTTAAGTCTGCAGCAAAAAAAGAGGAAGTTAAAATTGAAATTCCTGAAATATAGGAGGTATAAAGATGGAATTGTCAGTAATGTCACCAGTACTTAATCAGATGAGATTGGATGAAGCAATCGAATATTTGTCATCATTGGGCGTTGATAGTCTTGAATTAGGGGTTGGAGGATATCCAGGAAAAGTGCATTGTGATGCAAAGGATTTTTTGGATAACCCTGATAAAATTGAACATTTAAAAGCAATCTTAAAAACTAACAATATGAAACTGAGTGCTTTAAGTTGTCATGGTAACCCGATTCATCCTGATAAAAAAATAGCAGAAGTTTATGATGTGGATTTTGACAATGCTGTTTTGCTTGCTGAAAAGTTATGTGTTAATACTATTATCACTTTTTCAGGTTGTCCAGGCGATTGTGAGAGTAGTAAAAATCCAAATTGGGTTACTTGTGCTTGGCCAAATGAATACTTAGATGTTCTTAAATGGCAATGGAATGATGTGCTTATACCATATTGGAAAAGAAAAGCTGATTTTTGTAAAGAACATGGAATCAAACATATTGCATTTGAAATGCATCCAGGATTTATGGTATATAATCCGGAAACACTCATTAAACTTCGTAATGCAGTAGGAAATATTATTGGTGCAAATTTTGATCCGAGTCATTTGTTCTGGCAAGGAATTGATCCTGTTTCAGCAATTAAATTTTTAGGAAAAGAAAATGCCTTATATCATTTCCATGCAAAAGACACAAAGATTGATATAGAGAATACGAGGGTTAACGGTATTCTTGATACAAAAAATTATAGTGACATAATGAATCGCTCTTGGGTATTTCGTACAGTAGGTTATGGTCATGGTAAGGAAGTCTGGAATGATATTATTAGTACTCTCAAAGCAGTAGGATATGATGGTGCAATAAGTATTGAACATGAAGATGGATTAATGTCTTCTAAGGAAGGATTAGAGAAAGCAATTGCTTTCTTGAAAGATATAATAATTTACGAGAGTGCAGGTGAGATGTGGTGGGTATAGATCGAGTTTACAATCTAGGAATTATAGGCTACGGCAGTATGGCAAATAGTCATCGTGAAATTATTGAAAATAGCAATCTTAGGATAAAGTTAAAAGCCATATATGATATCAGTGAAGAACGTATGTGTCTTGCACAAAAACAGGGGTATAAGACATATTCTTCAAAGGAGCAGCTTCTCACAGATGAAGATATAGATATTGTTCTTGTTGCTACTACGAATGAATCACATAAAGATATTGCAATAGATGCTTTAGAGGCAGGTAAACATGTTCTCTGCGAAAAGCCTGTTGCTTTAAATTCTGAAGAACTTAACGAAATGATACTTGCGACAGCAATGCACAACAAGGTTTTTACTGTAAATCAAAATAGACGATTTAATAGAGATTTTATAAATATGTGGAGAACTATTGATTCTGGTAAAATAGGAAAACCGTATATTATTGAATCAAGAGTTGAAGGTTCAAGGGGGATACCAGACGGATGGAGAACCAATAAACATCAAGGTGGTGGTATGATGTTGGATTGGGGAGTTCACTTAATTGATCAGATTCTTTATATGATTAATGATAAAATAACAAATATTTTTTGCGTAATGCACAGTATAAATTATTCGGATGTTGATGATAATTTTAGTCTTACACTAACCTTTGAAAGTGGACTAGTTGTACGTATTGAGGTTGCTACAAATAATTTTATAAAACGTCCAAGATTTTATGTGTTTGGAACGGAAGGGACTATGGTAATTAATGAATGGGATGGTTGCGGAACTGTGATAAGGAAAATTGCAGATGATAACCAATGGAAATCTGAAATTACAAAAGTGAAAGCCGGTCCAACTAAGACAATGGCTCCGCGAAATGAAAAAACTATAGAAAAGATTATTTTGGAAGAACCAACTGATGTGAATGATAGTCTTGAACCAGTTTATGAACAATTAATTGATGCTATTGAAGGAAAAGAACTTGTTATTAAGCCAGAAGAGGCTATGCGAGTAATGAAAGTAATGGAAGCTGCATTTGAATCCGCAAAAACAGGAATAGCTTTAAAGGTTGAGATTTAATGATAAAAGTTAAAACAATGTGCAAAAAGGAGTAAAATGAATGGTTGATGTTGTAATTACCCGTGACAAATATCCTGCTGTTTTTGGTGGTATTGGTTTTCACAATAATGAAGCTGCCTTGTATAAGGTGATAGATACAGAACACTTTAATCAGGTATTGTGCAAAAATTATAGAGAAATGGCACCGGGATTTATGAGAACTTTTGCAGGATATGATGATTGGACAAAAAAAGCAATGGATGATTTTGCAGAGTATTATGAAAAAATGCAAAAATGGACAGATACTCCCATGTATTTTGCTGCCGCCTTTGCAAAATTACATTTTTCAGATGAAGAGATTGATGAATATTGTGAAACTGTTGCGAAAAATTTGAAATATCTGATAGAGGAAAAGAAAGTAAAACATTTAAGATATTATTGTTTCTCGAATGAAATGAGTCAGAGAAAGTGGGGATATCTACTTAATGATTTGCCCTTGTTCAAGAAATATCATGAAAGATTATATCGTGCATTTCAAAATAATGGAATTAATGTTGGTCTGCTTGCAACAGATGCAAGTGAATACGAAAATTGGAAAACAATGGATTGGGCTATTGAAAATATGTCTAGAATAACGGAACACTATTGTTTACATGTATATGAAAGAAAACATGATATATATGATTTGGATTTTTATGACTTCTTTTATAAAAAGTGCAGTGAGCAAGTTTATAAAGCAATAGCTGACTATAAAAAGTTTATTATAGGCGAATTTGGTATTAACAGATTAACAAATACTAATGGTCCTGGAGTTGTAGAGGATGTTTGTAGATACTTTGAATGTGAAGAATGTGCTTTTAGTGGACTAATGTTGGCCGAGATGATCTTTGCTGCAATTAATGCTGGGGTATTTGCAATGGCTTATTGGAGTTATACTGATTATCCGGATCCTTACATGTGTTCATATGCAGAAAAGGACGAATATGCAAAAAAATGGGGAGAATGTGAAAAATTTATAAGCGGAACAACAGGGGTTAAATATAACCGATGGGGTTTGTTAAAATGGACTGATGAAGGCGATTACTCAGCAAAAGATGTGTATTGGTGTGTGGCACCGATTGTGAAGTATTTTAAAAGTAATTCACGAGTTTTAAATATTAAAATAGAGGATTCACTATTGAGAAGCTGTGGAGTTATCAGTCGTAATGGCAATGTGACAATAGGTATAGTTAATCGACATAAAGATAGTGTAAAAATAAAATTGGATTCAAACTTGTTTAATAAAGATATACGAGTTATTGAATATGATACAAATAATGTCCCTAGAAATAAGTTTGGAGATATTCAAATGTGTAGCTGTCAGCTTGAACCTAATAATCCCACGTATGAACTTAAGCCATCAAGTATGACGATTTTTACTACTGATTATTTAACAAAAGAGAAGTCTGTGTATGCAGATGGTATCAGATTTGAAGGAAATCGTCTGAAATGGAATGCTGTAGATGAACCTGAACATTGCTACTATCGTGTATTTGCAGATGAAAATTCGGATTTTCAGCCTACTATTGATAATCAGATTGCTTCAACGGTTGCTGAAGAAATCCCAATAAAGACTAAAGAATTATTTTATAAAGTTTTGTCCGTTGATAATAGTGGAAATATTTAACATCAATATTAAAAAGAAAAGGGATGAATAAAAATGATTGATAAAATAGGCGTTCAGCTTTTTACAATTAGAGATTACATGTTAACAGAGAAAGACGTAAAAGAAAGCTTTCAAAAGTTAAAATCTATGGGATATGACCAGATACAAACAGCCGGATGCAAAATTCCGTATAAGACATATGGTGAATTAGCGGAACAAGCGGGGTTAGAAATAATTGGTACACATGATAACTTTGATATGATGTGTAATGATTTCGAAAATGCACTAAAAAATCATAATTATTTGAATACATATAATATGGGGTGCGGTGCATATGGTATAGAACCTCAAACCCGAAAAATAGATGCTATAGAGAACTTTATTAAAAAGGGAAACGAGATTGGCGAAAAACTAAGAAGATATGGAGGAAAATTTACATACCATAATCATCAGCATGAGTTTATTCAATTAGAAAACGGAAAGCGGATGATGGATATGTTGGTAGAAGGATTATCTGCTGAAAACACATCATTTGTACTTGATACATATTGGGTTCAGTTTAGTGGAAGTGACGTTTGTGAATGGATTGAAAAACTTAGAGGTAGAATTGATATACTACACTTAAAAGATATGAAAATTGATGCTATTACCAAAAATCAAAAAATGTGTGAGGTTGGTAATGGTAATTTAAACTGGTCACGTATAATAGAAACTGCATTAAGCACAGGAGTGAAATATTATATTGTTGAACAAGATCATTGCGATGGAAATCCATTTAATTCTTTAAAGCAAAGTAGTGAATATTTACATAAGTATTTTATGTAAAAGATTTGTAAAATGTTATATGGGTTGTACTAAATAAGTATTTGAAGTTTATGGAGGATCAAATGGCAATGCTAGAATTATTGGATAATAACATACGATGTATTGTAGCAGAAGGCCCCATTTGGAATGATAAAACAAAGGAATTATTATGGCTGGACATTCTTGGAGAGTGCATTTACATAATGTCATACAAGGAACGGATCATCAATAAAATTAATGTAGGACAGCAGATTGGTTGTATGGCAATTTGTGAAAATGGGGATTTACTTTTGGCTATGCAGGATGGCATCTATCGGATGGACAAGGATGGAAATAAGGTGCTTGCACATCAGTCAATCAAGATAAAAGGTCGCAGATTCAATGACGGTAAAGTAGGGCCGGATGGATGCTTTTATGTGGGTACCACGGATGATAACAACGAAGGTGCTTTTTACAGACTTAAAGATGGTGTGTTATCGGAACTTTTTGATGGATGCGGTTGTTCTAATGGTCTGGATTGGACGGTGGATGGAACCGGGATGTATTATTGTGATACGGTAAAACAAAAAATAGAAGTGTTTGACTTTGATGTAGCAAGTAATCATATAAGTAATAGGAGAACATTTGTTGATATACCTGCTGAAATGGGAAAGCCGGATGGTTTTTGTATGGATGAGAATAATGATATATGGCTGGCTCTTTGGGATGGACACTCTGTATTACATATTGAATCTACTACAGGAAAAGTGTTATCTAAATTAGATGTACCAGCTGCAAAGGCTTCCTGTTGCTGTTTTGCAGGAGAAGAGTTAAGTGATTTGATTATTACAACGGCATCTCTTAGAGATGAAGAACAATATCCGTTATCTGGATATATCTTTAAGACTCGTGTGGGTGTAAAAGGGAAGAAAACTTATAGATATAAGTACTAAGACATATTTAAGGACGGAAGGAGCGCTGAATAATGAAAAGAGC
>JAFXAZ010000074.1 GCA_017521985.1 Lachnospiraceae bacterium
ATGTTATCCACCTGCTGATTGATGGTGGGAATGGCGTTTGCCTTGGTGTCGCCGTGATTCACAAGAGCGACGATGCCCAGGACAAGGGCAATGACTACACCCACCGAAAGGATGGACAGCCAAATCTTGTTGATGGACTTTTTCTCTGTTGCTTGCATAATACAAACCTCCGTTTTAGGATCTTTTATTACTTATTCATTTTATGCCAATAGGTTGTTTTAGCAGGATACTTGTTATCCTACGAAACAGGGGTACCCCGGTTTAAGCCATTGACGCTTTATACTGCGTCTGCATCAGAAACCACAATGCTGCTTTTTCTTCGATTGTTTTGCATCATTTGTTCCAATGTTTTATCATTTGTTTTTTCAACAAAACTTACGAACTCATGAAGGACTCGTTTGCTGATTCCACGGCAATCGTGTTTCAGAACCCTATCGATTTCTTTTTTGCGCATATCTGCCCCTACATTATATATGCTAAGTATTTGATTGAGCGCGCCTGCGATTCTCGTTTTTACCGGAATATCCGCATTCGTTGAAACAATAGCTGCGTATTGAAGCCCCATAACAAGAAGCTCTGCTTGATGGAACTCTTCGTCTGTCCATGCTCCGCACTCGGTTGCAAATATCTTCTTAGCTCGTTCTACGTGGTTTTCACGCAGGAAGTTACGGCACAGTTCGCTCTGGAAAGCAGCAGTAAAGAAATCTCTTGCAATCTCGCTCTCGTCACATGCAACGGCTACCGTCATTGTTTCAAGGCAAATAGACGCAGCAGAACCGATACCTCTGCCTGCTTCGGCCGCTAACATTCTCCACTGAAAATCACAGAGCATCTCCACGATGACTGCCAACAAATGTTCTTTAGTAGGAAAGTAGTATGTAATATTGCCTGTACTGAGACCTAATTCCTCCGCAATCATTTTTGGTGAGGTGTTGGAATACCCTACACTCATAAAAAATTCTGATGCAACCTGAATGATCTCGTATTTTGTCGTTACAACTCTTCTTCGAGCCACTTGATTACCTCCTTCGATCCTGCTGTACTCAAAAGAATTTAGCACTGATTTGGTTTTTGCACTAATGCAATTATGGCACTAAACCAAGAACGATGCAATAGGTTTTGAAAAAATTTTTCCTCTTGCTCTATAAGCATAAAGCCGAATGAGCTATAAACTCATCCGGCCTTTTGACAGTTTAAATATTTAATTTTGGCTGCTCAGAGTATGTATTTCTGACGCATATTAGAATGTATTATGCTCCTTTCTAAAATCGCCGAAAAACCGATTTTGACCGGATTTTATGCAAATTGAGTTGGACAAAAATCAGCGAAAACCCTAGTGTTTATGCGGTTTTTTCGACTTTTGTCCTATTATACCATATTCCTCTATTCTACGAACTATTCCTGTTGCCTTCATATATTTACTCCTTTTCTCTACTCTAAATGTGCCGAAAACCCGGTATTTATGCGGTTTTTGGGATTTTTGCGTTTCTCAAACAAAGCCCAATTTCGTCCGATTTTGGCGCAAAAGTGCGTTTGTGTATATCTGACAGAAGTCCTCACCGAAAGCTTGAAAAAACCAGTGTTTATGCGGGTTTTCGGGTTTTCGACCTTGTTGAGCCAAAAATGAGGACTGAGGACGAGTTGTAGCTTTTTTGTTCTTTGTTAGTATCACACTTTTTGTAGAAATTATGAGTATATTTTCCAAAAAACCATTAAAGTTATTTTGAAATTTGAGATTATATTAACTCGGCCATACCTGAAATAACATCGTCTAGTGTTCATTCTATATTTGGAAACGACATTCTTACCCTAAAATCAAAAAGAAATTGTGACCGTTGTTCCCTTGCCGAGTTTGCTTTCAAGAGTTACCTTGCCGCTATGATATTGTACGGCGTGTTTTACGATCGAAAGTCCAAGACCTGTGCCGCCAGTTTCTTTGGAATGGCTTTTATCTACACGGTAAAAGCGCTCAAAGATTCGACTTTGATGTTCGGGTGCAATACCAATACCGGTGTCTTTCACGGAAACCATTGCACGTCCGTTATCTTTACTGATCTTAATCTCTACCTTGCCGCCATCCACATTGTAACGGATAGCATTATCGCAAAGATTATAAATAATCTCGTAAATATAACGACGCACACCGTAAATGGTTTGCGGTTCACCCTCGATGCTAATCGTAACATTTCTCTTTGCCGCCGATATGGCAAGCACCTCAGCAACCGCTGTCGCAACCTCTGTCAGTTCTACCGTTTCGGTTGCAGGTTCGTGATTTTCATCAAGCTGAGAAAGCCGGATAATATCGTTGATAAGTGATACAAGTCTCGTTGCTTCCTTGCGAATATTACCGACGAATCTTGTAGTGTCTTCTGGTTTTACCAGTCCGTTTTCAAGAAGCTCTGCGCTTCCAATAATGGATTGAAGCGGTGTTTTCAGTTCGTGGGTAACGTTTGCTGTGAACTCCTGACGGTTACGCTCTGCAAAAGCACGATCACTAATATCGAACACAAGAATAACCGCACCGAGAACCTTGTCATCCGATTCAATGGGATTGACGGTAAACTGATATTCGCTGCCGTTTCTTTCTTCGGTATATTCGCTGTGTTTTCCATCAAGGGCGTTCCAAATTGCTTTGCTCATTTTGCTTGTGCGGTCAACGAGCAGGAAATCACTGCCTTTTACATCCTTTTTAACGGCAAAGATTTTCTTCGCCGCCGCATTCATACTGAGCACCATACCGTGTTCATCAAGGAGAACAAGTCCTTCGTTCATCGAAGAAACGATCTGCTCAAACTCATCGGATTTACGGCGCAGAGTTTCCATCTGAGACTTAATTTGCTTGTGCTGTCTGTGAACCTTAGTGAGTATGGGAGTCAGCTCTTCATACGTACTGTTGTCAGAAGGATGCTCCAAATCAAGCTGCATCAAAGGCTCGGTTACTTTCTTTGCCATAGCGTGAGAAAGAATACCTGCAACGACTGCTGCAACTAAAATAATAGCAATAATGGCAGGGAGCATCCCGAGAATTAATGCGCCCACAGTAAGCTGACTTACTGAAATACGAAGCACGTCGCCGTTTTCAAGACGAACAGCTTCATAAAAAGTCTTTTCAGTTAAGGTAGAAGAATTTCGGGCGCTACTGCCAGTACCGTCCTTAAACGCTTCGGCAATTTCCTCACGGTCGGCATGGTTTTCCATTTGAGAAGCATTTACTTGCGTATCGTAAAGCACAGTACCATCAGTATCCACAACAGTAAAGCGGAATACGGTGGAGTCAAAATTTTCAAAATATTCAACTCCTACTTCGTTGACCGTATCAGCGACAAGGGATAATTCCGCTTTTAACTGCTTTACCTGAGAATCATTAAAATAGTCATATATAAAACTTGTTGCAATGCCTATGCTCGCAAGAAGCACCACCAATGCCACCTTAAATATGGAATGAAATATCTTTTTTGTCATACTTCATTCTCCAATCTGTACCCGACACTGATAACGGTCTTGATCTGGCCGCCGGCGTTGCCAAGTTTATGTCGAAGGGTTTTAATATGCATATCAACGGTACGGGTTTCGCCGATATAATCCATACCCCAAATTTCGCTCATCAACTTATCTCTTGAAAATACCATATTCGGATTCTGCATAAAGAGCTTGAGCATTTCAAATTCTTTATGGGTAAGCTCAACCTTTTCACCGTCTGCAATAACCTTATGCTCAGCTTCCTTTAATGTGATATTGCCTACTGTAATATCGCCCGTTGTTTCTTCCTTTGCAGTACGGCGAAGCACCGCTTTTACACGAGCAACCATCTCCATAACACCAAAGGGTTTTACGAGATAATCATCTGCGCCAGAATTAAGGCCGCCGATCTTATCCATCTCGGTGCCTTTAGCGGTTGCCATAATTACCGGAATATCTTTATAGGCTACTTCACTACGGAGCTTAGAAAGAACTTGAAGTCCATCCATTTCCGGCATCATAATATCGAGGATGATCAGTTCCGGAATTTCGGTCTTTAATGCTTCCAGCATAGAGACACCATCGGCAAATCCATGTGCTTCAAAACCCGTTTGCTCTAACGTATATACTTCAATGTCACGGATGGTACTGTCATCATCAACACACCAAATCATACTTTACTCTCCTTTATGAATACCCGTTACAGAGAACTCAACCCACTCTGCAATATTAACAGCGTGGTCGCCGATACGCTCAAAATATTTAGCAATCATCAAAAGATCAACGGCGTATTCTCCGTCTGCTTTATTTTCGGATATCATTTTTATTAACATATCTTTCATTCTGCCGAAGGCTTCGTCCACAACGTCGTCGTGTTCGACTACGGCTTTGGCAAGAGCGACATCCTGCTTTACATAAGCATCAATGCTGTCGGTTACCATTTTGCAGGTTGCTTCAGCCATAGGCTTGAAATCGGCAAACTCCGCACCGGTTCTTCCATCGAGGAACGGGATTATCTCGGCAATATCTTCTGCCTGATCTCCGATTCTTTCCATATCAGTAATCATTTTAAGGGCGGCGGAAATCACACGAAGGTCTTTTGCTACAGGCTGCTGTTGAAGCAGGAGCTTTAAACAGATGGACTCTATTTCCCGTTCCCTTTGGTCTATTTCGTGACCGTGCGATTTTGCTTCTCTTGCAGCCTCTCTATCACCGCTCAGCAGTGCTTTTGCCACACGGGCAATCAGTTCTTCACACTGCGCACCCATTTCAATCATTTTCTTATTTAACAGGCTAAGCTGCTCATCTAATCTACTTCTCATAATATCAACCAAACCTTCCTGTAATGTAATCCTCGGTACGCTTATCCTTCGGCTGCGAGAACAATTTCTCGGTCTCACCGAATTCCACTAACTCTCCAAGAAGGAAGAATGCCGTATTATCCGAAATACGAACTGCCTGCTGCATATTATGAGTCACTATAATTATAGTATATTTTTCCTTTAGTTGCAATGCAAGTTCCTCAATTCGAGAGGTGGAGATAGGATCAAGCGCCGAAGTCGGCTCATCCATCAAGAGAACTTTCGGCTCTACGGCAAGAGCACGAGCAATGCAAAGACGCTGCTGCTGTCCACCCGAAAGACCGAGAGCATTCTTTTTGAGTCTGTCCTTAACCTCGTCCCAAATAGCCGCATCACGAAGCGCCTGCTCTACGATTTCATCCAGTTTCACCTTGCTTGTGATACCGTGTGTACGTGGGCCGTAAGCGATATTATCGTAAATGCTCATCGGGAAGGGATTGGGCTTTTGAAACACCATACCAACGTCACGGCGAAGCTCGTTCACATCTACATCTTTATCGAATATGTTGCGACCGTTGTAGCAAACCTCACCCGTGATTTTTACAATTGGAATAAGGTCATTCATACGGTTAAGGGTTTTAAGAAAAGTAGACTTACCGCATCCCGAAGGGCCGATCAGCGCTGTGATGCTTTTTTCAGGAATGGCAATGTTTATATCTTTTAAGGCTTTATTATCACCGTACCATAGGCACAGGTCTTTTGCCGTCATTATTTCACTCATACGTTTCTCCTTTTTGCGAAGTATTTGCCAACTAAGGTGGCAGACAGATTTATCAGTAGTGTTAGTATCATCAAAATTGCGGCAATAGCGAAGGCAATACCAAATTCGCCTTCCTCTTTGGCGTATACATAAAGTGCCACGGTTAAGGTTGCACCGGGAGAAGTCAGTCCGGTGAAAATACCATTCAGAGCGTGGGCAAAGCCTGCGGTAAAAAGCAGAGCCGCCGACTCACCAAGGATACGACCGACAGAGAGAATACAGCCAGTGATAACACCGTCTACACATCCGGGAAGAACTACGGTGCGGATCACACGCCATTTGCCTGCGCCCAAGCCGAAAGCACCTTCACGGTAACTCTGAGGAACAGTTTTCAGACTCTCTTGTGTGGTACGCATCACGGTGGGCAGGTTCATAATAACAAGAGTCAGTGCACCTGCAAGCAGGCTTGTACCGAAGTTGTTGGAAAACAGCAGCATACCGACAAGACCGTATATGATAGACGGAATGCCCGAAAGTGTTTCGGCGGCATATTCGATCATAGCCACCAACTTCTTATTTTTGGCGTATTCGGTAAGGTAAATTGCTGCACCTACACCGAGGGGAAGCACGATAACAAGCGTAGCAAGTACGATATAGACCGTGTTCAAAATGTCGGGCAAAATACCGATCCTCTCAGTTAAGTAGCTCGGCTTAGTGGAGAGCAGTTCCCAAGAGATGTTCGGGATACCGTTTATAAGCACATATCCCATAAGAAACAGCACAAGTGCCGCTGTGATTGCGGTACAAACGATCATTGCGCCACGCATGAAACCAATATATAATTTTCGTTTTTTATTCATCTTATTTTTCCTTATCACGCTTCAAGAAGAAATTGAGCGTAGCGTTAATTAGCATAATAAACAGGAACAGCACAAGGGCAATGGAGAACAGAGCGTTTCTCTGTAGGCTACCGGGGCTTGAATAAGCCATTTCACTTGCAACGGCGGTGGTAAGGAAACGGACACTTTCAAAGAGCGAAGGCATATTCGCCACGTTACCCGCAACCATCATAACTGCCATTGCTTCACCGATGGCACGACCTACACCAAGCACCACAGCAGCGGCAATACCGCTTTTTGCGGCAGGCACGGATACCTTAAAGAATGTTTCAGTAGGTGTTGCACCGAGAGCAAGAGAGGCATCTTCATATTCCTTCGGTACGGCATCCAGCGCTGTGATAGACACCTTTATAATGTTCGGTAGTATCATAATCGCAAGCACGATAATAGCGGCAAACAAACTTGCACCGTCCGGCACATTAAAAATTTCACGGATTACCGGCACAAGCACAAGCATACCTACAAGACCGTATACAACCGAAGGGATACCTGCGAGCAGGTTGACAGCAGCTTCAATAACGGCACGCACCTTTTTATTTGCTACCTTTGAAAGATAAACTGCGGCAAAGAAACCAATTGGCACTCCGATTAGTATTGCGCCTGCCGTTCCGTACACGCTTGTCAGTATAAACGGCAATATCCCGTATTTCGGCTCGGCGGCGGTGGATGCCCATTCTTTACCGAAAAGGAAATTAAAAAGTCCGATTTCCTTAATGGCGGGAATACCCGATATAATCAAATATACCGTAATAAGTAGAACACATCCTACGGTAATTAAACCAAGTATGAGAAATATGCCGTGTACGATATTCTCAAATAATCTGTTTCTCTTCATAATCAACCTCAATGGGGACAAGCGGCAGCACTTGTGCGCCGTCGCTTAGCGTCCTTAGTTAGCAGGAACGACACCTGCGCCGCTGATGATCTTGTTTGCTGCCTCGGAAGTAATGTAATCAAAGAACTTTTGAGCACTTTCGGAGAGAGTTGCATCCTTCTTGGTTACGAGAACGAAGGGGCGCTGTACCACATAACTGCCGTCCTTGATGGTTTCCTCGCTTGCGACAACACCGCCTACGGTAAGAGCTTTTACAGTATCCTTAACAGAAGCGAGAGAAGCATAACCAATTGCACCGGGGTTGCTCCCAACAGTGGTAATAACGTCACCGGTAGAGGTCAGTTCCTGACGGTATTTGCACTTATCTTCGGTATCGGTAATGGACTCAAAGCCATCTCTTGTACCGCTGCCTGCTTCACGACCGATGAGCACAATCTCGGCATCGTTACCGCCGACTTCTTTCCAGTTCTTGATTTCACCGGTGTAGATCTTGGCGATGGTTTCAACATCAAGGTCAGAAACAGGGTTGTTAGGATTTACGATAATGGCGATACCATCATAGGCCAAGATTGTGCCTTCAAGTCCGTTTGCTTTTTCTTCGTCCTTGAGGTTGCGGCTTGCAAGACCGATGTCGCATCTGCCTTCTTGCACTGCCTGAATGCCTGCGCCGGAGCCGGTTGCATTGTAGGTTACGGTTATGCCGGTATCGACTTCAAAGGCTTCGCCCAAAGCACCGATAACCTTGTTCATAGAGGTAGAGCCGTCTGTTGCGACTGCTTCCTTGTTACCGCCACAACCGGTAAGCGCACATACGAGTAAAATTGTTACTGTGAGTAAACTAATAATCTTTTTCATCTTCAAAATCTCCTTTAATTTATTATAGGCTTTTATCTGTCGATTCTCTCGACTACGGTTACATTTTACCGCTACGCTGTAAAATCCGTAACCATATCGGTGTAAAATCGAAGTAAACGAAAAGCGCCGCCTGGGATACAAGCGACGCCATACTGCACCCGCAAGGATGGGGTAAAAGAAGCAGAGCTTCAACCATATCAATTTTCTACACCCACAAGGGTCATAGCACTGCGAGCCTTGTGACGCATAATATCACGGATATTTCACTTCGCGCCGAAGGAGAGCTTATTCCAAAAGGAAAATTTTTCCTTGACTCTTTTTCTTGACTGCACTAAAATGTTAAGTATATGTCGTTTTAGGAGGAATTATGAATACAAAATCTAACTTTTCCAGCAGAATTGGCTTCGTGCTTGCCACTGCCGGCTCTGCTGTTGGCTTAGGAAACCTTTGGCGTTTCCCTTATCTCGCTGCCAAATACGGCGGTGGTACTTTCTTATTTATATACCTGATTTTAGTGGTAACATTCGGTTTTTCTATGATGATTACCGAAATTGCTATCGGTCGCAAAACAGGTTTAAGCGTAATCGGTGCCTTTCAAAAATTAGACAAGCGATTTTCTTTTCTCGGATATCTGGCTGCGGTTGTACCTATGATTATTTTTCCATACTACTGTGTAATTGGCGGCTGGGTCATCAAATATGGGGTTTTGTTTTCATCCGGACAGATAGCGCATGCGGCTACTGATGGTGCTTTTAATACCTTTATTGAAGGCACTGCAGAACCACTTGGCTATTTCTTTTTATTTATTGCCGTAACCGCACTTATCGTAGTTCTGGGTGTAGAAAAAGGCATCGAGAAATTCAGTAAAATTCTTATGCCGCTGCTTGTGCTTTTAACTATCGGTATTGCCATTTATGGTTTGACGGTAGATGGCGCCATGGCAGGTGTTAAGTATTACCTTACACCGGATTTTTCTAAGATTTCGATGAATGCAATTTGTGCAGCGCTTAGCCAGTTATTTTACTCCATGTCCATTGCCATGGGCATTTTGGTAACCTACGGGTCTTACATGAGTAAAGAGGATGATCTGGCCAAAAGTGCTGTTCAGGTAGAATTTTTTGATACCGGTATTGCATTCCTGGCTGCATTGATTGTAATTCCGGCAGTATTTGCATTTTCCGGCGGTGACCCTGCAACCTTGGGCGCTGGTCCATCCCTGATGTTCATTGCACTGCCAAAAGTATTCGCAAATATGCAATTTGGTTCTGTAATCGGTACCGCATTCTTTATCTTAGTATTTTTTGCAGCCCTGACTTCATCGATTTCTTTATTAGAAACTATTGTATCCATTTTTATGGAAAAGCTACACCTTAGCCGCAAAAAAGCTTGCTTAATCATCTTTATCGTTTCCCTGGCATTGGGTATTCCTTCTGCCCTCGGCTACGGTGCACTGGGCTCTATCAAGCTTTTAGGCATGCAGTTTTTAGACTTCTTTGACTTTATCAGTAACAGCGTAATTATGCCAATTGTTGCATTCTTTACCTGCATCTTAGTTGGACATATTATCAAACCTGAAGCAATCCGTGATGAGGTAAATATCTCCGGTAAATTTAAACGTTACGCTATGTATCGAGTTATGATGAAGTACATTGGGCCGGTTATGTTACTTGTAATTTTAGTATCTTCCATACTAAATACATTTGGAATTATCAGTTTATAAACCACTCTTCACAAAAAAACCAAAAGGCTGTAAATGGAATTCACATCACATTCCATCTATAGCCTTTTACTTTATTTATTATATTTAATTCTCTAACATCTCCTTACCCGCCATGTAGTTGATAAACTGCTGTGCGGTACGTCCGGAAATGCCGCCATGGAAAAGCTCCCATTTATTGGCCTCTGCCACCAGTTCTTCATTAGAATATGGCAGATTCATGCGGTGAGCCAATCCCAGTACAATCTCATAATATTCCTTGTGCGTCGGTTTAGAGTAGTTGATGGTCACACCAAAGCGATTTACCAGGGACAGTTTCTCTTCCATAGTATCGGAACGGTGCATGCCTTCGCTTTGTTCCACGTCATTTCTATCCTTCCAGGTCTCCTTAATTAAATGACGACGATTGGATGTGGCATAAATTAAAATATTGTCCGGCTTGGTTTCCACACCACCCTCAATGACAGCCTTTAAGAACTTATACTCAATTTCAAATTCTTCAAAAGACAAATCGTCCATGTAAATAATAAATTTGTAATTACGGTTTTTGAGCTGTGCAATCACTGCGGACAAATCCTTGAACTGGTGCTTATAAATTTCCACCATACGCAGACCATCCGGATAAAATTCATTAACAATGGCTTTAATACTGGTAGACTTACCGGTACCGCTGTCACCAAACAAGAGCACATTATTAGCCTTTCTGCCTTCTACGAATGCCTTGGTATTCTCCACCAGCTTCTTTTTCTGAAGTTCGTAACCAATCAAGTCGTCCAACATTACCTTTTCCATGTTGTTAATTGGTAAAAATTCAATGTCGCCTGCACGCTCCCCTGACAAAATACGGAATGCCTTATTCAGACCAAACATACCAACACCAAAAGCCTTATAAAACTCCGTTACATAGTGGAAGAATTCATCCTCATCCTTAGCGGTTTCCAGTTGCTCAGAAAGTGCCTGTACCTTTTCACTGACATTTTTATTGTACATCAGTTCTTTTTTGCTAATGGCCTTATACTGATTAATACGGGTAAAACAGTCAATACCTAGCTTCTCCTCGATGCCGGAAAAATCATAGTCAAATAACGCCTTAAATGCTTTAAAATCACCCTTCGCAAAATAATTGACACTACCGTCATTCGCCCCTACCTTTTCACAGGTAATACTAAATGGATTCTCATTAGTAATGAGTAAAAAGGTTAAATAATTGTGCCACAAATTCTTGTCAAAGCCGAAATTTGTTGCAACCTCTAAAATTCGTTTGATTTCTCTATGTATTCTTGTAATCAGGATGTCCCTGCGCTCTACTCCCAGCTCTGCCTGTGCAAAAATGTCACACAGCTCCATCAGAATAGACTCCTTTGGCATATCCCCATATAATAATAACTGCGGTACTATGTTATGCATAAAATATTCCTCGTTCTTTTTCCTTTAGTAACCTAACATGCCAAGCACGGACTCATCATGGTCAATCCATTCCTGCACCATAATCATGCGATACTCATCCTTGTTGTCGCGAATATATACACGCTCAATACCTGCGTTAATAATCATTCGCTTGCACATGGAGCAGCTGCAGGAATTCGATACATACTCACCGGTGGATACTTCTGTGCCCACCAGATACAAGCTACTGCCTAACATCTTATCGCGGCTGGCAGAAATAATCGCATTGGCCTCTGCATGCACGCTGCGGCAAAGCTCGTAGCGTTCTCCTCGCGGCACGCCCATCTTCATACGCACGCACTCCCCAATATCAGAGCAATTTGCACGACCTCTGGGTGCCCCTACATATCCCGTAGAAATAACCTCGTCATCCTTTACAATAACGGCTCCATATAACCTTCGCAGACAGGTTCCTCTCTGAGCAACCGCCTCTGCCAAATCCAAATAATAATTTGCCTTATCTCGTCTCATACGTGACTCCTATCTTCCCTAACGATCCATTTCAGAAACCCGGCCTGTTGTCTGATGGTCTCTAATCATTGCATCAATTTCTTTTAAATCAGAAACTAACAAATCTCCAAGTACGGTATTTTTCATTGCACCACATGCATTACCATATTCCAATGCTTTCTGGCAATCCATATCATACTTTAACAACCCATACAGTGCACCGGAAATATATGCATCACCGGAACCAATGCGGTCAACCACATCAATATTGCGGTATGGCTCTTCTTCGTAATACTTGTCCTCTTCCGCATTGTAAATGATAGAGCCAAAGGTGTGACTCTTTGGACTATGTACAATGCGCTGTGTAGAAGCAACAATCTTTAAGTCATATTCTTCTGCAAACTCTTTCATAATAGACTTCACATCGCCTTCCTTCAAGAACGTAAGGCGTGCAGTATCTTCGGAGCAAAAGAAAATATCAATATATGGCAAAATAGCTTCAATACATTCCTTGGCCTCCGCACCGGTCCACAAATTACCACGGAAATTTACGTCAAAAGAAATCAATGTTCCCTGTGCTTTGAACCGCTTAATCATCTCAACAGCCGTTTCACGGCAAGCAGAACTGAGTGCTAACGTGATACCGCTGGTATGGAAGCATCTTGCCTGTGTATATAAAGAATCGTCAAAATCATCTACCGAAATTTTGTTAATGGAACTATTTTTTCTATCATAAATAATACGTGGCTTACGCGGATATGCACCATACTCGTAGAAATATACACCCATACGGGCATCTTCCGTTCTGTCAAATACAATGTATTGGTCGTTTACATTTCCAAAACGAATACGATTTCTTGCAAATGTGGTCAAATCGTTGTCCGGCAATTTGGAAATAACCGCTGTCTTTAATCCAAGCGCCGCGGCACCTGCAGCGGTATTTAATTCCGCACCACCTGTTCTTTTACGCAGATTGTCATGACGCTGCAATCTTTCATTTTCGCTGGTAGACAAACGCAGCATGATCTCGCCCAATGCAATTAAATCAAAAGTCCTATTTTCTCTCATTTTCTCTCTATCCTTTCGTGTAAAAAATTTTCCAGTATTTATACAAAAATTGTATCACAATTTCCATTCTTTGCAACTGATAATTTATATCTTAATGCCCTCATACCCCACAAATTTAAAGCACAAAATTTTTTTTAGCCAAAAACGTACCTCTTCTTCATATTGTAGTGGAAATGGCGGAAGCAAGACCTCACCTGTTTCCGTCTCCCGTCCCCGATAACGCTTCTTTTCTTTTAAGAAAACAACCTGTTTATCGTCTGCCAAATATACATGCAGCTCCGAAATCTCAATATCAGAAGTATCTGCTGTGACAAGCTCCACCACAATATTTCTCTTGCGCACACGCTCCATATGCTCCTTTAATGTGTTTTCAATAATAAAATTCATTTTTCTCCTCTGTTACCACTTCATCCAATAACTTTCACCACATACCAATCGTACGAAAAACAGCACACCACAATATAAATGTGCCCCATATACCAGTGTCATGCCTGCATAGATAGCCTTCTGAACCATGGTTTTCCTTGGATACCGAAGCCACTGAATGGTAGTATACAAGAAAAGAACAAACAGACAAAAACTGTAACCCCAAAGGAAATTTCCATCTACAGAGCGTTTTCCACTCTCCACCAGACAAAGTGCCTCCAAAAAGCCAAGCACAACCATAAGAATTGTAAATAAATATTTTTTGTCCTTAAATACATTCTTTAAGGTCATCAAAATCACTACTCCGCAGAATGCCACAGAAAGAAGCACAGCAAGCTTTGGCCGGTCTGCATGAAGAGAAAACGTATACCATGGATTTATTGTCATGCCATTACCGGTATCAGAACCAAACAATACCGCATTCTGCCAAAGCACTACTGCACCACTCGGTAATAATGCAGAGCCAAAAATAAGAATACGCTTAAAAGACATCCGCTTAAACAAATCAACCAGCAAAAAAATACCCATAATCGGAGAGAAGGCCAGCAAGAAGCTTGGCTTAATACCCGTAGTAATCACATTGAGTATTGCAAAAACAAGCCACTCCTTTACCGTAATTCCATCACAATATTTCTTTTCCAACTTAAAATAATAAAGGAACGTCATTAGTGCAAATAATTTCATACAAATGTAGGTAGAATTATGCCAGATATTGGGTACCTGATAACTAACATAGCGATACACCCCTGCATATTCAACATAAATGGGCATTACTAAATTTGTACACAAGGCCAAAAGAAGTGTCTTCCACCCCATTTCCTTTTCTTCGCTCAAATAGCATATTGCCCGCTCTGTGACATAAATCGTGGCAACGCTGATTACTGCAAGCATCAGAGCAATCCCTACGGTAGTACCCCCTGCCAATACATGCAGCACCTTATAGGCATAGGCTGTAAAACTATAATACCAGCCATCTTCTACAATCATACTAATATGTAAGGGCAAATCGGACTGGTATGGAATCGCACCCTCTACCGACAGATCTGCTACAGACTGATGATAAAACAACCATAGACATGCCAAACCATACAAGATTACCACAATATGCATAATACGTCGTAAACTATCCTTTTTTATTGATGTCATAAAAGCTCCCATCCATTAGAATGTTACTTTGCATTACAATGTAATACATCGTAATGCACATTTTCTTTATTATACAGTATTTCCCACCTTCTTTTCAACTACTTCTGCTACTATAGAATCTCAATTTCTACTGGTTCCTGCCTTTCTTTTTTCTCATCTTTCGGTATCATACATTTTAATAGTCCATTATGAAATGCGGCCCTGATATTTTCATGTGCAACACTGCGCCCAACATAAAATGCCTGACGCATATATTTTCCCTGAATTTCTTCACTCTCTGCTACAACAACAAGATACCCATCGTTGAAATACACCTTGATTTCTTCCTTTTTAAAACCATCCATTTCCAACTCCACCACATATATATTATCGCGTTCCTTGACGTCGCCACCTGCTACTTCTTCCCTTTTTTCCTTTTCCATTTCCACGCTCTGTCCCTCGCAATACAAAATCCTTCGCGTGTAGTGTTTCCGCTTTTTTCAAAAATATGCACAAAAAAACGAAAGATGCTTTTACACCTTCCGTTCTAAAATAATTATATTATTTTATAAGCGCACAAAACGCCTCAATATCTTTAGCAATCAGCGCCAAGCTGCTTTCCCAAAACTTCTTGTCCGATAAATCTACACCCATCATAGCACCCGCCTCTTCAATGGTACAGGTTGGGGTTGCTTTTAACATAGCTTTATACTTCGGAACAAAGCTTTCTCCCTCTTCTAAGAACATATTGTAAAGGCCTACTGCAAACAAATTACCAAATGCATATGGGAAATTGTAGAAGCTAAGGCCGGAGCTGTAGTAGTGACTCTTGCACGCCCACATATACGGATGTAAGAAGTTTTCATCTAAACCTTCCCCGTAAGCCTGTCGCTGTGCATCTAACATAAGTGCCTTTAAATCGTCTGCCATTAAAAACTTAGACTGGCTCTGCTCAAATACAGCGCTTTCAAATAAGAATCTGGAATAAATATCTACGATACACTGTGTCTTTTCCATCAAGTCGCTTTCTAAAAGGGCTAACTTCTCTTCCGGTGTAGCAGTTGTCAAAGCAAAATGTCCTAAATGTGTCTCATTAAAGGTAGACGCGGTTTCTGCTACCGGCATGGAATAATCCTGGTTCAATGCACGGTTATCCTCTGTTTGACGATTGTGGAATGCATGTCCCAGCTCGTGAGCTAATGTACTCACAGCACCAAAATTGCCATCATAATTTGTAAGGATTCTGCTTTCCTTCATACCCGGTACGCCTGCACAGAATGCTCCACCCCTTTTTCCCTTGCGTGGGAAGAAATCAATCCATTCGTTATCAAAAGCCTCCTGCATAATATCAGACATATCCTGCGTGAACGTTTTAAAGCAATTTACCAGATAGTCCCTTGCTTCTTCTACGCTAAACTTCTTGTCGGACTTGCCAAGAGGCGCAAACAATTCATAAAACGGAAGACCATTTTCATGACCCAGCATTTCTGCTTTCTTGCGAAGATATTTGCGGAAGGATGGTAAATATTCTTTGATTGCCTCTAACATGGCATCCAGGGTTTCTTTTGTCATTCTGGACTGCTTTAAGGTCATGGCAAGCGGTGATTCATAACCGCGCTTATGACACAAAAACGTCACCTGGTTTTTAATATTATTTAATGCAAATGCAATAGAGTCCTGAATTTTTTCATAGCATGCCAGTTCTGCCTCGTATGCAGCTTTTCTCACTACCTGGTCTGGGTCATAGGCCATATTGCGAATTTCAGACAAGGTTACTGTTTTGCCTTCATAGTCTACCTTTACCGTAGATGTAAGGAAAGACTGTAACTGATCCCATGCAGAACCGCCGGTCATATCCATAGCAGAAATTATTTCTTCTACATCATCACTAAGCAAATACTTTGCATTTTCCTTTGCCTGTTTTAAAAGGAAAGTGTATTCCTTCACCACTTCACTCTTTTTAGCCAGCCCATCAATATCCTCAATTTTTGCAAATATTTTGTCTGCCGCTGCCGTAAATGGCATAAGCTGAGAATACATCTTCATAAGGCGGCTGTCCTGCGCCATTACTTCCCCATTCTCTGCCTCTACAGACTGACGAAGACTAAGGTAAAGTCCCAGTCTGCTAATCTTTAACACCAGCTCCTCTTCTAAAAGCAATAAGTTTTCTGCACATTCTTCTGCTTTTCCTGCTCCTTTTACGGCTTTGGCAAACTCTGCAATTAATTTCTCCACCGCCTGCATATCCGCTTCATATGCAGGGTCTTCCAATCCCTTATAAATCGGGTCAAGTGCCCATTCTGTTTTCATATCCAATTCTCCTTTATGACTTTATTTTGTGCTTCAAAACACGTTCTATACAACAACAGGGGGAAGCTTTTCTGCCTCCCCCTGCTACCATTTAACATATTTAAACTCAAAAAAACATAAACGCTACAAATATAAACAGGAGAAGAATCACAAAAACAATAGGAAGAATTACCAGAAGTGCTGATAAAATCATTGCCAACACATCGTTTTTCTCCAGTCCACCTGCAGCCTCTATATCCTCACGGAATTTACGCTCCACTTCAGGGTCATATTTTTTTAATTTTTTAAATTTTCCAAAAAGCATTTATTATTTCTCCGTAGTTCTACCCGGAAGTTCAAACAGATAATCACCGTTTTCATCCACCTTCTTATCCAGGAAATGACATGCGACATGATGTCCCGGTGTAACCTCCACGTATGGTGGTGGAACTACCTTACACTTATCACAAGCCATATAACAACGTGTATGGAACTTACATCCCTCCGGCGGACGGATTGGACTAGGAATATTTCCTTCCAGAATAATACGTTCCTTCTTCGCCGCATCCACTTCTGTAGTAGGAATAGAAGATAGCAATGCTACCGTATATGGATGACGTGGGTCGGAGAAAACCTCTTCTGCTGTACCCATTTCAACCATATTGCCCAAATACATAACACCAATTCGGTCAGAAATGTATCGTACTACAGACAAGTCATGAGAAATAAACAAATATGTCAGGTTTTCCTTTTCTTTCAGTTCCTCTAACAGATTGATAATCTGAGACTGAATAGATACGTCAAGCGCAGAAACACATTCGTCACATACGATAAACTTAGGTTTAACCGCAAGTGCACGAGCAATACAAATACGCTGACGCTGACCACCGGAAAACTGATGAGGATAACGGTGTAACATATAGTCCTGGAGACCACATTGTTCCATTACCTTAATGATATATTCCTTCATCTTTGGGTCGCCCGCCTTAAAGAAGCGGTGCGTGGTTAAACCTTCTCCGATAATCTGACCTACAGTCATACGTGGATTCAGAGAAGAATAAGGATCCTGGAAAATAATCTGGATATCTTTACGTAAAAGACGCATTTCCTTGTATTTCAAACGGCTCAAATCAATACCATGATCCAACATTGCCTCATACTTGGCAAATTCTTCGTTGTCTGCATACTTACTCTTTAAGTCGTTAACCGCCTTTTCATCCGCCTCAAGAACTGCTTTCACCTGCTCTACTTCAGAAACAAGCTTTTCTTTTTTTGCACGGGCAGCTTCTGCTTTTTTGAGTGCTTTACTGATTTTGGCTTCTGCCTTCTTTACGCTCTCATCTTCCTTTAATTCCTTAGCAATTGCTTCCTGGAATGCAATCTCACCATCCAGGTCTCTAATCTGCTCATTAAGCGAACTCAGCTTTACGTTTGTTTTATATTTCTTTAATAAAACCTTTGCTCCTTCTGTACAGTCATCTAAGGAAGCAAAACCACCCATGATCTTTACCACATTCTGGAATGCGGTTTCTGCTTCCGCAGCTAAAAGATTCTTGGTCTGATGCTGGAAGAAAGTGGCACTTTCACCAGCCTTCTCGCACTCCTCAGCCGCTGCAGCAGCTTTTGCCTGCAGCTTTTTGTATGCTGCAATCATCTTAGGTGCTTTTTGTAAAGTCTCTGCCACATAAGATGGAGCAAACTCTTCTAAAGTACGGCCATAGTACAAGGTACTGCCGGCAGTCTGATTATAAAGTTGAAGCAAGGTTCGTCCTAATGTAGACTTACCGCAACCGGATTCTCCTACTAAACCGAAGGTTTCACCGCTTTGAATATCGATAGTGATTTCCTCATTTGCACGAACGTACAGCTGTTCCTTCTGAAAAAAGCTGGTCTTAGCAATTGGGAAATATTTTTTAAGATTCTTGATTGATAAGAGCTTTTCTGTGTTCTGCACTGCAGCGTACCTCCTTCTCCGGGTAGAAGCAACGAATCTTCTGTCCAGATCTTACTTCGAGCAGTTCCGGTTCCTGCTCCATACATTTCTGTGTTGCATATTTACATCTTGGTGCAAACTTACATCCCTTCGGCAATGCCAACGGATGCGGAACTACACCAGGAATCGGTTCCAATTTTTCTTTTGTAGTACCCAGGCGAGGAATAGAATGCATTAATCCCTCTGTATATGGATGACTTACCGGGCAATCAGTAAAAATAACCTTTGCAGATGTCTGTTCTACTACCTGACCACAGTACATAACAACTACATCATCTGCCATTTCATTGATAACACCCAGGTCGTGGGTAATGAAAATAATTGCAGTACCATTATCTCTCTGCAGGTCATTCATCAAACGCAAAATCTGTGCCTGAATGGTTACGTCCAATGCTGTTGTAGGCTCATCCGCAATCAGAATCTTTGGTTTACATGCAAGTGCCATAGCAATCATAACACGCTGACGCATACCACCGGACAACTGATGAGGATACTGACGCAGTACCGCTTCCGGATTTGGAATCTGAACTGCTGCAAGCATCTCTAAAGCCTTCTGCTCAGCTTCTTTCTTTTTCATGCCCTGATGAATAATGAAAGGCTCACTGAGCTGCTTTTTAATAGTAAATACAGGATTCAAGCTGGTCATAGGCTCCTGGAAAATTACAGAAATCTTATTACCGCGGATTTCATACATTTCCTGCTGACTAAGCTTGGTCAAATCCTGACCGTCAAACAGTACTTCACCGTTTGCAATATAACCATTACCATCCAATAACTGCAAAATACTCATTGCAGATACGGATTTGCCGGAACCGGATTCACCAACAATACCTACGGTCTTTCCCGGCTCTAATGTATAAGAAACATCATTTACTGCCTTAACAATACCTTTTCTGGTTTTGAAATAGGTATGAAGGTTTTTTACTTCTAATAAATTCATGCTTTTACCTCCACCTATTACTTCTCCTGGCTGCTCTTAGGATCAAGAACATCGCGCAGGGTATCACCTATAATATTAATACTAATTGTAGCAATTGACAGGAAAATCGCAGGGAACACCCACTGCCACCAGTAGTTCTGGATAACGATGGAGTTGTTTGCACCATAAAGCATATTACCCCATGTCGGCTGTGGCTGCTGAACACCGAAGCCTAAGTAAGATAAGGATGACTCTGTCAACATACAAGAAGCAAAGTTCAATGTAACGTTTACCAAAATAACAGAAATAACGTTTGGTAAAATATGCAGGAACGCAATTCTCTTTTCCTTTACACCCATAGACTGAGCTGCAAGAACAAATTCCTTTTCACGCTCTGCCAGTACCTGTGCACGAATCATACGAGCAAGGCCTGTCCAGCTAAGAAGACCTAACATAATCATAATAATGAATATTCGGGTCGTTTCACCAATCGGCATCGTACGAATTACATAAGAAAGCATCATTGCAAATGGTAAGAATGGCAGGGAAGAGAAAATCTCTGTGATACGCATTAAAAGCATATCTACCCATCCACCGAAATATCCGGAAAGACAACCGATAATAATAGCAATAATAGTAGATACAATAACTGCTACCGCACCAATTGTCATAGTCATCTTACCACCATGTACAATACGAGTAAGAATATCACGACCTCTGTTGTCGGTACCCATAACATAACCGGAGAAGCCGGCTTTGTCTGTTAATTCTCCATCTTCATTTACTAAGTAAGTTTGCTTTGCACCGGTATATACCTCAGCGGCTGTTTTACCGGCTACATCACACTGGCCACCGTCATTGTGACCCCATGTGTATACTTTACCACTTTCACCGACTGCTACAAAATGACGGGTACCTGCATTAATAGATACCATCTTTTCCTCTGCTGTAATAGCCGGAATATCCTTTTCGCCATATTCTGCAGCACCGAATACTACAATACTGCCATCATCCATAATAAATGCATAGCAGTTATTTGTCGCTGCAATATCAAGTACGGTACGGTCTGCCATATAAGTACGAAGGTTTTTGATTTCACCATCCTTGTTAGAGTATGCCTTCTGCATATTGAAGGTCAGAGTCTGACCGCCCGTAACGGTGCCATCTTTACGCATAATAATTGCATAATAGTTAGAAAATGCAACCTTTTCAACGTCTGTGTTGTACTTATCTCCCTTTGTAAATTCAGGTAAACTCAACATTGCATTGTTGTTACCCCACATATACATCGTACCATCTTCCATAACCAAAGCAGTCGCCTGGTAACCGGCAATCAACTGCTTTACCTTAGAAGCATCGATAGTGCCATTTAACAATACATCCGGCATCTGTGTATATGGATCAGATTCCTGCTTCTTTACACCAAACTGACCGGTACTGCTGTTACCCCAGCCTACTACCTTACCGTCTGTTGTAATTGCAATAATATGGTCAGAACCGGCAGCTGCATGTGCTACATTGCCAGCCTGAATTTCATCAGGAAATGCAGCATAATCTACATTTGTCAGATTGTTCTTGGTATTACCCCAAAGATATAGTGTGTTGTCTTTACTTACACCTACTGTAAAATCCGCAAAACCATTAATATTTTTAATGTTATTTTCAAGCTCGTTTGGAACCTTCATTAATGTATTGTTTGGAGCCATGTTTGCCTGAAGTGCATCGGTATAATTCAAATTCATCGGAAAGAAATATGGTCCGATAAATACAAATAAAAACATGGAGATCAAAACAACTAACGCGCCCACTGCAAGTTTACGACGGAAAAACGCCTTAACTGCCATAGTAGATGGACTTTCAATTTTCTCTACCACAAACTTATCGTCTTCAGAAATTTCTTTGCCGGCTCCCCAAAATGCACGCTTAATCCAACGCCAGAGAGTGGCAATTATTCCTTTTTTCTTCATAATACTGCCCTCCTCTTACTTGTTGACGCGGACACGAGGATCCACGAAACCGTAAATAATGTCAATAAACAAGTTACCAAATAATGATAATGCGATATAGAACATCTGCAGTGCAAGAATAACTTCGTTATCATTTCCCTGCAAAGCATCATAGTAAGTCTTACCGATACCATTCAATGCAAAAATATTTTCAATCATTAAAGAACCACTGAAAATACTAAGAAACCAACCAATTACCAGTGTAATGACCGGAAGCAACGCGTTGCGCCAAGCATGAGAATAAATAACAACTTTCTCACGGAGACCCTTCGCTCTTGCTGTACGAATACAATCCATACTAAGTGCTTCTATCATAGCAGCACGTACATAACGAGTCATACCACCTAAAGAAGAAAATGTCATAACAATAAGCGGCAACGCCATATGATACATTCTATCCCAAAACTGTCTCCATGGAGACCAATTAAGACTGCCCGCAGTCTGCATACCGGATACTGGGAACCAGCCCAAAATAACCGCAAACAACCAAATAAATACAATCGCAATAATGAAGGTCGGCAGACTATACCCGACTACTGTACCAACCTGCACCGCCACATCTCGCTTACTTCCTCGCTTGACCGCACAGAAAATACCCAGCGGAATCGTAATTCCTAATGCTAAAAACGTGGAGAAAATATTAATAAAGATTGTATTTTTCATAGGCTCCACCAAAACCTCTGTTACCGGTTTTGCAAACTTTGTGGATGTACCTAAATTCCCCTGTAACAACCCGTTAAAAGACCCATTATCATAAGGGTATACACCTAACCAACGGAAATAACGTTCAACCTTTGTACCATTGGTTCCGTATTGTTTCTGCCAATACTCGTATCGTTCCTCATACTTCAAATTACGATTGGCTGTGATTTCAGCTCTCGCGGATTCTGCAGCCTTATCGGAAGGCAGCATATTGTAAATCATAAAGATCAGAAACGAAAGGATAAAAAAGACCAGAACAATATAAATCATTCTTTTGACAATATATTTGCCCATCACAATCCTCCAAACTTTTGTAAATCTTCAGTATTATTACTTATGTGTGCCCAAGTAAGCACTAATCTGCTTCGAATGCTTTCGCAGCAGATTAGTACCTGCTTAAGCAAATCTCTTTATAAAGGAAGGGCACTTTTCAATGCCCTTCCCTATAACCATTCTCTCAGCTATTTCAAACGGATACTAATTAATAGTTTTCCCAGAAGTCAGCTTCGTCCATGAAGTATGCACGAGAGTAGTCAGCGTACATCTCCGGATCGATAGTGAAGTTCCAAGACATATCGTATGCGGCAGATGTGAAGCCTGTAGCATAGTTGATAGCACAGCACTTAGCTACGCCATCCCAACCATACTGCTCAATCTGGAGATACTCACCATACAGACCTGTTGTAAAGTCACAAGATGTGTAAGTGATGTAAGCACCAATTGCTGTAGTAGCATTTGGATTTGCCTGCCATGCTGTAATTAACATATCTGTAACGTTGTTAGGCTGTGTACCATACCAGTTAATTGCAAGTGGCATGTAGTATTCGCCGTTAATCTTCAAAGTCTTGTATGCACCATCTACAGTTGCATAAGTAATGTTCTGTTCGGAAAGTTCATAACCTTCTAATTTTTTGTAACGAACAGCGTCAGTACCTGCTACGAATTCCTGACCCTTATCGTTGTAAATCCAGCCGCCTTCTTCTAATACAGCAACAGCGCTGTCAGAGCTGTAAGCGTACTGATTGAGAAGAATTTCATCTTCTACTGCCTTGTATGCAGAGTAACCTGTGTAGTATGGACCATGTACAACAGAACCGTAACCACCTGTGAAGTTCTGAGCGAATTCAGGACGGTTAATTGTGTACATCATAGCCTGACGTACAGCAGTGTTGCTGATAGGACCAAGGTCACAACGAAGACCGATGAAACCGTAACCCGCTCTGTCATAATGTGTTTCAGCATACTTGTCTGGGCTTTCCTTAACGAGTGCTAAAGCAGCATCTGTTTCAGCACCACCGGTAATACCAGCTAATACGTCAATCTGGCCGCTCTTGAACTGGTCAGTCTGTGTTTCAGAAACAATCTTTACATATGTGATAGTGTCGATGGAAGCAGTTCCACGAGCATCATCACCTGGGTAATTTTCGTTACGTGAAAGAGTTGCAATTAATGCAGACTCATCATAATTAGAAACTACGTAAGGGCCAGAATATGGAAGGTCTGAATCCCACTTTAAGTTTGCAACGATAGTGTCAGCCATAACGTAAGCATCAACGCCATCCTTCTTTGCCTTTGCATAGAAGCCGTCAGAAAGACCACAAGCACCGTTGTCAGCTACAACGATATCGTTGTCACCAAGGTAAAGTGCCATTGGTGTTGGTGTGAAGCCAGCATAAGAAATAGAATAGTAGTAGTTAGCATACTCTGGAAGTAATGTTACAGAGAATGTATAGTCATCGATTAACTTGATACCTTCAAAGTAAACCTTGTTTCCTTCACCGGTGTAGGCCTTGAACTCTTCGAAACCAACAAAGTTCATACCGGAAATACCTGTGCCGCCTGCTGCTACAGATACTTCAGTAGAATTAGCTAAAGTAGCTGCAACATAGTTCTTAGCTGTGATAGCACTGCCATCAGAGAATACAAGGTCATCTTTAACCTTGATTGTGTAAGTTAAAGAACCATCATCATTCTTTACAGAAGTAGGTTCTTCAGCAAGTGCCATCATGTTCCACATTAAGGAACCATCGATGCCAGTCTGTACTGTTGCATGACCACTTGTCAATTCTTCGATATCCAAGTCAGAAGAACCCGGATTGGACTTACCCCAAGAAGATTCACGGAATGCGCCGGAAAGTTCTGTAGAAGAACCAAGAATAACAGAGTTATCATAACCATCCTTTACAGAAGCAGCAACAATAGCAGATGCTGCAGCCCAGTATGGAGAAGTTACAAAGTTTTCAAGCTTTGCATTGTACAAGTCAAAATACTGGTTGGAGTAAAGAGGTACTTCCAGAGCCATGTAGTTGTATCTCTGGATGAAGAGTTTCCACCACTGGTTGTAAACTTCTTCGCTTGTCTTGTAATCGCCGGCTGGAGTACAGTTGTAAACCATAGCCATAGATAAGAAATCAAGACCTGCTTCATAGGTCTTACCTTCGTATGTGATTGTTGCAAGACCTGTATCAGGATCTTCTGTTACCATATCAATAGTAACGTTTGCACCAATCTTGTCGTAAACAGATGTGAAGTCGCTATGTACCACTGCATCTGCTACATCAACATCTTCGAATACAGGTTCAGCAACCTGCTGTGTTTCAGAAGATGCTTCTTTTGTCTCTGTAGAAACTGCGTTGTTGTCGCCACATGCGATGCAGCTAACAGCTGTAACAGCTACTAAGAGAAGAGCAAGTAATTTCTTTCTCATAATTTTTTCCTCCTTTAGATTTCTAAGTATCTGTTCGATACCAGCTCTTATGATAAAGAATATATATCAAGGTCATACCCTGGAAATACCAATACCGCCCGAAGATTTTAGGTCCTCCGAGAGAGGGTACTTCACAAATGT
Organism: Lachnospiraceae bacterium; assembly: GCA_017521985.1. Lineage (GTDB taxonomy): Bacteria > Bacillota > Clostridia > Lachnospirales > Lachnospiraceae > RGIG6307. The sequence continues at coordinate 25,099 of JAFXAZ010000074.1, forward strand.
AAGTCCCTAATATCAAGTTAGACATGTGAACCATAAATACAGCACGCCAATGCGCCACCGCTTCATCGCTCCACTTCGGTAAATTATTTTTGTACAACCAAATAAAGAGCAAATAGACTCTATTGCCTACTACGCTCTCATCGTACAAAAAAATATATAAAAACTCGCATAACATATTTTACACGATTTTCGCCACATTGTAAAGTAAAATCTCCAAAAAAAGACCAATAACATAAAAGTTATTGGTCATTCTTTAAAGTCTTATACGTCTTATTCAGCTACGTATGGCATAAGAGCAACGTGACGTGCTCTCTTGATAGCTGTTGTAAGAGCTCTCTGATGCTTAGCGCAGTTTCCGGTAATTCTTCTAGGAAGAATTTTACCTCTTTCGGATACGTATCTCTTTAACTTAGCTGTATCCTTGTAATCGATTACATTATCTTTACCGCAGAAAACACAAACTTTCTTTCTTCTGCGCATACCGCCTTTTCTCTTCATTGGAGCATCAGCTTTTTCTGTCTTATTGTAAGCCATTGTTATTGCCTCCTTGTCATTGCAAATTAATTAAACGGTAATTCTTCATCAATACCATCAGGGATATTCATAAAACCATCGCTGATAGAGGTGTTTGGAGTACGAACAGGCGCACTGTATCCGCCTTCATTGGAACCGGATGAATTTTTGCTCTCTGCAAATTCCTGCTCCTCTACTACCACGTCCGTTGTATAAACACGCGCACCATCTCTGTTGGTATAGCTGCCTGTCTGAATACGACCTGTAATAGCAATCTTTGTACCCTTACGGAAATACTTTTCCGCAAATTCAGCCTGACGGCCAAATGCTACACAGCCAATAAAATCTGTGTTGTTATCATCACCATTATTACGATTAAATCTACGATCTACTGCTAATGTAAATCTTGCAACTGCTGTTGCGTTTTCACCCTGAGAATAACGAACTTCCGGATCTCTAACCAGACGTCCCATAAGAATTACTTTGTTCATGAAAATCTCTCTTTCTATTAAGCTTCCTGCTTAACGATTAAGTATCTGAGTACGCTGTCCATAATGCGAACACGGCTCTCGATTTCAGCCGGAGCACTTGTTGGTGCTTCAAACTGGATGAAGTAGTAGTAACCTTCTCTCATCTTCTGAATTTCGTAAGCTAATTTCTTCTTACCCCATTCATCAACGTTAGATACTGTACCACCGAATCTTTCGATGAGATGCTTAGCTCTAGCTACCGCTTTTTCTCTCTCTTCATCTTCGATTTTTGCATTGACAACAAAACATAATTCATACTTTGTCATGTCGTTTACCTCCTTTTGGTCTCTGGCCCTTGTCTAGCAAGAGCAAGGAATGAATATATCACAGAAAATCATGATAGCACAACTCTCCCGATAAATCAAGCTTTTTCTATAGATTTGTCCAAATTTTTCCGCACAAATTTCAGCGCAGACCACGGAGATTTTTCTCTACCATGGTTCTTGGCACCATAATCAAATGCTCACATCCAATACACTTTAATTTAAAGTCTGCTCCTACACGGAGCACCTCCCACTCAAAACTGCCACAAGGATGCTTTTTCTTCAATTTAACAATATTTCCAACCTGTATATTCATGCCCATATATTTTTACCTTCACACGAAATTGTTACACAATACATCTCACCTTTACAGAAGCTTCTTCCATTCCTGCAACACCCCATCCTCTGTGTAACTAGGAATAATACCATCTGCAGCCTCTTTTACCTTTGGGTGTGCCGTGGCTACTGCCATACCTCTGCCCGCCAGCCTAATCATCTCTAAATCGTTCGGATTATCTCCTGTAGCAAGCACCTCTTCCCGTGTTATACTAAGGTAGTCCATTATCTTCTGTAAAGCAGTGCCTTTATTTACCCCCGGCATCACGCAGTCCAACCACCATTCGCCTGCAATGGACATATGAAGCTTATCTTCCCACTTTGGAATAAAATATTTATCCGCATAACGCTCGATTTCCGCAGCACGGTATAATGAAATTTTGCTGATTGGCTCCTCCGGAAGATTATTCCACCCATTCAAACACTCTACATGAAATTTATAATCATATGCAAGACACTTGTATAAATCAGTATCTTTCATCGGTACATAACTCTTTGTCGGCGAACCAAGAGCAGCATCCATGCCGGGAATATTGTGAATGTCCTGCCAACACTTCTTAATCCATTCCTTTGGAATTTCCGCAACCGCCTCCAAACCTCTATCCATTTTGAGCGTAGCACCACCATCTGCAATATACCAAACCAAATCCTGAACCGGCTCAATCAACTTTCGAATACTTTCATATTGACGCCCGCTGGCCAGAACCACCCTGATTCCTTTTGCACAAAGTGCACGAATGACATCATAATACTCCGGATTTATATTCAAGGTGCTTTCTTTTACCAGCGTACCATCTACATCTGTTACAACGAGCCTTATCATATTCTTCATCACCTTTCAGAACTCGAATAAAATTGCATGCGCATGGTAATTTTAACATACTTTTATTACATATGCTACTTTATTTTTTAAATTCCAGAATCATATCATACCACACAGCACCACCATGCTGAGACTCGGAAACACCTTTGTTCACATAGCCAAATTTACTATAATAAGGTATCAGCCGTTCCTTACATGTTAAGATACAGCCCTTACGCCCTTCTTTCCGAGCTTTAGCAATAAACGTTCGCATCAGCTCTGCCGCAACACCCCTGCACCGATATTCCGGAAGCACATCCAACCCAAATATACTTTGCCACATTCCGTTTTCTTTATGCAAAGAAGCATCATCAAACATTTCATCGGCAATTGTTTCCCTGTCTGTGACCATCCCATTGATAAAACCGATTATTTTTCCATCCATTTCCGCTATCAGAAAACAATTACCAAAGCTTTTCAACCTTGCCTCGAAAGATGCCAGCCCCGCTGCTTCCGACTTTGGAAAACAAATTGCTTCAATATCCGCAAGACATCCTGCATCATCAAAACACCCTTTTCTAATATTGATATCCATATACAACACCGATGCCTCCTTACTCCTTTACCTTCCTTAATTTGTGTTATGTCTTAAATATACCAAACTTATATGTTGTTTTCAACACAATTATGGTATGTGTAACATACTAACAGTTCCCGGTCCATGGTACGATGCTTTTTCTCCAGATTTTATAAGAGACTTTGGTGACTTTACTAACATTACGGAACATTATGATACATTGCATTTATATCGCAATGTTTACACTCACGTCATTAATTTGACCTCTTGATTAAATATAAATTGGTTTTAAAAAAAAGCTCTTGAAAAATTCAAGAGCTTTTCAGAGGCGTGAGCCGGATTTGAACCGGCGATGACGGTGTTGCAGACCGGAGCCTTACCACTTGGCTATCACGCCATATACAATTGTAAGTGACCCGTACGAGAATCGAACTCGTGTTACCGCCGTGAAAGGGCGATGTCTTGACCGCTTGACCAACGGGCCGTAGTATGCGGCTTTACGTAAATATGTAAAGCTCTAACTCCCCGAGCAGGGCTCGAACCTGCAACAACTCGGTTAACAGCCGAGTGCTCTACCATTGAGCTATCGAGGAATACTGAAATAGTATAACAGATAAATTAACTTCTTGCAATATCTATTTTATACAAATTACAAAAATTTATACCAAATGGTATAAATTTTTTTCTTATCTCTTATACCTTCAAAACCGAACACTGAAATCTTCATCCGTTATCTACCTTCGATAACATTTCCTTCTCTCTTCCAACTTAGGTTAAGCCCTCGACCGATTAGTGACTGTCAGCTGAACATATTACTATGCTTACACCTCAGC
>JAFXAZ010000028.1 GCA_017521985.1 Lachnospiraceae bacterium
GCCACAATCACCATTATGAGAATAAAACCTACGAAGAAAGAGCCCATCGCTAATCCTTCGCGGATACCCTGCATACTCTTACCTATAAAATCCCAGCCTTGGAAATAAAGCTTGTCCCACATATATGTCCAGCCTTCTTTAAAGCCTTCGCGTAAATATGTGGTAATCCAGGTCGTATCAAACAACGGGGTAAAATATTCTGCAGACAAAAATATCTTGAGCAAAATATAAATAATACCGGTCACTCCTACCACACCTGCACTGATACCTGCACCAATCCACTTACGCTTCATAGTAAGCATAAGCATCGGCAACAGCAGAAATACAATCATGTACGGTCTCATCAATGTCAGCAGACCGGAAATCACAAACATACCAACCAACTGACTTGTTTTTTCTTCCTTCATATATGCATAGGCATACGCAAAGAATACCATCAGCATACCAAAGCAGGTACACTCCGGCATGACAGACAACATATATCTGGTAAATAGTGGAAACACTGCAAAAAGCACTGCCATACGTGCCATCTGCTTCCAGCTTGGCTTTGCAATCCATACAAACAAACCAACTGCAACCATCATAATCAGGATATTGCAATAAATCGGTGACATCAGGTTCCATCCAAAAAGAAAGCCCCAAATAAGCCATGGCCATACCAAAACCGGACTCCATGCCGCAAAACTTAACACCCGTGCATGACTTTCATTAAAGCCAAAATATCCATACGGATATCCAAACTTTACCATGCCCTCTACCTGCTTGTAGTAAAAAAGCTCATCATTCCACTCGGAAGCCGGAATATATGCATCCCAAATGGCATATCCCTGTACTGCACAAGTCACAGCACAAACTACAAGCGGAACAAGTGCCATCAGTGCTGCTTTATAAAATCGGATATGTTTTTTAATATGTTCTTCAACTTTTACCTTCATAAATCTTCCTAAACTACTATTTTTGTGTGTAATCAATATTAACGGTTTCACGAATTACATACTGAGGCGCACTATTTAAACTAATGTAAATTCGCCCGATATACTCTCCGATTAACCCTAACATTAACATTACCATACCGCCGAAAAATACGATTGCACTCATCATAGCACTAAAACCAACCGGCACTCCCGGCAGAAAGAACTTCTTTAAGATAGTATAAAAACCATACGCAAAACCGCAGAACGCACAAGCTGCACCAATTATAGTCGCAATTCTAAGTGGCTTTACACTAAATGCGGTAAAGCCATTAAACCATAACCCCAACAACTTTTTCAGGGTATAACCACTGGTACCTTCCTCGCGGTCTCTGTGATTTACTACCACATTTGTAATATGCTTGGTTGCACGAAGCACCAGACCGATTACATAAGGGAAAGAATTTTCATAGCGGATTACATCCTCAATGACATAGCGCTTTGCAGCAAAATAGCTGCTGATATAAAGCTCCTTTGGTTTACCCAACATAAAGCGGGTCATAATCTCATTCACCTTGCTGCCCAGATTACGGAATGCAGAATGCTGTTTGTGCTCATACTTGGCATACACCACATCATAGCCTTCTTCTATCTTTTCTAAAAGCTTACCCACTTCTCCTGCAGGAGTCTGTCCATCATCATCCAAACATACTACTACATCCCCGGTCACATGACGAAATCCCGCCATCAGCGCCGCATGTTGTCCGAAATTGCGAGCCAGATTAATTCCCTTAACAAAAGAATACTTCTCCGCTAAAGCCTTAATAGCACCAAAGGTATTGTCCGGTGAACAGTCATTAATCAGCACCACTTCGTATGTATACTGTTCCATGCCCTCCATAGTATTTTTAATCTCTTCAATAACCTTGCCAATCATATGCTCAGAACGATAGCAAGGAATTACAAAACTGATTTTCACGTTAATTCTCCTTATTTACAATAGCCATCCAAACGATGTCCACATATTTGCCGTTAATACATACGTCATCCTTTAAGTAACCCTCATGTTCAAAGCCTGCTTTTTCATAACTGCGGATGGCCTGCTCATTGCCGGCTAACGCACGCAAATAAATACGATGTAAGCCCAGTTTTTCAAAGCCGTACTGAATCATAAGCTTGGCAGCCTCGGTACCAATCCCCCGTCCTCTGGCTGCTTCATCACCGATAAAAATGCCATATTCACCTTTATGATGTGTATGATCAATATCCTTAATATCAACAGAGCCTAAAGGCTTGTCATCTTTTTTATCAATAATCATCATCTGGCAGGCACGACCGGACTCCTTCATAGTACGAAACCATTTCAAATGTCCCTCCACAGTAAAATCTGCCTGACTAATAAAAAATCGCTTTAATTCGGGCTTATTGCGCCACGCTACAATTAATTCTGCATCGTCTTCTGTCATCGGACGCAAATAAATTTGATAATCCATAAATAACTCCTAAAAGAATCCGGAATTTTGTCCGGAGTAAATATATAAAAAGTAAACGATTCCGCACCCCAAATGCCATACATATCCAAGCCATCCTGCTGTCACTAAGATGGTACGGATATTCCCCTTCTTTTCTATGCTGTTACGCAAAAGCATGAGCACACTGACCATAAAAACAAAAAACAATCCATGCATATAGCCCCAGGAAAAATTCATATGCGGCAAACGGAAACCTTTTTCAAAAAGGCACAACAACATAACAAATCCGGA
>JAFXAZ010000075.1 GCA_017521985.1 Lachnospiraceae bacterium
CAATTTTTGAATAATTTCTGCTTCATCATAGCTTAAAGCTGCAAGTGCCCAATTCAATTTTTCCACCATCAGATTAGATAGCACCTCTTCTTCCAAATCGTATGTACAGTTTCCAAACTGCTGGCTTGCCTCAACCAGCCGGTCATAAGAGTCTTCCAAACTTGGCAGAATAATTTTTTCTCCTGTTATTTTATCAATCCTGCTCCTACCGGCCTTTAACTCATACATAAAGTGTCTTTCTTTTCTTTCTGCCCGATAGTAAACCTCATATACTTCCGGTGTCACTTCAATTGCTTCTCCACTAATCACGATGATGTACTTTTCACGTTCTTTCATCTTTTTTTCCTTTCTGATTCTGATTGTTTTTTCAGTTTCAGAAAGGACCGGAGGCCCACGAGCATAAAAAAACGAGACAAACAGACTTTCGCACCATTTGTCTCGAATATTGAACCAAGTTAAAGTAAAAAAAATGCTATTTATCGGGGAACAATTACAAATTTCGCCCATCAAAAAAGCAGACAGCCAATCGAGCCATCTGCTTTTCGCATAAAATATCCACTTGTAATAAATATTCCATCGACTATGTATGTTCACTTACTTTCTATGACTTTATGATTAAAGTCGTACTATGTATATCATTAAATAATTATCTCAAAATACACTAATATATCGTCTTCCTAAAGTGTCACGCCCTGCTTAAAAATAGCCATATCATGAAATCCTGCCGCTTCACTGCAAACCTGCTTACCGGATGCCACTTCAACCACATAGTTAAATAAAGCCTTTGCTTGCTCTGCCATACTCTGGTCTTCCGTTAATACACCCGCATTAAAATCAATCCAGTTGGACTTCTTATTCGCCAATACCGAATTTGTGGAAATCTTTATAGTAGGTACCGGAGAAGCAAACGGCGTGCCTCGACCTGTGGTAAACAATACGATATGTGCTCCTGCTGCCGCAAGTGCAGTAGATGCTACCAAGTCATTGCCCGGTGCACTGAGCAGATTCAAACCGGAAGCCTTAACTGTCTCACCATAAGCAAGCACGCCCTTAACCAATGCACTGCCGGATTTCTGAGTACAACCCAGGGATTTATCTTCCAGAGTGGAAATACCGCCCTTCTTGTTACCCGGTGAAGGATTTTCATAAATGGTCTGATTATGACTCTTGAAGTAATTCTTGAAATCATTGATCAGATCTACCGTCTTATTGAAGAGTTCTTCATTTTCACATCTATTCATGAGAATGGTTTCTGCACCGAACATTTCCGGAACTTCTGTCAAAATGGTGGTACCACCCTTAGAGATCAGTATATCTGAGAATCGTCCTACCAAAGGATTCGCAGTGATGCCGGAGAGACCGTCACTGCCGCCACACTTCATACCGATCACCAGCTTGCTTACGCTGATAGGCTCTCTTTCGAAACCTGATGCATAATCAATCAGCCCCTTTATCAGTTCTACAGATTCTTCTATTTCATCTTCACATTCCTGCGATACTAAGAATTTCACTCTCTTTTCATCGTAATCGCCAATGTAAGGCTTTAATACGTCAATATTGCTGTTTTCACAGCCCAACCCAAGAACTAACACACCACCTGCATTGGGATGGTTGATCAGATCTGCCAGAATCCGGCGAGTATTTTCCTGATCATCGCCCATCTGTGAACAGCCATAAGGATGTGGAAATGCGATCACTTCACTGACACTGCCTTTCACGAAAGCATTTGCCTGCTTTGCAATAGCAGATGCCACATTATTCACGCAGCCAACGGTAGGAATGACCCAAATATCATTGCGGACACCCACCTCGCCATCCGGTCTGTTGAAGCCCATAAAGGTGACATCCTCATTCTTGCTGTCATCCGTTTTTTGCTCTTCTATAAGTGTAGATTCTTCTGTAAGTACCGGCTCGTATATATACTCTAGCAAATCGCCCAAAGCGGTCTTTACATTGTGGGTATGGATCCAGTCACCGGCCTTGATTGCTTCTTTGGCATTGCCGATACGGTATCCGTATTTGATAACCGATGTCCCTTCGGCAATATCTGCAACAGCCATCTTGTGGCCTGCCGGAATCTCTTCCCCGGCAACCACTACACGTCCATCTTCCAGAACGATCTCCGTACCCTGCAGAATAGTCTGCAGTGCCACAACCACATTATCATTCTCATGGATCCTTAAGAAATTTTGCATAATGCTGCCCTCATACCATTTTCCTTGATATCATCCAGATATGTAGTAACTGCATCTGTCAGCCCCGACACTTTGTTCAGATCCTGCCCAAAGAACTCTTCATTGCCAAGGAATGCTGTTACAAATGCTCCAGTTTCCTTTTCGCAGTTGTCGCGGAAAAATTCCAATACAGCCATATCGTCCATGATATTGTATTCCTGACCATCTCTGTGACCGATCAGGGCTTTTCCTCTGATCTCTGTACCGGTGTAGAATGCCATCAGGGTTGCCATGGAGAATGTCAGATGGTCGGGAAGCTTGCCCATCTTTTCTACATAACCCAAGAAGCTGGGCATACATCTTGCTCTCCATTTGGAAACGGAATTTAAGGAGATTGCAAGCAGGGAATGATCCACGTAAGGATTGTTGAAACGGTTCACTACTTCCCCTGCAAAAGCTTTCAGTTCTTCTTCCGGAAGACTTAAGGTAGGGATTACTTCCTCATAAATGGTCTTTAACATAAAGTTTCTGATATCGTCATCCTGCATGGAATCTCTCACGATATCCTTTCCTGCCAGATATGCTGCCAGTACAAAAGAGGTATGAGCGCCGTTTAAGATACGAACCTTTCTCTGCTTGTAAGGCTTATGATTGTCGGTAAAGACTACATCCATACCTGGCATGTCTGCCATTGCCTTGTCCAGAGGAAGCTCCTTACTGATATCTTTATCAGACTCAATCACCCATAGCGCAAAAGGCTCGCCGGTTACCATGATGCGGTCTTCGTATCCCAGCTTCTCCCACTCCTCAGCTTCAGTTGCTCTGGGGTAACCGGTAACGATACGGTCAACCAGTGTAGCGGTGAAGATACACGCTTCCTCCACCCAAGTCTTAAACTCTTTACTCAGGCCCCAAAGTTCGATCAACTGCATCACACATTTCTTGAGCATGATACCATTGTCGTCGATCAGCTCTACCGGAAGCATGATCAGACCTTTGCTCATATCACCGTTAAAGGTCTCGAATCTGTGATATAAGAACTTGGTTAGCTTTCCCGGGAAGGTCTTGGGAGGATTTAAATCAAATTGGTCCGTATCATCAAATACGATACCTGCCTCGGTTGTATTGGACACTACAAAGCGCAGTGTTTCAATCTCCGCAAGTCCTATATATTTCTCATATTCTGTATAGGAATCCACTGCATCTGCAACGCTGGAAACTTTTCTATTAAGGACTGCCGCCTGACCGTCCACATTACCACGCAAGGACACGGTGTACTGGCATTCCTGCTTGTGGAAACTCTCAAGACTGCCGAACTCAATTGGCTTGATCAAAACGATATCTCCGTTGAAATCAGTTTTTTCATTTGCGATATCAATCATATAATCAACAAACGCACGAAGGAAGTTACCCTCACCAAACTGAACCACCTTGATAGGGCGTTCTTTTTTCTCAGTTATCACTTTATCTAAACTTCTCATTTTACCTCCTTGAATCAGTATGTATTTTTATGTCTTATAATAACACTTCTCTATTTGTCCCGTAGAAAATATCGTCTCTTCCACTAATCATTTCAAAGAAGTTTTCCAGTCTGACCCAATTCCTAGAATCATATTCCATCTCATAAGAATGTCCCCAAATATAAAAAATTTGTGGCTTGTCAGCTTTCATTTCTACAAACTGTTTTCCAAGTTCCATCATACGATCCCAATTCAGATGGTATTCTGAAGAATTAAAACGATATAGATTCTCTTGCAATTCAAAATTAGCAGTTGTTGCAGTAGTACGACAATACTTTATCTTCGTATTTTCTTTAATAATCTGTGCCACCCGGTCATCATTATTAGGACCCCCGCCGCCACCGGGATATGCCATTCCAACCACATCATATCCTACTATTTCTTCGAGATTTTTGCGGTCTTCCTCTATCTGATATATAATGTCGTCTTTCTCCAATTTCGGTAACATAGGATGGGTCAATGTATGAACTGCAACCTCATGACCTTCATATACATACTTTATATCAGGTAAAGCAATTCGATACTGTGCAATTCGCAAACCATGATGATGCAAAATATTGTTTGTCCCGAAAAGATTTGAATTGAGATTAAAGGTACATTTCAATCCATACTTATTTAACAATTCAATCAATCTAATATCTTGAGTAACACCATCATCGTAACTGAATGTAATAGCCTTTTTTATCGACTGTCCTGAAGAAATATTCATTTTGCTATACTCCTTATTAAAAATTCATAGATATTTCCTTTTTACTAGATTAACCCCAATTTCTAGTTCCCTTTTCAGAAAAATGTTTCTAATCTAATTTTTGATTATCTACGCCTCTCGGAATGCTTTTATCCACTCATTCTTAATGAGCCAATGCCCCATAGGAGTTGGGTGAACACCATCTCGTAACCAATAGGAAGCAGGAGCTTGTTTGCACGCATCATCAAATATATCTTGTAACGCAACAAAAGGAAGATTATATTTCTCAGCTATACGCCTTGCTACAGCAGCTCTTTTAGACACCTCTGTTGTAAAATACTCCCAACGCTCCGGTTCTGTTTCGGTGGCAGTCGTAGCTCCCGCTTCCAATACAAAGGGCTCCATAATCAAAATCTTTATATCTGGAAGTTCATCCAAAATTTCTGTAATCAGCATATTATATATCTTCTCAAATTTATCAGCAGATACACCATTATGACGTCCTCCCAATTCATGCCATACATCATTGACACCGATGAGCAAACTCATATAGTCTGGTTTCAGATTAATAATATCCGCTTTGATTCTTGCATAAACATCAACAATTCGGTTACCGCTGATTCCTTTATTGACAAACTCATACTCTCCCGGATACTCACAACCCAACTGGCCTTTCACCATATGTACATAACCCACACCTGTGGATGCAATATCCTCTTTGTTACGCCCACAGTCTGTAATCGAATCGCCCTGGAATAAAATCACTTTTGACATAATAAACCTCCACTTATATTCTCATTTTGTATTTTTAACGTTTATCCCCAATCATTATCAATCACTCTATCTCGTCTTACATTTCCATAAATATCAAACACACAATTCCGAAAAGGGGTATTTCTAAAATCCCAACATCATAGCCGCCTGTACAAGAATCGGAATTGTGATTACGGAGAATAATGTAGAAATGATGACCGTCTCTACCGCATATCCGTAATCACTATCATATAACTGTGCATACACAGCCACATTTGCTCCAGTCGGACATGCCGCTGCAATCAGCAGTGCCATTTTCATTTCTGCAAATTCTGCCGGTAAAACCATCAATACCAACATACACACTACCGGAATAATTATCAGTCGAACTAATGACAACAAATATAACTTTGAATTCTTTAGCATTTTGATTGGATTAGTCTGTGCAAAATAAACACCAATAGTAAACATAGCAAGTGGTGTATTCAGTCCTGCTATATGCTGTATACTCTTATATATCAGTTCAGGCATCTCAATCTGTGTTACAAAAAAGAACACTCCTACAACAACAGCAACTAAAAACGGTGCTGTGAGAACTCTCTTTGCAGAAGGAATATATTTCTTCCATTCCCCTTTATCTTTATTTGTCGAATTGTTGTATGTAAGCAATGCAACACCATAAGACCACTGAAGAAAATTCAAAAAGGCAATAAAAGTGGCCACATAGAATACCGCTCCATTACTTAACGTTGCCACAATTAATGGTATTCCAAAAAAACCGGGATTGGAAAAAGCCGCTGCAAAATTCAAAATGGCATCTTTTCCAAAGAACACTCTTGATATAACAATACCAATAATCAAAACAACCAATGCAGCCATAGAACTATATAAAAGCCCCATTAACTTTTCTTTGGAATAATCTACCAAAAAACTGTTGATAATTACACAAGGTAAAGAAAGGTAAATCAAAATATTTGCAATATTCTTACTACCTTCTAAAGTAATTTTCTTTGTTCGATAACAGATATAACCTACACCAGCAAGCGAAAACATGATCAATACTTGCTTGAATAACAAAATCGTCATTTGTCTACTCCCCCATCATACAGTAAATTAAACTCACAGATGAACATCCTTAATTGGTTTCATCCATATAGTCCTTCAAAATCCTTGCAAATTCTTCCGTTTTATCATAAGCACAATGTTTAAATCCTTCCATCAGCTTATATTTCACTCGTTCGGCCGGACACCCAAACATTTCCACAGATTTTAAAAACATTAGGTTTTGTTCTAAACGACATGGTATATCATTATCAGCAACAACAATAAAGATTTTCGGGAACACCGTATTTTCATTTATATAATAAACCGGTGCTGCTTCATCTACCATAATTCTATTAGCATGGAAACCTTTTTCGCGTAATACATTAAAATGCGTTGTCATCTGAGCTGAATTAATAATATATCCTACAATATCTGTTGTCTTTATACCATACTTACCTAAATACTGCGGTGCAAAAGCAAGCATTGCTGTCAGCCACGCTCCTGCAGAAGATCCACCCACAAAGATTTTATTAACTTTTTTATATTCCGCTATATGTTTCATAGCCCACTCTACTGCCATTGCAGCATCTTCTATAAAATCCGGAAATACAGCATTAGGATACATTCTGTAATTTGCTGATGCCACAGTAATTCCCTGTCTGGCTAAATTCTTAACAATATCGCAATCTTTATCTCCACTTTCTAGACTACCCCCATGAAAGTAAACTAATAAACTTGTTAATTCACAATCCGGAACGTACAAATCCAAAACCTGACTTTTACTATCTTGTGTACCATAAACAATACCTTTTATGATTTTCATTGATTTTGTCCTCTCTACAATCAGAATTATACTTCCTTAAAGCTGTACTTAACCGTCATAAAATCTCCCTCAGCAAATCTTGGTGCAATACCTACATTCATAAGAGTGGAGCCCTTCAAAGTTATGCTCAATTCTTTTACATGATACATCTTCTCTGTATCTAAACCGGCTACCTTCAGAATTTTTATTTCATTATTTACACTACCCATTCGACGATATGCGGTAAGTATTGCTTCTTTCTTATCCTTGGAAACCACCATAAACCCAAAATAATTGCTCTCCATAGGATTCTCTGTACGATATAAGTCGCCATTAAGAATTAAGTCTTCCATATCGTAGTATTCTTCCACTTGTTTGCGAACCATCGCCCTATCTTCATCACTAAAATGAGAAGTGTCCAATTCATATCCCGTAGCACCCAAATGTGCAATATCCGCTCTGGTTGACATTGGAGTGATTCTATGTGTCTGATGATTAGGCACTACAGAAACGTGGCAACTCATAGAAGACAATGGATATACCACGGAAGTGCCATACTGAATATGAGTTCTTTCTTCTGCATCTGTATCATCGGATGTCCATATCTGAGGGAAGTAATATAATATTCCCGGATCGAATCTTGCACCACCACTGGAACATCCTTCAAAAAACACATCCGGATTTGCTTCTACAATTCGCTCACATAAATCATACAGTCCTAATGCATATCTATGAGCGAATTCTGCCTGTCTTTCCGGCTCTCTTCCAATGGAATAGGATTCTGTCACATTTCGATTATAATCCCACTTCACGTATTCAATATGGTTTTCCTGCAATACTTTATTTACAGCATTTACGATGTAATCACGCACTTCCTTACGTGTTAAATCTAGCATAAACTGGTATCGGCTATAGCAATGCGGTCTGTCTGATACTCCAATTGCCCAATCCGGGTGTTTTCTATACAAGTCGGAATCTTCATTGACCATTTCTGGTTCAAACCATAAACCAAATTTCATTCCATGCCCATTTACATAATCAATGATTTCCTTTAACCCACCATTCAATTTATCAGTATTTACTTTCCAGTCACCTAATCCTGAATGGTCATTATTGCGTTTGCCAAACCAGCCATCATCCAATACAAAAGTGTCTATCCCGGTTCCTTCTACAGCTTTCGCAATATTTTTAAGTTTTTCCAGAGTAAAATCAAAATAAGTTGCTTCCCAGTTGTTGATAACCAATGGGCGATACTTTCTTACATATCGTGGATTAATGAGATGATTTCGATAAGCATCATGGAAGCAACGGCTCATGCCACCAATACCCTCAGAAGAATATGCCATTACAACTTCTGGAGTTTCTAACACTTCCTCTGCTTCTAGTTTCCACCGAAAATCAAAATCATTGATACCACCGGTTATTAATGTTCTTCCGTCACACACACCTTCTGCCTTTAACACAAAGGATGAGGAATATATCAAACTAATACCATATACATTCCCATGTTCCTCTGTAGCCCCTTTTTCTGCAAGAGCCATAAAAGGATTCAACGTCGCAGAGGATGAAGTACGTTTTGAATCAATAGATACCACTCCATGATGCATAGAAATACGGTCAATTCTTCGCTCTTTTGCCCAGCAACCATACAGAGAGATTACATCATAACCCATATGTGGAAGTGTCATTGCAAAAGAATAGGCTCGATTTAAAACAATTACATTTTTACTTTCATTTTTATATACTGCTCTACGGGCAATTACACCGGTATCCTCATACACCGTATAGTATAAATCACATGCAAAACCACTGACTTTATCCTTCAAGTGAAGTACCAATGTTTCGCCATCTCTCATGGAAGGCATACCCTGTACCGCCGGTTTCTTAGTCAATATTTCATAGCTGTCATACAGAAGCTGTGTTAATCTGTCTCCCGCCGGATTTACAATTTCGACCATTGGTTCACGGTAGTCGCCGGTACCATAAAAAGTTATCTCCGAACCAAAATGATTGTACGACCGCACTCCAGCGTCTACATCCACATCATGTCCTGGTACTGCAGCAATAACACTTCGTCCCCACAATCCTCTAATATAACGAAGATCATCATGTCCTATAGACTTTCCAAAATAAAGATGTTCTACATAGTCATATTCATTGATATAAAAGGCATATGTAATACCTTTTCCATCCAGATAAAATGTTCTGGAAGATTCATTATACAAAATTGCCATAAGTGGTCTCCTTACTATTTCGCAATATCATAATGATGACAGATGGAATCACCTACAAAAGAAATTTCTTCATACAAATTTTCTCCTGCAATATGATACTAATTTTTGCTTTACTATGTTCATTTACTCAAACTTCAATATTAATTCAAGTATGCGCCTTGCAGAAACTTCCATATCCTTTCTTGTAAGTACTCCTTGTTCCAATGCAGACATAAGACGCTCTGGATATCCAGTTGCCATTTTCAAATCATTTCCTGCTTTTACTTCTTTATAATGCTCGCCACATGTCCACCAATCTGTACATATCATTCCATCAAATCCCCACTCTTCTCGAAGAATACCTTCTAAAAGATCATAATTTTCTGAAGCACGATGACCATTTATTATATTATAAGATGTCATAATACACCATGGATTTGCAGTCTTAACAATTATTTCAAATGCTTTCAAGTATATTTCACGGGCCGCACGTTCTGATACACGAGAATCACTATTTTTGCGATTAGTCTCTTTATTATTTAAAGCAAAATGTTTTACAGATGGTGCAATATTTTGAGCTTGTATGCCTTTTACCATACTCGCTGCCATTATTCCTGTAAGTAGTGGATCTTCTGAATAATATTCAAAATTTCTTCCACACAGCGGACTTCGATGAATATTAGCTGCTGGTGTTAGCCAAACTGCAATGTTATTCTCTTTTACTTCCTTCGCCCCTGCTTCACCGACAGCATAAGTAATCTCTGGATTCCAAGTACACGCAAGAAGCGTAGCACAGGGAAATGCCGTCGTATATATACCACATTCAGGTTTAATTCGCAAACCTGCGGGGCCATCGGCTGTCATCACATTCGGTATATTAAATTCCGGCATATTGCCAAATCCCCATGTATTTGCAACACCAACATTAGGCTGACCACCAAGCAAATGTGCCAATTCTTCATTACTTAATTGAGCCACAAACTCTCCAAGACTTTGTTTACCCTCAGCCACATAATTAAAATTCAATGATTCTTTTCTTTCTCTTGTTCTACGTGGAATTCGACCAATAGCACGAACTGCCGGCATTTCTCCTGCCCACTTTGATACATAATCCATTGGTTCAAGTGCTGTATAATCAGGATCATTCGCTTCACCCTGCGGTAATTCCTCATAATTTCCATCCGACATTAGACGTTTACTTAAAGATGTAGGCACTATCCTTGAAGAAAGCTGTTCAACTACTTCATCTTGTTCTACAACATACGAAAAATCAATTTTAATTGTATCACGTACATTGTTTCCTACATGGAAGGTATATTCGCCTTTTTCCAACAAATAAGCTGACTTAACTATTTTACCTAGATCATCATATGAAGCCATACCATTTATTGCAAATTGTAGGGTAATAAGTTGTTCTTCTTTCGGTAACAACAGGTTTGTCTTTTGGAATGCCATCAACACCTTTTTCGGTTTTCCTAAAAGTCCTTGTGGAGCATTGGCATATACCTGAAGCACCTCTTTTCCTGCATATTCTCCAATATTAGTTATACGAATCTTTATTTTAATCTTCTCATCCACCGCTTCAGCAGAAACTACACTCCAATTAAAATCCGTATAAGACAAACCATAACCAAAAGGATAATTCACATATTCTGCTGCCCCTGGAATTGTCTCAAAATAACGATAACCTACAAATATATCTTCTGTGTAATCCACATAATTATCCGACTCATGAAAACCTTTTGTTGATGGATAATCTGCCAAATGCTTTGCAAACGTATCAGCAAGTTTACCCGATGGATTACCTAATCCACAAAGAAGCTCTGCCGCTGCAAGTCCTCCTTCTATACCACCCAACCAAGAAACCAATACGGACTGAATTTGTTCATCCGCAAAAAACCATTCCGTATCCACTATTCCACAGACATTTAACACTACTACTATTTTTGTAAAATACTTCTTTACTTTTTCTACTAGCGTGGTTTCTGCATATGAAAGATAAAAATCACCTTTCTCATATATTCTTCTTCTCTCTGACGTTACTTTCGAATTTTCTGATGCAAATTCATCCTCTACACTTCTATCCCAGCTTTCTCCTGATAAACGAGAAAATACAATTACTGCAGTATCAGTAAATGATTGCGCTTTTATACACAATTCATCTGGAACTTCCGGCTCAACAATCCAGTTTGTATTATTTCCTGCCGCATATTGTTCTTTCACATATTCTCTATAAAAATCAGCTAATGATTCCTCTACACACACATGATTATTCAGTTGCTTAAATCCATCATATATATTTCTACTATATCGTGTTGTTACCTCTCCACTACCGCCACCACCTCTTACATAGTCAAATATACCTTTACCAAATAACGCAAGCCGCGTTCCTTTCTTAAAAGGAAGAACTCTTTCATCATTTTTTAATAATACCATACCTTCTTTTGCCGCATTTTTCGCTAACGCTATATGTTCTGCACAAGCAGTCACACGTTCTCCGTTATCTCCCAAAGGCAAATTGGGATGAAATTTTATTCTTGTCCATTTATTCATAAAGAAGCCTCCCAGACATATAATCTTCAAATCCTAATATACTCTGATTTCCGGAATAATCGCTTTATCATAGTTATAAGCTTTTATAACAGTCAACTTTAAGGCCTGTGTTTTCTGTGGTTCTATATCCATAACTATCTGACGATAAAAGTTATTTTTTATACATGTCACCATTTTCCACTTATCGCTTATGAGCATCTCAACAGAAATCTCTGTAATCATCTTATCTGGCGATGGTGCCGGTTTAAAACCGAAACGATGGTCTGCCAGTGGCATTTCAACAGTAACTCTTATCTGGCTTATCTCATGTTCTTCCTTCCACTGAAGTACAATACTCTGTGGAAGTTCTTGCTCTGAAATCCATGCATATGGCTCTTCTCTCATTTGACGTGATGTTCCACTGATTACATTTTCCGGCTTACCGTTCTCTGTATAAGAAGTCGCTTCGATATCTGCCAGTCTTGCTAAATCGTTTGCATCTTCGTTTTTACTGTATAATAAGGTCTGGTCTTCCTTAAGCAAAATCTGTTTCAATTCATTTATCCTTGTTTTTCCCAGTTCTCTTGGCATTACACCATATTTTTTACAAAGTGCTGCCGCCGTACCTACAGCCTGACCCATAGTAGCAGTTGTAAGCTGTGTTCTGGTAGACCCCAACGCCATATGTGTTACACTGATATTTCTACCAGCCATCATTAAATTCTCTATATTCTTAGAATACAAGCATCTGAAAGGAACCGGTGTCAGTGGAACTTCCTGATTTACCGTAAATTCTCCCGCTTTACCGGAGAAAATACCCTTTACGTGGTGTACATCCATACGCCAGCCTGTATAACAAACTTCATCTTCAAAAAATGTTTTTCCATCATAGTCATTCTGCGTCATGATGTAATCACCAATTAGTCTTCTTGACTCACGCTTCGCAACATATGTGGATAATAAACTCAATTTATAATTTTTTGCACGTTCCTTTTCTTTCCAGGAATTCTTCATCCAGTCAAAATACCCTGCAGTAATACGGATAAACGCATCCCTGACATACTCTGCCTCCCATAGATCATCGTAATCATTACGATTCTCTAACCACCAGGTACCACGTTCCAACCATGCCGGTGTTCTTCCTAATTCCTCTCCTTCCGGCAATTTGAACGCCCACGAAGGTGCGACAAAAGGAACTTCTTTATTCGTTTCTTCTGCATAATAACAACAAATGGTATCATTTAATGTTTCAATAGCTCTTGTGGCACAACCACTCATAGTATTACCATCTGCTACTTCCGGCGCAAAAGACTCTCCATGCTGGAAAGATGCTTCCCTTCCTATACGATACATGGCATCTGCATAATAGCCAATCCATCCATCACCAGTACCATCCACAAAATAATCCGCATAAAATCTATGCTCTGTCATGTTATTTGTATCCTGAGCCAATATAGATTTGATTACGGCATTCTCTGTTTCAGCATCTATAGCATACATATCCAAATACAAGTCAATATTGTCTTCTAATTCTATAAAATGTAAAAATGCCTGTGACCAAGTCACCTTCTTTGCCAATACATAGCATTTTATCTGGTAAATAATACCCGTTTCGTGAAAACCTTGCGTGGCCGCCCCATCATAGGACACTTTGCTTTCATCTGAACCATTGCCTCCCAACACAGGTCTTCCTGATAATAATGCAACCTTACTTCCATTTCTGGCTGCTGCAATGGCTGCAACTACTGCAGCAGCTCCAGAACCTGCGACTACCAAATCGTAGCCACAGTGTTCCTTAACTGTTGTATCAATACCTTTTATCTCAGCGCGCTGTTTTTTCAGTTTTTTCACTTCCGGAGACGGGGTATAGTCATAATCATTGGTAATTACGATATCTGCAAATCTGCCACACCAGCCGGTTGTATCATACACTTTTAATTCATGCGCTCCGGCTTCTAACTCAAAATCTGCCGCCACCTCAAAATACCATCCGGTAATCTGCATAACACCAGAAATATGAGGATAAATAATATCATCCACTGCTATCTTCAAGCCATCCGGATCATGTCCTATGCACCAGTTTTTAGTACGAACAAAGAAACGGTAATAACCTTTTTCCTTAACACTAAATTTCACAACAGCAGGCTCAACAGGTTTACCAATACCATCTGCCATCAGATATCCTTGTCCCATTTCACCCACAAATTGTGTGTCTTTTATAAAACCACCGTAATTGTCAAATTCCAATGCATCTATCCAAATCGTCTCCATTTTCAAAACCTCGCTGTTAGAATTTTATAAGGCTGTCCACCTTAACCGGTAATCCGGATGCAATAGATTTATTTGCAGCCACACCTGTCAAAATTGACATCGCGCCATCAATATGATTTGCTGCTCTATGATACTTATCCTCTACCGGAACACCAAAAATATCATTTAATAAGATTGGATCACCACCACCATGTCCGCCTTCCATTTCCGGAATCTCTACTTCATAGGACTCGCCGAACATAGGATGTACCATAATCTTTTTGCTGTTTACAGCTCCCTCGTTTTCTTTCTTTCCACCTGCATTTACATAAGAGTTCTCAAGAACTTCTAACTCAAGTCTTCCTTTACTTCCATTAAATGCTACACGAAATCCTTCTAATGGTAGATAAGAATTAAGAGAGTATGTCAAGATTGCATTATTTTTGTAACGAACCATAACACCCATGGTATCTTCAATGCTGATTTCATCAGAGAATACACTCTTATCTCGAATATATCCATCTTCATGCTCTGCATCCAAATATAAGGCTTTCAATCGTTCATTATTCTCAATATCTAAGTAGAATGGATCCTGCTTTGCAATCTCACTTCCATAACAACGATAGTAGAAATCCTTTACACCTCTTTTTTCTGCGTTGGTACGTCCATAGAAATTCAGGCTTCCCATAGCAAAAACAGTATCTGGTTGGGTTCCTAGCCAGAAATTAACCAAATCAAAATGATGTGTAGATTTATGTACTAACAGACCACCACTATTTTCTTTATTTCTATGCCATCTTCTGTAATAATCTGCGCCATGCTTTGTGTTCAAATACCATTCAAAATGTACAGAGAATACTTCTCCGATGGTATCATTCATGATCAACTCACGAACCATTGTATTATGTGGAGCATAGCGATAATTAAACGCAACTCGTACATCCTTTTCGGTACGTTTTTGTGCTTCCAAGATTGCCTGTGCTCTCTTTTCATCAATTGTCATTGGCTTCTCTGTAATAACATCACAACCCAGTTCCATAGCACGAATGATATATTCATCATGAGTTCTGTCTACGCTGGTAACAATGACACAGTCCGGCTTTACTTCCTCAATCATTTTTTCAAATTCATATTGCTTGTAAGTTGGTACTTTTTTGGCTCCCCAGCTTTCTAACAGATTATTTGCATAATCCATTCTTGTTTGGTTTACATCACAAAAAGCTACGATTTCACTCTCTGCTGAATAATCCTTTGCTACCGCTGAATAAAAGAATCTTGCTCTACCACCGGTACCAACTTGTGCATAACGTCTTTTTTTCATATTTACTCCTTCATGCATAAAATTAATATTTTATGTGTTCTCAACTAAACACACCATGTCTTAAGTTCTCTTTGTCACAATTTTCCCTAATTTTTACTATAGATACTTTACTTTCATACATTTCTATACAATCTATGTAATAAATCACAAAGTAATGTGCAGCTCCAGCCATAATCACGGATAGACTGAACACGTACGTTGATATTATATGGTTCAAAAGGTAGTCCCTTGCGATTTAAATGTCCAGGTGCCTTCATATGATTACAGTCATAAAATTCATAAATAGTTCCTGTAAGTTGATACCAATGATTCATATAGCTGATTGTTTTTTCCAGAATCTTGTTTGCAAAATCAGTATAACCATACTCCTTAAGCCCCTGAGTAATCATATAATTGTAATTAATCCATACCGGTCCTCTCCACATATCAGAGCCAAAGGTTACATCTTTTTTAGAAATACTTGGAATCGGAAAAGGAGTTGCAAAACTTTCCGGGTCCTGCAAATGTTTAACAAGTGATTTCACTTGTGATTCACTACATATTCCCGCAAAAATAGGTAAAAATGAAGCCACACTCCATACCTTGTGTAATTCTTGTTTTGGAATATTGTAATCGAAATAAAATTCGTCTTCTTCAGACCATAACCACTTATTAATGTCTGAACTCAACATTTCAAACCAGTTCTTATAAAAATCAATGTCTTCAGTCAACTCCAACTCTTCTGCAATTTTTTTCATATAATTCACATCATTTGCCATAAAACAAGAAAAATCAATTGCAAACAAAGGATCTTTTGTATCAAATCGTGGTGAATTATCCATACCACACTCATCACAACGACAATTCACATCATTTGTAGTACTCCATGTATACAATTCCTTTTTTGATACACGTCTGTTATCACGACACCAATTTAAAAAGCTTTTATTATGCTCATAAGCATCTTTTAAAAATTCTTTATTGCCAGATGTCTGATACAATTCCCAAATTCCCCAACCAATAATAGGCGGTTGAATAATATCTGAACTCCATGCCACTTTGGCCATATGCGGAATGAAACCATTTTCCTTCTGATGTACCCATATTGCAGAAATCAATCCTTCTGCCAATGAAACATTTATATGTCTATGACCTAAAGCATGAAATACAGAATCCCAAAGCCATAAATTTCTATGTGGTAATCTATCCGGCGTAGACCATATTGTATTGAACTCTGCCTCCGACGAGTATAATTGCGTCTTCATAACGGACAAACACTTTGCGTATAAATCTGCATATGGAAACGTATCAGAAACACCATATTTTTTATAAAAGCTCAATTTCACTGCAGCTGCTATTTTTAAGTCCATAGCAAGACCTTTATTTATTAAATCAATAACTTCTTTCTTTGAATGTCCAAATGCAAATGCAAATTGATTATCTACACACTTGATTGCAGTAAACTCACCATCCTGAGTATCATGTATCTCCGTTCCTTCTACTATTTCTGTCAAGAAACTACCTTCCACAAAGACAACTGGACGAACAATATTAGTTGTATTGCCAATAATCAGATGACGAGCCGCGTAAATAATTTGCATGCGTTCCTGCTGCGGGAAATGGCAACTAATGTAATCGCTGGTAACTGCATCAAACTCCAAATTTTTTTCATATACATTCACAAATGCAAGTTCTCTCTTTACTTTTGAAAAAAAGCGAATACCAATTCTATCGCCACTCAGCATACCTGTAAAGTCATCCGTTGCAAAAGATTCTCCGTCCAAAGCAGAAAAAGCAAATAACTGTCCCTGCCCCCATTTATTAGGTAAAATCATAATAACCTCCGTAATTTGATTTATCTTTCTTACCGCTTATGCTAAAAATACTTCATAAGCGGTAACGAAAGATATTATCTTTTAAAAATGTTCCCATAGAAAGAGGAATTAGTGAGTCAAACTTCTCTTTTTCAAACTTAATACTATCAATGCTACGACAGAAGCCACCAAAGCTACAAACCACCATCCGCTTGTCGTGTCACCTGTATTTGGATTTGATACCGTCATAATATGACTGTTATCTCCTCCTGAATTTTGTGAAGTATTATTTTGTTCTACATAAACTGGCTCATCATCGTCGTCATCGTCACTTCCTGTTGCAGGAATCTCTGTTTGCGCCACAAGAGTTTCACCACATGCGGAACACTTCTTACCTTCTGTTAGACCTGTCTGTGTACTAGTCGGAGCCTTACCTGGAATTATCTCTTCTGTATGAACATGCACACTCACATAAGATAACGCATAAGTTGAAAATTTGTCTGTTGAGAATGCAAACTTATTACCTTCCACCTGACTCAATTCGATCTTATCGACCTGCCCATCGTGATATCTTAATACAAACACCTCATATCCTGGCTTTAAGTATTCGTTAGGAATCGTAACAGTAAATTCCATTTCTTGTGTCGTTTCCTTCAATTCGCCTAAGGTAGTCTTTGTATTTCTATTCACATTATGTGCCTTAACCCAAACGGATAAATCCAAATATTGAATAATATCATATTTTTCTACATCTTCTGTGCTATTTGCTGCGATTTCCTGCTTTACACCCTCAAGAAATGACTCAATTGCTGTAATGATTGTTTCTGAAACGGCACTTTCTTCAATTGGAGTAGCCACTTGTTCTACCATAATTTTTATTAATTCAGCCGGATTATTTATAGCTTCAGCAACTGCTGCTTCAATTTTCTTTTTGGTTTCTTCATCAACCTTAATCGCTTCTGAAAGCTCTCCTGTAACAGAATCAATTGCATTTGTAATTATTGTAGCTTCGTCCACCAATGCAGCTTTCATCGCATCAGTAGTACCCATTTCAACATTTTCAGATGAATTGTACGCTGAGTCATCCTCTCCACACATAGTACATTTTCCATCTAAATAAAGGTGACTACCTGTAGCTCCAACGTCTGTACCGGAATTCAACACTGTACCACATACGCTACATACAACATCACCTGTATAACCATTTGCCACACAAGTTGCATCAAATTTTCCCCGAATTATTTCCGTATGCCCTAATGCAGCGGTTTCTGTCTGTGCTACGAGCGTCTCGTCACATATAGAACACTTCTTACCTTCTGTTAAGCCTGTTTCCGTACATGTAGCAGCTTTAGCTAAAATAACCTCCTCTGCATGAGCATCGGCTACTGGTGGTTGACTATTATTGATAATTTCTGTAACATCAATTTCTGTAGTCCCACTTTCATCTGCAAATATCTTATTACAGATAGTACACTTCCAATGTTTATTTACACCATATTCCGTGCAATTTGCAGGAGTTGCCTCTACTTTTTCCAAAACACATGCTGTTAAACCATCCAATGCATGTTCTGTCGCTTGGGTATGTCCAGCCACATCATCATTTCTCTGATATACACGTACATAATCCACAATCTGTGCAGTGCCATCTGCTGACGGATCAATAGCACCTGCCCAACTTAATACTGCACTTGATAAGCGAGCATAAGACATACGACCACTCTCTAATGGATTGTTCTTTGTATGAATCAACTGACCGTCAAAATAGAACTTCATATATTCCGGTGTCCATTCTACTGCATAAGTATGATAATCGGCAGCTAAATCATATGCTGTTGTATAACGCTCAGAATGTGTCGTCTTTCCATTTCCATTTTGAGTAGCATATTCATGAAGATTGGTATTAATCTTATTTGCATAATGACCTTCGCAAACATCGAGCTCATACCATTGATTATCATGTTCTCCATCACTTACCATCCAAAATGAATTGTTAATACCACTACTTTTGGTATATTTATACCTTGCTTCCCAATAACCAAACTCCTGAACAAACGCACCCTTATTAGCTAAAATGTTACCGGTTGTCCATTCTTTTCCTTCAGCTTTTGATTCATTTTTGGTAACTAAATGTACTGCTCCATCATGTACCTCAACATTTTCCGGATGTCTAGATGACAAAATACTGCTCGGATTCTCATCCTTTGCTGTCCACACATTAGGGTCTAATTCTGTTCCTTGGAATTCTTCATTAAAAGTCAGTACCCAATCTCCACCATCATCATTTGTAGGACCGGCTTTTACAAACTGTTGTGCAAACTGTTTTAACATGATAACTGCTTCAGCACGTGTTATTTCTTTTTGCGGCATCAGCTTAGATTCTGTTGCAGTAACAATACCACAACGATACATTGCATCCATAGCATTTACTGCCCAATCAGATATGGTATTAG
This sequence comes from Lachnospiraceae bacterium, assembly GCA_017521985.1. Classification (GTDB taxonomy): domain Bacteria; phylum Bacillota; class Clostridia; order Lachnospirales; family Lachnospiraceae; genus RGIG6307. The sequence goes on from JAFXAZ010000075.1 coordinate 19,541, forward strand.
CATCTTCTAACGCTTTATAGTCCGGTGTTAAACTATGTATCCACTGAACATTCTTATTCAGGTATCTAACCGCATTATGAAGAATTTTAGCGATTTCTTCCTTTGTCAGAGTCTCATTTTCATCCACACCTTCAAGTAATGTTTTTACCGCCGCGGCATCACCATCTGTTAATCCCAATACTTTAGACAGATACGCTGTAAAATCATTCTTCTGAATAAGTGTATCAGGAGAGAATATAGTTTCTGAAGTGCCTGTTACATAGCCTTCGTTGTACATATATTCGATATCGTATTTATTTGCAGCATCATCTGCTATGTCCTCAAACTGATCTAACTCTGCAATATTTGGTATTTCTGCTGTTGGACTTGGAGAAACATAAACTGACTGCCAAATACCACCAGATGCCGCATCATTCAAAACATCAAAACGAACTGTTGATGCTCTAAAGTTTGTCTTTCCACCAGAAACTTCATCACTCGTGCAGACAATTCTAACAAAATTAGTTTCTGGAGATCCTGAAAAATCAAAAACACCTAAGTCACGCCATTCATCTTTTGTCAGTGTAGTCATATCAATATGGAAAGTATCTACCTGTCCATTATGATGTACTTCATAAATAACATCCTTTGTTTGGTTTTCATGCCAATAAAGCAGATATACAGATATTTGAACTCCTGCTGTTACCTGAAGATCCGGTCTGTATGTACAGTAATTATTTTCCGGTATATTAAGTGGTGCTTGAGAGGCATTAATTTTCTCATGATTTATCCATAATGAATAAGGAAGCTTTGTCATTGGTCCAGTAAGTTTAGTACTTTTACCCCAATCACCAACAAAAGAAAATCCCGGATACGGCTCCACATCAATGTATTGGATGGTATCCTGTTCTGGTTCACTTGGTTCTTCTGTGCCCTCTGCAGCAGATACAAGTTTTATAGCACTAACTCTCGCCGCCTTAGAGTCTGACTCCGGATAGGTATATGTTATAGTCTCTGTTCCGTCTCCTGTAAAGGCCATTTTGCCGAGGGAATACCATCCCGTAATGTTGCTATCTAACAATGGCACATTAACGGTTGTTGTTTTTCCATTATGGTTAACCACCATAGGCATTGTCGTATTGTTATTGTTCTTATAAATTACATAATAAAATACTTCATATGTTCCGGCAGTCATCTCACCAAGATTAAATTTGAAGCTCGCACCCTTCTCAGTTGAGTACATAGTTGCGATATCGTTATAACCTGTTACACTACCGCTGCTCTTCCATGTACCGGTTGTTTCAAATGCACTGTCAGCTGTAGTAATAACGACTTCTTCAACAGGTACAAGTTTTATAGCACTAACTCTCGCCGCTTTAGAGTCTGACTCCGGATAGGTATATGTTATAGTCTCTGTTCCGTCTCCAGTAAAGGCCATTTTGCCGAGAGAATACCATCCCGTAATGCTGCTATCTAACAATGGTGCATTAACGGTTGTTGCTTCTCCGTTATGGTTGACCACTATAGGCATTGTAGTATTGTTATTGTTCTTATAAATTACATAATAAAATACTTCATATGTTCCGGCGGTCATCTCACCAAGATTAAATTTGAAGCTCGCACCCTTCTCGGTTGAGTACATAGTTGCGATATCGTTATAACCTGTTACACTACCGCTACTCTTCCATGTACCAGTAGTTTCAAATGTACTGTCTGCTGTGCTAACAACGATTTCAGCATTGGTATCCTGCTCTGGTTCACTTGGTTCTTCTGTGCCCGCTTCAGCAGGTACAAGTTTTATAGCACTAACTCTCGCCGCTTTAGAGTCTGACTCCGGATAAGTATATGTTATAGACTCTGTTCCGTCTCCAGTAAAGGCCATTTTGCCGAGAGAGTACCATCCCGTAATGCTGCTATCTAACAATGGTACATTAACGGTTGTTGCTTCTCC
>JAFXAZ010000076.1 GCA_017521985.1 Lachnospiraceae bacterium
ACCAGCACTCTTTTCAATGAATTTTCTCCTACCGTTTAAGGAGCGAACGGGTAGCTGAAGGGTACATAAACATATTTGGCAGCTGCCGGAAAAGAGAGGGGAGCAGGGGTAGATGCCCCTGCTCTTTTTGAATAAGGAAAGAGGAAGGAGGCCCTATGGTGAAACAAAAGGATAAGGGCATGATGGAGCATTTTTTGCCTGCAATGGTCACCATTGTATTTATGGGAATTCTGTGGTTTGGCTCCATGGTTACCGCTTCCAACATTGACAAGAGCAGTGCCTTGAATCAGGTCACAAGGAAATACATGCTGCGGATGGAAACGGACGGATATCTGACACAGGAGAATAAGACCGCCATGGTATCAGAGCTTCAAGCTTTGGGGGTGGAAGGCGTAGATCTGACAGGGAGTAGCCTTACCGATGCAGGATACGGAAATCAGGTAACCTTGCAGGTCAAAGGAACACTGAAGGTAAGGAGCATTGCGTTTGGGGGATTTACAAAATCCATGCTGAAGGAGGAAAGGATACCCTGGTCCGTAAGAAGGGTATCCGTTGCAAAAAATTGAATAGGAAGAGAAAAAAAGCAAAAAAAGATCCGGGTACCATTTTTAATCCGGTGCTGTATCTGATGATCCTGTTTTTGACCGTACAGATCATGATTATGTTTGTATCCTATCGGCGGATGAGCTGGCTGTCAGAAACCATAACCGATGGCATGACTGATGCTTTATTGGGAGCAGCGGTATTGGAAGAGGAAGAACTCTATGCCTATGGAAGAAGCGATGAACTCCAGATCCTGTATCCTAAAGAAAAGTATGATATCTTCAAGGATTTACTTCGTCAGGAACTGGGACTAACGAATGCCCTGACTGCAGTAAAGGGCAGTGTACCTGTGGTAGACGGGAATATACAGATAGAGGATTTTGTGGCGTATTCGGTAAATGGCAGTGATGTAACGGTGTATGATTTTGATGAAACCGGGGCATATGTGACAACCATCCATCCGGGACAAAAGGATGTGCTGACAGCACCAAACGGGATGAGCGTCAGGGAAAGCGCCCTGTTTGCAAAGATAAGGTTTCAGGTCAGGTATATGGGGGTATCCATGAATGTAAGCAGATATCACATGGTGGATATCGTAGATGAATGATCGGAGGAAAGAAAATGAGTGAAAATCAAGTAAAGATAAGCAAAAAGAAGAAAGAAAAGATATGGCACATCCTGGTATGTCTGTTACTGGCAGGCATCCTGTTTGTGTTTTTGTTGAATGTAGAAAAAAGACAGCTGGAAAATTTTGAAAAAGGTATGGTGGTGGTTGCCATAGAGGAGGTGGCAGACAATACAGAGATCACCCTGGAAAATGCCGCTGTGTATTTTGCCCTGGAAGAGCGAACCCTGACGGATATTCCCAAGGCTGCCTATACAGACATGCATGAGCTGATCGGGTTTTATGCTAAGGGAGGCATCGATAAGGGGAGCATGGTGACAAAGAGCATGCTTGGAAAGCTGGGAAATGTAACGGCAGACAGTGTGTTCTTAAGTGTAGATATGGAGGCCCTGGATCAGAGTGTGGCAGGAACTCTCCGCGCCGGAGACCGGATTGACATTTATACAGTGAAAAAAGGACCGGATGAAGAAGTGGAAGTGGAAGAAGTGTTAAGCAGCGTGATCATTGAGAGAAGCTATACCAGCAGTGGTATTGCCATTCAGAAAGAGGATACCACAGCTATTGCACAGTATGTGATGATCCCCATCCACAAGGATGCAGTGGAGGCATTCTATGAAGCACTGGAAAATAAAAAGATCCAGATCGTCAAGCATCCGGATTAAGGGAGGAGTCGGAACATGGGAGAAGAAAATCTGTTTCAGAAATACCGTTTATGTCTGCTCCTGTCCGTAATGGCAGTGGTGCTTGTGGCTTCCGCCCTTTTGTTTTGGGAGAAAGAACAACCCATAGAGGCAACAGCGGAAAGCATAGAAGTAACGGATGTTTATAAGGTGGAGAGTGAAAAGGCAGAATCAAAGAAAGAATCAGAGGAAAAGCCCGATATAGCGCCGGAGTCAGAAGTTTTCGAGAATCCGGAAGATACGATGGTGACAGAAGAAAGGGCGGAACCGGAACAGGAGCTGATGAAAGAAATCGTGGCAGTCAAGGAACAGGTGGTTTCCAAAGAAAGTTCTGAAGAAATATCAGAGCAAGAGAAAGAAACGGAACCTATCCCGGAAGTAGCAGTTAAACCGGAAGCCACACCGGAATCAGAGGAAGCAAAAGAGCAGGAGCAGCTTCCGGAAACCGTACCCGAACCGGAACGCATTCCACAGGAAGAACCGGAGCCAGAAATATCTCCGGAAGAAGAACCCGAAATGCCCTCTTCCAAGGAGCCGGAAGTGTCCTGCCACCACAGCTGGGTGTTCGAATCTTTTTATCAGGAACCAACCTGCAGCAATGGGGGACTGGAAAATCAGGTGTGTGCCCACTGTGGAGAAACACAGGTTACCGGAGGTACCCCAACAGGAGAACATTCCTACTGTGTGGAAGTGCCGGGAGACTGTTGCAGCGAAGAAGTGGTGGTTTGTACAGAATGCAATCACAGGGAAATCAAAGAAAAGGATATGGGAAATCACATAGATGTAGAAGATGGTTTCTGCTACGGATGTGGGACAACCATAAAGTGATCTCCCGGAAAGGAGGAAGATGAGAAAGTTATTTAAAGGTTTTTTGTGCATGCTGGCACTGTGTTTCTTGCTGACACCGGTTCCCTCTCATGCAGCAGCAAGTACCGGTGAAATGGCGCAGTTTCCAAATGTTACCTTAAGCCCTGATGGGAGCCAGAGGGCATGGACCACAGATTTGTGGAATAAGATAAATGAGAGACTGCCATTGGAATATACAGTGGATATGCAGGCAGAGTCTACACTGGGAAGTCCGGATGCGGGGGAACATTACTATGAGAAACCGGCTGTTGGAAGTGTGACCATAGGGAAGTGGGATGTGAAACACAGTCCAGGACAATGTATTCATGGCCCAACAGTGACAAAGGATACTTTTGCTGGGTTTACTTACAGCAATGATTTGTGCTATTCCTACTACAATAACGGCTGGTTTGCCTACTGTGCGGACTGTGGGGAGCTTGCAGCACACATGCTGATCTATGCAAGAGAATCCACTGTGAGGCAGATCACATCCATTCCGGCATCTGCCACTTATGTGTATCTGTGTCCTCACTGTACCCATCTGGAACAGGGATACAGCTATCAGCATTACTGCAGGGATATATCCAGTAATCGGTACAGAGTAACCTACCGGCCCAATGCTCCGGCAGACAGTACGGTGGCCGGTTATATGGCTCCAACCATGCACATGTATGACAACATTGATACATACAATGGGAAACCGGTATCGGAGATGGGGTATACAGACAGATCTCTTCGTTTGAACAGTTTCGCATGTGAGGGATATGTGTTTGCAGGTTGGAATACTGCAGCGGACGGAAGCGGACAGGCATTTTTAGACGGACAGGAAGTATTGAACCTGACCACAGAAGACAATGGTACGGTAAAACTGTATGCACAATGGATAAAAGCAGAAGGAGCCCTGTTGCTGGATGCCAATGGGGGTACCTATAAAGGACAGAGTGTTTATACACAGAAGCAGAAATATGGTACCAGCTATTCCGTAGACAATGGGCAGCTTGTTCCGCCCACCGGTTACCGAGTAGAATTTGTCACCAATGGTGGAACTGCAGTCCCGACCATTACAACCACAAAGAGTTTTACGCACTGGGAGATCCAGTCCGGTTTTTCAGGAGAATTTAAAAACAATGTCTATAAATATCTGGGAGTAAATGGAAATGTAGACCGTTTAAAGGCACAGTATGTGAATAATTCTTTCAGCTTACCGGATTGTACTGGAAACAATGTGTCTTTAGTAGGATGGTATGATGATCCGGGGCTGGGGGACGATGCTTATATGGGAAAACCAGGTGATGAGATTACCGTAGAAAAAAATACCATACTGTATGCAAAGTGGGCTACGTTGACCTTATGGGCATATGATGATTATACGTCTCACGATGGTGTAGGAGCCGTAGATCTTAAGTGGGAGCAGAAAGATGGAAGGGGCAAATACTATCGGCTCTATCAATCCGAGGATCAAAACACTTGGAAAGAAATCTTTTCAGGAAACGATATCCAGAGCAGTGTCAGTATTTCCAAAGAATATGGCACATCCAACCAAGGGAATACATACACCATTCCTTATACCGGAAACTATACCCTGACTGCCTATGGTGCCAAGGGTGCAGACTATAACAGTACATATGTGGGTGGAAAAGGTGGAAGTGTAACAGCCACTTACTGGCTGAGCAAAGGAGATATCCTTACGGTTTATCCCGGTAAATCCGGAAACGGCTTAAATGGAGGAACCAATGGAAACGGAGCAGGTGGCGGATCCTCAACTTCTGACTTGGGAAGAGGCGGCGGAGCTGCTACCCAGATTTATCTTACAAGAAATGGTTCGAAGACACTGCTTATCACAGCAGGTGGTGGTGGCGGAGCCAATGCCGGTAATTCCGGTGGAGACGGAGGTGCCGGAGGTGGTTCTTCTTCAGGATCTGGTGCAAATGGAATCGGTGCTGGAGGTGGAGGTTATGTGGGAGGTATTTGTGGTGAGTTTTCCTATCACAGCCATGGAAATTCCTGTGGGTATCATACCCATACCGGTAACTCTACATCGGGAGGAGGCTGTTATACCGATAAGAGAACCCAGACCATATACTGTGGAGACTCTGAACCATATGAGCAAGGACCATGTTCTTGGTGGTGGGATGATGTATATGACCGGTGTATCCGATGTCATGGTACAGATCCGGGCACAATCCATTATGGAGACCGTTGCACCAATTGCGGTCAAGATTGTAATGAGAACGGTCATTATATCACAAAGACCGTGTATAATCTTGCCTGCGGTGTAAAAGCAGGATGGCAATGCGGTAAGTCCGAGAGTACTGTGGAAAGTTATAAGGCATCTGTTGGTGGAACCAGTTATGCGGCAAAGGGTTACGGATGTAAAAATGCAAAACTGACATCAGGTACAAACAATGGAGCTGGAAAGGTAACCATTATCAGCCAGGACATTGGATATATGGAAAGCACCTCTTTGGCAGATGTACTGGCAAAGGATAAGGCTGCACCGGGAAAAATATCCGGCTATGAAGAAACCCTTAGTGGAGAAGATATTTGCCGCATCACTGTAGTGGAGCCGGAGGATTATGGTTCCGTTTATTATCACAAGGTGGATAGTTTCGAGGCCGGCACAGTTAAAAAACTTGCCACTTCGAATGTTACAGAAAATACCTTGGTCAGCGGTGTGGCCGGATATCGATACTTTGTATCTGGCAGTAAAACCGGAACCGTTACCGGGAATCACAGTTTCACAAGGGATAACCAGGTAGATGTAAAGATGACTGCTTCCGTCCAATATCTGCATATGGCAGCAGTGGATGTGGCAGGAAATATAGGTCCTACCATTCATGTTCAGATCAAAGCTATAGAAGATGCACCGGATATTCCTGTGATTCCAGAGTATATGGATGATGTTCTGCTTAAGACGGAGCAGGTATTGCTAGAGGATACAGAGTTTGTGTATCCGGCAGGTACCGGAAAATATTATGTGAAAGCGGACGGAGAGACGGAACATACTCTTAAACTTTCCGGATATACCGATGGAAAGGCAACCAATCATTATCAGATCGACTGGCTGAGAATGGTATCCTTATCAGGATCTATGCAGGAGTGGTATCAGACAAAAGTACCAAGGGTAAGTGTGGAAAATGGCAGTGCTGAATTTTCAAATGAAGAACTTACAAATGATGCATCTGGCAGAGCGTTAATGTTTTTGGAACCCACTTCAGCTACAGCATATCGTACTGATGCGGCTGAAAAAGTAGGTCTGAATCAGAAGGTTGTTATTGAAGCAGGAAATGATGGAAAACAGATCACAGTATATCCAACAGCTATGGCGGAATTGGAGTCAGAAGAATACTGGTCAGATCAAACAGAAGATAGGAGCCACGGACTCATCTTGATCCTGGATGGAAAAGCACCGGTGATTACAGGAATAGAGGCATTACAAAACGCCGGTAATATTGATATGACAGAGGAGAAAAAGGATTTTGTGGTCACTGCAACCGATGAAGGAAGTGGCATGAGAGAACTGATCGTCATTATAACAAATCTGGATAATCAGATGCAGCGTACCTATGAGTCAGATACCGGGGAATTGGTGATAACCATGGAAAAAGATGATTATTTATTTTTGGGAGATTTTGTGGTATCTGCAGAAGCTTCAGACAATGTAGGAAATGTCAATCTGCAGGGCAGTGATAGTCTGGCATTTACCATGGAAGCAGATATAAAAAGAGCAAGAGAACCACAAACTGGAGATTTCCGGGCAGGGGATGGAGCAATTCTTACCATCACCACCGGTGGATATGCGGATAAGATCATAATACGATTTCCTGACGAGCTGATCCGGTTAAATCCTGAGCTGAATCAGGAATATGTTTATGAATTCCCGGAAGCGATCAAGACAGAAGTGTATGAATTTAATATCCCTCTGGCTACACCGGGTGGTATGTATGTGATAGAAGTAGAAGCATGGAAGAATGAGCGAAAGGTGACTGAAGAGTTGGCTTTGCCGATACGAACTAACGGAAGTATTGTAGACGAACTTCGGACGAGGATAAGGGATAATGGAGTATAGTATAAAAGGTATCATTTTTGTGATTTGTGTATTGGCAGTCACTTTGTATCTCATCGTGGCTGCCATAGAAGATGCAAAAAGCATGGAAGTTACAAGAGGAAAGCATTTGATTGGATTCATACCGGCAATAGTGGTATGGATCCTGTGTGCCAGTGAAAGAAATATATACGATATCGGAATTATTATGTTGTTTATTGGTTTTTGGATACTATGCGGATGGTGCAAAGTCTACGGAATGGCCGATGGTTTTGTGTTTTCAAATCTCACATTGTTTTTGGGAGGAGTAGGCGGTGTGGCGGGAGTAGGTATGGTGATTCTAATCATGGTGTTGGCGGGTTTTTCGGGTATGGGAGAAATTTTGCTGAGAATACTTGCAAAAATAAAGAATTTCAAGAAGAATAGAAAGATTGCTTTTGTGCCACATATATTGGTGGGGTATGTAGCAGTGATCGCATACGTTTTGGTGTAATAGTGATCTATGCATGAGAACGATTAACTTATTTATATAGATACATAGACAAAATATAATTAGAAAGATAAAATAATTTATAGTAAGAATATGCGAGGAATAAGGATATGAGTATAGCATGTGCAATTGCAGGACATCGGCCAACAAGGTTCAAATTCAAATATAAAGAGGATTATTCGCTATGTAAAAAAATAAAGAAAAAAATCACAGAACAGCTGAAGTATTTGTATGATGAAAAGGGAGTACGCCGGATTTACGTGGGCGGATCATTAGGAGTAGATATATGGGTCGGAGAAATTGTCTTGCGGTTAAAAGAGACGTCTGGGTACGAGGAATTTGAGCTGGCCGTTATATTGCCATTTCCGGGGCATGATCAGAAGTGGGATGAGAGAAGCCGTAAGAGATTGGAGTTTTTGATACAGAATAGTGCGGAGCATCTTGTAATTGAAAAAAACGATTGTCGTGAAAGCTCTGTGAAAAGGAATTGTTATATGATAGATCATGCAGATATTTTGCTGGCAGTGTATGACAATGACCGTAGCTTGCACGATGATTCAATACAACCGGTCCGATATGCGGAAGAGAAGCGGAAAGAGATCATTCTGATTCATCCAGATACGGCAGAGGTTACAATCGTATGAAATATTTAGTAAGATATATAAATTATTTGGCAATTATAATGTTTTACTTAAGATATTTAGAATATAGGTAATGTAAAAAAAGCAGATGATATATGTTAGGTCATAATTTTAGACTTATGTATACCATACTGCTTTTTGGTGTTTTTGGATAATATGTAATTTGGTTGACAGCCAAGATTTTGGTATCATTGCCAATTTTTTTGGACGTTGTTCAAAAATATAGACGTCTGTTAAAATTTAATTAAGAAAATGGAGATGTTTTCTATGGTCATTGTAAGTTTTTTTGTTGGGATGGGAGGTAAGATAATATGCGAGATAGAAAGTATAAATATTTATATCAGCTGATGCTTACCAGTATAATTCTAGTAATTGTTCCGGTGTTGCTTTTTTACAGTATAGTTTGGATAAAGGCAATTAGTGAGATCGATTACGTTAATAATGAATATCACAAAAATGCTTTAGTCTCTTTTTTTGGATATTTTACAAACGAGGTAACAGAATTTAAAAAGCAAATAATAGAATTTAGTGCGAAAAGCAGGACCAGCCAGTTAGACGAAGATGTATTCTATCAGGGAACAAAATTGATGGAAGAAAAAACTTACTATTATGGGGAAGCAGCACAAAGCTTGGCACATTATGGTCAACAAGTTGGTTATGGCAGTATTGGCATTTACTATTATGAGAAAGACCTTTTGCTGACGAATGGTATTAAATATACATTAAGCAGATTTTTTAAAGATGGACTAGGACTATCTGACGAAAAGAGAGAATCTGTATTTGATTTTTTTTCTTTAGATGAGTTTGAAAATAGAAAAATACTGTTAGCACCTTTATATGATGAAGAAGGAGTATGCAGAGAATGTCTGGTAGGAGTATGTACATTTCTTGGAAAAGATAAGGAAAAAGCACTGATGTTTTATTCGATGGATTATATAGATAGTGGTTATTTCGGCTTAATTCTTCGAGGAACACAGTCTAAATATTATGTGGTAGACAATGATTCTTTAGAAATTGTTTTGGCAGTAGGAGCATCCAGAGAGGATTATGACAAGATACAAACTGTATTGAAGAGTAGTGAGCCTGGTGAATTGATAGAAGAAACGGAATATTTTGTAAAAAGAAACAAAAATATGGATATAACATTTTTAATGGATGTGTCTGATGATAGTGTACAAAATAAGGTACTAGAGCTTTATACCAGTGTAAGATTCTTCTTTGCATATATTCTGTTAATAATGATTTCAATATGTTTTGTAATAGTTTATCTAAATTATAAACCGTTGCAGGAGTTGTTAAAGAAAATTGAACATAAGGGAAAAAGCGAATTTGATGCAATTTTGAGTGCATGGGAAAAACAAAATGATTTGCTGGAGGAACAGCGTATGTCGATTATGGATTTACTGATGAATCATTTGATTTATGGCATGCCGATTTCACATCGATATACAGAAAAGCTTGGTGTTAGCAGCGACATATCCAAATATTTTGTCTTTATCATTACAAATTATGTGCTTAAAGTGGCTGAAATGGAGGAATTGACACAAAAGGTAGAAGAATTGTTCGGCGTATTGATTTTTGCCAATGACCTTATGGGAGAAAATTCCACAGTATGTATTGCCTTTATGGAAAAAGACAAGGCTGAAATGATAAGAGAATGGGTAAGTGTTTGGTGTCAATCACATATTGAAGAAGAATATACGTTAAGAACAGGATGTACTGTTGACAGATTATCCGATATTCAGAAATCTTTCGCAGAATGTACAGCAATTGGAGAAAAGATAGCAACACCTAGCGGTAGTGAAATAACAGGGCTGGAATCTTTGTCTGAAAAGGTTAGAAAAAGAATTGTAATTAACGAAAAGTTAAAAGAAAAAATTCTGAATTATCTGGATGAAAAATTTATGGATAGAGAGTTGAGTCAACAGCAGGTGGCGGATCGGTTTGAAATTTCTGTTTATTCATTAAGCAAAATGTTTAACAACCAAATAGGAACTGGATTTGTGGAATATATCAATAGTAAACGAATTGAATATGCCAAAGAGTTATTGCTGACAACTGAAAAGAATGTCAAAGAAATTGCCTTTTTGGTTGGATTTTCAAACAGTAAATATTTTACAGAAATTTTTAAGAAATATACAGGCGTGACACCTGTAGAATTTCGTGAATAAGACAAATAATTAAAGGAAGGTAGAGGTAAAAGAGATGATGAAGAAACCTAAATATTAGATTACTGCTTTGTAAAATTTGGCAGATAGTTTTCAAAATAAATGAAGATAGGAGATGTTGAAGTGAAGAATACAAAATTGAAAATGGAGCAACCACCTAAAAAAACATTAGGAGCGAGAATGTGGAAGTATCGCCAGTTATATTTGTTGTTATTGCCGGCATTGATCTATGTGGTGATATTCAGCTATGGTCCTATGTATGGTATACAGATTGCATTTAAGAATTATAAAGGAGCCCTTGGCATTTGGAAAAGTCCATGGGTAGGGTTTAAACATTTTAAAGATTTCTTTGGAGGATATTATTTTTGGGATTTGCTTAAGAATACGTTGCTGTTATCAGTATATAACTTAGTGGCAAACTTTCCAATACCGATCGTGGTGGCGCTGATATTGAATGAAACAGGACCAAAGTTAAAGAAAACAGCCCAGACCATTTTGTATGCACCACATTTTATTTCTACCGTGGTTTTGTGCGGTATGATAGTAACATTATTTTCTAAAGAATCCGGTGTGGTAAATACAATATTGGAAGCACTTGGATTGGAGCGCATTTACTTTATGGGTGAACCCGGCGCATTCAGGCATCTCTATGTATGGAGTGGAGTGTGGCAGCAAATGGGCTGGAATGCCATTATTTATATAGCTGCATTGTCAGCGGTAGATCCAAGTCTGCATGAAGCAGCAGCAATAGATGGTGCTACAAGAATGCAACGTATTATACATATTAATCTTCCGACTATCATGCCGACAATTATTATTACACTCATAATGGCGGTAGGTAATATTGCTTCGGTTGCATACGAGAAAGCATTTCTGTTACAGACAAACCTTAACGTTGATGTGTCTGAAATCATATCAACTTATGTATACAAAAGAGGTATTGTTGATGCCAGCTATAGTTTTTCCACTGCTGTTGGATTATTTAACAATATCATAAATATTATTATGCTTTGTATTGCAAATACCATTTCACGTAAAGTGAGTGAAACCAGTTTGTTCTAGTAAGCGTAAAACGAGTTGACAGGGAGGAAATTTAAATGGATTTTGCAGGAAAAAAGAAAAAAAAGAGTGGTTTTGATATAACAGTTTCAGTGATTACTTTGTTGATTGTAATAATGATATTGTATCCGTTGATTTTAGTTGTATCATCTTCGGTCAGCGAGCCAATTGCGGTTGCATCAGGAGAGGTGCTCTTGTTGCCGAATGGTTTTTCGCTTGATGGTTATATCAGAGTTTTTCAGGATGATAATATTATGCTGGGATATATGAATACCATCTTCTATGCAATAGTAGGTACTCTGATTAATTTGCTTGTAACAGTGCCGGCAGGTTATGTATTGACAAAGGTTGAAGTTCCGGGTGCAAAAATAATAATGATGCTTATTTTATTTACCATGTATTTTTCGGGTGGTATGATTCCGACATTCTTATTAGTTAAGTCATTGCATTTGTACAATACCAGATGGGTGTTACTGATTTTGGGAGCATTCAATGTTTATAACTGTATTATTTGTCGTTCCTTTTTTGCAGGATTGCCAAAGGAGTTGGAGGAAGCAGCATTTATTGACGGTTCATCTTATATGAAAACATTTGTTACTATCATTTTGCCATTGTCAAAGGCACTTCTTGGTGTAATGGTATTGTACTTTATGGTAGCACACTGGAATGCATATTTTAATGCCATGATTTACACCTACGACAAAGAAATTCAGCCTCTGCAGCTGTTTCTTCGCAGAATATTAATTTTGGAGCAAAACAGTGCTGATATGATGTTAGGCGGAGGCGATGAATATGCTGCACAGCAGCAGTATATAGCGGCTTTAATTAAGTACGCTGTGATTGTAGTATCTTCATTACCGCTCATGATTATATATCCTTTCTTACAGAAGTATTTTGAGAAAGGTGTTATGATCGGATCGGAAAACTTCTCTACCTTGGACATAAGCATCCAGAACTTGATTCCGACTTCCGGCACCGGAATTTATTATACTAACGTGCCGTTGAAGATTGCAGTTCAGTGATAGCTTTGTAACTGGGATTGCCGTCGAATGGAAATTCCCAAACAGTAGAATGAATCAGAAGTACCCTGGCACTGCCGGGGTATTTCTGTAGAAAGGATTGCTTATGAGACGAAAATTTTGGTGGAAACAATTGGTTTTTATGTTGTGCTTTGCATTGACGGCTGGGATGGTCAGTCCGGTGGTGTCGGTCAGTGCAGAGGAGCTGCAGGAGAGTGTGGCTGTAGAGATGGATGCGGAGGCAGAGCAGATAGAAGAGTCATCAGTTATGGAAGTGACAACAGAGCTGGAAGCAAATGAAGAGCAGAGTCTCACCATTTCCGGTAATGATGTGGTGGCAGAAGCAGCAACCGATTTATCTTATACAGATGAAAATGGAAATGTGTTTATCTATATTCTGGATGAGTCCGGCAATGCTACAATTACCGGTATTACGGTATCCGGTGCAGCTCTTGTGATTCCTGAAGTGATAAATGAAGTACCGGTTATTGCAGTGGATAATGCAAATCAGCGTGTGGTTATGAATCCAGAGGTTGCAATACCTGAGCTTACAATAAATTGTCATACCATTGGTGAGCGGGCGTTTTATGGAACGAGCATTGGTACGCTTACTATTGGAGAAGATGTAAAGGCATTTGTAGTGTGTAATGATGGGGATTACAGTTATAACTACTATTATCTGCAGTTTGCTTATGCAAAGATTGATAAGGTGGTGTTCCAGGCAACGGAGTTGGTGGCAGGTCTGAATACGGGTAAGTCTACGGATACGTTTTATGGTCCGTTTTATAGGGCAAGTATCGGTGCATTGGAGATTGGCAGTGGTGTGACGTTGATTCCGGAGATGTTGTTTTGTGGGGCAAGCATGGAATTGGAAACCTTGGAGCTGCAGGTGGAGAGAATTGGTGCCTATGCATTTAGCGGCAGTGGTATCACTATCGAGCATTTAATCCTTGGGGAAGGGGTAAAGTGTTTTGAGGTGTTTTCTAATAGTAGTAGTCTAAATCACTACTGGCATCAGTTTTCTTCTGCGAATATTGGGAAGCTGACCTTTTATGCCAATGATCTGCAGATAGGGCGTCCGGTGGAGAGCAATGGTTCCAGGGATTTATTCCCCCCTTTTCAGAATGCCACTATTGGAAGTCTGGAGATTGGCAGTGAGATTACGAGAATTCCAGAGATGTTTATCCATGGAGCCAAGATAACCATAGAGGAGCTTCGGATCACGCAGCCGGTGGTGGAGGCTTATGCGTTTTGTGGTTCCAATATCTCTATTGGGACTCTGGTGTTGGACAGCACTTTGGAGAGTTTTGAGGAATCTTATTACAGTACAAATTTGTTCCATCACTTTAATCAGTTTTCTTATGCCAATATCGGTACGTTGAAACTGTATACACCGGATTTGCAGGTAAATAAGAAATATGAGAAGAGTACCAATAGTGATGTGTTTTCCGGGTTTTATGGGGCAACGGTAGGTAGTCTGGAAATCGGCAGTGAAGTGCAGGCGATTCCGGAGTATTTTCTGTATTATGCAACTATGAACATGGAGGAACTTAATATTCACACACCGGAGATTGGTCCAAATGCCTTTGGTGGTGGAAAGATTTCTTTTGGGACGCTGACCATTGGGAAGGAAGTAACTACATTTCCTGAGAGCTTTTACAGTACAGGGATTTTTCATTACTGGAGGCAGTTTGCCAATTGCAGTATTGGACATCTGATTTATGAGGCAGATGCAGCGGCAGTTGAGAATGATGTGGAGACGATTACCAGTGCCAGTGCGGATTTGGATGGTCCCTTTATTGGGGCAAGTATTGGTACGTTAACGCTGAAGGAGAATGTGACTTGTATTCCGGATTATCTATTGCGAGGTGCGAAGCTTGTCATGGAAGAGTTGGAGGTGCATGTGCAGAAGATTGGTGCAATGGCTTTTATGAGTTCTGAAATTTTCATTGGGAAGTTGACCATAGGTGAGGATGTGGCAGTATTTCAGAAATCCGATGCCAGCAATAATACGTATAACCTGTGGGAGCAGTTTGGTCTTGTGACCATAGGGGAGCTATATTTCAATGCACCGTCTCTGACATTAAGCAGAGAAGCGGAGTATGACAATATTTGCGAGGGTCCTTTCTATCAGAGTAAGATTGGACATCTATATCTGGGAGAGCAGGTGGAGAGGATTCCGGCGTATTGTTTTATTGGAGCCTATCTGGAGCAGGAGGAGTTGGAAATTCATGCAAAAAGCATCGGTGTGAGGGCTTTTGCAGGAGCAAATATGGTAATTGGTACGCTGACCATTGGTGCGGAGGTGGAGACTTTTGAAAATATTGTATCCGGTGGATTGTTGTTTTATAGGCAGTTTGCCAATAACAAGATTACTACACTAAAGTATCTTCCGGTTTCTCTGCAGACGGCAGATGATTGCTATAAGGGGATTTTTGATGAGGCAACCATTGGGCATCCGGAGTTTGGTGAAGCGGTGGAAGTGGTGCCGAATTATCTGTTTTACAATGCTATCATCAATCTGGATGAGTATACGTTGAACGTACCAACTATCGGATGTTTCGCTTTTTCTGGCAGTAAGATTGTGTTTCAGAAGCTGACCATAGGGGAGGATGTAACTACTTTTGTGGCGGATTCCGACAGCGCAAGTAAAGCCTTTGATAAGAGTACCATCAATGCATTGTATTACAATGCCACAGAAGCGCAGACGTCGGTATTGAATCACAGTGTGTATGGACCGTTTTCTTATAATACGAAAGTGAAGGCGTTGTATGTGGGGGATAATGTAAAGGTGATTCCCCATGGATGTTTCAAAGGTACTACCATGAATCTGGAGGAGCTGACCATTGAGAATGCAGCCATTGGATATGATGCTTTTAACGGAAGGAATATAAAGATTGGTACGTTGAATCTCGGAAAGAATGTAAATTATGTAGGTGTAGTTTCAGGGGGTACAAATAACTTTGCCTGGGCGAATATTGAAACTTTGAATTACAACAGTAATGCGGTGGATCCTGATTGGAGTGCATCGGCCAGTGGAACCGGTATGTTTTATTTTACGACCATCGGACAGTTGAATATCGGTCCGGATGTGGAAGTGATACCGGCATTATGGTTTCGTTCTGCAACGATAGAGCAGGATATCCTGACCATTCCATGTAACTGGTCGTATTGTTCCTTTTACAGTAATGATATTGTGGTGGGTACTTTGATTCTGAATGGAGATTTTGAAGCAATTCATTATCGTGGAAATGGAAATTTTGGATTTCAGAGTATTACTGCGGAAACAGTCATTTACGATATTCCGGCGGCTGGGATTACATCAACGGATGCGAAGACTTATGGTCCTTTCTATGGAGCGGATATTACCAACTTTGTGCTTGGAGAGCATGTAGAATTTATTCACAGTCAATTGCTTCGCGGCAATGAGTTCACCAACTGTTATGTGTATCCGGTGGATGCAGGAGAAGGATATCTGGAGCAGACTTTTACCAAATCCTACCTTCCAACAACAGAGCATCTGTATGTACATTATTACAGTGATTTTCGAGCTTATTTTGATAATCAGGTGACGGATTATCACTGGTTGTGTGTGGATTACTTTGATAAGACCTATGGGGATAAGATTTATGATGAAGAGACTGGGGAGTATGTGGTAGAGATCTTTAAGACCTGCAGTGTCTGTGGTTATGAGGAACAGGGAACAGAGGAGCTGGATAACAGCTATGATGTGTATTTGTCCATTCCAGTGGAGATTCCGTTGGCCTTTGACTCTGAGGAACAAGCCTATATCGGTAGTGAGAAAATCTATGCTTATGGAACGCTGGGGAATGCTTATGAAGGACTGCAGATTGTGGTAGACCGAGATTCAGAAAGCTATGGTAAGGCGGTTATGGGTGAGAGCAGTTATCTTATCTCATCTTATCTTTCTGTAGGATTCCAAGGTGGAGATGCTGCAGTATTCAGTTTGGAGCAGTTGGAAGCAAATGCGACTTGTGTACAAACAGGAGAAGCGGTGGCATATCAGGATGAGATGCAGGTACAGGTGGATGCGCTGGCATTTATCGAAGGTGGTGCAGGATATTATCAGATATCCATTCCGATCCGCATGGAACTGCAGCACTAACCAGACAGGAGGCAACTATGGCGAAGAAAGAATGTTACAGATATACAGAGGATGGTGTTCTTCTGGTAAGGAAACAGGAACAAGAGAAGGCAGGGGCGTTTGGGCTCCTGCCGGAGTATAGGGAACTTTGGTTTCAGTGCAGTGAGAAAAATCCGGACCGGCAGTATCTGCAGATGGTGCTGGGCGGATGGTTTGGGCTACATAAGTTTATGGAGGGTAACTGGATACGGGGGCTGGGTTATCTGCTGACTTGTGGATGTTTTGGGGTGTTCTATTTGTATGATTTGTTTTCTATGGTGTGTGGAAATTATTGCTTTAAGAAGGTGAGTTATGTGGAGAAGGACGGAGAAGTGGAGCGAAAGATGCAGAAAATTTATTATGAGCCATTGATGCATAGGAAGAGGGCGGTGTTCCTCTTCTTGTTGGCAGTGGTAATACTGGTACTCGTGGTTCGGTTTGTATATCAGCCCATTGGAAATGGACTGGTAGGGTGGCTTGCAGCTGCGGTGTCCGGAAATGTGACGGAGGGGACCGCAAGAATGCCGGTGGTTTTCTTGAGTTGATAGGATAGGAAGGGAGCAGCTTGTGGATAGTATGGAAATGAGGACTCTGCAGGAGACCGGCAGGGTGGTAGAGAAAATGGCAGATTTTGCCGGAAGTGTGATACTGCAGTTAATGCAGAAACAAGGATACGTGGAGAAGCAGGGGATAAAGGCTTTGCTTGACCATATCTGGGAAGGCGGTGGTACTTTGACTACAGTGGTATCGGAGCAGAGGGCAGAGGATTTTAAGGAGTTAATGAAAAAGGAGCATATCCCTTATGTGGAAATTGAGCATATAGATCCGAATACAAAGAAGAAATCTATTTTCTTTGTATATCGTGATTGCGATAGGATGGGAGTGAAGGATGTGATGAAGCAGTTTGAGATTGTTTTGGTTCAGTCCTGTCATGAGGTGGATCTGGATACCTTTATTAAAATGATGGATAAGAAGTCTTATGGAACGGTATCAAATCTTACGAAAGCGGAAGTGTATGCATTTCGGGAGGCTGCAAAGGGATATGTTTTCAACTACAGTGTAGTGGCGGATGGAGAGAGGTATGCCATTGTGGGAAGTGATACCCATGCATTTTCTTTTGCAGTTTCGGATATGTGTTACAACTTATCCGGTAATCTTGGAAGAGAGTATGAGATAGCATTGCAGAGTTATTTGCTGCAGCAGAATGAACTTATGGAGCGGATGAAACCAGAGCCGGGTCAGGTGAAGTATATGGTGAATAAGAATAATCCCGCGAATTTTATTTCCGTGGATGAAAAGGGGATTACCACACATTCTGTGGGGAGAAGACCGGAGCGGGGAGCAGATGGCGTAGTCAGGGATGTGATCTATGACAGCTATCATCAGACCTATGAAGGGTACGATAAGGAAAAGCTGAAGCAGCTTGCCAAAGAGCTGCATAATCCTATCATTCTGTCGGCGGAGAGTTTTCCGTTGGTAAAAGAAGTGACGAAGACTGGGGAGGCGGTATTGAGTCGGGATTTTGTACAGCAGAATAAGGATTTCGTGGAAGGGATGAAGAAACGAAAATCGGACCTGCCGAAGTTGCCTCAGAGGAAACCGATGTATGTGAAGGAGAATATCGTGGCACTGAGTAATGTACCGAGGAAGGTTATCAATGCCCTGGTGCAGACGGAGATTCCGGAAGTGTATGTGTATGGCTGTGATGTGGCTTATCCAAAGGAACTGGCGAAGAGAATGGATGCATTCTTAGAAAAGCATTTATATCAGGGCATGGCACCAGAGGATAAAGCAAAGTTGCAAGAAGAAATGACCGTATATGAAGAGAGTAAGACAGGAAACAAGGCAGTGAATTACATGCTACAGATGGAAGAACGGGATAGGGAAATGTTAAGGGGAGGAAATAGACATATGCCGGATTATTATAATGAGGTGCAGAAGGAAGCAATGGAAAGGCTTGGAAGCAAGAAAATCTGGGAACAGATTATGAAAAAAGAAACAGAAAAGGTCTTGTTGAATAGAAATATAGATAAAC
Organism: Lachnospiraceae bacterium; assembly: GCA_017521985.1. GTDB lineage: Bacteria > Bacillota > Clostridia > Lachnospirales > Lachnospiraceae > RGIG6307. The sequence goes on from JAFXAZ010000076.1 coordinate 18,296, forward strand.
GAATGTTGCAAGGAATGGAACGATGAAAAGAATTGTTTTTCTGTCTCCCGATTTGGAGTATCTTATTAAGTGAAGAAAATGGAGTGTGCAAAATCATACCGTATATAAGGGGCTGTTGGTACCATATATCTCGATAAGTACGAAAGTGGATAAAATCGTGGTACCAATGGCAATGGAGCAGATGAAGATACTTTCTCTTCTGCTTTGGGACTTGGCGGTGGAGCTACCAGCCAGATTTATCTTATGGGAGGTGGCACAAAAATATTGCTTATTACGGCAAGCGGCGCTGGAGGAGTCAAGGCAAATAATTCCGGGAGGCTGTAAATAATTCTGTGTCTATGGAAATTAAATCTTTCAGATAAGAATCAGATATGTAATACTTTTTGTCGAATGTTTGTATGAATCCTTTTGTCGAATTCATTTCTCTGATAATAGTATTACCAATCAAATTGGA
>JAFXAZ010000077.1 GCA_017521985.1 Lachnospiraceae bacterium
CTGCTCGACCGCATACAGAGCAACTTCCCAGGTCTTTTTGACGAGAACCACATAATAAGCAGTTTCAACGTGAAGCGCGGCAAGCCCTACCCCGACCCTTACCTGCTGGCTCTTGAACGCGGAGGTCTCAAGCCCAATGAGGCCATAGTGGTAGAGAACGCACCGCTTGGCGTTACTGCAGGCGTTGCAGCAGGGCTGTTTACCATTGCCGGCAACACAGGCCCATTGAAAGATGAGGTACTTTCAAATGCAGGTGCAAGTCTGGTGTTTCCATCAATTCAGGCACTATGTGACGAGTGGAAGGAGCTGTATGATAGTTTGAAATAAACGGCTCACCTAATAAACAATTAAAGCCATTGCTGCTGCAATGGCTTTAATTGTTTTAATACCTAAAAATTACTGATGGCATTGTCGGGCCAATTACTTGACCAAAACCTTTTTGCCGTTAATGATGTAGATACCATTAGCCGGGTTTTCAACAGCGCGGCCGTTGAGGTCGTAGTAAATACCGTTGTCCTCTACGCTTTCTGCTTTCACATCGTCAATGCCGGTAAAGTCCATCTCTACAATATATAAGAACAGATTCCACGGTTCTATTTTTTCATAGAACGATTTGCTGCCATTTGGAACATACAACGTTGCATTATCATATACCGCATTGGTAAATATATTTGTATTACCCCTGATTGGTTTTTCTGCGCCCACCTTAATTTCTGCAATTTTATCGCATTCAGCAAAGGCATAATCACCGATACTCTCAATGGCGCTGCTTATGTAAAGTGTCTCTAAATTACTGCAACCACAGAACACCTTATATCCAATGCTTGTAACGCTGTTAGGGATTGTTACGATTGTAAGAGAAGAGTTATTTTTAAAGGCTTCAGCACCAATAATGTAGCTCTCACCATTGTAATCAGCCAGCAATGTTATAGAAATAGCTTTGCCGTTATATACGACCAATGTGTTTACACCATCAATTTGTTTGAATCCATATTCGTTTACGATGATTAAATTTGCATAATAAGCGATATAACCGTATTCCTCACTCCCTGTATAAAAGTTTAATGACGAGTTATTATATACTGTTTTCAAATTGGCGCAACCTTCGAATATATTAAACATTGATAATCAACAACTTATACATTAAACGGTAGAGAGGTGGATTGAGGGTTGGACAATGTCAGAAATAAAGAGGCAAAATTAACGTATTTAACCTTTGTTTTATTCAAATGCATAATATTATTCCCCAAAAGCCTCCCCAATTTTCTTCAGCCCAGCTTCCATTAAAGGTTTCATCGTCTTCCCTAACTCCAATGTCATCTCTTCAAATCTATGCAGCCGGTCAATCGTGCCTGACCAACCAACACCTTCCAACACTTCCATTTGCTTCATGAAGTCATGTTCTCGATGTGCCCCTGCGTTATGCCGTATCTCAGAAAGCACAGGTTTCTCCTGTTTAAAGAAATCTGCCAGTTTCTTCCTGGCTATTCTGGTCTTGGCCAACGCAGCCTGCGACAACAACCTTTGGGCTATATCTTGATACTTCTTTCCGGTAAGTTCATTCAAATCTTCACACCATTCATACATCATCACAGATGCTTCAACAGCAATTCTTTCCTTACTACTTTCATTCTTTTCAAAATATAGCAACTTCTGAATTCCTTTGGTCTCATAAGAACACTGCTGGATTTGCGCTGCAACATTCAGCACAAACTCCTGTTCCTCAAAGGCACGTTTTTGGGTCATAAGTTCATGAGTGTGCCACCCAACAGCAATTCTCTCACCAATCAATGCTAATTGTAGCTGGCAATGCCTTATCTGTACTTTAAACAGTTCAAGACAATTTTTCTCCTCAATACTGATGGCCTCTAAAGTTTCTTTTATCTTTTCTCCATCAGCAGAGTTCATTCGCTGTTCCAAAAAGTAATCCAAATAATTTTTCATAGTTTCTCAATACCCCCAATCAATCTTCTCAAACTCCGCCCACATCTTCTTTGCAGCTTCGGGCTCCACTGAATACACATATCCAATCCTACCTTCCAGCCATTCCCTACCATACGCTTTCCCATGCATTACCCTATCAAAATGACCCCGTCCACCATATTTCTGGCAAAAGTGGATATGCCTCATAATGTCCCTCTTATATGACCCTGGCACCCTTACCCGTCCATCAACAAGCAGACCTGTCACCATCTGCTTGTTGCCTTGATGCAACAGTTCGGTCTTCTTTTCATTCAGTGTAAAGCCTTCCTCCTTAACAATTTTCCTAATCAACCTGATTTTCGGCAACATCGCCCTATCATCAGCCGAGAAAGTCATATCATCTGCATAGCGCGAATAATTGAATCCCATCTCCTGCGACAATCGCTTCATCCTCTTATCCAATCTCCCACATACGATGTTTGCCAATGCGGGACTCGTGGGTGCACCCTGAATCAAAAACAGCTCATGCCTTTGCATCAGTTCATCAAACAGGGCCTGTATCTCGGGCTGTTCTCCCAGCATATCATACTTGTAGTCATCGATTTTGGCAGTACACAACTTCGCCAAACATGATGCCACACTACTCTCATATCC
>JAFXAZ010000078.1 GCA_017521985.1 Lachnospiraceae bacterium
GCATCCTGCACCAGTGGTCTGTTGATAAGTATATCCGGTACCAATGTACAGACGCAACTTTGTGATTTCAGTAAATATAGCACGGGCTCTGGTTTGTCTACTGTAGTAATAGATAAAAATTCCAATGTCATTCTTCAGAGTACAACAACTTATAAACTATTGACTTTCTATTCTGGTAACTTTAATAAACTTTGGACACTTGGAAATAATGGTCAGGCTTCCGGAACTGTTATGACAGCAATTAAGTATGCAGTAAATCCTAATGTGGGTGCAAGCTCTAACTGTATTCATACCAATAATTTAACCAATGTCTTGAGTGAAATAGTTTGTTTGGATGATATGGTTCTTTTAATTCCGCGAAGCGGACAAGGTGTAGGCGGTAACAACTATATTTCTGATATTTTTGTAGTAACCTACAATACAGATGGTACCTTGAAAAATAGATTTTTGCCGTTTATCAATAATCAGGCCACTTCCAAAAAGCTTATGGGGGCTTTCTATAGCTATAGTCAGGACATGGAGGCAAATGCAACGGATATTAATATGTACATAGCAGATGCTACAACAGGTGCTGAGGGTAAAGTAGTAATGATTACCGGTAAGCAGGAAAAGGATATTGCTGCAGAACAGCCATATGCTACTACAGTTGCTGTTTTTGAAACCGCAAATACTGTTACAGATAGTACGATATCCGATTTGGAAACAGCCATTCCGGACCGTACAGACAAAATAACCTTTATAACTCCGGTAAATGTTTCCGAAGAAACAAGCGGAATTATTATTAAAGAAGTAGAAGATGAAAATGATAATCCACCATTTGTACCGGATGACACAGAAGAAACAGGAAAGCTTACACCGACCGGACTATGTTCTGCTGCATATGCAGAATGGATGGCAAATTATCAGTCTGATGTGTTGGTTGAAAATATTTTAAACAACAATATTGCTTTTGTACATGACAGTAATCGGGTATGGACCTTGGATAAGGTAACAACATATGCGGAGGATATTCCTGCTGCACAATATATTGTGGAAGAACAAATATTTATGCTTCCTGTTAGCGTTGCAAATGAGCTCTTTAGCCTGAATGAAACAGGTATAGATGGTATGATTTCTTCCACAGAAATACAGAATCTTACCGGAAAATACGTATTTATCGATCCTCGAGGCTTCCTTTTATTCTCTGACAGTAAAGTAGTGAATGATGAGAAGCCGGCAGAAAGTGGATGGAACTCTTACCGCGACTATTACACGGTAGCAGATGCTATGGGGTATATTACCTGGGAAGATAAAGAAATTACCGAAGCAGAACGCATGAGTTATATTAAAAACTGGCGTGAAGCACTTACCATTCCGGAGGATGCAGATCGTAATGCGCATAAGGCCTTCTTAGACGGTGCAATTTCCTCCGCCAGAACAGAGCAGTCGAAAGTAATCGTAGATAGTGAAGGAAAGGTAACAGGGTTTACTGATATTGACTTAAACACTAGTTTAATCAGTGCTAATCTTACAGAATACAAGCAACGATTGTTTTCTGCCTATGGTAAGTTAAAAGACATAGCGACCGGGTATATATGTCTGGAGGACAGAACCACGGAGGAAGCGATAACCATGCGAGATACGGTTATCGCAGGTTTAGAATATCTGTTGCCATTCTATGCAGAAAAATGGGATTTAAAGAGGGACAGTCTGAATAACTGGACATTAACACAATTTAATTTGCCGATTACGGTGGCAAATGTGCTTTGTCTGATGTATGACGATTTGGCAACTACAGAAAGCGGTCTAAAGTTAATAGAAGATACCTGTAACCAGGTATTTGATAAATCACCGATACCTAACTTGCGTTCCGCAGGTGTACAAAAGGAATCTGAGACGTATACCAATCGACTTTGGAGAAGTTATAGTTACTTCAATACGGCTATGATTGCAGGAGATACCTACCGTATGAATTATGCTTTAAAGTACTCTACAGCGGCATATTTGTACAATCCAACCAATACAGGCTTTGACAGTTTGATTTTTAACAAGGATGGTTTTTATGAAGATGGCTCTATGATATTCCATACATATCATCCTTACAGCATGGGTTATGGTGTCAGCTACACCGCATTAATTTTTGAAATGATGGAGCTTACGAAAAATACAACCTTTGATATCCGTTATATTTATGGCTTTGATAATGTATATGATTTCTGTCTGGAAAACATTTTACCGTTTGTAACAAATGGAATTATGTTTAAAATGTCTGTCGGTAGAAATAACGTATTGTCTGATACTGCAATCATCCGTACTGTAGCTTTTATAGCAAACAATGCACTGGATGAGAGTAACAAGCTAGAGCTTACACAGAAGATTAATCAGATTTTAAATGGACGTACTCTTACAGCAGGTTCCTTAAATTACCTGATTAATGTACCAAAATTAACTGAAATGGTAGACGAATTTACTTCCTACGCTGAAAACGTAAATGCAGGTGTGGGACTTAAAAATATCAGTACCGTTTACTATAATCAGGATCAGGTAATTCATATTCGTGACAGCTTTACTGCGGCAGTGGCAATGTCTTCTAACAGGATTGCAAAGTATGAAAGCTTTGGTTCAACCAATTCCAAGGGCTGGTATATCAGTGATGGCATGCTTTATGTTTATACAGATGGTAAACAGTATACAGACAGCTGGTTTGATTATGTAAATCCTTATTATATGCCTGGTACAACTGTAGATTCTACGGAAAGAGAAGTAATCAATACAGGTCAGGCAGAGAATTGGGGGCTCCCGGAAAATACCTGGGCAGGCGGTGTGTCAGATGGTGTAAACACCGTAGCAGGATATCAGTTAGGTAATCAGTATGTATCAGGACTTAAGGGTAATAAATCCTACTTCTTGTTTGGGGATAAAATTATTGCTTTAGGCTCCGGAATCAGTGGTGGAAAAGGAGAAGCATATACTGTACTGGAAAACAGAGTGATTGAGAAAGCACATCCGACTATTTCAGCGGACAATCAGTGGACCGTTTCTGAAATCAAAGTTAGTGACCCTACAAAAGAAGCTTCTCTTCCAAATATGACGGATGGTGACCTGAGTACTAACTGTTCCTTGGTAAACAAAGGTGATGTGCTGGTATTTGATTTTGGAGAAAAAGTAGACATCAGTTCTGTAGAAATGGCATTTACCTATGGAAATATCCGTTGGGAATGGGCAGAAATCTATGTGTCAGATGATGGTAATACATGGACACCTGTGACTACTGATTTCAAATCAACTGGTGACAGCACCTCTATGGAATTATATGAATTAAACTGCTCCGGCAGATATTTCAAAATAGTTTCTAAAGGATATATTTATAAAAAAAGCGGAAATAATGGTGCAAGATTTACACTTGCAGAAATTGCTTTCTATAAGGGCGGTCTCACAAGGGAAGAAATTGAAGCATCTAAGAGTACTGTTTTGACCGGTTATAATGATTTGATAGTAGATGGTACGGTACAGGACGTAGCCTTTGATACAGAAAGTACTTTAAATAATCCTAACTGGTTGTGGTTAGAAGATGTTGAGGGCTTTGTTTTACTGGACAATACCAGCTTAGATATAACCCGCGATTACACTGAAGGTGGCGTATTCTTTCGTATGTCTTCTTCTCATGGTGAAAATCCTACAAATGCCGGTTATGCATACGTACAGCTGCCACTTGCAACCAAGGAAGAGACTTTAGTCTTTGCAAACAGTGATACTGTTACTGTACTCCAGAATGATATGAAGGCAAATGCTGTTTATGATAAGGAAACCGGACTCTTAGGAGCCAACATTTTTGAAGCAGATGTAACCATTGATGGAATTACATTCCATACACCTTGCTCCGTAATTGTGGATGAAACAAATGGAAAGATGTATATTTCCAATCCTAACAGAGAACATGACCTGATTAGTATTACACTTCCGGAAGACTGGGGCGATATAGCAGGCGATGACCTTGTTACAGCAGCTGCAAGAAGTGTAAGTAATGATATTCTGGTAGATGTAAGTGTAAGAAAAGGTTCTACTCATGTAATTACCTTTACATCAGCATCAGCGGATGATGAAAGTGATAGCTCTGACAGCAGTGACACCAGTGATAACAGCGATAATGCTGACAACAGTGGAAGCAGTGACAACTCAGATGCAGATGGCAGTACAGATAAAACTGATGATGCTGATAATGACAGTACTTATGATAACAGCGTTGCAGTGGCTGCTTCATCCAATACAGAAACAACATCCACTGCAACAGGTGATAGCAGCAATATTTGGATTTGGTATCTAATGTTTGCTATAGCACTAGGTTCAATCACAGGACTTAGCATGATAAAGAAAAAAGAAAAATAAGGAGAAGGGTTATGCATAAAACAACATTTGCTTTATATTTCGGCAACCGGGGATTTTTTCCCGGTGAGCTGATTGCTTCTGCAAGACAAGAAATGGTAGAAGCATGTGAGAAAAACGGGTATGGTTATCTGATTATGGATGAAAGTCTGACTAGATTCGGTGCCGTAGAAACCATTACAGAAGGTGCACTTTTTGCAGAATTTTTGGAAGAACACAAAGGAGAGTATGACGGTATTATTTTATCACTGCCTAACTTTGGTGATGAAAATGGCGCATCTGTAGCCTTTAAGGATGTAAACGTGCCGGTATTGGTACAGGCTTTTCCGGATGAAATCGGCAACATGGATTTTGCCCATAGACGCGATGCTATGTGTGGCAAAATGGCTATGTGCAACGTGCTAAGACAATTAAAAATTAAATATACACTTACGAAAGAATTTTGCGTAAAGCCGTCATCTGATTCTTTTGCAGAGGATTTAAGATTATTTGCCGCTACCTGCCGTGTGGTAGGCGGAATGAAGCAGTTTAATGTTGGTGCTATCGGTGCCAGAACCACTGCATTTAAGACCGTTCGTTATGATGAAATAGCATTTCAGAACCATCGTGTAAATATCGAGACTATCGATATGAGTCGTGTGTTTGAAGAAATGACTTGCGTAGATACCGAGAAATTAAAAGCAAAGAAACAGAAGCTTGCAGCACTTTCTGATTTTGGTACATATCCACCGGAAAAACTGGAAAATATTGCACGCCTTGCAGTGGTAATGGATCAGTTGATTGAAGAATTGAACTTACACGCTGTTGCAGTTCGCTGTTGGGATGAACTACAGAAAAAGTTTGGTATTGCACCATGTTTGATTTTAGGTGATTTAAATGAACGTGGTATTGCTGCTGCTTGTGAATTGGATGTAACAAATGCAGTCATGATGCGTGCTTTAAATTTGGCAAGCAATCATCCGGTAATGCTATTAGACGTAAACAATAATTATGGCAGTGATGTAAATAAGGTGATTTTCTTCCATTGTGGACCTGCTCCGGTTTCTATGATGAGAGAAGAGAGTCACATTGAGGAGCATTTAATGTTCAGAAAGAGTTACGGAGAAGGCAGTGGTGTCGGTATAAATAAAGGCAAGCTCCTTACAGGTGATGTGACCGTAGGAAGCTTTAAGACTGAGAATGGCGCATTGTGTGCCTTTGTAACAGAAGGTAAGTTTACAGAGGACGAGCTGGAAAAAGAATTTTTCGGATGTGGTGCTGTGTTTGAAAAGAAAAACGCAGGAGAAATGTTGAACTACATGGCGAAAAATGGTTATCGCCATCATGTTGGTATAGCAAAAGGTAATTTTGGTGCAGCTATTGAGGAAGCATTTAACAATTATCTCGGTTATGAAATTGATTTTATCTAGGAGGATCTGGTATGAACAAACTTGGTATTTTTGTAAACTTCTGGGAAAAGAAGTGGGGCATTGATTATCGTTATTACATCGATAAAGTTCAGAAACTTGGGTATGACATTTTAGAGTTTCAAGCACAGCCTCTTTTAGAAATGACGAACGAGGAATGTCGTGCAATTAAAAAATATGCGGATGAGAGAGGTATTAAGTTATCTTATAGTCTGGGCTTAAATCCAAAGTATGATATTTCCAATCCTGTCAAGGAAGTACGTGCAGGCGGTATTGAATATCTTTCTAATATCGTTCGTAAGATTGCTGTTATGGAAGGGGAACTGTTCTCCGGAGTTACCTATGCAGGATGGGGAATCCCAAGTTATTTTGTAGACGAAGCAGAAAAAGAAGCATTATATTGCCGCAGTGTGGAAAGTATGAAGGAAGTAATGAAGGTGGCAGAAAAAGAAGGTGTAACGGTATGTTGTGAGGCAGTAAACCGTTTTGAATCTCCGCTGGTAAATACGGCTGCAGAAGCGATTCGATATGCAGACTTGGTTGACAGTAAAAATATCGGTATTCACCTGGATACATACCATATGAACATTGAAGAAAACAATATCGGTGATGCGATTCGTCTGGTAGGAAAAAGACTTCGTCATTTCCACACTGGTGAAAATAACCGAAACGTACCGGGTCGTGGACATCTTGACTGGGATGAAATCTTCAAAGCATTAAAAGATATCGATTACAAAAACGATATTGTTTCCGAGCCATTCCTTATGATGGGCGACGAGGTTGGATATGACATCCGTGTTTGGAGACCTATTTTGGAGAATCCGACAGAAGAAAGACTGGATCAAGAGGCACGCTTCTTGTTGGAGTTTACAAAGGGTATGATGAAGAAATACGAAATGTAAGAGGTAAGAGATATGTACACAATAGCACAAGTACCTGAGAATAAATACGCCAACTACTTTGATTATGCGGTGCAGCTTTGCGGAGAAGGAAACATGCTACGTGTAGAGTGTATGTATGTGCCTGTTGGTAGAATTGCAGAAGATATTACAGTAAGCTTTGAAAAGAACGGAAATACATATGGTTATGCAGATTTTCAAAATATTTATACAGAATATGAACGACTTTGGAACGCAAACTATTGTACGTTAATCATCAAACTTTCTGAAGGACCAATGGATTTTCCAAATACAGAAGTTAGATTTACCTTGAAGAGAGATGGACTTCGTGTGTATGCAAATGTGGAAAATTCTGGTTATACTGCAATTATTTCCGGTAGATTTATATTCGGAAAGGGAGACAGTGTTTCTGCTGTCTCCCTTGACCGCGCAGGAATGGACCTTCGTTCTTCCTTAGGTCCTGCTGCCTCTAAGGTGGATAATGCACTGTTTGACAGAGAAACAGACCGTGCAATTCGCATGGAATCCGACAACTGTCGTATAAGATATGATTTTAACAATAAACAGTATCAGTTTACTGCTAAGGACGAAGTGCACATTTTTGTAGAGGAACATGTTTTTGCATCACGATTCCATGTGAACTATAAGGGCATGAATAAAAACAGTACCTTCTCGACACCTCCTGCAGGATGGATGACTTGGTATGCAGTAAAGTTTGATGCCTGTGAGCAGGCAGTTATAGAAAACACAATAAAACAAAAAGAACTTTTTGCAGATTATGGTGCTAATACGGTCTGGGTAGACTGGGAATGGTATCATTCCGGCTTTGACGTAGAAGAGGGTGAGCCGAATATTCATTATTTCAGTCCGGACGCTGTACGCTATCCGAACGGACTTGGAGCTGTGGCAGATAAAATTCGAGAGCAGGGATTTATTCCTTCTCTTTGGGTAGGACCAACCAACGAGCAGATAATTACCGATTTCATGGCGGAACATGAGCATTCTGTTTATGCAAATCGTGTGACTTGGTGCGGAAGATATTTCTTTGATTTAACAAACAAGGCATACTTAGAGGAGTTTGTACCAAAGGCTTTTGAACAGGTAAAGGAATGGGGCTACGATGCCCTGAAATGGGACTGTCTGCCGATTTCTTTGGAGTATGCAGATTTGTTCCATTCCAAACTTTCCGACCCGACGTTGACCTCTGAGCAGGCTCTTAAACGTGTGGTACAGATTGCAAGAGATACACTTGGTGAAGATTTTTATATGCTTTCCTGCGCCGGAGAATGGGATCGAGCAGTATTATTTGCAGGAGATTTATTTGATGCAGCACGTATCGGTGGTGATATTTTCAGTTGGGACGAGTTTATCCTGAATTTTCTGGAAAGAATTATGCGTTTCTATTCATTCCATAATAACATGTTGTACTGTGACCCGGACAATCTGGTTATTCGTCCGGAGTTTAATACCTATGACCAGGCAATTACACGTACCTCCATGTTCTCTTTATTAGGACTTCCGCTTACGTTGGGTGATGATTTAAGGGAATTGCCACAGGACAGAGTAGAAATGATTCGTCGTGCACTTCCGCCTTTAGATATTCGTCCAATGGATATCAGAGAGCTTGGAAAAAGTGATGAGTACGTGATTACCAACCTGCAGATTGCCAAGTCCTTTGAGGACTGGAACGTAGTACAGATAGCAAATCTTTTAACGAAAGAACAAACGTTGACGATAGACTTTGATAAGGACTTACATCTGGAGGAAGGCAGTTATCTGGTTTATGATTACTGGAAGCATCAGTTCCTGGGCAAGCTTGTGGGGAACATCACCTTAACCTTACCTGCTTATGGTTCTGCGGTATTTTCAATCCGCAAATATACAGGCAAAAAGCAGATTGTTTCTACCTCCAGACATATTTCACAGGGTGGCTTTGATTTAGAAAATGTCTGGTTTGATGAGAACGGTAAGCTGCATGGTCGTTCCAAGGTAGTTGCAGGTGAGCCATATGTAATTACTATTTTCGATTCTGAAAAACAGACTGTTTTTGACGAAGTATTTTACCCGGAAATTACCGGAGAAATGGACTGGTGCATATAATATGAATTACAAAATACTTCCATTTGAGCAAATGCAATATGCTGTAAATTTTCCTAATCACTATATAGAAGGAAAGAAATATCCGGTAATTTTATTTTTACATGGTGCCGGTTCACGTGGAAATGATATTAACAAGATTATTAACAACCCGTATTTTACGGAGGCCGCTGGAAAACCGGATTTCCCTTTTATTTCTGTAGTGCCGCAATGTCATGAAAATACATGGTTTGATGTTTTCCAAACGTTAAAAAAGCTGGTTTGTCATGTTTCTTATGCAGAATATACAGATCCAACACGTATTTACATAATGGGTGTCAGTATGGGTGGTTATGCAACCTGGCAGTTAGCCATGAGCATGCCAGAATATTTTGCAGCAATAGTCCCGATGTGCGGAGGCGGTATGTCCTGGAACGCTGACAGACTTAAAAATGTTCCAGTGTGGGCATTTCATGGTGAAAAGGATATCTGGGTTTATCCGGAGGAATCAGAGAGAATGGTAAAAGCAGTCAATAAGTGTGGTGGTAATGCTAGACTTACCATTTACCCTGAGGCCGGACATGATGCATGGACTTCTACATACAGGACTCCAGAAGTATTTGAGTGGCTGCTTTTACAAAAAAGTCAAAATACCTTGCAGTTAAAGGATATATACAAGGACAACAAAATATTTGGCTGAAACTATAAACAAAAAATGTATGGAGGAAACGTTATGAAATGTTCCATTAGTTCTATTAAAGAGGGAATTATAAGAATCAGTAAGCATGAAAATATGCCGGAAAAATATATGGAGCGATATGGCATCATTAAAATTCCGGAAAAGGAAGCGGTGGACAATGTCGAGATAGAAGAGAATTCCGTGATTTTGCCGAGTGGTCGTAAGCTTAACTTTACGCTGCGTCCGGAGGAAGATGACACACTTTGGAATGATGAGCAGGAATATCAGCTTGAAAAATTTAAAGAATTCATGCCATGGCGCCGTAATGTAGAAGGTGCTATGGAAAATCGTCTGGAGAATGCATCTGAAGATTGGAAGGATATCATGGATGCCAGAAAATCTACCAAAAAGTTTGGCATCAGCTTTGAAATTAAAGAAAATGAAAAGTTCTACGGTTTAGGCGAAGGTAACAGAAAACGTATTGAGCACAGAGGAAGTTCTTATCAGAACTGGCCGGTATATCAGTACAACGAAGTGGTAATTCCTTTGGTTTATACGCAGGAAAACTGGGGTGTACTTATTCTGGCAGAAGACAGACATTTTGTGGATATTGATGACCATATAAAAGGTCGCCTTACTATTCTGGGCAATCTGGACGAACTGGATATACTGATATTATATGGTGACAGCATTAAGGATATCATTAAACTATATATTGAAGTTTCCGGCAAAAGCATGCTTTTACCTAAGTATGTATATGGACTGACCTATATTGCACCTATGTATCAGAATCAGTTTGAAATATTAAATGATATGATGAAATATCGTGAAAAACACATTCCTGTTGATAATGTCAGTCTGGAGCCTGGATGGATGAATAATTATTATGATTATAGCTTCGACAAGGATTGGAATTTAAGCAAATTTGATATTCATCCGTGGATGCGTAAAAGAGAGTATCCTTCTCAGTTTTTATCTGTTATGCGTAGATTCGGTTTCCATGTTGGTTTATGGAATTGCTCTTACTATGATTTGTGTGATCATGAGGAACGTCTTGTAACCGGTGTAGGACAACTTCCAAGCTGGTATGAGCATTTGAAAAAATTTGTAAATGCAGGTGTGGATGGTTTTAAGATGGATCCTTCTGATATGCTCATTCGTGTAGACCCGAATAAAATATATACCAATGGTAAAAGTGAGCTGGAAATGCACAATATTTCTCAGGTGCTTGTTTTGAAGCAAATGTATAAGGGCTTTACAGAACAAACCGGAAACCGTCCTTATTTACATTTTTCCGGCGGTTATACCGGTCAGCAACATTGGGGTGGTGTTACTACAGGAGATAATGGTGGAAAAGAAGGCAGCATGATTTGGCTTCTGAATCTGGCTATGTCCGGGTTTATGAATACTACTGTTGATATGGATATTTACAGTCCGGAAACAATTCATTTTGCCATGTTAGCACCTTGGGCACATCATAATGCATGGGAAGGCTGTCGTCAGCCATGGTATGCAGGGGAGGAAAATGAACGTATTTATACGTATTATGCAAGATTAAGATATCGTTTACTTCCTTACATATATTCTGCTGCTATTGAGTGCCATGAAACAGGCATTCCGATGCTTAGACCGATGCCAATGGAATTCCAGGATGACAACAATTGCCTGGAACTTTCCAATCAGTATATGTTGGGAGAATATATCTTGTTGTCAGCATTTACCGATAAGGTATATTTACCAAAAGGTGGCTGGATAGATTATTGGACCGGTGAGGAATATGAAAGCCAGGGTGAAACGATTACCTATACTATCCCGAAGGAGCGAGGTGGTGCTTTCTTTATCAAGAAGGGAGCTATTATTCCACAGTGGTCTGACAGGGATTATGTAACACAGTATGGTGAGGAAGAGATTGCACTTCACATATATCCGAATTTCAATGAAAAGAGTACCTATGTTTTCTATGAAGATGACGGAATTTCTGTAGATTATGAAAAAAATATTTGCAGTCAAACCGAAATTTCCTGTGAATGTGTAGAGGGTAAGGTACTGGTTCATATCGGAAAACGGGAAGGTGATTACCAGAACAAGCCTGAGAAGAGAATCTGGAAGATATATGTACATGGTTTTGATGGTAATGTTACAGTAAGCTGTGCAGAAAAAACAGCAGAAGTTGTTGTTATTCTGGCTCCACATGAGGCATAAAGTGAAGAACGTATTATGACAATTCATGAAAATTTTATAGGTGGAAATATACGAGTTTTAAAACAAGACAGCGATATTTTCTATGTAGATAATAATTTACGTGAAACCACCTGTGACTGGTTTTACTGGGCATTCTGCGTGGAAGGTGCAGCGGGAAAAACGCTGACCTTCCAATTCAGAGATATCAGATTGGGTTATTGGGGACCTGCCGTGAGCCATGATTTATGTCATTGGGAATGGCTGTGTGTTAAAGATGGAGATTCCTTTACTTATAGCTTTGGTGAAAAAGAAGATAAGGTATATTTTGCACATCATATGCTGTATCATCCTGCGAGATTTGAAGCTTTTGTAGCAGCACATGGTTTGGAAATAAAAACACTTGCTCTTTCAGAGAAAGGACGGCAGATTCCTTATGTGGAGTGGAACATACAACCACCAATCGTTACAAAGAAAATCCTTCTCACAGCCCGCCACCATGCCTGTGAATCTACGGGTAATTACATTTTGGAAGGAATTCTTGATGAATTAATGAAAAAACCAATAGAAGGTTATTCCGTAATATGTGTTCCGTTTGTTGATTACGATGGTGTAGTGGATGGTGATCAGGGAAAAAATCGTTATCCACATGATCATAATCGTGATTATGAAGCAGACACCCCTGCAATTTATGCTTCTGTAGCGGCTATTCGTAAATATATTGCTGAGGAAAATGTCGCATTTGGTTTTGACTTTCATGCACCTTTCCATAGCGGAGGCGTCAGAGATACTTGTTTTATTGTACAGAAAAGTAAAAAGGATTTAGAAAAGTTAAATAGATTTGGTGAACTGTTTGAAGAATGCGTCAGCAAAGAAACTTTTGCAAAAGATGTTTTTCTGTATGAGCATGCAAACGATTATCCTCCAGATTTTGGCTGGAATAAATCCGATGCACCTACCTTTGCGACCTGTGTGATGAAAAAAGAAACGGCAGAACTGGCCTTTACATTGGAAACAGCATATTTTGGCACAAAGCAAAATATTTTTACCGGTGAAAAGGCAATACAAACGGGACGTTGCTTTGCCAAGGCTTTGAGAAAATATATCTGTGAATGTAATAGCTAATCAAATTAAACGATGGAGGAGATAGAATGGACGATAAAATTTGGCTTGAGCAGATTTCAGAAAAAATTAAAAAGAAAATGTTGCCTGTTACCGAAAGAACCAAAGGAAAGGTTCCATATACAACAAAAGATGGTGTATTTGATGACCGTTATGCCATAGATGACTGCTGGTGGACCAATGGTTTTTGGGGCGGAATTATGTGGCAGATGTTCCATGCTACTGGCAAGGAAGTGTATCGCGAAACAGCACAGTGGCTGGAAGAAAAGATGGATGTAAATCTGATGAACAGTAAAGGTATGGATCATGACAGTGGCTTTAAATGGTTACCGACTGCTGTAGCAAATTACAGATTATACGGTAATACTGAATCAAAGAACAGAGCAATGCTGGCAGCAGACAACTTAGCAGGCCGCTTTAATCCGGTGGGTAAATTTATCAGAGCGTGGAATGATGATGGAGATGCTTCCAAAGCCGGATGGGCGATTATCGACTGCATGATGAACCTGCCTTTGCTTTATTGGGCTTGTGAAGAAACAAAAGATCCAAGATATATGCATATTGCAACCATGCATGCAGATACGGTTATGGAACATTTTGTACGTGCAGATGGTTCTGTAAAGCATATTTGTGAATTTAATCCGTTAACAGGAGAATACATAAAGTCTCAGGGAGGCCAGGGCTATGCCCACGGTTCTTCCTGGACAAGAGGTCAGGGCTGGGCACTTTACGGTTTTACCATTAGTTATATGCATACGAAAGATAAAAAGTATTTAAATTGTGCCAAGCGTGTTGCAAATTATTTTATTGCAAACATTCCGGAGGATGGGTTGATTCCTGTAGATTTCAGACAACCGGAAGAACCCCGCAGATTGGATACGACAGCAGCAGCACTTGCAGCATGCGGCTTAATTGAGCTTGCAAATCATTTAATGGAAACTGACAAGAAAATATATTTAAATGCTGCAATGAAAATATTAAGAGCACTGGATGAACATTGCTGTAACTGGTTCTTAGATACCGACAATATTTTAGAAAAAGGCTGTGCAGCATATCATTTTAAAGTACAGGAGCAGGCAATTATTTACGGTGATTATTACTTTATAGAAGCTATTTGGAAATTAACAAATCAAGAATTATTCATTTGGTAATGAAATGGGAGGTTAGTAGTATGAAAGAATACAAAGTAGAAGGACATGTTTCCAGCTTTCTTCCGGCAGATAAAAACTGGAAGTTAGTATGGAGTGATGAATTTGATGGAACAGAGTTGGATAAAAGCAAATGGGATTATCGTCTTTGTATGATGGGCAGACGTCATCACACATGGGGAACAGAAGGTGTGGAAATTGATGGAAATTCCAATGCAGTGTTTACTGTTTATGAAAAAGATGGTATGATTTGTTCTTCACAGCTGCAAACCGGTTATAACTACATGGACGCAGAGCCGGATAATGGTGCACTTTTTGATGGTGGTCTGGTATGGCCGATTGGCAAATTGCAGGAGCACAAGTTTTTACACAGATATGGCTACTATGAGTGTCGTTGCAAATTACAGCAGAAAAAAGGCTGGTGGTCCGCATTCTGGTTACAGTCTCCGGTTATCGGTTCCAGCTTAAATCCGGAAGTTTCCGGCATTGAAAATGATATTATGGAAAGCTTTGAGCCGGGAAATTGTTTTGCTCATTATAATCATTACAATGGATACGGTGTGGATCATCAGCATGCAATCGCGGGAAATGGTATGGACCTGAACAAGGAAGAATTTCATACCTTTGGATTGCTTTGGACAGAGGAAGGGTATACCTTCTATGTAGATGGAAAAGAAGACGGACATATTCCGGGACCAGTTTCAAAGATTCCACAGTTTATTCTTTTGACAACAGAGGTGGATGGTTATCGTAAGGCTGAACATGCACCGACGGAAGATGCAAAGCTTGCTGTAGGTGATAAATTTATTGTGGATTATGTTCGTGTTTTTGATATAATCGAATAATTTTCTGAGCAATTTGACTATATTTTTTTTGGATGGTAAGAAAATAGAATTTCAAATAAATTTTATGCCAAAAATCCAAGAATTTGATAAAAAACCAAGAAAATGTCTCTTTAAAAATGGTTGATTCATGGCATATACTGGATGTAACAAGTGAGTCGACCGCATGTAAAAATTTAAATGGAGGGTTCCAAAATGAAGAACAAACAATTATGGAAAAGCTTATCAGCTTGTGCTCTTGCTACAGTGTTAGTAGCTGGATGCCTGACCGGCTGTGGAAAAGAACCGGCTAATAATGAAGCAACATCTGAAAGCAAGGTCGCATCCGAACAGAGTACAGAAACAGCTCAGCCAACAGAAGAAGTAAAAGAAATCGTTGAACTTACTTATTGGTCTGCATTGGATGCAAATACTCAGGCTTCTTTAACAAGTTTTAATGACATGGAAATGTTAAAGGTAGCACAGGAAGTTATGAGTGTGGATATTGATTTTACACATCCTGCATCTGGTACAGAAACAGAGCAGTTTAACTTAAAAATGACAAACTTAAACTTAGAAGATGTAATGGAGTATAGCTGGGGGTCTTATCCTGGCGGTGCATCTCAGGCGATTGCTGATGGTATCATCATTGACCTGGCTCCATATATCGAAAAAGGTTATGCTCCAAATTATAAGAAGATTTTGGATGAAAATCCACACATTGCTCAGCAGGTTACAACTGATAAAGGTGAAATCTGGGCATTTGCTCCAATCAGCCTTAATTCTGTAGACGTTACTGCAGGCTATATTATCAGGGAAGATTTCTTAAAAGAAGTTAATATGGAGAGTCCTGTAACTATTGCTGATTGGGAAGCAGTACTTACTGCCTTCAAGGAACAGCTTGGTATTGAAAAACCTTTAACCCTTCAGACAGGGGGCTTAATTGGTGTTAATAGCTATTTTGCAGGTGCCTTCGATACATACCCAGGCTATTACTTAAGAGATGGCAAGGTACAGTATGGTTACATAGACGACAATTACAAGGAATACCTTACCACAATGGCTAAATGGTATAAAGATGGTCTTATTGACCAGGATGTTTTTGGTAATGATACAAAAACGGTTTCCAACAATATTTTAACGGATAAGTCAGGTGCTTTCTTTGGTTATATTGGAAGCGGTATCGGTACCATTATGACCAACGCAAAAGAAACAAATCCTGATTTGAGTTTAATCGGAACCTCTTTCCCTGTTATGAAGGAAGGAGATGTTGCAAAATACATGCCTTATTCCTGGAATGTAAAGGCTGGTGGACAGGCTGCAATTACCACAAAATGTCCGGAAGAGAAAATTGAAGCCGCTATGGCTTACCTTGATTATTGGTATAGTGAAGAAGGATCTTTACTTAAGAACTTTGGTGTAGAAGGCTTAAGCTATAATATGGTAAATGGTGAACCACAGTATTCAGATGAAGTATTAAAAAATCCGGATGGACTTTCCATTGCACATGCACTTGGTAAGTATACACGTGCATCTCAGGCTACTGTTGGTTTGATTGACCGCAGGTATTATGAGCAGTATTATCAGATTCCACAGCAGGTAGATGCTATGAATCTTTGGAATGCAAATACAGCACCTGCTATTGAAGTAAAGCTTCCATCTATTGCCCCATCAGAAGCAGATGCAGAAGAATTAGCCGGTCTCAATGCTGCACTAAATACTTATGTACAGGAAGAATCTACAAAGTTCATTATGGGACTTCGCGGTCTGGATGAATTTGATGATTTTGTTGCTACCTTAAAGAACTCTTACAATGTTGAGAGAGCATTGGAAATCCAGCAGGCAGCATACGAAGCATATATTTCAAAATAATATTTTCCTTAAATAATAATTTAATTCGGAGGGTGTCAAATGGCACCCTCTGGTTATATCAGTATGATATAGACGTTAAAAGGTGGACATTATATGAAAAATAAATGGAAAAATTTAAAGCGTGAAATGAAAAAAAACAGGCAGCTTTACTTCATTGTTTTGCCTGTTGTATTGTTTTACATTATATTTAGATACGGTCCGATGTATGGCAGTATCATTGCCTTTATGGATTATAGACCGGCAAAGGGTTTCTTTGGAAGTGACTGGGTAGGGTTAAAGCATTTTAGTAAGTTTTTTAATGACACATATTTTTTACGCGTCATTCGAAACACCATATTAATCAGTGTATACAGTATTGTATTCAGTATGCCTGCTGCAATTATTTTTGCATTATTAATTAATGAAATCAGAAATAGTAAATTTAAAAAGACTGTTCAGACAATAAGTTATTTACCGCATTTTGTTTCCTTGGTAGTTATTTGCGGTATGTTGAAGGAATTTTTGGGCAGTGATGGCATTATTACTTCAATATTTTCTTTTTTAGGCGGTGAACGTAAAAATCTTTTAATGGTTCCGGAATATTACAAAACCATTCATGTTGCAAGCGGTATCTGGCAGACTGTTGGATGGAATACTATTATTTATTTGTCGGCTATGTCCTCAATTGATCAAGAACAATATGAGGCAGCAGACCTAGACGGTGCCGGAAGATTTGCAAAAATGAGGTACATTACTATACCTTGCATCTTGCCTACCATCACGATTATGTTTATAATGAAATTAGGACAAGTAATGAGTGTAGGTTATGAAAAAATCCTCCTTTTGTCAAATACAGCAAACCGAGAAGCTGCACAGGTAATATCCAGCTACGTTTATGACTTATCTCTGGGCGCAAGCTATCCTCAATACAGTTATTCTTCAGCAGTAGGTTTATTTACTTCTGTTATTAATCTTCTTTTAGTAACCTTAGGAAATAAAATATGTAAAATGCTGAATGGCAGTGGACTATGGTAGGAGGTAACAGAATGAAAAAAAGAATAAAGCGTAGCCTGGGAGATAGAATATTTGATATAGTAAATACAATTTTTATGATTGGGATGATGATTATCATGCTATATCCTTTTTGGTACGTTGCCATGGCATCCTTTAGTAATTCCAGTCATTTAATGGCGCATACCGGTATACTTTTAAAGCCACTTGATTTTACCTTGGATGCGTACAGAATGGTGGCCAAAAATCCGAATTTAATTTCAGGATATTTAAATACAATATTAATTGTAGGAGTGGGGACATTTTCCAGTACCTTGGTAACTGCATTAGGTGCATTTGTTATGTCAAGAAAACCATTTCCATTCAAACGTATTTTAATGTTTATGATGATTTTTACCATGTATTTCAGTGGAGGCATGATACCGACATATATTTTAAATAATAATTGGCTACATCTGGGAAATAATAGATTAGTACTCATATTACCGGCTTTAGTTACTACTTATAATCTGATTATTTTAAGAACCGGCTTTGAGGCAATTCCAGATTCTTTGGAGGAATCAGCCAAGCTGGATGGTGCTAAGGATATAACTATTTTATTTAAAATTATAATTCCGGTGGCAATGCCTTCTATAGCGGTCATTATTCTTTATTATGCCGTAGGCTATTGGAATTCATGGTTTGAGGCAAGCATTTATATGACAGACAGAAGTAAATATCCACTTCAGGTTATTTTACGTGAAATACTTATTATGAACAGCACCGCAGAAATGGGAGCCGGTGAAGGAGGCAATGCAGTTGCTATTGCGGAAAGTATAAAATACGCCACTGTTATGGTTGCCACAGTTCCTATTTTATGTATCTATCCATTTTTACAAAAGTACTTTGTAAAAGGAACTATGATTGGAGCCGTAAAAGGTTAATTATAGGAGTAACGATATGAAACATATCAAACGTGTTAGATGGTCTGTGCAAGATATAAAAGAATGGATTATTCCTTATTTGGTCATTCTTATTATACCGATTATAATATGTTCGGTATTTTTCTTGTACACATATTTTGTTATATGGGAAGAAACAAGAGATTCTAATACGGCAGCCATGCAACTGATTGCCTCTGAACTGGATACTGCTTTTGAAGAAGCTAAACTGTTGGAGTATAATATACAAAATAATGCTACAGTAAAGGAAGCTGCAAAAATTTCCATGCCGTTAGATGCAGACAAGCGTTTTTTACTAAGTAAAGCCAGCAAAGAAGTGAAGTCATATATTGGAAGCAAAGAGTGGATTAATTCATGGTATGTATTTTTGACCAAAAGCGAAATGTGCCTGATTCCTTCTGAAGGATATTTAGGTGCTTACGTAACTTATAATGAATTTCATAAGCGTTTCGGTGAGCATTGTGGCTTTTCGAATGAAAATTGGAAAGTTTTATTAAAGGAACAAAACGAACGGAATATTTTATATAATGACACTTCCAAAACTTTTTCGTATATTTCTTCACTACCTATGCGCAGCAGCTTTGTAACCATGAATATCGTTTTTGAATTCAATAACGATTATATACAGAAAATTTTAAGTCATCTTGACTATATGAAAAACAGTGGTATTATTTTGACAGACAAGGAAAACAGAGTGCTTTCAAGTCGAAATATGGGAGATATAGACATTGAAATGCTTTCAGAACAGATTCATACAGATGATGGTTATCAGACGGCATTCCTTAATAAAGAAAAAGTTATGGTTTCTTGTATAGAATCTAAACACATAGGTTTAAAAATGTTTTCTATTATTCCATATGAGGAATTTTGGAAAAAAGCTTATGAGAGCCTTTCGTCTTTTCTGTTAGCACTTTTTCTGTGTATTTTGAGTGGTACAGGTGTTGCATACTTTTTCTCTATTGGAAAACAAAAAACATGGGGAAAATTTAAAAGAATTGTCTCAAGGAAGCTGGAAAATAATACGGAAAGTTTACGATTCCGTAATAAAGAAGTGGCAACAGCGATTGAAAATATTGTGCAGGAATATGATGCTATGCAAAAACAGCTTAACAGTGTAGACGGAATGAAAAAGGAACTGCTCGTGATAGCGGCATTGAAAGGGAGAATACGTGCAGAAGAAGTAGAACATGTATTTGAAAAAAATAATGTATCCTATGAAATTGGTAATTATGTAGTTATTCTTTTTAACCTAAGTCGTTTTGATAATTTTTATAATGTTGGAGTTCAGGATCAAAGTTCAAAAGAACTTGCTGTAATTAAAGATTCCGTCCTCGCTATTATTCAAACATTGACAGAAAAAGCGACTGGTTGTGAAACTCTGAATTTAGACGAAAAAATTGTTTGCATCGTAGATTTTGGACCATTGGATAAAGAGGAATGTTATGAGCAAGTTACACACCTGGCTGAAAAGGCTATGTCTGACGCTAGTGATGAATTAAATGTATTTCAGGCAATTTCTATAAGTGATATTCATAAACATGTATTTTCTTTGCAAAATGCATATTCAGAAGCTTCAAGAACCATGGAATATCAACTATCCGGAGAAGAACCGCTTATTATGAATTATCTGGAGATGGTAAAAAAGACTCAAATGAGTTATTTATATTCTTTAGAAAATGAAACGGCACTTATTCACTGGATTTATGCAGGCAGGAAAGAAGCAGCATTACAGCTATTTGAAGAAATTTATGAAAAGAATGTAATTAATGTGAATGGTTCAGAAGATTTACGCAGGTGTCTTATGTGGAATTTAACCGCAAGCGTGCTTCGTGCTGAAAATGAACTTGCTGATAAAATTACCCTTCCTGACATGCAGAATCTATTAGAAAATATCAGAACAAAGATTACACTGCATGAAGCAAAAGAGATTTTGGTTCAACGTATAAGTCAAATATGTGATGAAGTTATCCGAAGCAAAGGAAAAAAAGGGGATATACTTGCAGGACAATTAAAGCAATATATTGAGGAACATTTCGATGACCCCAATTTAAATAATCGGGAAATTGCAGAGTATTTTCACATGAATATTTCTTATCTTTCTACCTTTTTTAAAGAAAATACAGGTATGAGTCCTCTTGCCTATATCCATAAAATCCGCTTAAATAATGCCAAGGAATTGCTTTTCAATACGGAATTAACGTTGGAAGAAATCAGTTCAAGAGTAGGTTGTAATAATAGCGTAACATTAAACAGATTGTTTAAAAAATACGAAGGTATTACACCTGCTGTATATAAAAAGAATAACAGAAAATAGAAGGTGAATAAAGATGAAGAACATAGCTGAGGTTGATAAAAATTTAGCTGTGGAAACAACCATAGACCGAACTGGTCTTTGCTTTTTTGATGTGGAGAAGTCTCCGTTTAAGATTTATGGAATATTTAAAGAAAATGGTGTTTTTCGCAGAATGCCTGAGGCTGTTGCTCGAAACGTAAGTACTGGTGTAAATGCTCTTCACACACATAGTGCCGGAGGTCGTGTTCGCTTTGTAACTGATAGTCCTTATGTGGCTATTAAAACAGAATATGAACCATGGAAAATGTCTCATTTTGCACTGACAGGAAGTGCCGGATTTGATATGTACGCAGAAAATGCCGGTGTCTCCGGATTTGAGGGCACCTTTGTACCTCCCTTTGATGTGAAAGATGGGTATGAAAGCGTAAGAGATTTTAATGATTGCCATGAAAGAGTTATTACCATTCATTTTCCATTATACAGTACCGTTAACAAGCTTTATATTGGTTTGAAGGAAGGATCCATACTTAGGGAAGCGCCGGAGTATAAGATTAAGAAGCCGATAGTATATTATGGTTCCTCTATTACACAAGGAGGCTGTGCGTCCAAACCTGGCAGCAGTTATCAAAGCATTTTGTCCCGTCGTTTTGACTGTGATTATATTAATCTTGGTTTTTCCGGAAGTGCAAAGGGCGAAGATGAAATGATTCATTATATAAAAGGGTTGGATATGAGCATATTTGTAATGGATTATGATTACAATGCACCATCTATAGAGCACTTGCAAACGACTCATAGCAAAATGTTCGATGCAATAAGAGCAGCCCATCCGGATTTACCAATTGTAATTTTGTCACGTCCAAAGTATAACCTGAAAGAGGACGAACAGAAACGATTTGATGTTATATATAATACATATCTGACAGCAAAGGAAAAAGATGACAAAGATGTCTACTTTATCAGTGGCAGAAAGCTGATGGAAATGGTTAGAGATAATGGTACGGTGGATGGCAGTCATCCTTCAGATAGTGGTTTTTTTAGCATGGCATGTGCTATTGGTGAGGTATTTGAAGTTATATTTAAAAAGTTATAAGTGAAAATCACTAAAATAAAATGACTGCCGGTTTTGTCAATATCTTCCGACAGTCATTTTGCTTTATATAAAACTAATGTTCTCTCAGTTTCACCACATTTGCAGCACTGCGTCTGCGCAAATCATCCTGTGCAGAGTAGTGTTTGCGAGTGGTATTTACGTCTTTATGGCCCAGTACATCGGCAACCAGGTAAATATCCCCTGTTTCCTGATAAAGAGAGGTGCCGTAGGTGCTTCGAAGCTTGTGGGGCGTTATTTTTTTGAGTGTAGTTACTCTGGAAGCATATTTTTTTACCAGTTTTTCCACGCTGCGGACAGACAGGCGTTTCATCTGTAAGGAAAGGAAGAGGGCATCCTCATGTCCTGTGCAAGGAATCATATGGTCGCGCTCATCCAGATAATCCAGTAGGGCGTCCTCCACTTCATCACCGAAATATACAATAGCTTCCTTGCCGCCCTTTCTGAGAATTCGAATACCATTTACTTCAAAGTCAAGATCTTTTAAATCAATTCCCACACATTCCGACACACGAATACCGGTGCCGAGAAGAAGGGTAAGCAGTGCCACATCACGAATCTTGGTCTTTTCGTGGTATACCTGCTCTTTTGGGGTAAGCTTTTCACCTGCCTCAACCTGGTCTAACAATGTCGCAACTTCATTTGGCTCCAAACGAATGATTTCCTTTTCATGGAGTTTTGGAGTACGCACCAGTGCCGTAGGATTTTTGGTGATTTTTTCGGATTGATAAAAATAGTTGTATAAAGAACGCAATGCAGACAGTTTTCTTGCCTTGCCACGCTCGTCATTGGTTATTTCTTTGTCGTCCTTTACATAATAAGAGATGTAATTTAAATATTCTTCAATATCTTCTCTGGTAATCTGTTCTAAAATATCCAGTTGAAACTCCGTAATTTCCATCTTGCTGCAAACCGGATTTACATTATGTAGATACTCAAAAAAAACGCGTAAATCGTAGGCATATGCAAGCCTGGTGCGTGCAGAGGTCTGCTCTTGAATACCTAGAAAATAGGTTCTGCAGAAAGAGGGCAGTGTTTCTATTACCTCACGCATTTTTAAAATATTTTGTTTTGCCACTTCGTCGTGATAATTATTTTCTGCCATAAAATTCAGGCCATCCTTCCAAATTTTGATTTTGAATTGCGGTAAACATACGCTCTTTGACACCTGGGTTTTCCTGATTTAAGCGTGCCAGAAGCTGCTTTACATATTCCCGCTTCGTGTAACCATCTACCGGACACGGACTTTTGGCAACCGGAAGCTCATTTTTATTTACAAAACCGATAACATCCACTTCCTTCATGTACATAAGTGGACGAATTACCGTCACATCCATTCGGTCCAGATACGTAACAGGAGAGAAGGTGTGTATGCGTCCTTCGTAAATGAAAGACATTAAAAAAGTCTCAATAATATCGTCTTTGTGGTGGGCATAAGCAATTTTATTGCAGCCTATTGCCTTCATAGCCTCATTTAACGCACCTTTACGCATTTTGGCACATAAAGAGCATGGATTGGTTTCTTTTCGCTGTTCAAAGATTATATCTGCAATTTCGGTCTTTACAATGGTATAAGGAACCGCCAATTTCTCGCACAAGGCCTTTATTTGGTCGAAATCCTGGTTTCCAAAGCCCAGGTCAACTGTAACAGCATGAATTTCGAAAGGCTCCGGATAGAAGCGTTTAAGCCCGTGGAGAGCATAGAGCAGCGTGAGAGAGTCCTTTCCGCCGGAAATACCGATTGCAATTTTATCGCCTGCCTGAATCATTCGATAATCGTCTACGGCACGACGTGTATAACTTAAAACCTGTTGTAATTTCATAAATAACCTCAAAGTATTAATATTTTACGAATAGTTGATAGAAACAGTATACAATATTTAAGATTTCTTTCCAACTAAAAATAATAAAGTTTTTATATAATTTTTGTTTATCTTACCGACATAACGTGCTATAATTTATATGTATAAATTTTATTAAAGGAATTTACAAGATGAACCGCAGACATTCACAAGATAACACACCGAAAAGTCGATATTTTTTACTTGGGCTGACCATTTTTCTTGCCGGAGCAGCATTGATTGGCATTTATTATGTCTTATTTCATAGCAACAAACTTGCGAACACCTTTCGTTTTATTACGGACATGCTTATGCCGATTGTATACGGTTTTGTTCTGGCATATGTATTGATTCCAGCCCTTAATTTCTTTGAAACGAAAGCAGTAGTGCCGGTTGCACAAAAACTAAGAGTTGATATAAAGGCCAAAAAAAGTGGTATTCGTGCTATTTCTGTTGCAATTACTTCATGTGTAAGTGTTTTGGTTATATATCTGTTTGTATACATGTTTATTTCTCAGATTATTCCGAGTATTCAGGAGATTATTGACAACTTTGATACATATGTGAATAATGGCGTCGCATATGTAAATAAAATTTTTGAAGACAATCCAAATTTTCGTGAATTTTTTAACAATATGGTAGAGAAGTACTCTGTTGAATTAGAATTTTGGCTTAATAATACATTATTTCCTAAGCTCAGTACGATACTTATGAGTGTTTCTCTTAGCGTCATCAATGTGCTTGGTTTCTTATGGGACTTTATTCTTGGCTTCATTTTATCTATTTACATCTTACATTCTAAAGATGTTTTTGCGGCACAGGCCAAAAAAATTTCCTACGGTCTTTGTTCAAAAGAAACTGCAAATGGATTATTACAGGACGTGCGCTTTGTTCACAAAACCTTTACCGGATTTATTACAGGTAAAGTAATTGACTCCTTTATTATCGGAGTACTTTGTTTTATTGGTACAAGCATTTTAGGAACACCTTATGCAGCACTTGTAAGCGTTATTATCGGTGTAACCAATGTAATTCCTTTCTTTGGACCTTTTTTAGGTGCAATTCCTTGCTCTGTACTGATTTTTGTTGTTGCACCAATGCAGCCATTAAATACTGTATATTTTGTTATTTTCATTCTTTTATTACAACAATTTGACGGCAATGTCCTTGGTCCGAAGATTCTTGGTGATTCCACCGGACTCGGAAGCTTTTGGGTTATTTTTGCAATCACCATTTTTGGAGGTTTGTTTGGAGTACCTGGTATGATTATTGGAGTTCCAACCTTCGCAGTAATCTTTGCAATGATCAGACGATATATAAACAAACGATTAAATCAAAAAGGATTATCCACCGACCGGGCTGATTATTCCAATATGGTAGGTATTGATGAAGAAAATCACATCATTGAAAAAGAACCTGAAAAAGCTCAAGAAGAAATTGTAACGGAATAAAGTGCTCTTATTGTGAAATTGCATATGCAACTCTTCGTTAAAGCGAGATTTTGCGAATAGTTAGATGCCACTCTTCTCACACTTCTAACTATACAAAACATGTGTTTTTACAAAAATTACATTACAATAATATTATTATTTGGTATGGTAAATTAAGATGGACGACTATTATTTAAACACAGGTATAAAAATAAATGTAATTAAGGAAATTAAATTATTCGCAATCAAGCATGGTATTCAGAAAGTAATTCTTTTTGGTTCCAGAGCACGTGGTGATTATAAAGAACGAAGCGACATAGATTTAGCAATTGTAGGTGGCAATGGCGATTTGTTTGCTTTAGATGTCGATGAATATACGTCTACATTGCTTATGTATGATGTTGTAAATTTAGATAAATCTGTTCAAGAAGAATTGTTAGAATCAATCCAAAAGGAAGGAATGATACTTTATGAAAAAGTATGATAATTTTTGCAAAGCACTTAATAATTTAAAGGATATATATAATTATCACGAACCATATGGAAATGTTGAATTAACCGGTTTAGTAGGTCTGTTTGAGGTTTGTTTTGAACAATCATGGAAAGCCATGAAAGAAATTTTAGAATATAATGGATATGCAGATGCAAAAACAGGTTCTCCACGTCATATTGTAAAAACTGCTTATCAGGCTGGTATGGTAAATGATGAAATGATATGGATGGAGGCATTAGTTTCACGTAATAACGTAGCCCATGCTTATAATGAAGCAATTGCATTGGATATCGTGAATGCAACCAAAGCTAAATATTTTCAAATGTTTTGTGATTTAAAAGAACAATTGGAAAAAGATTGGGTAAGTTTCTAATATATATTCCTCTCCGTAAAAACCATATCCATCCTGATATCCCACTCTTCCATCGGAACAGAGTGGGTTTTCTGTACCTCAAATGCTACAGCAACCACACATGCATTTAAGCATTTAGTCAGATAACGATCATAATAACCGGCGCCCATTCCCATACGGCCGCCATGTCCATCAAAAACCGTACATGGACAGATAACCATGTCAAGTTCTTCCGGTGCAATTTCTATAGAATTTTCACGTACCGGCTCCATAATTCCAAAAGCACCTTTTTTCCAGGCTGTTTGTCCTTCCGGAAGATATTTTCGGGGAGAAAGGGCGATCATTTCCGTTTTACTGATGCAAAGCGGATAATATAAGGTTTTTCCTTCTTTTTGTGCTGTAACTTCCAGGGCGCTTAAATCCACTTCACCTTTTATTGCGCGATAAATCATAATATTTTGAGCTTTTTGATAGGCGCCAGATAAAAGAATTTTTTCCACAATCTGCTGTGAAAATTTGTCACGTTCTTCAAAAGACAAATTATTTCTTGCCTGAATTTTTAATTTTCGAAGTTCGTTACGCATCTTATACAATCACCATCCTTAAGAGTGCCAAAATCAGCAAATGAACCGGATAAAAACTATAGTAAATCCATTTAATCATTTTGTTGTATGAACCTTGTTTACCATTATACAGCCATATTGGAATCAGTGCCAAAAGTGCAAAGCCCTGCTGTAAGAAATAATATGTTTGACCAAAAAGATGAATTTCATATGCCAATCCACTTAATATTTCAAAATTAATATAATAAAGGCACACAACTTGTCCAAAAAGCTGCCACCACTTACGGCCTCTGAAGAAGTAAAATGTTAAAATGGTAAATACGCCGGCATAATGGTAATCTACAAAGGTAATTAATCCAAGTACGAATCCTAGAACAATAGTTCCGATGCAAGTAACAATGCGTAGCCACAGTTTTCTTGTGTTACGTGCTTTTTCGTTCAGATGTATCAGACAGATTCCAAGTAAAAAGGTAAATAGCACATTTTGATGTATTGGATAAAAAAATCGACTTCCCATCACCAAATTGAACGGAATTTCAGATAATAATGCAAAAAGTGCTAACCTTCCTACATATTTCTTTAAATTACTTGTATGAAAATATCCCTCTACAATCATAAAAGCAAACATCGGATATGCCAAACGCCCAATGCAGGTCAGCCAGTTGTTTCCCGGAACAATGGTTGCCCAAAGATGGTCGCAAAGCATAAAAAACATTGCCAATATATGCAGTGTCATGGATGTGATTTCAAAAGAAATTTTTTTACTCATTTCAAACTCTCCTCTGCATGCTCTAAAGACTCATACCCGTACAAAAGCGCGGTATTTGTCATAATCATTTTTGCAAGATTTTCCCCGCTTCTTGCAAGATCCACCACAAAGTTTCCGTACATTTTCAGTGTTTCATGACTGTAGGTAGACAGCTCCCCTCTAAGATAGGTCTCATAAGAAGTATTAAACGGACTATCTTCGCTGGTTCGAATAGAACGACTGTTAGATGCCATATGAGGATATTCTTCTGCAAATTGCTCCATCCAAGAAACTTGAATTTCAACAATCTGCTCGATAATGCTCTCCCTGGCAGGGGTTAACACCGGAAGCTTATCGTATATCTCCTCGTAGGAAGACGGGTCCGTAGTTTTCATCATGCGTCCATATTTTTCAGTAATTAAATTCCAGTGTTTTTCATTTGCACTTCTAAAATCCTGAATAAAACGAATGATCAACGCCTTCGGCCATGCCAGATACTGGCTTTTACGCATTATGGAAAAAGTTCCCCAATCATCCTGACAGTCTGCTCTCCCACCTTGATTTTGCACCTCATCAAAAGCCTGCCATTCCAAAGAAACGATATAATTTACCAATTCTTCTTTTGTATTATTTTCTAAAACAACTTCATCTGTAAGCGGTGCCAGTGGGCGAGTATTTTTTATCATCACTTTTGTAAGCAGAGCCTTGCCATAGGCCTCCAGAAATAGCTCATTTTCAGGAAGGTTTATATCTTCAAACAAGCCACTGTTTCTACATTCATCCACAATTAACTTGGCAATAATCTCAACAGTTCCTACCACTTTATCACTAGCGCCGGTATTATCTTCCTCCCATGCTGCTCTGCCGTCTGCAAAATCAGCCAGCGCATCGGTCAAATCTGCTAAAACAGCCAGTTTTTCCAGGTTGGAAGCACTCTTTTTCAGCCATTTATAATATGGCGGAAATACATGATTTACATAGTGTACAAATTTAAGAAGCTCCTCCACATATTTGTAGAGTACCATCTGGGCAGTTACATAATCTCCTCTCTTCATAGAGCGTGGATAATTATACTGACCGTATTTTCCTAAATTAATTAATGAATATGCCAGCTTAATATTCCAGATTTTTGTATCAAATATATCATAAAACGCATACCTTCTGCGACTGAATTCTCCGCTTGGGTCGTGGAAGATGCGACCATTTAATAAGCATGCCATTCCATCTTCTGAAACAGCAAGCAGTGCATTCGCATCCGGTATTTCAGAAGCATTGGTATAACCTGTAAAATATCGGAAAAAGTCATCCATGCAAAAAACACCTACACGTCCGGCACCATTGACGTTTTTTCGTATATAGCCTTTGTAGGACATGGGTAGTTTCTCATACCATTTCTGAAGGTCTTTGCCGATAAGTTTGTAATCTTCACGTGTCAGCCAAATACAAAAGCCGGGACCCCAATCATGGTCTGTAGAAACTGTATCATCAAAGCCGAAGCATTCACTGCCTTCACCTACCAGACCAATTGCCATTCTGGAAACAAAGGCTCTAAAATGCTCATATAAGCTTTCTTTTGCGACACACTCATAAAATTCCTCTGACAAGTCTAAGCCTCGAATTTGGGCATTCTGCGCGATTTGTGGTGTGTTTATGGATGACATATCGTCTCTGGCAACTGCCGCAGACCTGAAAATATCCTCCGGCTCCTCTGTGAGAATCATGCCAAGTCCCTGTTCCACCACATGCAGATTTTCCAGAATACGATAAAAGGCCTCACTTTTTCCGCAGTGTTTCATTTGCTCATATAATGCTTCCAAATAACATTCTCTTGCTTCTTCCAACTGTCCTAACGAAACATATGCTTGTCCCATGGCAGCCACCGCAGCATTATAGTGAAAATCTTTTTCTTCAAAGCGATTAAAAATAGCCAGAGATTGCTCTAAATGTGAAATAGCCTGCTCGGTTTTTCCAAGCTGCAATAAGGTAGCCCCCAAATTACTGTGTGTAATGGCTACTTTAATAATGTCCTCACCTGTTGAAACGATGCTCAGTGCCTGGCGTAAACATACAGCCGCACTTTCAAAATCCCCCATCTCCTGATATAACAGACTCAAATTATTGTAAAGAGAAGCAAATCGCTCATCATTTGGATCCAGATTTTCCTGATAAATCGGAAAAATACTTTCATAAAAATCCAAAGATTCTTTATGAAGGCCTGCTGCGCGAAGCGCATTTGCCACATTTAAACTGGTAGTGGCATAGGGTAATGTGCCTTCATACCCCATCTGCTGCATTAACGTTAAAACCTGTTCACTATAATCCAAAGATTTCTGATATTGACTGGTATCTCTGAAAAAACCAATCATTTCATTCATTATCGTAATACAGGCACCATAATCCTGCTCGCTGTAAGCCTGTTCCAACTGTTTTGTCAGATAAGGCTCCACGGCCTGAATATCCTGTTTGGCAAACAATGCCTCCAGTCCGTCTAATATATGTTGAACATTCATAATTACCTCAAAATTTCATGCAATGCTTTGCTTTTTTTATTACGTGTAAGCTCCAAAAGTCCCAGTCTGGTAAAATCATACACCGCTATCTTACTGTAATCTGCTTTTGCACACTCCTTCATATAACTCAAAATAGCATGCTCGTTTTCCTTGGATTTCATGTTAATAAAATCCACAATTACCATGCCGCTTATATTACGAAGACGTAACTGCCTTGCAAGTTCTGCAGCCGCTTCTCTATTTACCTCATAAAAAAGAGCTTCGCTGTCGTCGCCTTTTCGAATGGCTTTTCCGGTATTCACATCTACCACCGTCATTGCTTCTGTTGGCTCAATATACAAATAACCACCGCTTGGAAGCCACACCTTGGTCTGCAACAACTCGTCAATTTTAAACGTCAAACCATATAGTGTTTCTAAAGAAATTTTTTCATCTTGGTGCAAACGTATTTTGTCTGCTTCGGAAGCATGCACCAATTCTTTTAACGTCTGAAGCATGGTAAAATCATCTGTCACATACTCTTCAATGGCAAAACCACATAAATGCAGCTCGTGCCAAACCTCGCTAAGCCAGGTTACAGGCCTTTGATGTACAGTATAGCAGGTTCGCATGGATGCCTGTGAAATTAAGCGACGTAAAGAAGCAGTTGTCTGTTCCACATCTTGTAATAAAACATCCAGCTTCTCTTCTGCCACCAGCTTGCCGGCATCGGTTCGAATGGTAATATCCACATCCTCCATGCCAATCAACTTTTTGTCACGGGTTACAATTGCTTTAGAAACAAGGTAATTTAAAATAATGTCTTTTTCTTTTGCAGATAGTTTCTTGGAAAATAGCAAATTTCCACTACCCATATGAGCAACTGCATATTTTGCGGTCATATCTAACTTTGCAGTAAGGGTATAGTCCTTGGTTTTCATAGGCTCACGTACTACTTTCACAAGCACCTCGTCACCGGACTTTAATTTGCCGTTAAATTTTCCATTGGTAACAACAGCCTGCTCCAAATCAACCAACGACAGAAAACCCATGTCCTTTGCCTGATTTAGTGCAACAAAGGCGGCGGGAATATTGTTTACTACATTGGTTACTTTTCCAGTCACAATAGTTCCTGCAGGTAATACCTGTTCATCCGGTATTACTTTGATATATTCCAGCTTATTATCTGCAATAAAACAAGCGACCCGATGAGTTTCGCTCTCCTTATGAAATTTTCCATACTTGTAAGAGGTAATAATCAACTTGCCGCTTATTTTGCTTGTCATATTTAGATTCCTTTATTTATAATTCTCTGTAAAAACTTGTTCACATAACTGCTCACAATATTCCTTGGAAAAGGCAGCATCCTGCAAACGAATTTGATTTTTTTCGGCCAATTCCACGGTATAATCGCTTAATTTGTACACGGTCACACCATTTACACCCTGCTCTAAATGTGCCACAACCGGCTCTAAGCCGTAATCTGAAATACACACTTCCTCGTCTTTAATCTCCAAGGTAACCTGTGCCATGCCGCCAACCATGCGGTTTGCAATACCGTTTCCTGACTCACCGGTCCAGTTTACAAAATTCCCTAAGGAATAATACACCAGCATTTCGTGACCGCTTTCCTCGTCAACCACCCATTCTATAGGCTGAATTACATGAGGGTGGGTACCAAGTACCAAATCCACACCATTTGCCGCAAAAAGCTTCGCCCACTTTTCCTGGTTACCGGACTGCTTTAACTGATACTCCGTACCCCAATGAGGACATACAATCGTAAAATCAGCCAATTTCTCTGCTTTCTCAATATCCTCAAGTACCTTTGCTTCATCCAAAAGGTCTACTGCATAAGGCATCCCCTCCGGAAGCGGAATGCCATTGGTACCATAGGTGTAATTTAAAATTGCAATTCTAAAATCGCCCTGTTCGTAAATAAAAATATCATCCTGCGCTTCCTGGCTGTCATGAATACCCAAAACTGTAATTTCCGGATAAGATTCCTTCCAAAAATTTATACAGTTTAACAGTCCTTTTCTACCTTTATCCAAGGCATGATTTGTCCCATGGCAAACCACATCAAAGCCCGCATTTACAAGCGCATCCCCGGCCGAGAAAGCTGCATTAAACGCAGGATAACCGCTGATTCCAAGCTCCTCACCACCAATAATTACCTCTTGGTTAACAATTGCAAGGTCAGCTGCCTGAATATCCTCTGTCATATGTGCAAAAATAGCTTCGTAATTGTAACTGCCATCTTCCTGAAGGGCAGCCGCCTCTACCGAGTCATGGAGCAAAATATCGCCTACCATGATAAGGGAAAGTGTTGCAGGTGGAGAAGGAATAGGTTCCGTGGTAACCGCTGATTCTTCTTCCGTAACAACAATTTCCGACTCGATGGATGCAGGTTCGGATGTGGTTTCTGAAGCCGAAGGTTCAGATTTATCATTAAATATGGTTTCTGCTATAGCAGAATATTCAAATATGCCACAACCTGTAAATAACATCACAGTCAGCAGCCATATTAAACATTTTTTTATATAAGCCATATTTACTCCATCCATTCCCCAAACTCGGCCAGCGGAATATACTTCACATTTCCATCCTTATAAACCTTACTTCCGTAGGTTTCCTCACGGGTAATCATCAGCGCATTTTCCCGAAGCCTCTCACCACAATATGCCGCAAAGGCATCCATTACTAACGTAGGCTTTATATTGCCTTCACTGCTGGCATTTACCAGCAAATACAAGCTGTCCTCTGACACTTTATAGTCATAAATAGCAGGCTTTAAATCAATTTCCGCAGTCCCCTTTTTGGTAGCTTTCGTCACCATAATCTGTGGTTGTGACATAAACGCTTCAAATTTCTGATGCCATCCGTCTTCAAAGCCTCGGCTTTCTCGGAAAGAAATCGTATATCCTGCAGCCGCAACACTTGCCATCGCGTTGCCTGCTTTATCCGGTAAGAGACGTACGTCTGTCACTTGAATCCAAGGCACGCTTACTGCATTAAATTTATCCATAAAATCCTGACTGGAAATCGGTGTAAGAATTTCCACATCGAAATATTCGCCATTACTCTCTAAGCCTACACCCAAAGGGGAAGCGAAAGACATTATCTGATGTGGGCTGAAGCCTGTGGAATATGCCACATCAATCTCTGCACGGCGAAGTCCTTTCTGGAAAAAGCGCATCACGTCTAAGTGCCCGATAAATTTTACCGGACCAAATTTTTTGAATTTAATTCTTAACTTCAAAACACACACCTCCTCCAAATCTCATAGCACCACAACCTTGACACTGCATGCGACAGTTTGGTGTCACCGTTTCGCCTAAGGCCTTCTGCCACTCTCTCTTTAAAAATGCCTTTGTTACACCGCAATCGATGAAATCCCAAGGGAAAATCTCATCCAAATCACGCTCTCTTGTGGTGTAGAATCCAATATCTACGCCACACTCGTCAAAGCTTTCCAGCCACTTGTTGTTATCAAAGTATTCGCTCCAAGAGTCATACATACAGCCTTTTTCATATGCCTTTAAAATAACATCTGCCACTTTTCTGTCACCGCGGGCAAATACACCTTCCAAAACGCTGACATCTGCTTCGTGGTAATTGTATTTAATGGACTTTTGATTTAACTGAGAAGCAATGGCACGCTTTGTCTGGTGCGCCTTTTCAATAAATTCCTCTTTCGTAAACTGCTTTGCCCACTGGAATGGTGTAAATGGCTTTGGAATAAAGAAAGAGGTGCTTGTCACAATCTGTACCTTGCCGTTTACACGCTTCTCCTTTGGCACGGTCTCAAAAAATGTTGCGGCGATTTTATTAGAAAGTTCTGCTATACCGCGGATATCTTCCTCGGTTTCCGTTGGCAGACCCAGCATAAAGTATAATTTTACCTTAGTCCAGCCACCTTCAAAAGCAAGGGCTGCACCTTTTAAAATTACTTCTTCGGTAAGTCCTTTATTGATTACGTCACGAAGTCTCTGACTGCCTGCTTCCGGGGCAAAGGTCAGGCTGCTCTTTTTCACATCCTGCACCTTACTCATAACATCCAAAGAAAAGGCATCAATTCGTAAAGACGGCAGAGAAATATTAGTGTGACGCTTATTACATTCCTCAATCAAGAAATCAATCAATTCCGGAAGCTGTGAATAGTCACTGGAACTCAAAGAGCTTAAAGAAATTTCCTCATAACCGGTATTTTTTAAAAGCTCTACCGCGTATTGTTTCAGTTTTTCTACATCACGTTCACGCACCGGACGATAAATCTGACCTGCCTGGCAGAAACGACAACCACGAATACAACCGCGCTGAATTTCCAATACTACACGATCCTGAGTCGCCTTAATATATGGAACAACTGTTTTTGTCGGATAATAGCAATCGGATACATCCATCACGATTTCCTTTAATACCGTAGCAGGAACCCCTTCTTTCACAGGGGTAAAGCTTGCAATGGTACCGTCTTCTTTATACTGTACATCATACATGCTTGGCACATACATACCAGGCACCTTACTTGCCTTATATAAAAATTCCTGACGACTCTTGGCCTCTTTCCGGCACGCCTTGTACACATCCAAAAGCTTACGATAGTGAGTCTCGCCCTCGCCAATATAAAACATATCAAAAAAGTCTGCTATTGGCTCCGGATTGTAGGTACACGGACCACCACCGATTACAATCGGATAATCCCATCCATCGCCTCTCTCAGAAGCTTTTAAAGGAATCTGTGCCAAATCCAATACCTGCAAAATATTGGTATAACACATTTCATACTGAATCGTAATACCAAGGAAATCAAAGTCCTTTACCGGCTCCTGGGATTCCAGTGCAAACAGCGGAATATTTTCTTCACGCATAATACGATCCAAATCCACCCATGGACTATAGACACGCTCACACCAGGTATCCTCAAAACTATTAAACATACCATATAAAATCTGAATGCCCTGATGGGACATACCAATCTCATAAACGTCCGGGAAACACATGGCAAAACGCACGTCCACCTTAGACTTTTCCTTTACCACCGCGTTTACTTCATTACCTATGTAACGAGCCGGCTTGTCCACCTTCATTAAAATGTCATCTGACAATGCTAATTTTATCATAAAACTATTTTCCTTTTAAATAACGTTAAGACTGTGTTGAAAAAACACAGTCTTATCTTAACATTTTCATTAACGTTTTGCAAGTTCGTTAGTAATTTCCTACCAAGTCACATCCCAAGTTATAAAAATATTTTCATTATTAATTTTTGTTTATAAAATATGAAACCCCTAGACTAACCGTGTTGGTATTTTCAGTTGAAGGAATAACTGAAAGAAAAATACGTGTTACGGAGTTATCATCCGCTATATGCTCCCATGTATAAGTAATAACATCAATTGGTGACTTATCATCGGCTGAACTATCTTTTAGTATGAAATTCTCACCATAAAGTTTAATTAGTTCATCTCTTGTTTTCGTAGCTAAATCTTCTAATTTATTATTCTTCATTTTATCAACATTATTTTTAAATGTCAGTTGCACACTCTTAAGTTCACCTAATTCAAGTTGATAAGATATCTGTCCATAGTTGTCAAACAATTTCACATATTTATCTTGTTCTTTTGGTGAGAAGATAGCAAACTCATAATTCGTATTCGTTCTATAATCAAAGGGTTCCTGTTCTGAACCAAACTCAGGATTATCGAAGGTATAACCTAAATTTTCTTCCAGTTCATTAATCGACATCAGCCATTCAACACCTGGATAAACATATTCACCACTCTCTCTTTGAAGTGAAGACAGATTCAAAGTATCCGCAGTATTCTTGCTGCAAACAATCATAACTACACTAATTAAGCAGAGAGCTGCTACCATGAAACCTACTTTTTTCTTAGTCATAAATGTACCTGATATATTGTAATCGACTCGTCTAGCAGTCATTCACAAATATACCTTTTCCTTTCTATCAACCTTTTCGACTATGCCATTTAGGAAATATCACACGGACATACATGATATTTACCTTTACTACAATTTTGATGTATTTCCCAGCAGTCATGGTAACCAAAAACTTCGACAATATTATAACAAGCAATGCATATAGAAGCAGAACGGCTATTAAGATACGCAACATTACAAGTTTCTGTCCACAAAAAACCATATTTATGTGTACCAGAATCATAGTGTATTTCTTCTGCCGCACATACGATTGGAGCAGAATCACCACACTGGCTGCATGTCATCATAGGACTAATATCAGGTATGTTTATATGAAGTATTTCACTGTTATCTTCACACACACCATGATCATGTTCTTCACCATTCATACATTTTATTATGTTATTAATTTTTTTAGTTTCATAGGAATGATCAATAATATCATTAGGTATACTGCTAGCCATAGATACAATTGTTGAAATTATTACTAGAATAGTTGTAAATAACATTGTCAAGAACAGTCTAGAATATTTTTTCATTAAAAATTCTCCTTTATAATTTTTTTGAAGTACTTCTGTTACATAAGTTAACACAAACACTTCTTTTAGTAAAGCGAATATAATTCCAGTAAAATATTCATCTACAACATGTATATTGTTTGTGTTTTTTAAATTGTAGATTGACTTTCTGTAGCACAAAGGGTATAATGGTTTGTTTTAATATCAAGCATCAAAAAATGGCGTTAATTAACAATCAGCAGAACTGTGAAATGACTCACAGCCCTGCTGATTTTCTGTTTTATATTTTGCACTTTAAAATAGTTTTAATTTGTTAGTGGAAGATGTAGTTTCTTCTCTAATTCATAAATAAAATCTGTTGACTTTGTTGTGTTAATATATTTTGTTTCACCTTTTGTAACTCTAAAATCTTTATGAAAGACAGAAGCTCATAAAGGTAAGCTGAAAGCAATACATCCTAATACAGCTATAATCGCAACAGGAATTAGTATTTTAAGATACTTGCACAGCCCTTTCTCTGGTGTTATCGGTTCAATCACGTTAGCCTCTGCTACTGCTAAAGTCTCTTCCTCAGACGTTTTATCCGGATATTCTTCCAACATCTTATCTGCGCATTCCTCAGATGCCTTATCCTCTGCGCCCAGCAGCTCAGAAACCGATATTTGAAATATATCAGCCAACTGTATAACCATATGAATGTCCGGTATTGCCGCTTTCATTTCCCACTTTGATACTGCAGACGCTGATACAAAAAGCTGCTCTGCCAGCTGCCTTTGTGTCAATCCTCTTTTCATACGTTGCTCACGGATATTACTTCCGATATCTTTTGTAGTACTCATAACTCCCCCTTCTATCTTTAAAGAGATATAAGATTAGCCGCCACTGACTAAGCTTATACTCAAACATGTAAAAAATCAAATAAATATTACCTTCCCAGTCACATCCTTCTAATGTTCTTCCTGTATTTTTTTTAATAAAGCTTCCTGCAAAACCTGCGAGAAATTAATATTTTTTTCCATAGCAGCTTTATTCAGCCAACTAGGAATGGTCAATGTCTTTTTAACTGCTTTCTCAAAATATTTCTTTGCATAGGAATCTACATCTACAGAAATCATATTAACGAAAGCTCCTTCCACGGTAACCTCCAGTTCTCCTGCTAATAAACTAATGTTTATATCTGCCATTACGGATGGTACCGGAATCTCTTCGCCCTCTTTCTTGCTCATATATAGATAACCTGCAAGACAATCCACTGCCGCAGTCATCGCATCATTTAAGGTATCACCACAAGTGGACAATCCATTTAAATCTGGAAAAACGACAGAATAACTGTTCTCCTCTTGAAAAAAACATGCCGGATATACGGATAACATATAACCCCCTCCTTCCACGTATAATAACAATACCACTATTATACGTAGTTTGTCAACACGTATTGTTAAAATGCGTGCAAGAATGACAGGATAATCATAACCTGTCTTATTAAATCTCTCTGCTATTTAATAAAATCTTCTCTCATCGGTGTAAAGAAATCTACCAAGATGCCAGCTTCGATACATTCGCAGCCATGCATCACACTGTTCTGCTTTAACAAGGTATCTCCTGCTTTCACCACGTAGGTTTCTTCACCGATAGTATAGCGGAATGCACCTTTAACAACATATGTAATCTGGGTATGTGGGTGGCTGTGCATAGAGCCAATTGCACCTACTTCAAAAGTATTTTCTACAACCATTGCTTCGTCGCAAAAAGCAAGCACTTTGCGGCTTAAGCCCGGAGCAGTTACTTCTGCTTCCACATCTTTATTAAAACACCAGTTGTTACATTTTCTTTCAATCATAATCATATCTCCCATCACTTTATTACTTTCTCTGCCCTTATAATTACCTTTCAATTAAATCTTCCATTGTACAACCTAAAACCTTAGCAAGACTATACATTACATCTGCACTTGCTTTGTTGATGTTTTTATTACGTTGTTCATACATTTGAATCGAACGAAGGCTGACACCGGACCGTTCTGCTAAATCTGCCTGCGTAAATCCGTACACTTTACGAATGCGCTTTAAATTGGTTTCATGAAAAAAATCCTTTATTTTTGAATCCACAATATCAACAAATTTTGTGATATCAGCTTCATGGAGCGTATAGTACATCTTTTGCAAATCATCAAAAGAAATAACTTTAAAAATGTCACGATACTTTCTGCCGGAATACCACTGATAATAAGCAACGGCCCATCCAATCCAGTATTCCTTTGAGCGTCCGAAATGCTCCTGTGGTTCTATTTGAAGTTCTTTCCCCTTAGTTTCTGCAACGATTTCCAGGACGATTTCAATGCCGCTTTTACCTGCAAGATAAGCAGGCTCCCCATTTTCCATTCGTTTGCTTACAGAACTTGTAATAAACAGTTTCACAAAGTCATTTCCGGGAATGTCACATGCATTAAGTGCGTAATCGAAGGCATCACCCATTACCGCCTGCGCTTTACTCAAATATATTTCTTGGTATGCGTGGATCATCGTTTATAATGCCTCCTCTCATAATATCCTGAATATACAGTCCATCACTCTCTTCTTCCAGCATTTCCAAATAAAGCTGATTGGCTTCATCATCCCTGGCTTTGCGCAGAACATAATATTGGTCCTTCTCAGCAATATCAAAACCTTCATATTTTAGTTTGGAAAAGGCAAACTTTGATTTAATAACGATTTGTTCCCCAAGCTTTCCCAGCCGCATAGCACGTGCAAGCTGTTCTACAGAAATACCATTATTAAGAAAGGACTCTGCGTAATCAAAATAGGAATCATCCGCCCGGTAACCTACAATTAAATCATAAGCATTTACATTTATCGCGAAGTTATCAATCAAATATCGCTTTGCTCGTCTTGCTACAGGAGTTTTAATAGAAAACAGACGATGCTCCACCAAAACAGCAATCCAGTTAAGAATCGTGTAATCGGGACTATTCAAGTTCAAAATATTCAAATATTCTGTATCCAGCGTATAACGATTAGAAAAGCCGTCACGCAAGGATGATACCGCCCATTCCTTTGCTAACTCCTCACTTGCAGTACAGTAAAAGCCAAGGCCAAAGTCATTATTTTTCTTTCCTTCGCCGAAAAGAGGCTGTTCCACGTTCTTTTCTGAACCGTGATATATCGTAATCACTCTATCCATTTTCCTAACCTCCATTTATCACCAAACACATTGTATCACTAAAGTGACAGTAAGTCAAGAAGGTCGAATTATAAGAATAAAAGACCCTAGAATAAAAAGTGCCTCA
The DNA here is from genome assembly GCA_017521985.1 of Lachnospiraceae bacterium. Lineage (GTDB taxonomy): Bacteria > Bacillota > Clostridia > Lachnospirales > Lachnospiraceae > RGIG6307. Next base: position 39,559 of record JAFXAZ010000078.1, read on the forward strand.
AACAATGATGTAGTTAGTATAACACTACACCATCTTTTGAGGCACTTACCCAACTTTCCTTAGAGAAACTGGGATAGCTATCTTTTTAACGTTTTTGCTGAAATATTATTGAGTATTTGCAACCACTCTTAAACGAATACGCTCGTATTTATCACCGAGTTTTACAATAAGATAGTATTTATCTTGTACTGCATTTGTTGAAACAGTTGCTGTAAAAGTATTGCCATTAACCAATGTGCCGTCCCCAACAGAAAGCTTACCATCATCGGCTACCGTCAACGTTTCAAACACGGTGGCACAATTTGCTGTACGCTCAAATGTACCATCACTATTTTGCTGATACAGATAGAATTCAACCTGGGAGATGTTTCCTGTTTCGGATGTATCTACCGTTACCGAAATATCTTCGCCAACTTTCGCGGTTTTATCAACTGCATCTACTTCCAAGGACGGAGTTACCTGCAATGTCAATTCCTGGGTTACAACGATAAGAGGATGCACCTGCAAACCAAACGCCGCCTCAGCATTTGGTGCAATGCAGAGTTCATAGTAGAAAGTCTTGTCTTTAAACTCATTTTGCACCATTGTCGGTAGGTAAATGCTCATTGTTGCAGGCATTTCAGCCGTCATATCCGCTACAGTGAAGCCGGTATCCAACAGCGCATACTCACCGTCATAAATCGTTGCATTCATACCGTTCAAACTGATAACAGAACCTGGTGCCAAATTCACATCATCCCAACGAACACGTAGAAGCACTTTGTCCTCCTCGTTTAAGCCAAGATCGGAAAGCACAGGTACGGTTACATTCAGCGTATACTCTTCGTTGTATTTAAAATCTCCAGAACCGTTACTGCCCGTAAGTGTTCCCATCGGGGTGATACCGTAAACAGCATCCACCTCGGAAACATCACCGGCATAAATGCTGACGGTTTCAGATGTGCTGGTGGCAGATGTGTTCTTGTAACAAATCTGCAACACAACATCCTTACTGATTCCGCTGAACGAATCGGTTGCGACACCCATTTTCACGAACATGGTAGAAGAAAGTTCTGTAGTTGTATCGGTCGTGGTATAGGTGTAATATACCGGCACCGTTCCACTGCGATCAATTAGGGTCAGAATCGTTCCCGCAGGCAGGCCATTAGCAAACTTGAAGGTAAGAGCCTCGGTAGGTTCTTGCTCTGATTTGAAGCGAATAGAAACCGTATCGTTACCGAGAATATTGACCTGAGCTGTGTTTTCAAAGGCGGTAAAGTCGCGTTTATCACTTTGATAAGCAGTCCATGTTTTCTCCATCCATTGTGAATAGAGTTGCCATAGTTCACCGTTCTGCCACTCTTCAACCGTATCTACCATATCTGGTGTAATCTGCGTAATACGCTCATCCTTCGGTGCATCTACGGTATCCGCCCAACCAGCGAATTTCATACCTTCGTGACCTGTATTGTCCGCAACCGGGAGTGTTATTGTACCCATCTCTACGTTGTAAAAGCGCGTAATACGTTGGATGGAGGATGTTGCAGAATAGGTTGAAGTATCATCAATAACAGTACCATTTATAGGAGAAATATATGCTCTGATGGTAGAGTTGTAACTCGTACTGGTGCTACTCGTATATCCGCGATATGCTCGTAATACAATTACATCTCCCGCTTTTAGTCCTGTCATTTTTGAGGTATTATATGATGTACCCGAAGTGTTGACGCTCAATGTTCCATTATCTCTTACTTTTGTTATTGTACCGTCTGCAGAGTATACGTATATATACACATTTTTGTAACGATACGACGTGTTTGTAGCATAATTCAAATAACTAATTGAATAATCGCCGTCATTAGGAACAACATAATACATAAAATAAGCCGTGGTTGCACTCGTATTCGTAGATTGATTGATTGTAAATGACTTAGTAGAAGTGGTTAATTGCCCTTGGGTTTTACAACCTGTTACATTGTACCAACCTACATACAATTCAATCTTAAAATCATGATTCGAATCTAAATACGAAATATCACCGTCAAGTTTAGCATACGAATCTACAGTGGGATTCTGAGTTGAATACCATCCTGTAAATATTGAGAGTGTGCTGTTACTTGTAGAAAGATAACTCTGTACTTCCGTCAAAACATTATCCGGAATAACAAGTTCATTATTACTCTTCGTGATATCAGCCGTTCCCAACAAAATCAATGACCCGTCTGTTGCTTTGTCATAGAACTCAACCGTAATTTCTTTAAATTCAGGATCAAGAGAATACTGATAACTATTCAAATCCCACTTGGAATATAGCACCAAATCCTCATCTGGCATTGTGGCAGGATATACATAACTGCTGTCCAATGCTTCGGTTAAATGCCAAGAATTGAAAGTATAACCTCGCTTGGTGGTCACCACAGCATCAAGAGGTGTATCGTACAACTGTGTCACTGTGGCAATCTCGGTACCGCCATTTGTTATAAAAATAATTGTACGCATTGTCGCCAAGCGATAGTACCCGATGTCAAACTGCATAGTTGCATCAGTTTGATGATAGCCAACGTGTACCACACCAGACAAAGCCGTGCTTTCATCCGCGCCCTTGATATAGAGGTAATTGCCCGAAGCAAAGATACTGTTATCAGCGCTGTAAATACCGTAGGACGAACCTGCAAACGCACCCTTATTCAGTTTATCGCCGTCCTCGGCACCGATAGCAGCTCCGCCTGCTTCGTTATAAAGTCCGTAACCATTCGTACCTGTTGCACGAAGATCCACACCGGAGCCGATTCCCGTTACGTTAACTGTACCAGCCTTGTTATAAATACCGTAGGCATTGTTCGTGCCATTTACAGTTACTTTCAGGTTCAGCGAGGACAGAGCACCTTCGTTATAAATACCGTAGGTATCGCCTTGAGAGGTAACAGTTTGCTCTTTGGTATTGGAAACAGTATTTACAAGGCTTGCGCCTTCTGCGATACGAATGCCCGTTGCGTTTTCGGCACCCGAAACATTCAGAGCCATTGCCGTACCGGATAAGGTAAGTGCCGTGCCGTCGTTTGTGCGAATGCCAACGGCATCTTTACCCGTTACATTAACGGCCGCAGGTTTTACTGTCGAAGTTCCAACCACATCAATACCGCAAGCTGTTCCGTTTGCTGCCGTTACATTGACGGAAGATAACTCGTTAGCATACGACAATGTGTAGGAGTTTGTTGCATTACCAAACTTAATTCCCGTTGCATCGCCGTTGTTCGAGGTTACATCAACAGAAATCTGATTGTTTACAGTAAGACTTCCGGTAGTGCTTTGAATTGCAATTACATCATCATCACCTGATACAGAGATGTTTCCGCCAGCACCACTATCGCTGATTACGATTGTCAAAGGTCTCAGTGTATTCTCAACAACTGATTGACCTTTCGTGTTTTGCAATGCAATGCCATTCAAATCAACCGTTACAGTATAATTGGTTGTGCCTGTATAGGTATTTCCAAACACAAGAGTATCATCATTCAGATTGAGTACTCGTTCGTTTCCGGCATTTCTGCGAAAGTCCATTACAACCCCGGAAGAAATATTGGTTTCGGCAAACTCCAGCGCAGAAGCAACGTTAGTAAAATATTCTACCTTGCTGCCGTAAGTTACTGCCACAATATTTTCCGTAGCGTCATACATAGCATAGTAGTTACGCTCGCTTGTTACCGCAGGGAACGTCGGAGTCTTTCCTAAATAGGTAACATCATCGTTAGAACCATACCAACCGGTAAAGGAATAGGTATATTCTTCTCTGGTAGCATGGTTCGGAGTCGGATCGGCTTCTTCATAAACAGGAACGACATTATGCTTTACATTGACAGTTTTCCATACGGTGTCGAAAGAATCGCTTGCTACCGTGGAGGTGTCCTTGTCGGAATAGTTCACGTGAGAACCGGACAGATCCATAAACTTGATTTCATAGGTGTTAATCTCATAACTAATTACCACCAACATATTCTGACCGGGCATTGTGCCGGACAGTATTTCAAGTTTTTCCTGGTCGTTGAGCCCAAAGTTCTCATAAGCGGAATAGCCCGTCAATGCAGGAAGTGCAACGCTATAAGGATCGCCGTATGCAATCTCAATAACATCATCAGTCAAAGAAGCGCGTACCGCATCAACGCTGTCAAATCCTTCAGGAACGTAGTCGCCGTTCTCATAGAGAAAATCATAGCGGACGGTCAGCTTAAATTTCGTGCGTTCCCATTTTGCATAGAGTGTAGTATCCGCCGTAATCTTAACGGTATCGGATTCTTTTACCTCGTTTGTGCATTCAGGTTCGGTAAACCATCCTGCAAAGGTGTAGCCTGCAACCTGAGCCGTAGGCAAGCCGTCGTGAACATATTTGCCGTCCTCGTCGGGCATAGCGTTGAAGGAATAGAGATTATCGTATTCCACCAGCTTTGTTTCCGGCATATCCAAGGTTGCATCGTTCTGGTCGTTTTTATCAAAGGTTACCGTGAATTTCTTAGGTGTATAGTTTATAATAATTGTCTGTGTATCTTCTCCCTCCATTTTCACAGTAACTACAGGAGTATCCGTCTCATATCCCTCAAATTCAGGAGAGTTCACAGTGTATGTTTGACCACTCACAGTATCTTTCTCGTAAGGATCACACAAGAGCGTCCCATCGGTTTCTTTTTGATAAAGAATAATTAGCTTATTCTTGGAAGGCATATATTTAACAGTAACAGTAACTGCTTCAGCACCCATCGTACCGGAAACAACAGTCTGATCCGGGAGATAACCCTTTACTGATGGTGAAACAACGGAATAATCATCACCATATACAACACTACCGCTGTAAGAATCAATATTCTCCATAGGATTACCATCTTCATCAACATAATTAATGGTGAGTGGATACGATGCCTTTACATATGAACCATAGACCCAAAGGTTATGAGCCGGCATGGTTTCAGGCTGTTCACCGGAAGAGTTTTCAAATACCCACTGATATTCATAACCCTCTTTTGGATTGATGGTACCTTTGATTTCTTCCAATCGACTCCAATCAATCGTTTCATCCGACTGAATACCAGTAATCTCTACCTGTGGCTGTCGGACATCCTTGCCAAGTCCGGCATCGTAATTGTCATATACAATATAAATCTTATAGTTCTTTACTGCGGCTTGCGCGGTTATTACAATCGGTCCTGTTACATACTGTCCTTCAATGAAAACCGTTCCCAACGAATCACTATATGTATAGTTACTCGTTTCTTCACCATTAACAGCAACCACAATGCTTTCGGGAAGAATATATCCTGCATTCGGTGTAATTGTACATCCGAAAGATTCACCCCAGAGAGTCCAATCTACGTTATCGCAAGTCAAATTGGTAAGAGCTGTGGTAACAGGAACCTCAACATACACTGTTGCGGACAAGCTGTACTCCTGTGCCGGCAAACTCTCTACAATCGTCGCCTTCTGTGCTACTTCAATCCTTGGCTCAAAACTAGCCATTATAATATAATCCGTTGTCTGCGTCGGAGTATAAGTTTCATCTCCCGGAGAAACAAAGGTTGCGTAGTCATCCTCCCATGCATCTGCGCCGTAGGTGGGAGGAGTAAAGGTGTAAAGTTCAGTCTTCTGTACCGAGTCGCCCAAGTGAATGGTCTTATCCTGCACGGTCAGGTAATCTGCCATATCAACGGTGTTTTCCACGTTGACAAAATCCGTAGGATCAGCGGCAGGAAGATTCATAAACTCGTCGCCCTGTAAAACACGGACACCATAATCGGCAATAGAATCTTTATCTGCCACACCGTCGATTTGCCCGTATGCAAGGACCGGAACATCATTACCGCCTAAGAATCCGTCTTTAGGAGTTAATTTGAATGTAAAATCAAGTGTGGATTCGTAATGTAAATAATATGTAGTGCCCTGCGTTTCCGTTATAGGATCAGGTAAATACTCAACATCAAAAATCTTAATATAACTTGAAACTCCGTCAGCAGCGGTAACAGTTCGATAAGAAAACTTCGCAACCTGATTACCACTTGCATTTTTATAAATCTTTGTATAACTTCCGTCGCCATTATCGTTGAAAGAAGTGGTGCTGTAAGTATCGCCAGTTGCTAAATCAATGCTTTCAATATCAAAATAGCGGGAAATTGCAATCTCAGTTTCCACATCCATCAGCTTATCATACGCTGCTTGGCTATCTTCTGTGGCAACAAGCGTAATGGCTACTTGCCCTCCACTACGACCATTCTTAGAACTGGATTGTTGTTGTGCATATTTTTTTGCTTCTTCAGGAAGTTCATTGCCAGAATTTGTTGAATCATAGCCGCTTGACATTCCACTAAGGCGATAATTGGAGCCCGCTGTGCCTGCTGAGCCAGCTGTCGCTGTCATATTCGTTGGAACGCCAAGTGAAACTCCGGCATTACCACTACCATTGCGTTGACCTGCACTACCGTTATAAGAAGAAAGTGACGCGGCAAGTGTCGAAGAAGCAGAACTGGATACACTGCCGCCAGAACGAGAAGCAGTCTGGCTATAAACAACAGCGTATTGAGCAATAGTAACAACACTACTTCCAGCGCCACCGCCACCACCGGCAATTAGTAGAGGGGATCCACTCATTTCTACTAAAGAATAACCGCCACCGCCACCAGGCCAGCTTTGATGAACTTCATGTCTACTGGTACTGGAAAACAAACTGTTAGCTCGAGAAAGTCTATTTCCTGTGTTGTTAGAACCGGTTGAGCCAGCAGAGCCTACAGTTAAGGAAAGAACCTCGCCTTGCGACAAGTATATGTATCCGGTTACATATCCGCCTGTACCACCGCTACCTGCCGAGGCAGTTCTAACATCGTTTCCATTCACGCCGCTACACGAAACCGTACCACTGCTACCACCATTTCCACCCCAAACTTGGATATAATACCATCCATCCACAGGAGCAGTCCAAGAACCGCTTGTAGTGGTAGTAGTGTTTGTGTTTTCCAACAGAACAGTAGGACTTTCCTGATTGATTAAAACAGAAAAATCATATTTGCCGTTTGCATAGCTCAGAGTTTTAGAGCCTGTTACATCTAATCCGTTCAAAACAGCCGTTCCGGGTGCGACAACGGATATAACCGCTTTACCGGTGATTGTTGTAGGGCTTTCGATCGCAGGACCGACCGTAACCTCGGAATCAGGCGCAATCAACGGTGTTACGTCATAGCGCACCTCGTAGGTCGTTGTTTCCGTGGGAGCAACGGAGGATGCTGTGATATGCGTTCCGTTTTGGTAAACCCGATAGGTGCTGATCGCAGAAATGTGGTCGTATTCCCAATAGCTCGTCAGGTTATCTCTTATGCTAACGCTTCCATTAACATAATCATCCTCATAAAGAGAGCTGACGGCATAAGCTTTTCCTTTTTGGCTGGAAGTATAAGACTTCGTCTTAATCGTTGCGTTCAAAGGAACATTTACAAATTTGTGCGCTTTTACATCACTTGGAACAATATGTATCGGCGTTACGTTATCATTAGGACTTAAAAAGTCCGCACTGACACCATCAATCAACTGTACGCCGTTACCGCCCATAAATTCGTCTTTTGCACGAATAAACAGGGTTACAGATGCAGTTTTGCCGCCATGTGCAGGGCTGGCGGGAATAATAGACAAGCCGCTTGCTTTTACATAAGTAGTATCACCGTTATCGGTAATGGAAAGTGCGTTGCTACCGGTAGTCTTTGAGGACGAAAGCACGTCAAAATAACGAGAAATTGTTGCACTAATCGTAACGTTATCTAATGCCTCCTGATAGAATTCATCCTCAGCACCGCTAAGATAAGTAATCTGAACAGCGCCACCGGTATTAGCGCCGACAGGCTGGGCTGTAGAGCCGGAAAGATAAGCTCTTTCCTCGTCGGTAAGGGTTTGAAAAACGATTTTCTGACCGTTTACTTCGTCAGCAACAAAAGAAGAACCGCCACCGCCACCACCAACGTTGGATGCAATCAACTGAGCGGTCATAATACCGCCGGATCCGCCTGCATAACCGGAGCCACCGCCGCCACCTCGGAAGTTACCCGAACCGCCCGCACCGGGAGATACAGAGGAATTATGGGTGCCCGTCCAGTCATTCGGTAACTGGTTTTGCGTAAAATATCCCATCAAGGTTTCGGACACTGCACCGGGAACATTAGAGCCGCCACGACCTACATACTCAGTCGAAGTACCGCTGGACTGACCGTTTCTACCGGAGAAAACATAACCTGGAACAAGGTATTCATCGCCAAGCAAGGACATTGACACACCATTGTTAATGTTACCGCCCATACCACCGTTAGGAGAACCTGCGGTACCATTAGAAATAAGGTTAGTAAAGCCGGCACCGCCGCCACCGCCACCGCCTGCAATCATCAGATAGCGGGAAAGGCGTGCAGTCTCTGGAATATTTACCGAAGTTTCCGTTACGTAGTCTTCATCAAACTCGCCTTCTTCAAACAGATAGATAGCGGTATAACCGCCACCGCCGCCGACTTTGTAGGAACCCTGGTCACCGTGGGTACCGCCGTCACCGTTGACGCCACCACCCTCATCGTTATATACCGTACTTTCATCACCGTTAGTACCGATGTTATAAACCAGTGTTTGTCCTGCTTTCAGGAAAACTTTACCGTAAACATATCCGCCGTGAGCACCGTCACCGCCGTCAGTAAGTACGGGAATCACTGCAACAGTCCAACCATCCTGACCGTCGCCACCGTCGCCGCCCCACAACTCAATCAAGTAATAACCAGTTTCTTGAATGGTAACGTAGCCATTACGGGAAGAAGTACGGATACGAGCGTGTTCAAAGGTGGATAAATCCGCTGAAACATCAATCTGAACACTGTAGGTTCTGTTTCCTATATAACGGGTGGTACGAGTGATTTCATAATCAATGCCATCGTGAAACTCTACATCGGTTGTTACTACCGGTTCAGTTCCGGCCGCAGATGCAGCGCTTACGGATAAAGGAATTGCCGGAAGCGTGGTAATCAACATAGCGACACAAAGGATAGCTGAAATAATTCTTATCGTAAATTTATTTTTCATGATTCATTTCCCCTTTCCAGTGCTTATTCTTTAGTCATTTTTACAATTTGTCCTGCATCGGAAGGTGTATTGTTTAACTGTTCAAGCAGTTCAGCGTCCGTCACAAAGAACATGAATTGATATGCCGTATTTTTATTAAGAGTTACTGTTGAGTTAGAAGGACCGGCAATAGCATTTTTGAAAAACCCCGTAGGATCTGAGTTGTCGGGAGTAATACCCTCCTGCCAACTAAAATTAAATTCTCCTGAAACATCGTTTGTATCAATGTTTATGGTAATTACACCATCTGCAAACATGGTGTCAGCACTATAACTAGAATAATTAAAAGTATACACAGCCTCTATATCCTCTTGCAGAAAAGAGGATGTAGTTCCATGTACCTTGATATAATTACAAACATTCCCACCAACCTCAACTGGACTAACAGAAAATTTTTCCACCTGATACTCATCAGCATCAAATTTATCGTTTACTTTATTCTTATTATATTCAGTCCAAGTGATACCATCTTCAGATACAAACCATGTCAAAGTATATTTAATATCTTCCTCAGAAACCATTTCTGAATCAAGCGCATTCGCAACCGTAAACCACGTACTTGTTCCATTTACGTTATAAGCAGCATTTTCAGACACCGGCAACAACTCGTTGCTCCGAAAATAGCGGCGTAAATTATGATTGGTTTTATCAACCGGGAAAATGGACAAGCCAAAGCTATGGCTCCATTCGCCTGCATAACGAGCCAAGGTCATACCACCCAAAAGACCCACGCTCAATATAATTGCTAAAAACAACAATACATATTTGTTTTTATTACTTTTTCTATTTTTCATAAATTACCTCAATCAATCTGGTACACCTTAACAGTCAATTCAACCTTGGGAATAGTTAAGTCTTCCTCTATCATATTCAAATCATAAACGGAAATGATCAACTTCAGTTCTTCTCTCTGAATCTCTGTGTTCCCCGGTGCTATTGTGCCAAATTCATTAAATACATATATATTTTCATCATTTTTTATTGGTATAATCGGTTCACCACTCCCCTTTGAAAGTGATAATGTTAAATAATCCGGCAAGTCAACATTACCAAAATACACCTCAACAGAATATCCTACTGCAACCTCAGAAGCACTTTCTACATAGAATGGAATATTAATGCTTTCCACTTCTTCCCCACCACCAAGTTCCAAAGAAGGGGCTGTTCCTTCAGAAACACCTAATGTAACATGATCTAAATCCGTTTCTATTTGAAAAGCTGCCACACGCGCAAAATCCCCTGTAGTACTTTCATTCGTGTATCTTGCATACAATCCGGATGTAAAATGACTGGTTATTAATACAAGAGCAAACAATACTAATGAAATTTTCAACATTATATTGGATTTTACTATTTTAATGCTCATTTTCATTTTTCAACTTTCTGATTTCTTCTTTAATTTTTTCTATTTCTTCTGCATCTTTTTGTTTTTCCAGATATCGTGGAAATTCTAAGAGAAAAATTGCCAAAGCAATCACTATCGTAGTACCAATAGGGGTCTTAATATAATTTATAACATTTCCAATAAAAGGAATTTTAAATATTACTTTACCTTTAATGTTGCTTATATCAATAGGCTCATCCGATGTATTATTGGCGTCGCCTTTCGTGGTAACGCTATCTTCATACATATCAATTATTCGATGTACTACGAGAGATTGACCGTCTTGAAATACGATAATTTCGCCATGTGAAAAGGCGTCTGTTTCTCTTACAACAATCAGGTCTCCTTTTGTCATTGTTGGTTCCATGCTCCCCGATAAAACCACTGCCATCCCATAGCCAAATGGCATAGGCATTCGGTTTCCGGCAAGACTTTCGGCATTCCATGTATATACACGTACACCAATAATTACAGCAACTATTACTAATAGAACAAATCTGCAGATTGCCAATATTCTAGTTTTCTTCATTTAATTCTTCCTGCTTTTTCTGTATAGGAACAAAATAACAAGTAATAATGCGGCACTTGCAGCCAATGCAATCCATATAAAAAGCATCCCATTGTCACCGGTAATTACCTGTTCTGTTTGAATAATCTGGGTAGTCATGTCATCTCCGGTAGCAATCGTACGGATAACAATAGTAAGTGTCAAATCTTCATCTACCGCTGTGTTTCCCAAAAAGGTATCATATGCATCATCATCGCTTTCAAAAGGCCACTGCCATTCCAATGTATAATATGCATAACGATTTACTCTAAGATATGCCGTTTCTTCTACCGTATTTAACTCTAATACATCCACCCAACTATCATCAGCCCCCAGTAAATAAGTGCCGTTATAGCCTTTTAATCGTACTTCTATAGGAATAGGTTGCGTGTCAGGCATAAAATATGCCTCCATGGTTAAGGTGTAATCTAGAAGGGTATCACCGGTGTTCTTTAAACAAAATGTATAAGCATTGCCGGTTCCAGGCGCAATTACCTTATCGCTCATACCATCAACTGTAACCATAGCCTCACCATTTTCATAACGAATTTTGAAAATGTCCACTTCCGTGGTTGTTTCCCAAACTTTAGTGTCATCCTGTACTTCAAAATTCGGATGTAGTGGTTCTTCTACTTCTTCCTCTACATAAATAATACTGGTTTGCTGGCTCTTTGGGGAAGAAACCGTTTTATTACTACTAGACTGTATCGCCATGGTTTCTTGTTTATTCTCCGACACTTCAGCAGTATCCGCTGCAAGTGCCTGCACTTCAGTACTATTCTCAGATTCTTTTTCTGAAGCAACAGATACGTTCGAAACTAATGCAATTATATCCTTATCCTTTGTTGCATGTGCTTGCAGCCTCGATGCCAAAAGTGCCCCAGTTACGCAAATCGCAACAAAAAGCAACCCGATGACTGCCACCAGCCAACCATGTCGCTTTTTAACATCTACATTTTTCTGTTCATTCTGCTTCTCCATTTGGTGCATCCCCCTTTCCCCTTTTTTGCTTTTTGAGAATTCCCCAAATTCCTTAAAACTTTGGAAATTCCCAAAAAGCAAAAGATGCACTCGGCCGGCCACATCGCGCCGAGTGCTAAATCTATGTGCTTGGTTTTTTATTACTTATTAGCTATGTATTAGTCAATCTGAGTTACGGAAACAGTAAGTGTAAGACCTGTTGTAAGATTGTAGTCAGTACCATCTACAAGTGCTGGATTAGGTGCAGGTACAAGGGTTGTATTTGCAGCAAGAGCACCAAGAAGAGTATCCTGCTTGTCATATGTACCAGCATTATTATCATCAAAATCCCATTTCCAAGTGATCTTTAAAGTACCAACTTCTTTAGCAAGATTATCATTTGCACTATATGCACCACTAATTCCTTCAAGTGCCTCTTCAAGAGTAGCAATACCAACATTTTCTACAAGATTATCATCCGTGTCAGTAACTACTACAAAACCTGCACCTTTATTCTGCCAAAGTGTATATTTTACAGGCTCATATTCACCAGTAGCAAAATAATCTGTATCATCACCTGTTGTCATATCTGGTAAAGTCTCAGCACCATTCGTACTTGCCAGGAAAATTCTTGCTATACTATCATCAACGTCTACATCTACCTGTACATCAACTTCTGGAGTACCGGTAATTGCAAATGTTATACCTTCATCGTTTTGTGTACCTGGTGCTACTACATTATCACCCGCTGCACCATTTGACTTCACGGACACTGATGCATTACCATCACCTGGTGTATTGACAGTTTTCTTATAAGTTTCAGCAAACAAAGTACCACTTGCAGTTACTTCAACCCCCCACTTAGCAACTCTTGCTGTATCTGTTGCACTATCACTTGTCACATACTTCGCGAAAGTACCACTGATAACGCTGGTGGACATAAGAGTTAAAACCATCATTGCAGAAGCCAATCGCATCATTTTGTTTTTCTTCATAACAAAAACCCCTTTCTTGTCAATTTTTACGCAATTGCGTATTAATATATTGCCGGGCATCTCACCCCTTTTCCGCGGAAAATGCCGCGGCTATATATCCAAAATCCAGAGCGTGGCTTCAGTGGATTTGAATAACATGTTATTGTGCTGCAGATTATTTCTCCTCTGCTGCTGCAGCAGCTTCTTTCGCTGCCTTTTCTGCCTTTAGTGCTTCCAATTCTGCAAGTAAGGCTTCGGTATCTTTCTGCTTCTTATTCTCATATACTTTGCCACGAATTACATCGTAGCCTACTAAAAGTATAATTGGTAATACTACGCATACAATTAAACCAGTGGAGGTTTGCATAAACATTGCTATATTACCGGCACCTGCAATACGTCCCTTATAAATTCCTACGAGATTTTTTCCCGGAACCGGCAATGAGTCTTCTACATTGTTTGCATCGCCCTTTGTTCGGAAGGATATATTATTATTTTCCTTGACGACTTCGGTTACACGGTGCGTTACGATACTGGCACCATTTCCGGCCGGATCAAAGAAAGCAATTACATCTCCCACTTTCACTTCATTACCTTCAATCGTATGGCAGATAATCAAGTCTCCACTTTCAATCTCCGGATACATGGAATCCGTCAAAACAATCAATGGCAGGTATCCCCCTACACTCGGCACTTCATCGGCATTGGTATAGCTCTTTATAATCAAAGTAATATTTATCAGTAAAATTGGAAGAAAAATAATGCATAGTACTGTCCCCAATACCGTAAATATCGTATATCTCAAACCAACTGTTGTGGTCTCTTTTGACTGTTTTGCCATTTTGTCACCTCACAAATAAAATCATTTATGGTGCTCTAGTATCACCCCTATATTGTACCCCTTATACTATACTCCCCCTAAATACACTTTGTCAACTAAGCGAAATAACCTTTGTGAAAATGTCATATTATTATTTTTGTTTGAAATATTTTTTTGTGCAATATAAAATGGAGGTCTCGTAAGACCCCCATCTCCATGAAACATATTCTGTTTATAAACTAATTTTATCTCTTCGCCAATTCCTTTGTAATCTCATCCCATGTCACATCTTTTTCTGCCATGAGCACCATCATGTGATACAAGAAATCGCAGATTTCATATTTGATTTCGTTGGAATTTGGATTTTTGGCAGCAATTACGATTTCCGTTGCTTCCTCTCCCAATTTCTTTAAAATCTTATCAATGCCCTTGTCAAACAAATAATTGGTATAAGAGCCTTCCTTTGGATGCATTTTTCGGTCCATAATGACATTATACACATCCTCAAATACCATAGTTGGGTTCTTATTTTCAAACTCCGTGGTAGTAATTTCGTTAAAAAAGCAGGAATGAGCCCCGGTATGGCATGCCGCACCAATCTGGCTGACCTTTGCAAGGATGGTATCCATATCGCAGTCTGCAGACAAGCTCTTTACATACTGGAAATGTCCGGAGGTGTCCCCCTTCAGCCAAAGTTCCTGGCGTGAACGACTGTAATACGTCATTTTACCGGTACGCAGAGTCTGCAAATAGGCTTCTTCATTCATATATGCCATCATCAGCACTTCATTTGTCTGGTAGTCCTGTACAATAACCGGTACCATGCCATCGGAATTCATTTTAAAATCTGCCCAATCAAAGGCAGCATCCAGTGTTTGAATTTCCAATCCGTTCTCTACTAATTCGTTTTTGAAATTTAATACACGTGATGCATCTGCTGCAAACCCGCATATTCCAGCGCAATTTTTAAATTTACAAAAATTTAAGGCACTGGCTTTCATTCCGGATATATTTACATAAAAAGGCACCTTTGTACATTCTTTAAAAGAAATGACTTTTAATTCGTCTACTTTATCCAAAATCACGCCACAGGTATATTCCTCAATCTGGTCAATATAGGCGGTCAGATTAAGCATGTCAGAAGCCTTTACAAGCAGCTTTTCCTTGCCAAATTTCAGGCTCACTTCCTCTGTGATGGAAATGCCTGCTTCCGTATCATAATCCAATACAGCCTGCTTACAGCCCGCATACAAAAGCTTTTTAATATCTTCCATGCGCTTTACATTACCTGCACCGATAACCGGAATCTCTGCCTTGGTACAAATGTCCTTTAATACATCCAAATTTAATTCGTGCTCTGTATCCTCCGTAGACAAATCCGTTACAAACAGTGCATCTACATGGTTGTTGGCATATTTTAATGCCAGTTCCGGAGCCGGGATTTCAAACACAATTTCAGCCATTGGGTCGGAAACGGCTTTCCCGTTTTTTAAATATATATTAGAAATGATTTTTTTCTTCATACTCATAACATTATAATTTCCTAAATTATTTATAAACTTCCCTTTGTACTCAGTACATCTTCTATACGTGGGTCCTTCCCTGTTGCCCGGTCAAGTGCTTTTGCAAATGCTTTAAACATGGCTTCTATCATGTGGTGATTGTTGCCCGGGGTCAGCACTTTAATATGTAAATTCATGCCTGCACTGTAAGAAACAGCATAGAAAAATTCCTTTATAAGCTCTGTCTCCAGCTCCCCTACACGCTCTACGGTAAACTCCGCATCAAAACTCAAATAAGGTCTGCCGCACAAATCCACCGCACAAAGCACCAAAACCTCGTCCATCGGAAGAATAAAATATCCATAACGACAAATACCGGCTTTATCGCCAATCGCCTCTTTAATCGCCTGTCCCAGTACAATACCGCAATCTTCAACGGTATGATGACCATCCACCTGCAAATCACCATTAATATGTAAATCCATATCGAAGAATCCATGCTTGGTGAAACCTTCCAGCATATGGTCGAAAAAACCAATGCCTGTCTGTATATTGCTTTTTCCGGCTCCGTCGATATTTAATTTCATGGAAATATCGGTTTCCTTTGTCTTGCGGTTTACGCTTGCATTTCTTGACATAAAATTGCTCCTATCTGCCGCGATTTATTTACGGCACAATATTTCAAATAATTATTCAAAACGTACTTTAATGGAATTTGCATGTGCAGTAAGTCCTTCCTTTTCTGCAAAGAATTCAATATCCTTGTGCACTGCTTCCAGTGCATTTCTGGAGTAGGAAATAATACTGCTCTTTTTGATAAAATCATCTACACTAAGCGGTGAGAAGAATTTTGCAGTACCATTGGTTGGTAAAATGTGATTTGGACCTGCAAAATAATCCCCTAATGGCTCGGAAGAATATTCTCCCAGGAAAATGGCGCCGGCATTTTGAATCTTAGTCATAATTTCAAAAGGATTCTTTGTCAGCACTTCTAAATGCTCGGACGCAATTTCATTGGCTGCATCGATTGCGTCTTCCATAGAATCTGCCACTAAAATATAGCCATAATTATCAATGGACTTACGCATAATATCGGTTCTGGAAAGCTCGGAAATAAATACCTCCACCTGCTCAGAAACCGCCTCTGCCAGTTCCATAGATGTAGTAATTAAAATAGCACTTGCTAACTCATCATGCTCTGCTTGGGACAATAAATCCGCTGCTACATAGCGAGGATTTGCACTTTCATCTGCCAGAACTAAGATTTCACTAGGACCTGCTACGGAATCGATACTTACATGTCCGTAAACCGCTTTCTTTGCTAATGCCACAAAAATATTGCCAGGTCCCGTAATTTTGTCTACCTTTGGAATAGACTGTGTACCAAATGCCAACGCAGCAATGGCCTGTGCACCGCCTACTTTGTAAATTTCATCTACACCGGCAACTTTTGCTGCTGCTAAAGTACCCGGATTCACTTTGCCATCTGCTCCCGGAGGTGTCACCATCACTACCTTAGAAACGCCTGCCACCTTAGCCGGTATTACATTCATAAGTACGCTGGATGGATAAGCTGCTTTACCGCCCGGAACATACACACCCGCTTTCCCGATTGGTGTGATTTTCTGACCTAAAATAGTACCATCCGGCTTTGCATCAAACCAACTGTTTCGTACCTGCTTTTCGTGATATGCTTTGATATTGGCAGCTGCCTTTTCCATCACTTCGTAAAGCTTTGGCTCAATAGTATTTACTGCTTCCTCAATCTCAGCCTCCGTTACACGAATGGTTTCTGCATTCAGTTCGCATTTATCGAACTGCTTGGTATATGCGAAAATTGCAGCATCTCCTTCTGATTTCACCTTTTCAATAATATCATTTACGACAGTCTCATACTGTCCGTAGTTATTTGGACTTCTTTTTAATAAATCATTTAAAAGACTGGATTTACTTTCTTTGGATAACGTAATAATTCTCATAACTGCTCCTCTATAGCTTTTCCTTTAAAGCCATAATTAAATCACGAATGCGCTTTGTCTCCATCTGCATAGACACCTGATTAACAATCATACGTGCAGACAGTGGACAAATTTCTTCTAACACATTCAAACCATTTTCCTTTAAGGTGGAGCCGGTTTCTACAATATCCACAATCACGTCGGATAAAGAAACCAAGGGACCCAACTCCACAGAACCATTTAATTTAATTAAATCCACGGTCTGATGCTTTACATTATAAAAATAATTTTGTGCAATGTTCGGATACTTGGTGGCTACACGGATACGCTCGTGATTCTTTAAAAGCTCACGGGCACTTTCCGGACCGCATACACACATGCGGCACTTACCAAATCCTAAATCCAGCACCTCATATACTCTTCTGTTTTCTTCTAAAATGGTGTCTTTTCCCACTACACCGATATCGGCTGCGCCATACTCTACATAAGTAGGAACATCAGGACCTTTTGCAAGGAAAAACTTTAATTTCAGCTCTTCATTTACAAAAATCAGCTTTCTGGAATCTTTGTCCTTCATTTCTTCACAGGTAATGCCGATTTCTTCTAATAGCTCCAGTGTTTTCTTGGCCAGACGCCCCTTTCCCAGAGCAAATGTTAAATATCTATCTTCGTTCATATTTCATCCTGCCTTACTCTTTGGTTAATATCACTGATTTTCCTGCCTGACGAAGGGATGTAGCCTCTTCAAGTACCTTCGCAAAGTTCTCTGTGGTATAGGTAAGCGTAATGGCATTTTCCTCCACCTTTACCGGAATCTTCTGGTGGTCCAATGCCTCCAAAATATCATCCACTATTACCATAAACCCAACCGCAGGAGCCTTTTTACCAAAAAACTCCAGTAAGTTATCATAACGACCACCTTTTACGATAGCATCACCGATACCGTAGGTAAATGCCTTAAAGACAATCCCGGTATAATAATAATACTGGCTGAGCATGCCTAAGTCAAAAGATACATATTGTGCAATACCATAGCATTCCAGGCATTTTTTTAGCTGTTCTAATCGTTCTATGGCCGCAACAGAACGCGGATTCTTTGTCAGTGACTTTGCGTAGGACAAATCCTGCAAAGATCCAAACAAATCTGCAACCTCAAGAAGTGCCTTGCGTGCATCCATTTGGATGTCCAATGCATCCAAAATATCTTTTGCAGCAAACATATTTTTAATGGAAATCGCTTCCCGAAGACTGTTTTCCGCTTCCAAACTAAGCCCTGCTTCTTCACACAAGCCCTTAAAGTAGTCCATATGACCTACGGAAATCTGGAATTTTTCAAGACCGGTTGACTTTAAAGCAGAAACCACCATCGCCAAAAGCTCTGCATCCGCTTCCACGCTGTCATCTAAAAGAAGCTCTGCACCCATCTGGGTGGTTTCCTTCAATTTCCCCTGTAAATGACTGACATTTACAAAAGTATTTCCTTCATAAGTAAATCGAACCGGTTTGGTTTCATCCATAAAATACTTGGCAGCACATCTTGCAATAGATGGTGTAAAATCCGGACGAAGCACTAAAGTTTGCCCATCTTTATCAATCAATTTATATAAATCCTTGGAAGGGGTAGTTCCCACTTCTTTAGAAAAAACATCAAAATATTCAAAAGTCGGCGTCTGGATTGCTTCATACCCAAAACTTGCTATGCTTTTTCGTATAGACTTTTGTATTGCAAGTTTTCTCTTGTACTCTAATCCATAAATATCCCGGACACCTTCCGGTGTATGTAACAACTGCTTGTTTGTCATAATTCCCTCGCTTTAGTATGGTAGTGTGCTAATTCGTTAAACTTCACATTTGAGTATACTACATTTTTATATTTTGTCAATCATTTTGTATAATAATTCTGTATTATTCTCTATCTTCTAAGTCCTTCTGCAATGCATCCAGATATGGTACCAAAACTCCACCCTTATGCGGCAGAATATATTCCGGATTTAATTCTTCATATCGAAAACTCTTCCGTCCGCCTTCCTCGGCACGATTCCAAAAGTAGAGAAGCATCTCATACGGCAGATAGTAAAATAAATCTTTTTGTGTAAAATATATTAAGAAAAAAGCCACGCCGCCCTGTTTTTCAAAATCTCCCATAAACTGCACCTGATGCTCATGAATATTCTGCAGTGCAAAGGTATCCTTGGCACACTCCTTTGCATCAAAACAAATAGGAATCCCCTGTACCGCACCGATATAGTCAACGGTACTTTTCTGGTCAAAATATGCTAACGTAATGTGCCTGCTCTCCTGGTCAATACGCACAGGTGTAATCGGAGTAGGTACTTTTTGAATCAAGGCAAGTCCGGCCTCACGATATTTTTCATTTGTTTTATTTATCATATCCTCCAGTGTGGAACCTCTAAGTCCCCTGGAACTCCATGTGGCCATATGTTTCTCCTTTACGCACGATAAGTCTTTAAAATCTGCTCATACACTTCCGGCTCTCTGGCGTAAATTACCTGCCCAGAGAGTTTAGAAAGCTCATGTTCCTCCGGAATCGTCGGAAATTCCAGTCGGTACGCATGTAAAAGTTGGTCTTCTACCTTGTATGCACGCTTAAAAATCTTATTATAATCAAAACTGCCGTATTTAAAATCGCCTACGAGTGGATGTCCGATACTTGCCAAATGTGCACGAATCTGATGGGTTTTACCTGTTACAAGCTCCACCTCCAAATAGGTTATATCACCACAAATCTGCAATGGTTTATAAATCGTGCGGATGGCTGCAGAACCCGGCATTTCCTTATCATAGATGGTAACCTTGTTGGATTTTTCATCCTTATGCAAAAACCCGGTAATATTGGCACCTTTCGTCATTGCACCGCATACAAATAAACGATAATATTTTCGAATGCTTCTATCCTTAATCCACTGATTTAGCTGCTGACTTCCCTTTAAAGACTTGCCGCAAATCAAAAGACCGGAAGTATTTCTGTCAAGTCGATTGCAGATGGATGGCTTAAAACTAATCAAAGATTCCCTTGTAATCTGCCCATTATGAAGCAAATAACCGATAAACCATTCATTCACAGACATATCTTTATCAGAAGCTTTTTGGCTAAGCACGCCGGACGGCTTATTGACGATCAGCACATGCTCATCCTCATACACTACTTCTATGCCTTTTAATTCTTCAAAAGCCTTTTTAAATTCACTTATATCGACGCCAGTTCGGCTACTATTTAAAAGCTTTCCACCAAATTTCTGATATGTTTCATCTGCCAGAAAAATTTTGACCGTATCACCAACCTTCAGGCTTTCCTTACCTTCTGCTTTTTTGCCGTTTAATGTAATATTTTTCTTGCGAAGCATTTTATATAAGAAACTATTACCTGCTTCTGGCAGCAGCTTGTGCAATAACTTGTCTAAACGCTGCCCGGCTTCGTTATTTGAAATTTGAATTTCCTGCATAATTGCTCCTTAACCCCTTTTATACAGGTGCTCCGATGGATTTGTTATCATCATTAAATGAATACATTTTTTTCTCGTTATTAGTATCCAATGATTGAGCAACCTTTTTTATAATATCGGCTACTTGTTCCGCACACGCCTTAATACCTTCCTCTGAAAGATGAATATTGTCTTCACAGATGTATTTATCAATATCTGATGCTACCAACTGATATAAATCATTAATGATAATCCCCTTTTCTTTTAAAAGCGGAACTATTATAGCATTATATTTTTCAATATCAGAATTGCTGTTGTACTGATTTTCCAAAGCAACAGGAGTTGTTGTGGCAAAAATTACTTTATCATATCTCTTAATAAGAATATCCGCAATTCTTAACATATTTTCCACATACTCCGCTTCCGATGTAAACAAACCATCTCCAAAAAGATTACAAACATCCCAAAGTCCGTTGTTCCAATGAACAATTTGACTTCCCGACATATTTTTTTCCCAGTCAAACAAGCCACGAAACGTAAATTTTGCAAACTTACAGTTCTCCTTAGGTTGAAATACATCAAACTCCTCTCCTAAAAGGGTAGGAACCTCCAAACCATAACCTATCATTCGAATGGAATCACCAAGTAAAGTTATCTTTATCATACTAGCCCTTCCCTCCATAACTCAAAAAATGACTCGTAAAGAAATCAGAATAGCGATTACATATATTAACAAGATCCCTACACAAAGGACTTTTCTTTCCGTACCATACACATCCATCATATGCCTAAATAATTTTATGCTAACCAGTGTCATGGCGACGGTCAAAAAACAACGCCAGTAAAAAATGCCATAGGTATCTTCCCATACCATGTCATTTGTAACCCCCGGCAACATATCCTGTTCTGATTCAACGGAAGCACCGTCTATTTTCACATACATGCTGTATGTTTTGGCATCATTTACTGTTATCGTAAAGTTCTTAGAAAAAAGATTAGGATAACTGACATCTACGGTGTCTTTGCTGTTCTCATACAGGCAGTGAAAAACACCATTCTCATAAGATGTACCCTTGTATGATAAAAGTGTAAAATCCGAATTATGAATACTCCAACCAAAACGAGGACTCATTAATAAGACGATAATTTGTAATGGTAAAAGAACATATATTAACTTTTTTAAATCCTTCATTTGTAAATGCCTCCTAGTCAGTTATGTAATATTAATCTTCTACAGATTGTACCCACTCTAATTCTTTGGCAGGAACCACTATATAATCCCCTGTACCTTCACCAACGCGCAAATATACATTATTAATTCCGGCCTGAATTATCATTCTTGCACATAAAGGACATGGCTTTGCCTTGTGAATAGAATTATCTTGTGGATTAACACCTGCCAAGTATAAATCAGCCCCAATTGTCTGCTGTCTGGAACAGTTTAACAAAGCATTTGCCTCTGCATGAATGGCACGACACATAGCATATCCTTCCCCTTGATGTAAACCTCTTTTTATTCTCGGACATTTTCCTATATCACAACAATTTTCGAATCCTCGTGGGGCACCATTATAACCTGTGGAAATAACAACATCATCTTTTACAATAACAGCACCATATTTTCTTTTAATACAGGTACTTCTATATGCAAATACTTCCGCACAATTTAAATATGTATCAATTTTACTAATTCGTTCTCCGGTTTCTGGTTTGACCATATGTTTTCCTCTTCTTTCTTAAACATTTACGGTACATACACTCTCGTCATCGCCGTCACATATCCTTTTTCAATCTGAATCGTGGTATTATTAGCATAGAAATAATAATCGATGCCTGATACATCTTTCAGGAAATCCTCTGCACTAAAGATTACCGCGTCCTTGTCCAGATCTGATGCATCATTGTATATAAAGTCCGGAGAAACCGGGAGGGTTACTTTCCCAAGTTCATAATAAAACTTCGAATCACTGTAACCTTTTTCATAATATACCGTATTTCCTTCTGTATACAGTTCAAATCCACCTTTGTCCAGACCTCCGTTAATCAAAACCAGACCACTTTCCTTACGCTCTATGGACGAAATCAAGATTTCATCCTGACCACGTAATATAGTGTCCCCTTCTTTCATAAGGGAGATATCTACCATGTCGTACAAGTCATACACAAAAACTGTCACATCCATCATAACCGCACCGGTCTTATCCCTGTAAAAATCTCCTTTTTCCAGAGAAATTGCTACCATGCAGTCCTCTAACCTCGTGATATCCATGGTAACAGGCAACGGAGTAATAACTGCAGGCTCTTTTACTTCTGATGTAGTCATTTGCTGACTCTCAACTACCGCTATGCTTT
Organism: Lachnospiraceae bacterium; assembly: GCA_017521985.1. GTDB lineage: Bacteria > Bacillota > Clostridia > Lachnospirales > Lachnospiraceae > RGIG6307. Next base: position 62,598 of record JAFXAZ010000078.1, read on the forward strand.
CTTCTTTCTGCTTTTCTGTCTCCGTTGTCTGCTGGCTTTCCTGCATTTCTGTTGCAGAACTCTCCGAAATTTCGGATACCGGTTTTGTAGTTTTGCATCCACCCAAAACCAAAATACAAAGCATCATTACACTAATTAACCTAATATTTTTTTTCATAGAAAGTCTCCTTTTTAATAATAAATTAGTTTGAAAGTTAAATTGGAATTTGTCAGTATTACAACTGCTTAATCTCATTGGCAATCACAGCCACATCCTTTGCGTTTGTATCAATTATAATGGTATCCAATGTTTGATACATCGGTATTCTTGCTATGCTTCTCTCAATTACATCTTCAGAACGAACACCTCTTTCTACATCCATTGATAATCTTTCGCACAGAGTCTTTTCATCCGCTACAAGTGAGACGCATTTCACCTCACAGTTCTGTGTATCCAGCTTCTTAAGTATGGAATCGATAATTCTCTGCTCGTGCATCACCCAACAAAAAATAATATTCTCGTATGCAGAACATTTCAGAAAATTATTGAGTAAGTAACAAATATTATTCGTCACCATTGCTTTTGTTTCATCGGTTACTTGGAACGGA
>JAFXAZ010000079.1 GCA_017521985.1 Lachnospiraceae bacterium
AATTTCTTCCAGATGAGATGACCTTTCATCTCATTTATTAGGAATCTTTCAGGGTTGCATTGCTGTTCATTTGTCAAGGTACTGTTGTCGCTTTCAGCGGCAACTCGCTTACTATATCATAAGCAATTCCACTTGTCAACAACTTTTTTAAATATTTTTAAACTTTTTCAGCCTCAAATATTTCACTGTGCTCGTGAGCACTTTTGGTATCTTATCAGACCTGTTCCTGTTTGTCAACAGGTTTTTTAAGATTTTTTTCAAAAATCTGAATTGTACGACTTTTAGTACAATTTCATCACTTTGTGCTCAATTCAAACCAAAATGCAACGCCGTTTTCCACATTATCTACACCATAATTCTGCTTTATACCTGTCATAATTGCTTTTACAATAGAAAGTCCTACACCACTGCCACCATAAGCTCTGGTTCTGGCTTTGTCCACCTTGTAAAATTTATCCCAAATATGTTCTAAATCTTCTTCCGGAATATGCCTGCCGGTATTGAAAATAGTTACTCTCGCCTTTTCCCCAAGCTGCTCAATTGTCACTTTAATTTCTTTTTCTTCGCCACCCACGTGATGTATTGCGTTAGAAAAATAATTCATAACTACTTCTTCTATTTTAAACTCATCTCCCCATGCAAACAAATACTCCGGGCTGCTAATAGAAAGCTTCACACTTTGTTCTTTTAACAAAATATCTGCACTATTAATATAATTTCTTACAAGTGCCACCAAATCAAAGCGTTCCATCACAACATGTTTACTGCCACTTTCCAGTTCACTTAAGGTCATCAGGTTCTTTACCATCCGGTTCATACGCTCTGCTTCGTCACTAATAACCTCTAAATAGTAGTTCATGCTTTCCGGGTCGTCGATAACCCCCTCTTTAAGCCCCTCCGCATAGCCCTGAATCAATGCAATCGGAGTTTTTAACTCATGAGAAACGTTACCGATAAATTCCTGACGCTGCATATCAATTTCTTCTTTTTTTTGAATATCCTGCTGAAGTTCGAGATTTGCTGTTTTTAGTTCCGAAATGGTCCGTTCCAGTGACTCAGAAAGACTATTCATGTTATTTCCAAGAATACCAATCTCATTTTTTTCATTTCCGGTATACTTTGCATCAAAGTCCAATTTCGTAATCTGCTCTGATAACTGTGCCAACTTCAAAATCGGATTACTGATTTTGCCAGAATAAATCCATGAAATCATTCCACCTAAGATAACAGAAACAATTCCAATTACACATAAAAATTTACTGGAAATAACTGCACTTTCCCTAATGCTCTCCATCGGAGTAGAAAACAAAAAGATATACCCATTGTCCAGCCTGCCCCACATCTCCATATTAATTGTATTTGTTCTGCTGTCCACTGTTGAAACAATTACATATGTTTCTTCCCAAACAAGTGTCTCGGTAGCCGGCATCATTCCCCAGACATACTGCAACAACTTTCTGCTTAACGCCTCGTAATTCATACCGGATGTAATTATCGGATAATTTATTTCATTTAAAAGAATCATATCCAAGTTGTACCTATTACAAGCATTTTCCAATTTTATTAAAAATTCTTCACTGGTAATACTGCCTCTTGTAACGTTTACATTTAACAATTCATAGGTTTGGATTAAATTTTTTTCTTTGTCACCTTTATAAACCCGTTCCAAAAATAGCACATTTGCCAGAAAGCATATTAAAATAGTAACTGCAATCAAGACGATTGCAGTTATTGCAAATTGTTTTCGAATAGATTGTTTTTTCATGCTTTTCCTCAACAAACACTTTAATCAAAAATTTTACGGAAACCGTCCTTAATAGAAGCACCCCTAAATTCCAAATTGACTTTTGCCCCTGATGCAGGAAAGTAATCATATCCTGTCCTATCACCGCTTATAGGATAATAGAAGGTCACGCCTTCTATCTCATAGCTTTCAACCTCATAAACCCCATAATCTTGCTGACAGATATAGTGCTCTGCCAGTCTTGAACTATATATATAATATCCTAAAAAACAGCCTTTATAAATTCCATACAAGCAGAAAACAATGTAAACCCCTCTGTGAAGCATCCTTCTCCATGCGAACCTATCACCCTTTTCATGCGGAAACAATTCTTGTAGGCACCATCCAAATACAACAAATACAAACAATAACACATACGCATACCCGTAACGAATCAGGGGGGCACTAGTCTGCCAAAATAAATAGGAGCTTAACAAAGTAATCATTACCAACAACATATCCAAATGCTTAAACTGTCGACGTACCAAAATCACACATATACTTATCAAAGTTATTGCCATTGCTGCAATGCAACCTAATATTAATATTTTTTCCATGCCGGAAAGAGTGGTAGCAAACCAGTTTGGAAACCAACCGGTAATCGGTACATCAATCAAACCTATCGCATACAAAGCTCGTCCCCAAACTTTAATCTGCATTGCATCAACGTCAATATAAAACGCATCCATTTTCCAGTCCACATCAAATAAATCGATTGCTGTAAATGGATAAAATAACCAACCGGAAATAATAACGGTCCTGACCATCCAAGGTATTGCTACCACTAATCCCATGACAAGATAAATAAAGATTTCCTTTACACGCTTTTCACGAATGAGCATATATGCCGGTTTAATCAACAACATTAAAATCAAACCTGCCGTCAGTTTAATAGATAACGCATATACACCAACCACACACAAAAGTGCATATGGTGCAATATCATTACATTCTTCCTCTAACGCATCCAACCATTTAATTACAATAAAGAAAATCACACACATAACTGCATAGTCTGATGCCGGTGACACCACTTCATTGGTAATAGTAGTTAAATAATAAATTGCACCCACTCTTGCAAAATCTGCCACTGAAAAACGTTTTTGCTTCCAGCTTTTCACAATTGGAAGACACGTCAAACTCAAAAGCAATGCCAAAAAGCCGTTCATCGCATGCATAGAATCACCTAATATATACTTCAAGCTATACAACGCACACAACGCAAAAAAAGAACTATTATAGGCAAATCGTTCATGCAGATTCCCCAACCCCGGCACAACACCGTACTCTTCCAGCCAACGTATGCTTTGAGCATGATACAAATCGCTATCGTAATGAATATAACCTCTGGAAGTAAAATATGCCCATAAAACAAACAACACTCCCATTAGGATTTTGTATCCAATTTCCCATTCCTGGTGCCACTTGCAAATTGTCCGTATAATGTTGTTCCTATTAAACACAAAAATAACCGCACAGCAAACAAGCATCCCCACATTCGCTGCCAAACTTACTCTGTAAAATAAACTGAAAAACTGTGCATATACTGTAGCTGCAACAGTTCCTGCCATAAGAATACTGTCTGGTTTTTCAATATTATAGTGGAATACCTTTTCTATAAAAGCCACTACTCCAAATCCCAATAAAGAAATAGTAAATAGTGCATATATCCATGTAATAATTATTGTTAGCATATTCTGATCCTTTTCTTATTATTTTCACGTATTTTTATCATACCACTTCTCATAAAATATATCAACAAACACTCCAAGCAGGTACATATGTTTCAAAACATAAAACTAAAACCTCTATTTATCAGTTTACTTTTAAGCCTTGGTACTGGCGCACTTTCTTCTCTTTTTACACCCGATTCTCGTGGACAGTATTCGACGTTATATAAACCGCCCTTCGCACCGCCGGGATGGCTCTTTCCTGTTGTATGGACGATTCTGTTTATCTTAATGGGTGTAGCCGCTTATCTTATCTATGTATCCGACTCAACAGAAAAGACAGAGGCGCTGAAATTGTATCTGGTGCAATTATTTGTTAACTTCAGCTGGTCCATTATTTTCTTTCGATGGAACGCCTATTTTCTTGCTTTTACCTGGCTGCTTTTACTTCTTTATCTGGTGTATCTTACTGCGAAAGAATTTTATGAAATCAATAAAATTGCGGGAATTCTGTTGATTCCGTATCTCGTCTGGCTGGTATACGCAGGATATATCAATTTATCCATCGCGCTCTACTACCTTGGAAACTGAGAGGAAGGCTGCTGATCAGCAGCCTTTTACATATCCTTTTTGATACTTGTCCTAACAGTTCTCACATCATCCGCGGTTATGCTTTCGTTACTGTATCTTGCTTTCTCGTAAATTTCTTTCAACGAATCTGCAGAAATTTTGTCACAACATTCCTTTGCTGTAAGATACTCCAACTCCTTATTTCCGGACGTTCCCACAATAAGAATTTTACTCTTTAACACACGCCTGCGGTACATTTTTCGAATTTTTTCCGTGTTATTTAAGAAAGAAAACCACCGGGAATGTTCACCACTGCTGCGCTCTATCTCACAACTTTCACGAATATCCAGACCATTTTGAACTTCCTGCTTTTTTTTCTCTATTTTACGGAAGTTATTTCTAAGAAATTGATAACCTTTTACCAGACCCACAATAATTGCTACAACGATTCCGACAAATGCCGCTGCCATCATCACTTTTTCTAAGAAAATCCAAAACGGGTGTGCTTCCCCTTTCTCCAAAAAGCCTTGCATACCACCACTATTTCCTTGTGCCTGCTGTGTAGGTTCCGTCTCGGTGGTATCCATAATCAAGAAAGACATCAAAAAGCGAATGACAGCCAACAGTCCTCTTCCCACCAGTCTGATAATATACGTCAGCCACTCTACATTCACACTAAGCAGCATAATGGCAACTCCACAAGCCACGTAAACACCGGTCTGCTTCATGCCTGACCTAAATATTTCTGCTTCCGGAATATTGCTGGCACTGTTTTTATTGACTAAAACAAAATTTAAATACTGCTCCAGAAAATAATAGAAAAAATATGCAATTACATACATAAATGTCAGGAAAAAGTAATAATGCCCCCACCCATTTTTCAAGAATAACTCTTCTACAATGTGTGCGCCGCCAAAAATGGCTATGCTGACAACCGGCATAAAAACCACCTCCTGCGGTATTTCCGCAAGCCTGATTTTTATGGAACTTATTACATAAAACACCGTCATGCACAAAGCAATCAGCTTAATCCCAATGGGTGCGCTTACTATACAAACTACTGCCACCGGCAATAATTGAACAAAGAAAAACAGAAAAAAATTCTGCACATTTTTACGTGTAATATATAAATAAACGGGAATGCCTAAAAGCGCCATCCACACTCCGAAGAGTGGTGCATCATATTTGCATGCCCCGGTCAAAGTCATTGCAATTGCCACCATTGCACAATGATTTTTAAAGAATAAAAGCAAATCACAGCCTATTTCAATTGCTCTTTTTTTCATCGTTACCTCTTTTCCAAGAGAATCTTTCTAAATTATCTTCATTATCTTCGTAACTTTAGAAACTGCACATGGTCTATTACCGCATCGGATACCACAGGCTTTTCCACAGTTGCATAAGGATAAAACCACGTATACGTCAGTTCCTTTTCCTTGCAGCGGGTAAGCAACCCTATAAAATCATCATAACCATTTGGTGACACAAACAAGGTAATGGTACTTCCGGAATCGTTTAATACAGTTTCTTCAAACAATTCCACAAAACTCCATGGCTGCTTGGCGGTATCAATTCGCGCCAATGCCCGGCCAATAGCATCCTGCTGCCCTGCACCGGCTCCGCCATCGATTTTAACCCATTCACCGCTGATAACATCCCTGCCGTTGGCATAAAAAGCCACCTTAATACCTTGCGCCAAAAAAAAGCTTGTAAGCCCCATTACAATACGCATGGAAACCTCCACTCCATCCTCTTTTTTGAGCACACCGGTATCCTCCGTATTCAGGAAAATACGCACCGTCTGCATAGCAGTGTAATTTTTTTGATTAACCATCAGCGCACCAGTCTTGGCCGTAGCCTTCCAGTTCACGCTGCGCATATCGTCATAAGGCTGATACTCACGGATACCACGATATTCAAAGGGGTCTTCCAGCATATGCCTTTTCACAATCACTTCGCCGTTTAACTTCTGCAGCGACATGCGAAATTCCTTACTATCATACATTCTTGGATAAACATACAAATAGCAATTGGTGGACATGCTCTCCACCTGTTCACTGGTAAGAAACAAGTCTGCCCCAACCAAATCAATATTTTTAATATGATAATAGCCTCTCTTTTTACCTACAAACTTGAGTTTTCTGGTAATACGCTCTCCACCGCCAATCTGGAAAATATCATTGCGGTAATACTGGTCCGTAGTATTGGAACCCGGATTATCTGCAAACTCTAAATTACGTGACGTCTGAAACTTTACCTTCAACATAGTAAGCGGCAGCCACTTACGGTTTTCAATCACTTCCACAATCTCACCTTCTTCTCCCTCGGTGATGCCTTTTTGTGAAAAAGTAACGGAAACCTTAAGATTTCTGCTCCATAGCTTTTGGTAAATTCTGCGCTGTAATGAAAACAAGAAAAAGGCTATAATTCCTATGCCTAATATTTTCATGCACTAAAATCCTCTGTCGGCACTTCTGTAGTAAGAACAATTCTTTCCAAAAAGGCTTTATTTTCGCCTGCTTTACCGTAGCCCATCACCACACGGTGTGCCAGAACCGGCACTGCCAATGCCTTAATATCATCCGGAGTCACGAAGCTTCTACCCTGCAAATACGCATATGCCTTCACACAGCGAAGGAATGCCAATGTTCCTCGAGGACTTACGCCCATGAGCACATTTTCGCCCTCTCTGGTAGCCGCCACAATATTTACCATATATTCTAACACGCATCTATGTACAAAAATATCTTCAATTTCTTTTTTTGCTTGCTGCAAGTCATCAACGCTAAGCACCGGCGTGAGCGCTGCCAAAGGCTCGTCCTTCATGTACTTCTCCATAATCTGACGTTCTTCCTCCTTAGTTGGAAGTCCCATGGAAAGCTTCATCATAAAACGATCCATCTGTGCCTCCGGAAGCGGAAACGTACCAGCAGTCTCCACCGGATTTTGGGTAGCAATAACAAAGAATGGCTCACCGGCAGGATAACTCACACCATCAATGGTAATCTGACGCTCCTCCATACACTCCAAAAGACCTGCCTGGGTTCTAGGTGTAGCTCTGTTAATTTCATCCGCCAACAAAATATTGGTAAACGCAGGCCCCTTTCGAAGCACAAACTCACCCTGCTTCTGATCATACATGGTAATACCGGTAATATCACCCGGAAGCAAATCCGGTGTAAACTGTATTCTGCTAAATGCTGCATCCATAGACCTTGCAAGTGCCTTTGCCGCCTTGGTCTTGCCCGTTCCGGGTACATCCTCCAAAAGCACATGCCCCTCAGCCAAAAGTGCCGTCAGTAGCAACGTCACAGCCTCATCCTTCCCTACAATTACCTTGCTAATATTCGCCAAAACTTTTTCTTTTAATTCCTTACCAGTCATACTGCTGCCCCTCCAAAACGTAAAGCCAGGATTGTGGAAGTGCAAAGCACGAAACAATCCGTCTGGCATTTTTTAACGTTATTTTTATTGTATCATTGTGTGAGGGTGGGGTCAAATGAATAATTTGTGAATATAATTAAAACCAGCCCGACAAATAAATTTGCCGGCTGGTTTTGCTTTACTCCTTGTCTACGCTAAACTTATACCCCAGTCCCCAAATGGTTTTGATGTACTCATTTCCTTTCTCTCCCATCTTGCTGCGGAGCTTCTTTACGTGGGTATCAATGGTACGGGCATCGCCAAAATAGTCGTAGTTCCACACGCTGTTTAGGATTTTTTCTCTGGAAAGGGCGAGGCCTTTGTTTTCCATAAAATAAGTCAAAAGTTCAAATTCCTTGTAGCTTAAGTCCACGTCTTTGCCGTCGATTGTCACGGTATGGGCAGATTTGTCCAGCACGATACCGCCTATTTCAAGTGTGTCGCTATCGCTTGCTACAGTGTTACGTCGAAGCAGCGCCTGTACGCGAGCAACTAGAATCTTTGGGCTAAAAGGCTTGGAAATGTACTCGTCTACGCCCAGTTCAAAGCCCTTCAGCTCGTCATGCTCCTCTCCGCGAGCTGTCAACATCACTACAGGTACCTTAGAGTAACTGCGAATTTCCTTTAATACCTCATACCCATTGAGCTTGGGCATCATCACATCCAAAATCACCAGCGCAATATCATTATTTGCAAAAAAAACATCCAACGCCTGTGCACCATCCTCGGCCTCTAATATAATATAACCGGCCTTTGCCAAAAAATCATGCACCAGCTTACGCATTCTGCTTTCATCATCCACCACTAATATCTTCAAAGCTTCCATTTAAACTCCTTAAAACCCACGGCATTATGCCTCACAAATGTTTTCCATGTTAGTGACTTTAGTATAGCACATAAATATGTCTAAAGTGTGAATTTCTTTTTGCTCCTCAACATAAACTATAACTATGAATAAGTTAAAACGTCACACTATCATCGGAATTATATTTGTATTAATTACAGGCACCCTTTCACACTTTGTGTATGAATGGTCCGACAACAACACTTTGGCTGGCTTTCTGTTTCCAATTAACGAATCCGTTTGGGAGCATATGAAGTTAGTTTTCTTTCCAATGTTATTGTATTCTTTTTATATGATTGCAAAATTGGACTCCGACTTCCCATGCAGCGCAGCCACTACAATGTTCGGCGTGCTATTAGGCACATTTCTGGTACCGATACTTTTTTACACCTACTCCGGATTTTTAGGATATACCACCAGATTTTTTGACATTGGAACCTTTGTGATAAGTGTGCTGTTATCTTTTTGGGTAATTTACAAACTCACACTGTCATGCAAGCTAGCTTCTTACGAAGCAGCACTCAAAACACTGGTACTGGTAATGGCTATGTGCTTTTTTCTGTTTACCTACCAACCGCTGGATATTGGTATCTTTGCAGAACCGGGGAGTAAACAATAAAAAGTGCCGCAAAAACGGCACTTTTTGCATGGACTAGACGGGAGTCGAACCCGTGTCCAAAAGCCTATTCCCTGTCCTTCTACTATCATAGTGGGTTTTTGTGGTTGCCCATTTCCCTCACAAGCCGGCAAACCGACAAGCCGGCAAGCTTGGTAGCTTCATAATACGCCCTAATACGCAAAGCTTAGTATCAGTCGTTTCCTACAAAGATGATGCCTGAGTTCCGATGTGTAGGTGCACCGGGTCAGACAACTGCCGATTAGGCAGCGTAAGCTAAATTTTTGTTAGCGTTTATATTTAAGTTTGTGATTTAACGCATCACCTGCGGATAGCTTCTCCAGCTGCAAGACCCCTGTCGAAACCTTTACTAGCCCGGATTATAAATTTGAAATCTTAAACTCACGCTCGTTGGCACGGCGTTCGTCTTTTTTGGCAATGTCCTGACGCTTGTCAAAGAGCTTCTTACCTCTGGCGAGACCGATTTCCATTTTTGCCTTGCCGTCTTTAAAGTATACTTGAAGCGGCACCAAAGTGCAACCTTTTTCTGCAACTTTTCCTGTTAGTTTATTAATTTCCATTTTGTGTAATAAGAGCTTTTTTACACGCAACGGGTCCTTATTAAAAATATTCCCCTTTTCATATGGGCTGATGTGCATGCCGTACACAAACACCTCCCCATTTTCAATACGGATAAAGGACTCCTTTACGCTGCATTTGCCAAGACGCAGACTTTTTACTTCGGTGCCGTGCAGCACAATACCTGCTTCATATTTATCTTCTATAAAATAATCATGGTACGCCTTTTTGTTGTTGGCAACCAGCTTCATCGTTTCTTTGCTCATATCTGATTATCTCCTAAATTACGCCATATAATCATAGTCATAATAGTTTATAAATAGTCTTTCCAGAAAACCTCGCCCTTCGTATCCGGAATAGCAAAATCTACGGCTCTGGAAATTTTGTCTACGTCTACTACTACAACTTGAACGGTCTGACCAAGACAATACTTGCGGCCGGTCATTTCACCTATCATTTCATAAGTTGCTTCGTTAAAGAAAAATCTATCTCCCGGCATGCGAGTATAATGCACCAGACCTTCCACGGTATTCGGAAGTTCTACATAAATGCCCCAGCCGGTAATGCCTGAGACCACACCCTCGAAGGTCTCACCGATCTTGTCCTCCATAAACTCGGCTTTTTTCATCTTGATGGTCTCACGTTCTGCCTCTTCTGCCCTGCGCTCTGTAGTAGAAGACTGAGTTGCCACCTGGTCCAAAATCCCCCGATAATGAGCCACTCTATCCTCATTCAGACGTCCGCGGTATTCCTCTTTGATAATACGGTGAATCTGAAGGTCCGGATAACGTCTGATTGGTGACGTAAAGTGGCAATAATATTTGCATGCCAAACCAAAGTGTCCTGTACTTTCGGTACTGTACTTTGCCTGCTTCATACTGCGAAGCGTCAATCTGGAAATCATTGCCTCCGCATCGGTTCCGGAAATAGTATCCAAAAGCTTTTGAATTTCCTTTGGATGAATATCTTCTCTATGTCCCGCTTTTAAATTCAGCCCAAAATTGCGGATAAAGGTCACCAGCTTTTCTATTTTCTCGGAATCCGGCGTCTCATGAGTACGATATACAAATGGAGTCTCCTGCCAAAAGAAATGCTCTGCCACGGTCTCATTGGCAATCAACATAAATTCTTCAATCAGCTTGGTAGCAGTATTCCGCTCATAAGGCTTAATTTCCACCGGATGACCATTTTTATCCAAAATCACCTTAGTTTCCGGAAAATCAAAGTCAATGGAACCGCGTTTATGGCGTTTCTTTCGTAAAATCGCTGCCAACTCGCCCATCTGCTCGAACATCGGAACTAATTCCTCATACTTGGCAATTTCCTCAGCATCTTTGTCCTCTAAAATCTTTTTTACACTGGTGTAGGTCATACGTCTGTTAGAATGAATTACACTCTCGCAAAGCTTATGGTCCACCACTTCACCTTTATTATTAATGGTCATAAGGCAGCTTAGTGCCAGTCGGTCCACACCCTCATTTAAAGAGCAAATACCGTTGGACAAGGCATGTGGGAGCATTGGAATCACACGATCTACCAGATACACACTGGTGCCTCGCTTCAGTGCCTCTCTGTCCAATGCAGAATGCTCCTGCACATAATTGGTAACGTCTGCAATATGAACGCCCAGCTTATACATGCCGTCTTCAACCATCAGGCTGACTGCATCGTCCAAATCCTTAGCATCCTCACCGTCAATGGTTACCATCTGCACATCTCGTAAATCCACACGACCTGCCATGTCTGCCTCAGACACATCCTGTGCCACACGCTCTGCCTGATTTAACACCTTCTCCGGAAAAAGCACCGGCAAATCAAAAGCCTTTACAATAGACATAATATCCACACCCGGGTCATTAATATGTCCCAGAATTTCAATCACCTTACCCTCCGGCTTTTTACCCGGCTTACCATAATCTGTAATTTCTACTACAACCTTGTGACCATCTACAGCCCCTTTGGAACGCTCCTTGGATACAAAGATATCCTGCGCCAGTTTTTGATTATCCGGAATCACAAATCCAAATGCTTTATTTTTCTGGAAGGTACCGACAACCTCTCGTATACCATGCTCTACAATTCGGATAACCTTGGCTTCCTGACGCTTACCACCCGGCTTTTTTAACAATGCAATTTCTACAATATCCTGATGAAATGCACCGCCGGTATACTCAGCCGGAATAAAATAATCCTCCTCCACACCTTCCACTTCAACAAAGCCAAAGCCTTTCTGGTGACTGATAAAAGTACCGGTAATCGGTTTTACATCCTGTTTTGTATATTTTCCTCTTTTGGAAATAGCAATGCGACCTTCTGCCAGCAGACTATTTAAAACTGCCTTAAGCTCCGCTCTGTCCTCCGGCTCTACCTGCAAAATAATAGCAAGCTCCTTTTCCTTCATCGGAACATAGAGTTCGTCATTCATCAGGTCTAATATTATTTGTCTATGTTCTTCAAAAGATTTCTTCATCTGTTACCTCCCTGGTGTGAAAAAAATAAGACACTCCGTATTAACAAGAGTGTCTTTGGCTCATCCAATTAAAACAAGTTAAGATTCAAAACCACAGCAAGAACAATAAAGCCGATTGCAAGTCCTGTAGTAATCTTTAACATCTTACCCTCCATAGAACGGCTCTTATTCTTACCCCAGTAAGATTCTGCTGCACCGCTGATAGCACCAAGTCCGGCAGACTTACCCTCTTGTAATAATACTAGTATAGCCAAAGCTACACAAACTAATATAAAAAGAATTGTTAAAATAATTCTAAGCATGTAAATAACTTCCTTTCAGAATTTCATCGCAAACTATAATCAACTCTAACAAGTATACCAAATATCATCGATAAAATCAAGAGCTTATTTTTTAATTTATTATTCTTTTTTGCTACTTTTTTAAGCCATTTCTGTGCCCCCAAAACAAACGCAAAAAAGTGACACCCACCAACTTGATGAATATCACTTTTCCGGTGGCCTTAAGCTCCCGGGTTACATACCAAGGTTCTGCCACTATTATAAAATAATGGAAAGCGTTTTAGTTCTGCCTTTCGATTATTTTATCCAAAAAGAACAGCAATATAAATGTGATAACATAAATCCTTAATTAGGCTGATTTGTTTTAACAGAGACTTTTACGATAAATCAGCTGTTTGTCTTAAAGATGGTATTCACATAATTATATTTTTGGGTTTTTCCATATTCAATTTTCAAAAAAATGCTGTTCTTTTGACTGGCTAGTTAAATGAAATTCGTTGTCAACCGATATGGTACCTGCACCTCTAGATACACGAATTGTTACATTATCCCCTAATTCATTTTCATACTTATAATGAATCTGGAAATAGGTAATCTCTTCTTCAACCATCACTGCTGCAGCTATGTAACGGAAGCATTTCTGAATTTTGCTTTTGCTTCTCTGAATCTTTATGAGTCTCTCCATGCGCCGTTCAAAATCCGGAGAAAATACGTGTAACTCACTATGTTGTAATTCCTTTTCTAATCTGGCATTGTCCAGTTTCATAGCTTCCACGAGGCTGGACTTTAACTTATTGTCGCAAGCATTCATACTCATACCCCTCCAAAACTTTAGCTAACTTATTTCTACATCTTAACGTCTTCTTTCGAACCACACTGGAAGTTGTAGAAAATAGTTTTGCAATATCCTTTGGTTTTAGGCCTGAAACATATTGAAGATACATCAATTCGCGTTCCTCTTCTTTAAGTTCCATGATTGCCTGCATGACGAGACTTTTTTCATAACGTTCTACTAATTGATCTAAAATATCAGGTGTAGACCACTCTATTTCATCCTCCCCAAGATGCATCTCGTCTGTAAAACTGACCGTCTTCCTATGCTCCCTTATGATGTTAATGGCATCATGTTTTACAATTGTTTGACATAACATAACCAGTTGGTCATAAGGCATATTTCGATAAGTATTAAAATCACCGATTATTTTGGAAAAGCAAATCTGTACTGCATCCTCTGCATCGGCCGTATTTTGCAGAATTTTGTTTGCAATACGAAAAAGCTTTTGCTTGTTTTCCTCATAAAGTTTTTGACAAACGTCTCTGTCATCCTCTGTTTCAAGCATATTCAAATAAATAATCATGTTTCATCCTTTGTAAAAAAAATTATTTTTACCGAACAAAAAAGCCGCCCATGAATATATATTAGAAGAAGATGGTCCGCAGCCCTTGCTCCCGCGCAATGCACTGCCTGAGATAATATATCTCATCCCCTTTTACAATATATATAACGGACGAACTTTCATTTTGTTCCCTTTTTTTTGCGAAATACATTACTCGTATTTTAGATGGGTTAATACTTGCATCTATAAACTAGGCTTCCGCTTCCTGAAGCTCAGATAATGTTCTTACAATGCTATTAACAACAGCACGATATTCAGGCTTTAAGGCAGCATACTCCAGCATCAGATTTTCATGTTCAACCAAATACTGATGTAATCTCTCCTGACATACGTTATTGTGTTTCTCATCTGTCAGTCCTAAAATGAAATCAACAGATACGTTATAAAACTTAGACGCCTTAATCAAAATGTCTGTTGGAACCATTTCGTCCTTAAACTCAATACGACTGATTGTCTGCTGAGAAGTGCCCAACTCCTTTGCTAATCTGCCCTGTGTAAGTCCTCTTGCCAATCTTAAGTCTTTAAATCTGCTCATATTACCATTCTCCTTCATTTGTCGAGTGTAAGTTCACTTATTTTAGTGTGCTTTTGTTAGTATTATACCATAAAATACGTTTCTTGCAATGGTTTATAATATAGAAAAATTATTTTTCATCAATCAAACATATCAAACAAACTGATTTGATTGGATTCCGGTAAATCCGCCAATATCCCCAACTCCGCCAGCTTATCTGCAACGGTCTGAGATACCTTTGCTCTTTGCCTGAAATCATCTTTGCTAAGGAATGGTCCACCTTTTGCAGCCTCAACAATGGATTCCGCCGCTGTTTCGCCAAGACCGTCAATACTATTTAAAGAAGGCATAATCTTTCCATCTATAATCTGGAAATTTCTTGCATGAACCTTGAAAATATCGATTGGCATAAACTCATAGCCTCGCACATACATTTCCAAAACACTCTTCATATCTTTATAGGAATCCTGCTCTTTATTAGAAAGAGAGTCCTTACGGTTTTTATAATCCGCCATAACTCTGCGCAGTCTTTCCTCACCCAGACACATCAATTCATAAGAAAAACCTGATGCACGAATACTAAAATATGCTGCATAATAGGCCAGCGGATAATTAATTTTAAACCATCCAATGCGCCATGCCATCATAACATATGCTGCCGCATGGGCCTTTGGGAACATGTACTTAATCTTTTTGCAAGACCAAATATACCAGTCCGGAACGTTATTGGCACTCATTACCTCCTCCCATTCCGGCTTTAATCCCTTACCCTTACGCACACTTTCCATAATGGTAAATGCCAAAGAGCTTTCTACGCCCATACGAATCAAATAAGTCATAATATCATCTCGTGTACAAATAGCAGTAGAAATGGTAGCCTTTCCTTCTAAAATAAGGGTCTGTGCATTACCCAGCCATACGTCTGTACCATGACCCAGTCCGGAAATACGTACCAAGTCAGAGAATTTCTGCGGCTTAGTATCGCGAAGCATCTGGAATACAAAATCTGTACCAAATTCCGGGATTCCCAAGGAACCTAAGTCTGTGCCATCCATCTGTTCCGGTGTGACACCTAAGGCACTGGTATTTTGGAACAAGCTCATTACCTGTGGGTCATCCAATGCAATGGTGGTAGGGTCCAATCCCGTCAAATCCTGGAGCATTCGAATCATGGTCGGATCGTCGTGTCCGAGTATATCAAGTTTTAAAAGGTTATGGTCAATAGAGTGATAGTCAAAATGCGTAGTAACAATATCCGTAGTCATATCATTTGCGGGATGCTGCACCGGGGTAAAGGAATTAATGTCCTCACCCAACGGAAGTACGATAATACCACCCGGATGCTGTCCGGTACTTCGACGAATTCCGGTACATCCCTGACTGATACGGTTAATCTCGCAGCCACGTTTATGACGTCCACGTTCTTCATAATATTTTTTTACATATCCATAGGCTGTCTTATCTGCGAGGGTACCTACGGTACCTGCACGATAGGTCTGCCCTGCACCGAAAATTACTTCGGTATATTTATGAGCCTTAGACTGATATTCTCCGGAGAAGTTCAAGTCAATATCCGGCTCCTTATCGCCTTTAAATCCGAGGAAGGTTTCAAACGGAATATCAAAACCGTCTTTTTTGAGCAACGCACCACACTTAGGACAAGTCTTATCCGGCAAGTCACAGCCGGAACAGCCATCCTCCACTGCCGCTGCAATTTCCGGAGATTCAAATTCCGAATAATGACACTCCATGCAATAATAATGAGGGCTAAGTGGGTTAACCTCCGTAATTCCTGCCATGGTTGCTACAAAAGAAGAACCTACAGAACCACGGCTGCCCACTAAGTAACCATCCTCTACAGACTTCCAAACCAGCTTCTGCGCAATAATGTACATTACGGCAAATCCGTTTTTAATAATGGAATTTAATTCTCTCTGCAAACGATTTTCTACAATTTCCGGCAGATTCTCACCATACATTTCATGGGCTTTATTGTAACAAATCTCCGTCAGTGTTTTATCAGAATCCGGAATAACCGGCGGACACTTATCCGGGCGCACCGGTGAAATATGCTCAATCATGTCCGCAATCTTCTGCGTATTGGTAATTACTACTTCCTCTGCTTTCTCGCTGCCAAGATACTGAAATTCCCCAAGCATTTCCTCGGTAGTACGCAAATACAGCGGTGCCTGGTCGTCCGCATCTGAAAAACCTTTACCTGCCATAATAATTCGGCGATATACTTCATCTTCGGGATCCAGAAAATGGACATCACAGGTAGCTACAACCGGTTTATTTAACTGCTCGCCCAGCTTCACAATACGTTTGTTGATTGCCTCAATATCTTTTACAGAATTAATATTACGATGTCTCTCAGATGCAATCATAAATGCATTATTTCCAGTAGGCTGAATTTCTAAGTAATCATAAAAAGAGGCAATTTTTGCAATATCCTCGTCACTCTTTTCATCCAAAAGTGCGTGATACAACTCCCCGGCTTCACAGGCAGTACCCACCAGCACCCCTTCTCTGCATCGATTCAACAAACTCTTTGGAATCTTCGGACGTCGGTTATAATAGGTAAGATGAGATTCACTCACCATAGTATATAAATTGATTCGGCCAATATCATTTTGTGCCAGCAATACCACGTGATAAGAAGGAAGTTTACTCACCGCATCCGTAGATGCTTTCCCCATTTCATTTACCTGTTCTAAGGTATGGGCACCTTTCTCCTGACACATTTCAGCCATTTTAAGAAAAATATGTGCTGTACATTCTGCATCATCCACGGCTCTATGGTGATTATCCAAATTTACTTTTAATACTTTTGCCATAGCATCCAGCGTATGCTTACCCTGTGTCGGGAATAGCACTCGTGCCAAAGTCAACGTATCCATATAGGTAAATTCGATTTGGTAACCCTGTCTTTTACTGTTCTCAATAATAAAACTCATATCAAACTGGGCATTATGAGCAACTAAATGGCACCCTTTTATAAAATCCAGAAATTCCGGGAGCACCTCTTCTATAGAGTCAGCACCACTAACCATATCATCTGTAATACCGGTTAATTGTGTGATTTCAAAGGGAATCGGAGTCTTCGGATTTACAAATTTGGAAAAACGTCCTGTAATTTCGCCACCTTCGATTTTTACCGCACCAATTTCAATAATACAATTCTTTGCCGGAGAAAACCCGGTCGTTTCTATATCAAAGACAACAAAACTGTCCTGCCAGGTTGCTCCCTCAATATTTCCGCTTACGATATCATTCAAATCATCTACAAGGTAGCCTTCGCATCCATAAATCACTTTAAAAAATTTACTTTTATCCGGCTCTACCCCCGCGTCCTTGCAACGTCCCTTTTCTGCTTTCCACAAATCATCCCATACATGATTAGCCGTAGGAAACGCCTGTACCACACCATGATCGGTAATCGCCAATCCCGGATGCCCCCATGAATATGCCCTTTTGATAAGATCCTTTACTTCGGAAACACCATCCATGTCGCTCATTTTGGTATGACAATGAAGCTCCACGCGTTTACGTGGACTTTTATCGGAACGCTTTATACGAAAATCACTTGCTTTTTTTACACCATTGACAGAAGTAATGGCTATCTCCTTGTCAAAACTGTCCATCATGGCAATACCTTTGATTTTTACAAAGGAACCCTTTTTCAAACCGCCCTTCAATTCATCCAGCTGGTCTTTTCGCACAAACATTTTAACGGTAATGGTATCGGTATAATCTGTCACATCAAAAATCAGGATTACTTTTTCATTACGGATTTCGCGCTCATCCATAGCAATCACTTCACCACGAATAACCACTTCACCCATTTCGCCCTGAATCTCTTCAATCTTCATGGCACCGTCTTCAAAATCCCTGCCATAAATCACATCCGGATTATCTGCACTCTTAAGTGGTCTGCGGTATTCCGGCTGCTTTGCCTGACCATTGCTGTTTGAGGAAGTCTGTGCTCCATTCTGACCCTGAGCCGACTTTGCTACGATGTTCTGTCCCGTACTTGTACTTCCGGATGCTCCTTTTGCAGCCGGCACATCTTCCTCGCTCTTATTGGCACTGTTTCGTGCAAGATTTCTTGAAATTTCTGCCACCTTCGCTGCAATCATGCGGTCATCTTCTTCTGTACGGGAAGACTTTGGCTTCACATATTCATATGAAAAAGACACATTCAGTCCGCAGCGCTCCACAAAAATCTTGTCCAAAATACGGGCAAGTTCTTCCTGCTGCATATGAACAAAAACCGTATCCTCTAAGGCCAAATGAATCTGGTTTTCTCCGGGATACGTAATCTTTGCTTTTTTGAAAATAATATACAGAACATGGCTGTACCCTTTTAACTCATTTAAAATAGAGTCCCGGTACAGCTCCATCACTGCCTTGCCGTCATACTGGCTTGACAAGGTAAAATGCTCATATAATTTCACCTGGCGCTTGTCACCGCTTTGGGCAAGCATACTTGTCAGGCTCTGTTCAATCAAATTTATATCTTCTTTTGGAATCAGGTAACCGCTTTCTATATGTACACGTAAATAGCCTGCACTGGTTACGTTTACAATTTTTTGTACAGCCACCTGTTCCATCAGTGCTTTTAGTCTGCTTTCCAATTTCACATATGGAAACACATCAAAAAACGCTTTGCTCATGTTTTTTACCTGCTATTTTTCATTCCAATGGTCTAACTCGTATTTCAAAGTAGAAAGTAATTCCCCTTCTGGAACCCTACGAACCACTTCCCCTTTTTTAATCAGTAAACCTTCACCGATTCCGCCGGCAATACCAATGTCAGCTTCTTTTGCTTCACCCGGTCCGTTTACCACACAGCCCATTACTGCTACTTTAATATCCAAAGGATAGCCCGCGACCAGAGTCTCAACCTGATTTGCCAGCTCAATTAGATTAATCTTGGTACGTCCGCAAGTCGGACAGGAAACCACTTCAATGCCACCTTTACGAAGTCCAAGTGTACGAAGCACCAGCTTGGCAGTCTTAATTTCCTCTACTGGGTCTCCTGTTAAGGATACCCGAATAGTATCACCGATGCCCTGACCCAAAATCATGCCAAGTCCTACGGAAGACTTAATATTGCCGCTCCAAACCGTACCGGACTCTGTAATACCCACATGCAATGGGTAGTTAATCTCTTTCGCCAAAATTTCATGTGCTTTTACGCACATCAATACGTCAGAAGACTTGATACTTACTACTAAATTATCATAGCCTAAATCTTCTACGATTTTCACTTTATCAAGAGCACTTTCTACAATCCCCTCTGCAGTAACACCGTGGTACTTTTCCACCAGATGCTTTTCCAAAGAGCCGCTATTTACCCCAATACGAATTGGAATGTTACGCTCCTTTGCCACGTCTACCACAGCCTTTACTCGTTCCACAGAGCCAATATTGCCCGGATTGATACGAATTTTGTCTGCGCCGTGCTCCATGGCTGCAATAGCCATTCGATAATCAAAATGGATATCTGCAACTAAAGGAATGTGAATCTGCTTTTTAATTTCCGTAAGCGCTTCTGCCGCTTCAAAGGTAGGAACGGTACAACGGATAATTTCACATCCTGCCTGTTCCAATCTCAAAATCTGCGCAACCGTTGCCTCCACATTTTCGGTTGGTGTATTCGTCATAGACTGAATCAGCACCGGATTCCCTCCGCCAATCACTCTGTCACCAATGTGAATCACTTTTGTATGCTCTCTCATACACGTACCTCTCTATAAGAACTCTCATTTAAAAGAAAATATTGCGAATATCATTAAATACAAGGAATACCATCAATACCATAAAGAATACAAAGCCGATGGCGTGTACCATGCCCTCTTTGTCGGCAGGTACCGGCTTTCCTCTCACTACTTCCACTGCTAAAAATACCAGTCTTCCGCCATCCAATGCCGGAAGAGGCAATAAATTGATAATTCCTAAATTAACACTTAAGATAGCAGCTAAGTTCATCATCGTCAAAAGGACATACTGCCAACCAGCCGGTTTTACTGCTTCATAAGTCTCCCCAACCATATTTGCAATACCTACTACACCAGCCATATCCTCGGTTTTCACCTGTCCCTGAATCATCTGGAGTAAACTTTTGTAGGTAGACACTGCGGCATATCGTACTTCATAAAAGCCATACTTCAAAGAATCTAAACCTCGGAACTCCTCATACACCGCGCCTGCCAGCCCCATATAATAGCGGCCCTCTTGTTCATCATACTTTGGTGAAAAAGTAACCTCTATAAGTTCGCCATCTCTACTCAACACCATTTCATATGCTTCCCCACGATTCAACTGGGAAATCACCTGCACCTCACGATAAAGATGTACCTTTTCGCCATTTACAGAAACAATTTCATCTCCCGGTAAGATTCCCGCTTCTGCTGCCGCTCCGCCTTCTGTTACCTGCGTGATAATCGGAAGGTCTGTGGCAGAAAAGTTTACGATAATCACACTAAAAAGAAATGCCAAAATAAAATTACAAATAGGACCGGCCACAACGGTGGCAATTCTTGCCCAGACACTTGCATTGTTGAAGCAATGCTCATCTCCCGGACCACCACCTTCTACATTACCGTCTTCCCCATCAAACATACATGCGCCTCCGATTGGGAAAAGTCGGATAGAGTAAACAGTTTCACCCTTTTTAAATTTCACTAATTGAGGTCCCATACCCAGACAAAACTCCAGAACACGGATACCATTTAATTTTGCAACCAGAAAATGTCCGGCTTCGTGTGCCATTACAAGCACACCTAAAATAAGAAGAAAAATAAGAATTGACACGAAAACTACCACCTGTTACTTTAACTTTTTGTTGATATATGCATATGCTGCCTGCTCTGTTTCTAAAATTTCTTCGACGCTTGGAGTAGAAATAACCTCATGCTGCTGCATACATTCCTCAATGAGCTCTGTTATCTGCAAGAAAGAAATCTTTTTATCCAAGAAGAGCGCAACCGCCTTTTCATTTGCTGCATTGAAAACAGTAGGCATACTGCCGCCAATCCGTGCAGACTCATATGCTAATTTTAAACCTCTAAAGGTCTCCATATCCGGAGCCTCAAAGGTCATTTGTCCTAATTCATAGAAATTTACACGTTTGCCAGTGAGTGGACGTCTGTCCGGATAAAACAGTGCGTACTGAATCGGAAGCTTCATATCCGGAGTACCAAGCTGTGCCATAATACCACCGTCTACATACTCAACCATACTGTGAATAATGCTCTGTGGATGTACTACTACCTGAATCTGGTCTAAGCTCACATCAAACAGCCACTTTGCTTCGATTACTTCCAGGCCTTTATTTACCAAAGTTGCTGAATCAATGGTAATCTTGCGCCCCATAGACCAGTTTGGATGCTTCAAAGCATCTTCCACTTGCATCGTTCGGATTTCCTCTAACTTCCTACCACGGAACGGTCCTCCCGATGCTGTCAGCAAAATCTTGCTGACCTGACTGCGTTTTTCTCCCTGCATGGACTGGAATATTGCACTATGCTCACTATCTACCGGTAAAATGGACACACCATATTCCTTTGCCAAAGGCATAATGATATGTCCTGCCGTAACCAACGTCTCTTTATTGGCTAAAGCAATGTTCTTGCCCGCTTTCATGGCTGCAATGGTCGGCCTAATACCAATCATGCCCACCAATGCGGTAACCAATACGTCCATGTTCTCCCAGACACTGACTTCTAAAAGTCCTTCCATACCGCAAAGCACCGGAATCTTTAAATCAGCAGTTTTGACACGTAAATCCTCTGCCGCTTCCTTGCTCCACATTACAACCACTTCCGGTTTAAACTCACGCATCTGTGCTTCCATTAATTTCACATTGGTGCCTGCTGCAAGAACGGTAACCGTTAAATCCTCGGAATACGCTCTTACTATTTCCAACGTTTGTGTACCAATGGAACCGGTGGAACCGAGAATACCAATTTTTTTCATTGTAAATAAACCTCACTTAATACATAAATACGTATTTAATATCTAAAAAGAAATAAATCAAGAAATAAATACATGGTGCAGTAAAAATAATACTGTCAAACCGGTCTAAAATACCGCCATGTCCCGGAATACACTTTCCGTAATCCTTGATATTATAATTACGCTTAATTGCAGAGGCTGCCAAATCGCCACACTGTGCAATCACACTGCCAATACCGCAAATAATACCCATCAAAATCGTCCCATAGTCTGATCCCATTACAAAATGACCAAACAACATGCCAAGAAGTACTGAACCCACAACACCACCGATACAGCCCTCAATGGATTTCTTTGGACTAAGAACCGGAAAAGCCTTATGATTTCCAATAGTCTTGCCTGTTAACATCCCTACACAATATGCACAGGTATCACTGCCCCATGCACTAATCCAAATCATCCACACTACCTTATTACCGATTTCAGGTAACGCTCTTGTCATCCCAATAAAAGACAACATCACCGGCACATACAAAAAAGCAAACACTGCACCTACTGCCTGTGTAGCATTAAACTTTGGAAAGCTAACCACATAAACTGCAAGCATTGCAATAATGGTAAACACAATAATCCCAAGAAGATAAACTACATCCACTGCTTCCTGCTTAAAATAAAAATACATCTGACAGGTATAAAGCAATATATTTCCTACAATACCGGTAAACTCCAAACGATTAAAGTTACCATTTTCCCTGGTAATCCCGATTGCCTTAGTCATTTCCAAAAAACCAATCACGGAAAGAAATGCAAGAACTGCTAACAGAGGTATCCCTCCAAAATACAAAAATATTGCCGTTAACACTAACAAAATAATGCCGCTAATCAATCTGGTAACAAACATTATGTAGTTTCCTCCTTCAGTCCGCCAAACTTTCTGTTTCTATGGTTATATGCTTCAATGGCCTTTTCTAACTCTTTTTTATTGAAATCCGGCCACGCAACCGGTGTAAAATAAAACTCTGTATATGCCAACTGCCACAACAGGAAATTTGAAATACGCTGCTCGTTGCAGGTACGAATCAGTAAATCCGGGTCCGGATAATCACCGGTATCCAGACTGCGGGTGATCACATCCTCTGTAATATCATCCTGAGAAAGCTCACCTTTTACAACCTTCTCTGCAATATTTTTTACTGCTCGTCTGATTTCATCACGTCCGCCATAATTAATAGCAATACTAAAATGCAGACCGGTATTGTTCTTGGATGCTTCTTCTAATTCTGCAATACTCTTCTGAATATCCTCGTCTAATCTGGATTTATCCCCAATCACACGCACACACATATTATTTTTTTCTGCGGTTTTCAAGCAATTCTTCATATAATTGCGTAACAATTTCATCAGAGCGTCCACTTCGTCCTTCGGTCGGTTCCAGTTCTCTGTAGAAAATGCATATACGGTCAGATACTGCACACCCATTTTGTAAGCCTCTTCACAAATCACCTCTACCGTTTTGGCGCCCTGCACATGACCGGCATTACGCGGAAGCCCCTTGGCCTTTGCCCAGCGTCCATTGCCATCCAAAATAATCGCTATGTGATTTGGTACTATCCTATCTGCTGCCATCTTTTACCTCAATTCCTAAATATATTCACGAAGCAGACAAGTCCGCTTCGACTATGTAAGAAAAAGGGGCACTGTTTATGGAGTGCCCCTCATAAGTACATGTTACTAAACAGTCATAATTTCCTTGGTCTTATCTTCTACAGCCTTGTCAATGTTCTTAACAAACTTGTCCGTCAGTTTCTGAAGCTGATCTTCTAAATCCTTGCGGTCATCTTCTGTAATCTCGCTTGCTTTTTCCAGCTTCTTTACTGCATCTACGCCGTCACGTCTAACATTACGAACAGCAACCTTCTGCTCTTCGCCTTTTTTCTTTACATCCTTTGCTAACTGCTTACGGCGTTCTTCTGTCACTTCAGGGAAAACCAAACGAATAACAGATCCATCATTGCTTGGATTAATACCAAGCTCAGAAGTCATAATCGCCTTTTCGATAGCCTTAATCAAGCTTCTGTCCCAAGGTGCAATCTGAATCATTCTAGGTTCCGGAACGGATACGTTTGCAACCTGCTGAATCGGTGTAGGTGTACCATAGTAATCCACTCTAATCTTATTTAATACGTTAGGATTGGCACGTCCTGCACGAATTGCTGCAAAGTCAGCCACTAAATAGTCTACACATTTCTGCATTTTTTCTTCGTAAATTGCTAATCTCTGATCCATAATTATATCCTCCAATTATACGGTTACTTTTGTACCGTTAAATTTTCCGTTAATCGTATTTACGATGGAATTTTCCTCGTTTAAATCAAACACCCACATAGGCATCTTGTTGTCTCTTGCCAGAATAGATGCGGTCATGTCCACTACCTGAAGGTTCTTATCGATAACTTCCTGGATGGAAACCTCATCATACTTACGTGCATCCGGATTCTTCGCCGGGTCTGAGTCGTAAACTCCATCAATAGACTTCGCCAAAAGAATGGTCTCTGCATCTACTTCAATCGCACGTAATACTACGCCGGTATCGGTAGAGAAATACGGATGTCCTGTGCCGCCTGCAAAGAACACTACCATACCCTTTGCAAAATATTTGTTTGCTCTGTCCTTTGAAAAAAGCTTCGTAAATGAGCCGCATTCAAAAGGGGTTAAAATATTGGTCTGCATACCTACACTTCTGAAAATCTCAGAAACATAAATGCAGTTCATAATGGTTGCAAGCATACCAATCTGGTCTGCCTTGGTACGATCAATATTCTCAGAGGATCGACCTCTCCAGAAATTACCTCCTCCAATCACAATACCAACTTCCGTACCTGCATCTACTAACTGCTTAACCTGCAGTGCAACACCTCTGACGGTGTCTTCATCAAAACCGGTCTTTTTGTCACCTGCAAGTGCCTCGCCGCTTAATTTTAGCATGATTCTCTTCATAAAAGTACCTCAATTCTCATACTTATTTATCTCAGTGTACCATAAAACTCAGCAAGGGAAAAGACTAAAAAAGCATTTTTATGTTAAATTTATTTTTTATGCCAGTTGCTTTAATAATTGCTCCATCGTCTGCCCCAAAAGAGGATGCTTTTCATACGGTGCAATTTCTGCCATAGGCTTTAACACAAACTCCCGATTATGCATATCTTTATGCGGAATAATCAAATCCGGCGTATCCATCACTACATCCTCATACAAAAGAATGTCTAAATCCAGTGTTCTCGGTCCCCAATGAATAATGCGATCCCTATTATGGTCTGCTTCGATTTCATGCAGCCTGTCCAAAAGTTCCTCCGGACTATATAATGTCTCAATGGCCATGGCACTGTTTACAAAATCATCCTGCTCCACACCACCGTAAGGCTTTGTAACAATATATTCTGCCACCTTCAACACACGAACTTTTTCGTCTGCTTTTAATGCCTCCACGGCTCCGTCTAAGTGTGCTTTACTATTACCCATATTAGAACCAAGTGCTACATATGCTCTCTTCCAGCCTCTGCAAATTACCACAGAAACACTTTCAAAAGGAAGCAGAATCGGTGCTTCCGGCTTACGTAGCTCCAAGGTAATGTTTCGAATCAACGGGAACTGCAACAGCACTGCCTCTGCACAAACCTCTGCCGCACGCTCAATTAAATCACAGCTCTGCTCCGTCATTTTCTCATGCAGTAAAAGAGCCACTTCACCATAATGAGTGGAAGTCGCCAAATCGTCCGTCTTGCCTGCTTTACGCAAGTCTGTATCCAATGTGGCATTGAGATAAAATCTCTGCCCCTTTTCTTTTTCTTCTGAAAACACGCCATGATATGCGTAAATTTCTAAATTTTCTATTTTAATCTGATCCATATATACCTCATAAAAATTATCGTTTTGTTAAAACCGATACATCGCCTCCGCCATCTTGATTGCTCTAACATTTGCTTTTACGTTGTGCACACGCACAAAATTCCAGCCCGCACGAACCGCCTCCACGGTAGTTACCAGCGTACCTTCCTCACGTTCTGCTGCCGGCAGATCCAACGTCAAACCAATCACGCTTTTACGGCTGGTACCAAGAAGCATCGGATACCCCAGCCACTCAAACTCCTTTAAATGTCGAAGCACCTCTAAATTGTGCTCGTAGGTCTTGCCAAAACCCACCCCCGGGTCCAGGATAATTTTGTCCTTTGGGACACCTGCCAAGCGAGCAATATCCACGCTTTCTGCCAAGTCATTCAACACTTCCGGCAAAAACCTCTGATACACTGCCTCCCTACGATTATGCATCAAGCAACACGCCACGCCAGCCTTCGCAATCACATGCGCCATCTGCCCGTCATCGTACTTTAATCCCCAAATATCATTTATCAAATCCGCACCTGCCTTGATACCGGCCTTTGCCACCTCATGCTTGTACGTATCCAGAGAAACCGGCACATCAAAGCGAATCTTTACCGCCTCAATCATCGGCACCACCCGCTCAATTTCTTCCTGCACCGGTACAACCGTATACCCCGGTCTGGTAGATTCGCCGCCGATATCCACAATGTCACAACCCTCTTTTAACATTTCTTCCACATGAAAGAGCGCTGCATCCACCGCACGAAACTTCCCACCATCTGAAAAAGAATCCGGTGTCACATTCAAGATGCCCATAATATATGTTTTATTATTTAACTCAAATTCTCTATTCCCTATAACCATACTTGCTTAAATCCACCTTATAGTCTATTTTTTGCATTTACCACCTTATAACCCTTCCCGCAATTTGTGGTTTTCGCCCTTATATGCAACTCATGTCCCGACTAAATACACCCTTTTACACTACAATCGGTATTTTTGAGCACTCTATACCCGACTGGTACCCATTTTTCTCTATTCTAGTCGGGTAATTTAGCTACCTTCCTCCCGACTGGTGGTGACTTCTCTCTACTCTAGTCGGGATACTTAGGCACTTTTCTCCCGACTGGTGATAGTTTTTTCTTTGTTTAGTTGGTTTTTTTCTCTAAAACATCCCGATTACTTGAATTCTTCTCTATTACAGTCGGGGAAATACTCATACTTCAGCCCCGCTTAATTAAGATTCCCTCTCATCAGTCGGAATATGGACGATTTTCCTTCGTCACATAAATATGCGCCACACCAAATACTGCCGCACTAACCACTAACAGCCAATAATCCAGCATCCAGCCGCTTAACAGAAAAATACACACCGAAATCACTGCTAACGCCATGAGCTGCCAATTCTTCTGCTTTATAAAAAACACCACCAAACAACCCAATACGCTAAAAGCAGCAACGCATTTCCCAAACCATACACAAAAAAATTCTCCACAGAAGGAAATCCAAATCCCCTTGGACTGATATTGAAAATCATCAATATCATGCAGGTATATCGACCTACTTGCTCTAACATATTCATAAATTTGTTCGTGTATTTATTTTGCTGTCCACGGAATTTTAGATTTGCAGAAATATCTATAATTGTGCCTATCTATTTGTACTCGTAATCAGGTTTAAAGAAAATATTCTTATTATTTTTTATTTCTTTTTTGTATACGTGTTCACCCCAATCACATTGATTTACTTCTTCAATTGCAACAGAGACATCACCAATATCAACTTTTAATTCTTCTACTATAATATTTGCTATTTTATCTGCTAAATTGCTTTTTATTTCATCATTTCGACCTGGCCATAATTTTACGGTAACATGTGGCATACTACTTTCCTCCTATAATTTCCTTTTATTCTTCAATTTTTATTATATCAATAACTCTTTTTTGAGGACTGTTATGTCTCAAGATTATAATTTTCTTAATCAACACACAATTCCGAAAAGGGAGTTCTTTTATTGACTGTCATGCTTGTAATTGTAATTTTGCACGGCATAAAAGTCAATAAATCTTCATAATCTTTTTACTGGTCTTTTCCTCAATAAATCTGCAATACTCCTCTGCCGTTCCACCTGATATGCTGCTCTTATCATATACCTGTGCATGATTGGCACTATATATAAATACAAAGTATTCCTTTGTCTCTGCAATCTGCATAACTTTGTCGTAGTTCCACTCCGTCTTTCCAATTTCCGTAATGGATGCAAAACCTTCTTCTGTAAAAATGCTTGTTGCCTTCTCGGTTCCTTTAAGCATACGTTTGCTTGCTATGTAACCATTTAATGCGTCTTCCCAAATAAATACAATAAAAATGGCGAGTATTGCAAGCCACGTAACTATATTCTTGGCATCGAAAACAACTCCACTTCTTAAGGAATTCACTGCCAGAAAAGCACCCATAATCATCACAATCCAGCCTAAAATATGAGAACGTCGGCTTCTTTTTTTACGGACTGTTTTTCGTAATGCCCTTGCCATTGTTGTTAATGCCTTTTGATTATAACTTGTTTCAAATGTAAATTCCATGTGTGCTCCTCCTTATTCTCTACTCCTCCAAAAACTCCAACACCACGTCATTAAAATCCTTTGCTTCTTCATACAAGGCATGTCCGTAATCCGGATACATTTTCAGCTTCGCCCCCGGAATCTGACTTGCAATTTCCCCAGAACTTTCCGGACCCACAATGATATCTTTTTCTCCACCAATTACCAATGTTGATGCCTGAATGGTATGTAGCAAGTCATAGCAGTCATGGTTTATGCATGCCTCTGCCATAACAATAAAGCGTTCATAAGATTTTGGTTTACCAAATTTCCCGACCACGTTCAGCACCCATTTGTTTTTGCGGATATATTCTTGGGTATACATTTTTACCATAATATCCACCATCAGTTCGTGAAAAGCGTCTCGTTTTGCCATGTCAATCCATGGAGGAAGTACCTTTTCTATGTAAGCATTGGGTCTGGCGCTTGTCACTGCAAGCACCAGTTTGTCCACCGCTTCCGGATAATTTATAGCAAAATGCTGGGCGATCATTCCGCCTTGAGATACGCCCAAAATATCAGCCTTTGCGATTTCCAGCATGTCCATAGCCTGTTTTAAATCCGCTGCCATATCCTTTGTAGTATAGCCCGGTTTCAATTTATTTTTGCGGCTGAATACATATACGCGGTAGTCCTTTGCAAATATTTTGTACATAATTGCAAAAGGAACAGCCATGCCCTTTGCGGTTTTCAAGCCGTCGCCCAAGCCCGGAGTCATAATAAAAGGTTTCTTGCCTTTACCAAAAACAAGATAATCCATGGTAGTTTCACCGATAGTAAGACAACCATTTTTCGCATTATAAAACATGACCTTCCCTCCTGAATTTTCTTTGCTCACGCTACTCTATCAAATCAAATTGGTAGACATCTGCCTCATCCAAATTTACAGCGTACATATCCACTGCCGTTATCGTACTGTTATCATAGGTTATATAATAGTATACTCCTTTATCGGTATTACAGCAACTAGAATATCGGGTATATTCATATTCTCCATTTTCCGAAAGCACACAGCCCTTAGGCATTGCCACAGCCCCCAGAATATGGAAAAACTGACTTACACTTTCCCGTTCACTACTTCCGGAACGTGATTTCTCTTTTACAAATACTGCACGTACAAAACGGGACGTGGACGAAAAATCGCCCGGCAAACCAAAAGCTCCAAGCCCCAAACTATAATTTTTCAAATCTTCTGTAGGACAAATGTTATTGACCGCAATGCCCTCGTGGAGCCCCATATAATTATTCAGATTCATCATGTGATAGTCAAACGTTGGATTATTGGTCAATACCCCATATGGATTTTCATAAACCTTAAGACCACTCTTCACACTTTCCACCGTAATAGAACATTCTTTATCTGAAATAATCCAATGTAACGGTGTTAAAGGTAATTTATCACTGAAGTTTATATTCACTAAATTAATTTTATTAAGCAGTGCTCTCGCTTCCTCAACGTTTGCACACTGGGCCAAAATCCACGGAGTAAACTCAAAAGGCGTTATATTATCCTTGGAAGCGTCATACTCTTTGTAATCTGCATTGTGCGGAAAATTCAGCCCTGCCATACTAAGTCCCTTTTCATTGGTGGCTTCGTAATATAGCGGATAATCATCCACAACCGTGGCCATACCAATCATGGCATAGTGTTCACACAATGAAGAGACGCATCTCATCGGAAACTCATAAAAACGCGGAGTAATTACCACACGCTCCCCATAAGACCTTTCCAAATCTAAATTTCTGCCAAAATAATGATTGTTTGTTTTATACGTTACTGCTGTGCACATAAGGGTCTCCTTCACTTAAATTTTCCTAAGTATTATCCCCAAATTCCATTAAAAATAATAAAATTACCACACAATTTCACAATTCTTCCGGTCTTCACTCCACTTACATTCCTCCGCTGCCTGACAGGCAAAGCACGCCCGACTCATCCGGTCTGCCTTTGCAATAAGTGTCCTCAATCCTTTGTCGCCAATCTCTTTTTTATCACTATGATGATAAATGGCATCCACTATTTCTGCAATCTCATCTTCTTCAAATCCACAGTCGCGTAAAATCTCCGGTGCCAGCCTTGCACTGACAAACGCATGCTTTTCCCCGGTTTCATACTGCACATGACGTCCTATATCGTGCAAAAGGGCTGCAGCATATATCATATCCTTAGATACCTGATATGCCTCTTCCATGTTCAAAATATAGGCGATTCGAGCCACATCCAAGACGTGTGACATATTATGCTTGCAAAAAATGCGTTCCTGTTCTTTCACAGCATTGGCTTCCATATATGTTTTAAAAAGTGAATGATGTAAAATTTGATTGATTCTGTCCATAGTTTTCTCCTACTAAACCAAAAAGGGAGGCTTCCCAAATTAACAAACGCCGGAGCAAAAGCCCCGGCACGTTCCTACTTTATCGCCCAAAACACTTGCTGTTTTAAGCTGTCATTCTCAGCAAATGCGCCTCTGCAGGCAGTTGTTATCGTCTTAGCCCCCGGCTTTTTCACACCACGCATAGTCATGCACATATGCTCGGCTTCCATATAAACCATGACACCCTGGGGCTTTAAAATCTCCATAATAGCATCAGCAATCTGACCGGTGAGCTGCTCCTGAATCTGCGGACGTCTTGCAAAAACCTCCACGGTGCGGGCAAGCTTGCTAAGCCCCACTACCTTTCCGTTTGGAATGTACGCAATATGCGCCTTGCCATAAAAAGGCATGAGATGATGCTCGCACAAAGAATAAAAGGTAATATCCTTTTCGATAACCATTTCACTATTGCTGCTGGTAAAGGTTTTGGATAAATGCTCCTCTGCCGTTTCATCCAGGCCACCACATATTTCCTCATACATCCGTGCTACGCGGGCCGGTGTGTCCACAAGCCCTTCTCTATTTATATCTTCGCCAATCCCTTCCAATAAAAGTTGAATGGCTGCTTCTACTTTTGCTTTATCTACCATGTCTGCTCCTTTTCACCTTGTCTGTGCGGTCTGCATATATTTTCTTAATGGCACCCAAATAGGAAAGGGAACCAAAACATAAAATCACCGTATCCTTGTCTGCCAGTAAATGGGACACTTCTACAGCCTCTTCCAAACTGCTTAGGTTTGTCACCTGATTATGATATTCTCTGGCTGCAAGTGCCAGCTCGTATGCCCCCAGCGCACGCGGATTCTCCGGTGGTGTAATGGTCAAAATATGCTCTGCATACTTTGCGGTCATGGACAATATCTTTTCATATTCTTTGTCCTTTAACACACCCATTATGTAAATCATACGCTTACCAGAAAAATAAGTTTCTATAGAAGAAACCAGTTTTCTGGCTGCATCTTCGTTATGAGCTCCATCTATTACAAATAACGGCTGCTTGCCCAACACCTCTAATCTTGCCTGCCAAATGGTGTCCTCAAGTCCTTTATAAATCGCTTTATCGGAAATGTCAACACCCATCTTACGTAATTGCAGCATAACTTCCACCGCGGTCACTGCATTGGAAATCTGATGGATACCCGCCAGATGAATTTTCAGCTTAGGCAGACCTTTATAGGAAAATTGCTGTGTGGTTAAACCATACTTGATTCCGGTTGCTTTAGAAGCATCTGCTACCACCAATGAACCGCCAACCTGCTCTGCCTGCTTTTGCAAAACCTCTTCTACTTCTCGCTCCTGTTTACAACTGATAAGAAGTGAACCTGCTTTTGCAATGCCTGCTTTCACACGCGCAATACTGGTAAGATCCTTACCCAAAAAGCCCATGTGATCCATGCTGATAGAAGCCCATACACATGCCACCGGTGCCGGAATTACATTGGTGGCATCGGTATCACCACCCATACCAACTTCCAATACCACATAATCACAGTTTTTTTCTGCAAAATACAAAAAACCAAGGGCTGTTTCTACTTCAAAGGGTGTCGGGTGCGGATAACCTTCGGCCACCAGTTCCTCACAAACTGCTTTTAAACGCTCAACATATTCACACAAATCCTTTTGGGTAATCATACGCGTTCCAATTTGAAAACGCTCTCTATAATCTGTAATGGTCGGAGACACATATCGTCCCACACGAAATCCTGCTGCCATAAGCATATGTGCAATATAAGCAGACGTAGAACCTTTTCCGTTGGTACCTGCAATATGTATAAACTTACACCTTGTCTCCGGGTGCTCCAATTTTTCACAAAGTCGCTGCATATTATCCAGGCCAAGTACCGAACCATATTGATTTAATGACTGAATATATTCTAGTGTCTCCTTATAATGCATACTGCCTCCTGAAAACGCGTAAAACTTAATGTTCTAAGTATATCAATTTGTTATCATTTTTTCAATACTTTTCCTTTTTCCTCACATCCGTTGGCGACAATCCGGTTTCCCGTTTATAGCAGGCACTAAAATACGCCTGGCTGCTGAATCCCAATGCTTCGGCTGCCTGTGTCACACTCATACCCTGATGCAACAATTCCGTTGCTGCTTTTATTTTCAGCATCAACGCATATTTGTGAATACTGATACCCGCATATTTTTGAAAAATTCGCTTTAAAGAGGATACACTTGTATAACAGGCACCCGCAATCTCATCCACAGAAACCTGAATGTCAATACAGTGATTAATATAATTCACTGCATTTCGAAATATCTGTGCGTCCGGTTCTGTAGAGGTTTCCGAAATCTGACCACTGTCAATCAAGGATAAGAGCAACTGAGATACATATGTACTAAGCATTTGATAATAAACCTTCGTAGCACATGCATGCACCAGATACTTGTGCTCGCGAACCCCTGAGACTTCTGCACTTTTTTCCAAGGTACTATGCAAATACTCCAGCAAAGACCGCATAATATGTTGCTGCACATCCGTAAGCTTAAAAACCTTGTCCTTTAAATACTCTTCCAAAGAACCCTCCATGGAAAAGGAAAAAATAAGCAAGGTTGTTCCCTCTTCTTGCTCCACCTGTAATTTATGAAGCTCCAGCGGCTTGTGAAAAATAATATGGTTCTTTTCCATATTATATACTCGTTCATCCCCGGAAACACATATACTGCCGTCCATTACATACACACACTCCCAGAAATTGTGTGTTTCCCCTGCAAAATGAAAGCCTTTCTCATAGTGAATATCAAAAAAAGAATAAAATTCATGTATATGTATTTGCTCTATAACCGGATACCCATTCCATATCATAAATTTTTCTCCTCTCATCCTTTGATTTGACCCAAAAACACATATCCTTGAACTTTTATTGCATAGAAATATGTTTTTAGGCTTGTTATTATAATATCACATATGTTACAGAAAAGATAGACCAAAAAGAAAACAAAACAGGGTCTGAAACTGCCCAAGAAGGAGAAGCATGAAGAATTCAGTAAATTTAAACCAAGTATTACACCAATTTGACTTACCGGAAAGCATTGCGCCTTACGGAAACGGTCATATCAATGACACCTATTGTGTAGAAGCTCCAAGATACATCTTGCAGAGAATCAACACAAATATTTTCAAAGATCCGGATGGACTTATGGAAAATATCGAAAACGTTACCGCATTCTTAAGGAAAAAAATTGCCGCAGCAGGCGGAAACCCGGACAGAGAAACGTTAACCGTAATCAAAACCCTTGACGGCAAGAATTGTTATAAATACGATGACAACAATGTATTCCGTCTGTACTTATTTATTGAAGACACCAAAACCATTGAAAACGATAAAACCTATGATGATTTATATGAAGCGGGCATCGGTTTTGGACGTTTCCAGAAAATGTTAGAGGATTTTCCTGTGGAAATTTTACACGAGACCATACCGAATTTCCACCATACTCCAAAACGTGTAGAAGCTTTAAAGCAGGCAATTGCAGAGAATAAGGCAGGTCGAAAAGACAGCGTGCAGGAAGAAATCGCTTTTGCACTGGAAAAAGCTGCATTTGCAGACAAGGTTATAAAGGGTATTGCGGAAGGCAAAATTCCAATGCGTGTTACCCACAATGATACAAAAATTAATAATATTCTTTTTGATGCAGAAACCGGAAAAGCAGTCAGCGTAATTGACTTAGATACCGTAATGCCGGGCAGTATGTTATATGACTTCGGTGATGCCCTCAGAATGGGCGGTTCTACCGGTGCTGAAGATGAAACCGATTTAAGCAAAGTAAATTTTGATGCAAAGGCTTTTGAATGCTTTGCCAAGGGCTTCCTGTCAGAAATGAAAGACAGCCTTACAGACGAGGAACTTGCACTGCTTCCATTCTCCGTTAAGCTTTTAACCTACGAATGCGGTATCCGTTTCCTGACAGATTATCTGAATGGTGATACCTATTTTAAGATCCACAGAGAACATCACAATCTGGACCGTGCAAGAAATCAGTTCAAGTTGGTAGCAGATTTAGAAAATATGGAAGAGGAATTATTAAAATATTGTGTCAGATAAAATAAATATACAAGAAAATCTTTGACAAATATCTAATAATAATGTAATAATGGAGCGTGTAAGATTATGAAAAAACCAGTATTAGTAATTATGGCAGCCGGAATGGGCAGCCGTTATGGTGGCTTAAAGCAAATTGACTCTGTAGATGCACAGGGACATATCATTATTGATTTCTCTATTTATGATGCTGTCCGTGCAGGCTTTGAAAAAGTAGTTTTTATTATCAAGGAAGAAATCGAAAAAGATTTCAAGGGAACCATTGGTAATCGTATTTCCGAGTTCATAGACGTGGAATATGTTTTCCAGGAAGTAAACAAGTTGCCTGAGAACTTTTCTCTTCCGGAAGACCGAAAGAAACCTTGGGGTACCGGTCATGCTATTTTGTGTTGTAAAGATTGCATTGATGGACCATTTGCCGTTATCAATGCAGACGACTATTACGGCCGTGAAGCGTTTGAAAAAATTTACAACGCTTTATTGGATGACAGTGCAGAAAAGGCATGTTCCCATGCTATGGTAGGTTATGTTCTTCGCAATACCCTTACCGAAAACGGTACCGTTTCCCGTGGTGTTTGCAGCGTT
This sequence comes from Lachnospiraceae bacterium, assembly GCA_017521985.1. Classification (GTDB taxonomy): domain Bacteria; phylum Bacillota; class Clostridia; order Lachnospirales; family Lachnospiraceae; genus RGIG6307. Next base: position 35,601 of record JAFXAZ010000079.1, read on the forward strand.
GATGACAATGGTTATTTGCAGCAGGTAGTAGAAAGAACGAAAATCAAAGAATGCGGTGACGGAGCTGCTTATTTGGATGAAGATGGCGAAACCTGGGTAGATATTTCTCCGGAAAGCATTGTTTCCATGAATTTATGGGGCTTTAAGAAAAGCATTATAGAGGAATTGGGAGCATCCTTTGAGAAATTCCTTACCGAAGAAATGCCTTTGAACCCATTAAAGAGTGAATTCTTCCTTCCTACCGTGGTACAGCAATTGTTAAAGGCTGACCGTGCTGAGGTAAAAGTGCTGGAGTCTAAGGACAAATGGTTTGGCGTAACTTACAAAGAAGACAAACAAAAAGTAGTGGAGGCTATTGCTGCCTTAAAGGCGCAAGGAGTATACCCGGAATTTCTTTGGAGAAAATAACAATGATTAAGATTAAAAAGACTTCTATCGAACAAGCAGAAAAATTTCAATTAACCCATAAATTATGGGGCACGGAAGCATATAAACCTACCGTTTATGTACAACTTGCATATGACGAGGAAGGTATTACCGTAAGATTTACCGTAGACGGCGAATCCAATCCATTACGTAACAAGCACGAGCATCTTGCCTATGTTCACGAAGACAGTTGCGTAGAATTTTTTGCTAACTTTGCACCGGAAGGGAGCAAACATTACATCAATTTTGAAGTGAATGCCGCAGGCTACATGAACGTGGCATTCCGTACCAGCAGATATGATGCAGAACCTTTAGCACTGGCCGATATTGAAGCCTTTTGTATCACCCCTGTTCTTTATGAAAATTACTGGACTTTAACCTATAAAATCGGTTTCGATTTCATCAAGAAATATTATCCGACTTTTGATATAAGCAAGTGCGAATATATTCTCGGAAACTTCTATAAGTGCGGAGATTTAACCGAAATGAAGCACTACGTATCTTATTTTATGATGGGCGACAAGCCTGATTACCATCGTCCGGAATATTTTGGCAAAATCGCAGTGGAACATTAATTTTTAGGATAACATTTAAACTTATAAAAGCACATGAATGACCAATAAAAAAATCGGTCGTTCATGTGCTTTTTTCTATCTTTTTACAAATAAATATTTCCCTTTGCCCATTCCTTTTATCGGATATATCAAATTATGATTCACCATCTTTTTTATTAATTCCGACGCGGGAGATGCTGTCAAATTTAACAGTTGCATAACTTCTGTTCTTCCAAAGAATTTATAATATCCGAATGCTTCAAACAAATCCTGAATATGCTTTTGTGTCTTTTTTCCCACTGTTTTCGGGATCTTAATATCCTGTTTTTCCTCTATGATATTCTGTTTTTCAATATCAATGTCCTGTTTTTCGTTTTGAATATCCTGTTTTATAATTTCCCATCTAACATGTACATGTCGATTTCGAAGTTCATTTTGCTCTCCCAATAACAGATTTCTTAAAAACAATTCAAGAAATGTTGTTGTTTCTCGTATACCTTTTGACAAATCATTATAGTTTGCTCTGACAAGTGCATTCCTGAAATACCATGCATTCTCTGCGAAAACATCATTCGTCACTTGAAATCCCATTGTACGGAGATACTTGATAAAAAAAACAGCCGTAGTTCTTGTGTTCCCTTCACCAAATGCATGAATTTGCCATAATCTTGAAACAAATTTAGCCAAATGTGAAATGATTGCCGATAATCCTTCATAAGAATACTCATATTCTTTTTCTGTTTGAATATCATATTCAAGCAACGCTCTTAATTCTAAAGCATTTCCGTAGTGTACAGATTCTCCATCTAATATCCATTCTTTTTTTGAAATATTATAGTCCCTTATCTTTCCGGCATGACTGTATATTCCTTCAAACAATCTTTTATGAATCCCTACATACTGTGGCACCCAGGCTCTACTTGTTTAATATATTCTTCGAAAGGATCCTTTCTGATATCATCCATTTTACAGCCTCATTTCACATTTACTCAAGAGACACACAGTCTCCACGTTCCCTGTAAGATCAGTAGAGATGCGCTTGCCCTGACTTACCTCATTTTCATACGGCAATTGTTTTTTATTATCTTCCATATTTCTACTCACAATTTTCCTCTTTTCAGCAGACAATTATACCATCTTAGGTCCATAGTCCTCCGCAATATCTTTCTCCACATCATATTCTGTTGATATAGTCTGAACAGGAATATAAGACATTGCCATTTCCGCAACATTTCTGATACGCTTTTCCACAGTATCCGCTATGGCTTTCATTCTTGTTTCATCCATATATTCAGACGCAGAACCCTCCGAAAATGTTTCCATGATCAATGCTCTCACATTTGAAAGCTTCTCTATATCTATCCATTCAAAAGAAGATACCAGCTTCAATTGTTCCTCATGATACTTTTTAAATGGTTTACAGGTTATATCACGTTCTGAACGTATCTGACCTGCTAATTTATCATAACCAAGGGAGCTGCCACTATCATAGATCGGTGCCATACCAATCCATTCCAGTGTTTCAGCATTTCGAATCACACCGAAATTGTTTAAATGCCGGTCCTCATTCGCAATAATATAATCCAACACGATCATTCGATCCAAGTATGGGATTACTTCTTTTATACCAAGTGCTTCACAACAATTCAGAAAATGTTGATATACAGAGATGTCGTTCTCTTTCTTAAGTGTCTGCATGATACGCCATGCAGGAATCAGCTCTGTTTCTCCGGTTATAAAATCTTCACACACACTATAAGGAATTCCCTGATTCCACATAACTGTATAGGGAACATGTGATATGCCAAGCCATTCCATTATTTTTGAAGCAATGACTTCGTTAAAAGGTTGTTGACGGAATGGGGTTGAACCACCTTTCACCAGACATCTCTTTCCCGCAATAATCTTCCATCTCTTTTTCAGATTACCATCTGAAGTATTATCCGGAGAACTAAAATCAAATGCATTATCTTTTTTCTTTGCACCAAACAACACATCACCAACATCATCTGAAAATGAATTTTCAAAAAAATTTATATTATCCCATGTAAGATTCGTTCCTTCCGGACAAATCCAATATTGATCGGAAAGGCTTAATCCATAACAACGCACAAGCAGCATTTTTGTACTTGTAATATCCAGCAACTCCAGAGCTTCTCTAATACCCGACCGGCTTGCAGGAATGGATCGTTCTGTCCACCAGTCATTTAATGAAGCACGATCAGCAACACCTTTTTTTATCGAAACACCGATAGGAAGATGCTCTGGTGCATATACAGTATTTATTTTTTTTATAAATCCTGAAGCATCGTCAAGCTCAATATCAGCCACCTTAACTCTTTTATGCATTAACGAGCATTTCATAGATGTCACCTCTTCTTTCCTTATCTATTTATTTTACCCTTTTTTTGTCGACTTTGTCAACACAAGTATGTTGTTTGTTTCCTTCAGCTTGTGCATCTTCTTCCTGCATCTTTAAAAACGGGCAAAAAAATCGGGCAAAAATTAGCCATTTTTTCGTCCAATTTTTGCCCTTAAACCACAACATCTTGTGGTTTAAACCCAGATTTACTGTCTATGGTATCCGAAATCCTATTTACTATAAAACGTTTAGGCAAAAGTAGGTTCGCATATTTTTCTATTCTTTTTCACACATCACCCCGTATCCCCTTAAATACCGGTTGCCTAAGTGCATCCATTGTATTTGGCATATATTCTACCGTACAGACTCTTTCCGGTCTGCACCATACGATATTACCACTCAGTTTTATGCCTTCTTCAAAAGGACATATCCACTTGGTTAGTGACTGGAGCACCTCCCGTCTTACTCCCCATGTGACAGTGCCGGCATATACCAATTTCCCTTCCTGATATTCTCCCAGAATCAGACTGATAGCCTTTCCCTTTTCGTATCCACAAATGAAAAAATCTTTATCCGCCATCCTTTTAAATTTTATCCAGTCCTTGGTACGTTTTCCCTGAAAATACAGGCTGGATGCTTTCTTTGCTACCACGCCCTCCAGCTCCTTTTCGACAGTTAATTGGAACAATTGGGTACCTTTCTCCCATATATATCTGGAGACTGCTATCCGGTCATTTTCTTCTATGAGCTCATCCAAGATCTGTTTTCTTTCTATCAACGGAGTATCAAGCAATACCTTATCTCCTGCCTGCAGGCAGTCATATGCAACAAAAGAAGCCGGTAACCTTCCGGCTGCCAGCTCTATTCGGGTAGGATTGATCAACATAGTCCTTTTCTGCAATTCATAAAAATCCGGGACACCATTTACCATTACCACCAACTCTCCATCCAAAATGCAGGGGGTATTTGCTTGTTTATAAATGTCTTTTAACTCCATAAATCTCGGAAGTAGTTCCATATTTCTTTTGTTCCTGAGAACGACATTTTCTTTTTCCAGATATGCAACACATCTGCATCCATCCAGTTTTAACTCATAGATCCATTCCGGATCATCAAAAGGTTCCTGCATTTGTGCAATCAGCATCGGGGATATATTCTTGTCTTGAAACAAATCCATCATGCGGTCCCTGCTTTCTTTTTTCTTTTAGGACTGTCCTTGGTCTGTTCCAGTGATTTTTTCAAAGCCTCCATCAGATCAATTACATTATCCGGTGCACCTGTATCCGCAACAACAATCTCCTGCCCTTGTATCTTCTTCATAATGGCCTCTTTTAATCTGGCCTGATATTCATCCTGATATTGTGTTGCATCAAACGGTTCTGTCATATTCTGAATGAGCATTCTTGCCATATCAATTTCCTGTTCACTAAGTTTCATCTTCGGAACCTGCTTGGGAACCGCTGCTATCTCATCATTATAAAAAAGTGTCTTTACGATCATGCCATCTTTCATGGGGTACAATACCAATAACTTCTCATTGGTCCCTATTACCGTTTTAGCAATGGCAACCTTCTTTTCCATCAATAAAGATTGTCTTAACAGCTCGTATGCTTTTTCTGCTCCGGCATCCGGTATCGCATAATAGTCTTTTTCATAGTAAATCATGTTTACTTCTGACATTTTGGCAAACTGCAGGATGTGAATGGTCTTGTCTTTTTTCGTCTTAATCCGTTCCAGTTCATCATCGGTCATGACTACATATTTATCTTTCTCATACTCGTATTATTCCGATGATTTAGTTATTCCGATGTTTTTGGTTAGGTCATATCAATAGGCATATTTCTGCAAAAACATCGGAATAAGCTAATGTCACTTTAATCCATATAATTTTCGGATCATATCCTCATCAGTCTGCCAATCAGGTACGATTGATGAATTAGAACAAGTATCTTTTCCATGACTTTTTTCTATTGCCTTTCGCTTCATTTCGGTATCTGCGTACGCATAAATTAATGTTGACTGCAAAGTAGCATGTCCCATAAATTCTGACAATAATTGTAAGGGCATACCGTTTCTGTAGAGGTGCATGGCTCTTGAATGCCGGAATTGATGCGGTGTTACTTTTTCTGGCATCAGGGGATTTATTATTTTTGCTTGTTGAACATATTTTTTTATGAATCTCGCCACATTATCGTCTGACATTTGGTGCTTTTTTTCATGTATGACTGTATAAAACAAAAAGTCTTCCGGATTCTGAGGTGTAGGATGATATATCTGTAAATATCTTTTTAAATGTTCTGCAGTTTTTAGCATCAGAGGAGTATATCGGATCTTATTTCCTTTTCCTTCAAGGCGAATCGTAGGACTTTTACCATCAAGACTTAAAGAATTTAACCTTAACGAAAGCATTTCACTGTCCCTGGCAGCTGTATCATACATAGTGATCATAAAGCACATATCTCTGATTCCGACTTTTGTATTAGTATTCGGTTGAGCCAGCAGACATGTCATTTCTTCTTCGGTCAGAAATCCAACAGGTTCCTGTGTGCCATGAGCTTTGGAAATAAGCGCTGCATTCAGTGAAAGTGCTCCGGTCTCCGGTTGGGCAATCCGCGCATATTTAAGAAAACCTCTAAGCGCAAATAATCTCTGATTTCTTGTTGCTGTGGAGACTTTCTTCTGCTCAGATATATATACAAGAAAATCATTGATGTTTGCAGCATTCCAGTCACTAAATGAAATGTTTTCGAATTTAATCTTTTTCTCGGTAGTGAGATAGGATAAATACTGATTTATAGTCTGACGATACGCCATAATAGTATGTTCACTCATACAGCGTTGTTTTTTCATATAAATGTTAAAATAATCCCTGACTGTTTCGTAAAAACGAATGCTTTCTTTATTCATGTACCTCTACCTCCGGAATGATATGCGAAAATTGTTCCATATTAAATCCTGACATTTCAGTAAAAATCTGCGGAACAAAGTGCAAATAGTAAAGTGTACTTCTGTAGTCCTCATGCCCCATATAAGCGCCCAATCTTGGAAGACATGTAGCTAAGTCTTTGCCCTCTTTAAACCATTGGTAAATGCGATATGTAGCAAATGTATGACGGAAACTATATAAATTAGGCTCATTAGTTCCGTTTCCATGAATACCAGACATTTTTCTACAATGATTAAATAAATACTGCTGTGAGTGATATGAGTACATTTTTCCATCTCTGTCAGGAAACAGAACCGGACAGTCGGGGAAAATACTACTTATTATTGGTAAATATTGTTTTGTCATCTGCATTAAGTCAGGTCTTGCATAAACAATCCTTTCCTTGTGATGTTTTGATTCGCGTATAAAAATTCTGCCGGTGTCGAGGTTAACATCACTGCGTTGTAAAACTCGCGCTTCCTTAGGTCTTAATCCGCAACAATACATATAACGAAACATCATAGGAGCTACCAAATGTCGGACTGACGAACGTTCAGTGTGTTCCATGTTATCAACATAAATAAAAAAGTTTTGTAAATCGAATTCTAAAAATACATATAGGGGTAAAGGGATTTTTCCGCCTTTCAACCCATCAGGTAATATATAGGTGTCGCGCTCTTTAAGTGCAAGGTATTTCCCGAACTGTCGTATTGTACATAATCGACTTTTGAAGCCGTTGATACCTTCATTCGGACGAAGAGTCGCCCATCCGAGAACCATTTCTTTGTTTAAGGTTTTTTCTTGTGGGAAATATCTTAAACAATAGTCATCAAAACTTTTTAAATGATAAGTTTGTTTTTCATAATCATGACCAAAATCAGATTTGAACTTTATAAATTCCTGTATTTGACCGCTAAGTAAACTGTTAAACTTTACATTAATCATTTGCAGCCTCCTTCGAAGTGTCAGCTAAAAGACTAAGATCTAATGCACAATCAAGTAAAGCATCATTTGTATATGAAATGTAACGTTGAACCGTAGATATTCCATCATGGCCAAGTACCTGTGCTACTAATTCAAGTGTATTTCCAGAATCAATCAAATCAGTTCCCAGACTTCTTCTAAAAGTATGTATACTGATGCTTTCATTTTCTGATAATGGAATTCCGGCAGATACAACATGTTCTTTTAACCGCCTGTTGATTAACGATGCAGTCATAGGGGTATCGCTGAAACGCTCTTTGGTAAACACGTAAGGTACATTAGTGCTTTGGCGAGCATTTAATATATAGTCTGCAAGTGCATCACCAGTACGGGAACTAAAAGGAAGTTTTAACGGCTTGCTGGTTTTGCTTTGTGTAATAAATATACTGGCTTCTTTCCAATTAATATCTGTAAGCTTCAACAATGCAATGTCTGAACAGCGTAAACCGCAGTCTGCTGCAAGGGAACATATTGCATAATCCCTTTTGCCGATGGAGGTGGATGTATCTATAACGTTTAATATCTTTTCTCTTTCTTCAATTGAAAGAACCCTATATGTTTTGGTATGTGGTGTTCCCCAATACTGTAACACGGATCGCAAGTGTTTGCGGATTACTTCCCGCTCAATTAGAAAATCAAAAAAATATCTCATAGACGAAATGATTTGTTTGATTCCTGATTTGCGTCTTGTATGCATATATTTTAAATAGTCGAGGACATCCTGTTCGTTTATTTCATTAATGTTAAGATGTTTTTCTTCTTCAATATATAGGAGAAATTGGCGGACAATATTCTCACTTCGATAATTAATGGATGATGCATGCTTACCTACTTCTTGCTGTAGAAATGATTGCAACAGTTCTTCATGCCTAGCGTTGGCGTACTTTTTATCAAGTGGTCCAAGATGCATCCATTCAAGTTTGCCATTGTTGATTAAACAAATAAGCTTTCCGCTTATTCTGCGATATTGAACATACCATTTTTTTGACAGATTACCATTTTTATAATCATCTTTAGCTGAATTGATAGCATTGGTGATCGTGTCAATGTTACTTTCATCTGGTTTCGGGTGGCAATAATTATTAACAAAGCGAGAATATACGCATCGTTCTCTTGCTATTGACAATTCCGAATACCCAAACTCTTTAAAGGCTGTTTGTAATTCCTCCCATGTGGGAATTTTGTTAGTATTTGACATTAGTAATGCCTCCTTGTCATTAATCAGGGAATCCCTGTTAATAACAAGTATAACAAATAATTATTACGATGATTTGCATGATTAATATTGTAGTTTCAAATAATAGAACGGAAACATCGGAATAACTAAAACATCGGAATAATATGAATTATTACGATATCAGAATAACTCATAACCTTTGATGATGTCTTCCGGAGCTACCTCTTTCCCGCAATGACTGCAGTACTTTTTATACTTTATCCGGGCCTTACTCTCCTTTTCCAACTGGTTAAAATGAATATCGTTATCTACGGTAGTTTTATATAATCCAATGGGGATCAACACCATTCCCATGGATATGGAACCTTTATGTGCTACTGCCATGAAAATCACCTCTCTTTTCGGTAGTATTTGCAAAAGTGAAAACTTTCATTCTAAACTATATTTTTATATTACTGCAAAATCAAATCGTCGCATCTACGGTTTAAGATTCGCACCAGTTCTTCCCGCATTTTTCGGTCTCTTTTATATAATCCATTTCCTGCACTTCTCCATACACTGACAGTTTTACATGCCTCCCATATTCATTCTCTCAGTTTCACTCTGAATTTCCTCTTCTGTATAGTCTTCAGACCATGCCATAGCCACGGATAATTCCGTAATTGCACGATCCACGCTTTCTAACAAACGTTCCTCAATCTTCGCCAGCTCAATATGGCATTCATTCGGCATTTCATCCTGGTTGCCTAATTGATGAAAAACCGTCTTTATATTCGCAGCCAGATCCAGACAATTCTCCAATATTTCCTCCAGACTGTAATCCTTTTTCCTCGGTCTTCTATAAAGCGAAAGAATATCCGTCATTGTGGATACCTTTTGCTTACTACTAACTGTACGTGGAAAAGAAACTCCTCTATCATTAGGATCCGTCCGTATCTCATACACCCCATGAGCTGAACGCTTTAAAAACCCATCTTCCTCTAAAGTCTGACTTCTCAAAAACATTTCAAATGATTTCCGGAATTTATCTTCTCTGCAATCGTGAATACAGTGCTCCTCAAGATATGCCTGAAAAATGGCTCCGGCACGGTACTGCGTTCCTTTCTGCATATATTCTTTGATAAAATCCTGAAAAGAATCCCATGTCATTTCCCTTTTCATATTGTTTACCCACCTTTCTATAATCTGCTCCTTTATGCCAACAATAAAACGCCCGAAATTATCAGGCATTTTATTCTTACCGTAAATCATCAGCTTTGCTCTGATTTCATCAACAGGCAGGAATCTGTTTTCTATATTCAATTGTCCTCCTGCCTGTCATCTACTCATATCTGATCTCCTGCTCCATAACAATCCCCGATTGAAACTGTATGATCAGCTTCTCTGCAGAGACCACCTTGATGGTTGCTATCAATCTTCTTACAAGGTCATTATCAAATTCGGGGATGCTACATGACTGGCTTTGTAAGAAATCCTCCATATCTTTTACCCTTTTTTCGTAATTATCCGCCAGCCTCTTATTATTTCTAAACTGCACTTGCTTTTCTTTTAACTCGTTTATTTCCTCTGCTATTTTGCGGTATTTTCTATCAAATGCTTCACTGTATGCTCCCTCTTTCGCATTCTCAGCAATCAATGCTACCATCTCTTTTTGCTTTTCTGCTATTTGGATATCATATTCATCAACTTCCGGTTCTCTGTTATAACCTCCAATGACTCGGATGATATTCTGTCTAAAGGCACCTATAAATTCTCCGTCATTACATGCCACCTTATGTATGGCCTCCATAATTGCCCTGTTTAATGAATCTTCCGGTATAGACACAGACTCTTTACAGTATTTTGTTCCATTCGTGAGCCGGTTGCTACATCTCCACACAATCTTTTTTTTGCCATTTCTTGCCCAAGTGACTCTTCTGTATTCCTGCCCGCATTCTCCACAAAGCAGCATACTAGTGAGTGCATATTCTGAGGAATATCTACTTTTTTGATTTTTCTTTCGTGTAACAGCAGCCTTATTCATGGATGCCCTTCTTACCAGTTCTTCCTGAACCCGGTAAAATAATTCCTTTGGGATAATGGGTTCATGGTCATCCTCAATATAATACTGAGGTACGATTCCTTTATTTACAACTCTTTTCTTAGTCATGAAATCTACTGTGTAGGTTTTCTGCATTAAGGCATCCCCCATGTATTTCTCATTTTGGAGCATTCTTAAAACGACTGATACATGCCATTTTTCCTTTTCAGTGACTGTCTTAATTTTGTTTTCCTCCAGATATTTGCATATCTTTCCTACGCTATATCCCTCCAAAAAAAGTCGGAAAATTAGTCGTACAATTTCTGCTTCTTCAGGTACTATGACCAGATCTCCGTTTTCGTTTTTGGTGTATCCCAGGAATTTGTTGTGGTTGATTATAATCTTACCCTTTTCAAATCTTCGAACCACTCCCCATCTGGTATTTTCACTGATATTACGGCTTTCCTCTTGGGCCAGACTACTTAAGATGGTTATCAGTATTTCACCGGTTCCATCCAGTGTATTGACACCTTCTTTTTCAAAGACCACTGCGATATTCTTTTCTTTCAGTTTTCGGATGGTCATTAAGGCATCCACCGTATTTCTTGCGAACCGGCTGACTGATTTTGTCAAAATCATATCAATCTTTCCATCCAGTGCATCTTTAATCATGGCATTAAAATCGTCACGCTTTTTTGTATTGGTTCCACTTTTTCCATCATCGGCATAAATACCTGCCATTTTCCATTTATCAGATTCCCGGATTTTTCTGGTATAATATTCTACCTGTGCCTCATAACTACTTTCCTGCTCCTCCTGCTCTGTACTGACACGGCAGTACGCTGCAACCCTCAGTTTTTTCTCTGTCAGCTTTATATTTTTGTCAAACTGTGGCTTGGCAGGAATCATGGACACATTTTTCTTTACCATTGCCTGCGGCATATGTCCTCCTTTCCGGGTATTATCAGTACCCTATTTTGACACTGTTATTGTTGTGAAATATTACTTTTACTAAGTTATCCTTGTATACCAAAATCTGTTTTATTAGTCTGTGGAATAACTCTTCATCAAAGTCCGTAAGTTTTGTTCTTCCTTGTAGCACTTCCCCCATTTCTTTTCCTCTGATTTGCTCGTCATTAATCTCTAGTGTCTTATATCGTTCAGAAGCTCTTTCATATATAAGTGATAGCATTTCATCAGAGTTCCTATCGATTTCTTCTTTTAATCTACTTTCTATCTTTCGATATGCCGGATTAATCTTTGTCGGTTTTACTTGACAGCAATATAGGAGTCTTGGATTTTCTATCAATTTATTAATTGCTTGAATACATATTTCTTCCAGCTGTTTGTCTGATAGGAATCCACCTTCACAGGATACCCGGTTCTGATAAACATAGTTTCTGCATTTCCACTTTGATACATCCTTGCTTTTTTTCGCATTTTTAGGCTGATAATGTCCATAGAGTGCTCCGCATTCTGCACACCGAATAATGCCACTGAATATCAGTCTTTCTCTTTTTTCCGGTCTATGCTTTCCTCTGTTTCCTTCAATTCGCACCTGCTCTCTTTTTTTCTGAACTCTGTCAAACAGCTTCTTATCTATGATTTGGGGATAATTCTCATTTCCCAGATAATTATAGTTTTCCAGTATTCTTCCTATTGACGCATGAGACCAGCCGACTCTGTCATGACCATTTTTTATACCGCATGCTTTTAAATTATTTGCAATCCGTATTGTGGAAATCCCAGCATCATAATCTCGGAAGATTTGTTCCACCAGTTTTCTATGATCTTCATAAACTTGAATCTTTCCGTCTGTCACTTTATATCCTATCGGGGTATGCCACTGCATTTTTCGTCACCCCCCTCCTGTTCCGTTAGTACCAGACCATTCACTAGCTTGAACTTAATCTCATGGTTTATTGATATTCCGATGTTTTCTACCGCCATATCAAATAATTCTTCCTTAAACTCCCATTGATACCCCTCCAGTTTTAATAATCCTATTAATTGCTCTGTCTTAACAATCTCTTTGGTACGTTTCTGCTTTCTCATTATTAAGGCTCGCTTTTTTCGGCATTCTGAAAGTTCATGGATCAGTTCATTATTTTTCTCCATAAAAAGAGCAGCGTCTATATATCCTTTTTGCATAACTTGGTTCAGGATTCGACTCTGCTCATTTACAGTTTTTATTATATTATCAAGTTTATCAATCTCTGCTGTATCCGGTCTGTTTACAGCCAATTCATTTAATGCTTTCAAAAGCGGTTCTAATACTGTACCTTGATTGGTACACAGCTTATTCCACATTCTTACAAATGCCTGCTGAAGTAAATCTTCTCTTATTGCCTTCATACGGCATTTATCCTTTTCATCCACGTGCCTTGGGCATGTCCAGATGATTTTCTCATAAGTTTTTCCCATGTAAACCTTCTGCCTGCGTAGACGGCTTCCACAGTCTTCGCATATAATCCTTTTTGAAAATAGATACCTGTTTGTAGATACTCCTCCATTACTTTTGAGCGTTTTGTTTCGGTACTGAATAATGTTTCGGACTGCCTCTGCTTCCTCATGGGTTATAATCGGAGGATGTGCATCCTTGATCAGATACATATTTTCCTGCCCATGATTCATTTTTCTGGTAAATGGGAACTTCTTTTCTGTGTACTTTTTCTGATGTAATACATCACCCTCATACACTGGATTCTGCAGTATACCAGACACCACGCAGTCCCTCCATTTTTCGCTCCCGCGAATGGTAGGTATCTTATTGTCATTGAGCATCTTTGCAATCACATAAGTTCCATTTCCATTTAAATAGCTTTCAAAAATTTTCCTAACTACCTTTGCTTCCGATTCCTCAATTAGCAGGTTTCCGATTTCATCTTTTCTGTATCCGTATGCCGGTGTACCTACAACAAAAGTTCCGTTTTCAAATCGGCTGATAACAGCCCATCGGTTATTACCCGAAATATCTTCCGATTCTCCTTGCGCCACTGATGCCAGTATGGTAAGCATCAACTCACTGGTTTCTGACAGTGTATTAATTCCCTCTTTTTCAAAGTATACTCCTACACCGATTTCTTTCAGCCTGCGGATAATTTGGATGAATTCCACCGTGTTTCTTGCAAATCTGGTTATGGACTTCGTAAGAATTAAGTCAATCTCTCCATCTTCGCATGCAGCAATCATGGCATTAAAATTATCTCTGCCTTTAACCTTGGTTCCTGTAATCCCTTCATCCGCATAAACTCCAGCAAATTCCCATAAAGGATTATTTTGAATTTTTTGTTCATAAAATTCCACTTGCGTAGCATAAGATTCTGCCTGTGTTTGGCTGTCCGTACTGACTCTGGCATATCCGCATACCCTGAGTTTCTTTTGCGGCTGCATAAAACTGCTACGGGAAATCGCATTGATGACGGTCACTTTCTTCGCCATTTTCTTCTCTCCTTTCCTCTTTTTTTCAGGTTTAGTCTCCCTGTCAGCAACATACATTACCACACAATTTGAAATATAGCTAGTGTTTTTACAGATATACTTTTGCAAGTTCCGGAGAAAATGTCTCCATGTTCAAAACCTTGATTTTTTCCTTTTCTTCCTCACTTATAAGACCTTTTTCCTGCATCTTTTTTAGCAATAATTCTGCCATCTTATACATGATTTCGTTAGATTCTTTCTTTATAACTATCCCCCCTTATAGCCTATATTTTCACTTAATAAATTGGTCTTTCATAAAAATATCAGAGAAAAATAAAAGAAGCCCTCCTCATATCAGGACAGCTTCCCTTACGCATTTCATATATATTTTTCTTGAACTACCATTCTTTTACAATTTCTGCAACAGAAATATCATAATTTTCCAGAAACTTGTCCAGATCCTTGTTATTCCTGATCAGCATAACTTCCGTGAACTTCCCAGTTTTTACATCCCGGAATCCAGCAACCTGCTCACCGGTACATATACTACTACGGATAACCGGCTTTTGATTTTCTCTATCGTACTCCACTTTCTTTATCTTCCTGTGAAACATTTTATCCCCCTACATTCATTACATTACCTATAGCTTACCACATTAATAGTTGGATTGCTACTACAAGAAGGACAATGTCTGCTGTTCATATTCCATTTTTCTCCTGAGTCCATGAGATTCGCTGTGCAAAAATTCTTCCAGACGTTTATCCTCCCTAAGCCATTCCTCCAGTTCCTGATTCTTTAACAGAAGGGGCATCCGTTCATGCACGTCTGCCATGGAACCATTAGCTCCTGTAGTCAGGATCACAAACCGGTCCTCATTTCCATATTTATTATAAAATCCAGCCATATACAAAATTGGCTGTTCCACTACTGCAGAAGTAAAGGCAACCTTTTCTTTCTTCCGGTTCCATTCATAAAACCCTGCAGCCGGTATTACCAGACGTCTTTTCAGCACACTTTCCCGGAACATCTTCTTTTCCAGCACAGATTCAGCCCTTGCATTAAAGATCACCTTCCCGGAATCAAAACCAGGAAAACCCCATTTCTTATCCGCCAAAAGCATACTGCCCTGTTGATACGAAATAACCGGTGCCTTCTCAGTGGGATGAATATCTTTACTGTGACGTTCCATCTTCAATTTTTCATCTACCATTCGAATGGTCTTCTCTATTTCCTTTGCGGTATCGCTGTCGATCCAAAAGCGTCCACACACGGTTCCATACCTCCTGTCACATAGCCCTTATCTTTTCTTTTTCCACATCTATACCAATAGTCACACCTGACCGGCGTTCTTTGTCCAATCCTCCACTCATGTGTTCCACATTGCTGCCCAAAAAGCTTGCCCTAAATACTGACTCTTCTCCATAACGTTCCCTGATATTATCAATGGTCCTGTTTAGTACAGATAATCTGTCATACTTATCCATATCAAACAGATTGTATTGTCTGCCCACATCACTCTGTACCTTAGATGTATGCACTCCGATCTGACGGATCGGTGTCATACCATCCCAAAGCAAACGAAATACTCTGCAGGCTGCGTGATATATCTCCTCTGTCACATCTGTTGGAGATAATAACTGCATCTGCTTATTGGAATATAAAAACTCATAGGTTGTGATATGCACAGACACCACGCTGATCTTTACATCATCCGTCCGAAGTCTTACTCCTACTGTTTCACACAAGGACAGCAATAAATGATTTGCGTATTCGTAGGTCGTTATATCCTGCGGTGCCGTCAGGCTGTTGCCATATCCCTTGTTTGCCTCATGGGTGTACATATACGGCTCTAAATCTCCACCCCTGGCATAGCTTTGTACCACGGTTCCCATCGTCTTTAAATGAGCCCTTATCATATTTTCATCTGCATGAGCCAATTCTCCAATGGTTGTAATCCCCAAATTGTTCAGTTTTCGTGTGGTTGCTCGACCTACAAAGAATAGTTCTGATACCGGCAGCGGCCACATCTTTATAGGGATTTCCTCCGGAAATAGTGTATGCACTTTGTTTGGCTTTGATAGATCACCCGCCATCTTAGACAGCAGGAAGTTAGTGGAAATACCAATATTCACAGTAAAGCCCAGTTCTTTATAAATTTCATTCTTGATCAATAACGCCAGTTCAACTTCTCTGCCGTTACCATATATATTCCCATACCCTGAAAATTCCATCCATGCTTCATCAATAGAGTATTGAATCACATGATCGCTGTACTTCTTCAGTATCTCCATAAATGCCCTTGACGCATTCACATACAATCCGTAATCCGGTGGTACGATCACAAGCTCCGGGCATTTCTGTCTTGCAGTCATGATTGCCTCTCCTGTCTGAATACCATATTTTTTTGCAGGAACTGACTTTGCAAGCACGATTCCATGACGCTTTTCCTGATCTCCTCCAATAATACTGGGGATATCTCTCAGATCAACTTTCTCACCAAGCAGGTGAATTCTGTACGCTGCAGTCCAGCTTAAAAATGCGGAATTGGCATCCACATGAAAAATAAATCTATCCATATCTATAAAAAGCGGTGTATCCGCCATTTCTCATTTGCTACCCGGTACCGGAGCTCCATAGTGGTTCTGGTTCCATCCGCTACTGTAGAACAAATAAACTGCAATTCTTTGACTCCAACAAAATTATATTCTCCTCTGGCAATGGTATCTTCTTTACAAAAGCAAATCGTTACTTTCTCGCCGCCTTCTTTTTCATACCGCAGCCGCAGGGGCGTTATCTTTCCGTCGATATCTGTATGAGCTATCATCTCAATGGGTATATCAACCGGAAATATATCTCCCATCTTCTGTATGATCTTCTGTTCTGATTGAACCTCTGCCTGACTTCCCTCCAATACTTTTCACCTCTCTCCACAAGAACACTTGTTCGATTTATATATTATCAAAAATACTTGATCTTGTAAAGAGATTTTAGCATAGAAATCCATTCCATACCCATACAAGTCCGATTTATGACTCTCTATTAAAAAGCAACAGACCGTAAGATTCTGGCCTCATGTGCATCGCATTAGCCTTTTTTCCACTGTATCACTTATTGAGACATCCCATACTCCGCCATCGTAACCGCCTGATCTTCTGCATGAAAATATGCATCCGCCTCTTCCCTTGTTACCATTAAGATTTCTCCAGCATTTTTCTCTCCTCTCTGGATCGGTACAAGATACTGCATGATTTCCCGTAAAGCCTCTGATCCGGACAGTTATCAATGTATCCTCCGATTGTATCCAGAATCAGTCTGTCAGCAATATCCGTTACAATCATCCTTTCCGCATCCAGATAGTGACTGCCAAGGAAATTTGCAAGATTTTTCGGTGTTGTGGAAATATGAAATTCCTGTCGTTTTCCTCCATCCCTTGGATAAAAATAAGCATATCCGACTCGTTCACTATCCTGTATTCTTTCCATCATACTTTTTGCTTTCTTTACCATTTCTCTTCCCTTTCCCAAAAGAAATACATTTACATCATCTGTCCACCAATTATGATAAACTCTTCATCTGCTACGCCAAAATAAGCATCTGCTTCATCTCTGGATACCATCAAAATTTCCCCAGCTTCCTTTTCTCCCATTTGGATAGGTGCCAGATACGGAATGATCTCTCGACAAAGCCCTTGATCCGGACATCGATTAATAAAACCACCTATGGTATCCAGAATAAACTGGTCATTAAAATCAGTAATGATCATCTTTTCCGCATCCAAGTAGTGACTGCCAAGGAAATTTGCAATATTCTCTGGTGTTATGGAAACACAAAATTCCTGTATCTCTCCACCATCATTTGGTAAAAAATAAGCATATCCAATGCTTTTACTGGCCTCTATTCTTTGCAGCATGCTGTTTCCGTTCTCCACCTCTTTTACTCCTTTTGACGGTTTTAATCTCTTGAATAATCTCATTCTCGTTCCTCCATTTTGTGACCCTAAAATTTCCGTGCCGCCAAACCACACAAGCATTCGGCAGAAGCTAGCACCTCTGCCGATAGATTCTGTGTTTTAGTTTTACTGCCATATCCTTCACTTCTTTACAAAGTGTTGCTCCTATTCGACACTACTCCCCGGAGCCGGAATGCCGCCAAGACAGAGAAAGAAAATAATTCCCTGCCTAAGCATCCCTTGGGCAGTCAATCCAGACTGTCTGCGGTTCCTGCCTCATAAGGCAACAGACATCACAGGAATCTCACCTCCACCACTGCGTGCTGGCTAATCTCAAGGAGTATCATTATGGGCCATTTCCATCCTGGCACCTGTCTACCACAGACAGGCTGTACCCCGGTTGTCTCGCTCGGCTCCTTAGATGCGATCTTTTTTACACCTGGAAGATGGGTGCAGGAGTGTCATTGCGCCCCGGTTACGGCTCCG
>JAFXAZ010000003.1 GCA_017521985.1 Lachnospiraceae bacterium
CTTGTGCAAATGAGTTCCTTACAATGGGCGAATGGCACGAAATTGAGTTTGGCGCAGTTGATGTTGTTGGAGGCGTTGTGGTTACACTAAAGGTGGACGGCAACGAAGTGCTGAATTATACGGATACAACAAATCAGGTTTATGACGAAGGATACTTAGCAATTTATCCGGGTAAAGTGGGTTCATCAGTAGAATTTATGTCTACAAATGAAGAAATTGTAGAAACAATGGTGCTTCATGTCTCTGCAGATGCAGCAGCAAATGGTGATGGAAGCGAAGCAGCACCTTTTGCTACTATCAAAGCAGCACAGGAAGCTTTACGTACCTTGGACCATGCTGCAAAGGCAGTAGAAGTTCTTATTCATGCCGGAACCTATAATTTTAATGAAAAAATTGATTTTACAGCGGATGACTCCGGTACCGCAGATTATCCGGTGGTTTACAAAGCAGCAGGCGATGGAGAAGTTATCTTTAGTGGTGCAAAAACACTGGATGCAACTAAGTTCAGTGCAATTACAGATGAGAATATTCTGAATAGACTGCCGGAGGAAGCACGCAGTCAGGTTATGGCACTTTCTTTAGAGGGTTATGACATCGATTCTAAGGTGATTGATTATAAAGAAAGATATGATGTGGCAAATCGTCCACTAGCTATTGTGAACTTATATGTAAATGGTATAGTGCAGACATTATCCAGATACCCTAATGCTGGATTCGAGGAGGTTGCAGATGTTATTGCCGTAGGTGATAAGTGGCCAAATCCGGGAGAGGGAAAGAAGGGGATTTTTGAGTATGATAATACTTCTTCTGACAGATGGGAAATGGCTGATCAGGCTTACATTGTTGGATATTTAGGAAATGAATGGTGCCGTGATTGGGTATCTATTGGTAGCGTGGATGCTTCCAAGAATGAGATAACACTTGGAGATTTGACAAGTTACGGTATTGTGACAGGAGGCAGATGGTATGCAACTAACCTGTTAGAAGAAGTTGACATTCCGGGAGAATATTTTGTAGATGTAAACAATATGGTTCTTTACTATTATCCAACAGAGCAATTAGATGCAAATGATAAGGTAGAACTCACAGCATATAATGATATGTTTATATCACTGAATGGTGCGGAATATATTGAGTTTAACGGAATTAAATTCTGTCATACATTGGCTGATGGTCTTTGGATAAATGAAAGTTCCAACATTACACTGCGTAATTGTGAATTTATGGATATCGGCAGTGATGCCATTGAAATAATCGGACGTAATAACCTCATTGAGGGCTGTACGATTTATGATACCGGTCTTTCAGGAGTTAACGTAATGGGTGGCGCTGATCCTGAAACATATACAGAAAGTAATAATAGAATTGCAAATAATCATTTTTGGAATTGTGCTACACAAAATTCTATGCTGTATAAGTATGCAATTTCTTTGGGAAGAAGTACCGAAAACCATGTTATTGGTGATGTGGTTGAAAACAACATTATTCACGGTCAGGCAGGTGCCGGAGCAATTATTTATGGTGGTCTGGATAATGTGATTCGTTATAATGAGATTTTCTCACTTTCAGCAGAATGTGCGGATGATGCTCTGATTTATTCCGGAAGATTATTAAATGAATTTGGTAATATTATAGAATATAACTACATACATGATTATGGCTCAGATTTTGATGCAGACTATAAGCTTCAGGCGATATACTGGGATGATTGGGAATCCGGTCAGACTGCAAGATATAATATTATTGTTCCAAACAAAAAGTTTAATACTTCAGCAGACTTAGCTGTAGGTGCATATAATACCTTTACAGGAAATATTGTTGTGAATTCCGCAAATGGTCTGCATATGACTGACCGAAATCAGGTAGCGATGGAAACCACATATAATTCACTTACTAATACAAATGCTACAACAGCGGCAGTATTAGCTAAATATCCTCAGATAACAGCTTTAAAAGAATTGATGGGAGAATATTCACAAGGAAAGGTATTTCCGGTTGTAAATAATGTTCTTACAAATAACCTGACTGTTAATGTGGAGACCAATTCAATTGCAGATACGGTAAAAGCTAACGGAACGGTTTCCGGTAATGTAGATATCGATGATTTGAGCGTGTTTGTTGATGCTGAAAACCATGATTTCCGTTTGACAAATGCAGCAGTAGCACAGTATGGATTAGTGGATACTATGCCGAATGAAAGCAATTTCAATATGAACAGCATTGGTGTTCAGAGTGATGTATTCGCAATTCAGACACCTGGAGGTACAATTAAATTGCTTTATCCTGCAAATGAGCAGACAGTATCTGTTAATGGTTTGTGTTTAGCGTGGGAAACGGTTCTTTTTGCTGATGAATACGAATATGTAGTTGCAAAGGATGTGGAAATGACCGACGTTGTGGCACGTGGTACTGTTTACCGCCCGATTGTAGGACTTGAAAATTTGGATCAATCTACAACTTATTATTATAAGGTAATTGCAAAGAATCTTTCCAAGCAGATTGGTAAAACGTGGGAAAGCCAGGTATACACCTTTTCAACCAGCAGCTTAGACAGTCTTGATACAACAAAATTAAACGAAAAGATTGCTGAGCTAGAGAGCATTCAAACAAATGTAAGCAGTAATATCGGTACGCAAAAAGGCCAATTTAAGCCAAGTGTAAACGAGGCAATTACGAGTATATTGACGGAAGCAAAGGCATTGGCAGAAATGACTCATGGCATTCAGGGCGAGATTGATGAAATGGTTAGTGAGTTGACGAGTTTCATCAATGGAATTAATGGGTACAAGAATAGTGGCGTTGCAGAACTTAATGTAAGCGGAGAGTGGGTATCCTCAGATGAAGCACAGCTTACATTGAACAAGATGACAGATAGTGTAAAATTTGAGCAGACAGCTGCAGGTTATGGATATCTGAACCAGAAGTTGAACAATTATGAAACATACAGGTTCAAAATGAAGTTAGATACAAAGAACTATGCTTCTATTTCAATTCGACAGACCAATTTAACTCAATATCCACATTCAACTAGTAATGCATACGTGCTTGTAGTAACGAGTGGTAGTATTGAATTACTGAAACGCTTTAATAACACGGACATTACGCTTACAACTTGTGCAAATGAGTTCCTTACAATGGGCGAATGGCACGAAATTGAGTTTGGCGCAGTTGATGTTGTTGGAGGCGTTGTGGTTACACTAAAGGTGGACGGCAACGAAGTGCTGAATTATACGGATACAACAAATCAGGTTTGTGACGAAGGATACTTAGCAATTTATCCGGGTAAAGTGGGTTCATCAGTAGAATTTGCACAGGCAGCAGAGGCTGCAGAGACAACTGGATATGCAGAACTGGATTTAAGTTCAGAGAACTGGAAACTTAACAATAGTGATGGGACAATTGTTTCTAATGCGGATGGTAGTTTAACAGTAACTCCTAGCAATACGGTATTACTGTATTCTAATGAAAAGTTAAGTAATAATCTGATATATAAATTTAGTATGAGGTTTAACATACCAAGTGGCAAGTACATGACATTTGGATTAAAACAGGATACCCTTAAAGCACAGGCTTATCATACCGCCACGAATAAGGCGTACGCTATGGTTTTGAAACATAATGGCATTAACCTTTATAGAGTTAGTCATACCAATGCTGGTGTGTATGATGAAAAATATCTTAAAGGAAAAACTGAAGCAGGTATTTTGGAAAACGATAAGTGGTACAATGTTGAATTAGGTGCAGTAGATTATGTTAGTGAAACCGGTGAAAAGGGTGTTAAAATTTACTTCAAATTAAATGATACAGTAATTTTTGAAGAGTATGATTATGAATCAAGCTGGACAGAGCTGGGCATAGAATCACTATGGGATGAAGGCTATTTTACCGTATATCCGGGACCAGTTGGTTCCACTTTTGAGCTTGCACCTTACGGAAAAGGAACAGCAACTACTGAATAGAAGCTATAAGCCTCTAAGTGCATAGGGAAATGAAGAAAGAGGAAGGCGGTAGGATCATGTTTTACAGAGGTCAGACCGCCTTCTGTATCTATTGTCAAAGCTTGTGAAGGAGATGGAAGCATATGAATGTATATCTTATGGTAGATATAGAAGGAATCAGTGGAATTTATACAAGAGAGCAGGTCATGTCTGACGGAAATCGTTTTCAGGAAGGAAGACGATTTATGACCGCAGATATTAATGCCTGTGCGCAAGGATTAAAGGAAGCTGGTGTAGATAAAATATATGTACATGACTGCCATGGAGGCGGCTATTCTTTATTGTATGATGAAATATCAGCAGATGTAGATTATATTGTCTGGGGCAATGTCGGAAATGGGAGATTTGCAGGTGTTGAAGAGTGTGATGCAATAGTGCTTTTGGGATATCATGCTATGGCAGGTACAGCAGGTGCTATTTTAGAGCATACCATGAATAGTAAAAGTATACAGAATATGTATATTAATGGTAAAAAGGTTGGAGAATTTGCTATAGATGCCGGAATACTGGGTGATATGGGAAAGCCTGTTATTATGGTGTCCGGAGATGACAAGGTCTGCCAGGAAGCACGAGAACTTATTTCGGATATTGTTACAGCAGAAGTGAAAAAGGGGTTGACTTGCTTTGGTGGTATACTAATGCCGTATGATAAAGCACATGAACTATTAAAGGAGAAAGCAAAGGAAGCAGTAAAGGCATTTGAAAAAATAAAACCGCTTGTATTTCCAAAACCGATTGAGTTCATGGTGGAAGTTACAGAGAGAACACAACTTCCGAATCCGTTGTCACATCCACATATAAATTATATAGACGGAAGAACGTATAAAGCAACAGGAAATACGGTGGAGGAAGCTTTTTTTAAGACAAGATCCTAAAATAAGCCTAATAGGGAGATGGATAATATGATGGAAACAAAAATGAATAATGAAATATGTTTTCGCCGTTTCGGTACTATGTTGGATTGTTCAAGAAATGCAGTTCCAACGGTATCATTTATTAAAAATTGGATTGATATAACGGCGGATTTGGGGTATAACACCTTGATGTTGTATACGGAAGATACTTATGAGGTGGATGACCATCCGTATTTTGGATATATGCGTGGACGTTATACACAGGAGGAATTAAAGGAAGTAGATGCGTATGCTATATCAAAGGGAATGGAATTAATTCCGTGTATTCAGACATTGGCGCATTTAGATGCGATTGTAAGATGGCCGGCATATTGGGATCATGTGGACAGAGATAATATTTTATTGGCAGGAGATGAGGCAGTATATGAATTAATAGAAAAAATGTTTGCTTCTCTTGCTAAATGCTTTACAAGCCGCATTGTAAATATCGGTATGGATGAAGCATATATGATTGGTCGTGGCAAGTACTATGACCTGCATGGTGATTCTAATCGTTCTCAGGTATTGATCAACCATTTGAAAAAGGTTTCTGAAATTGGCAGCAGGTATGGTTTCCGGTTCATTATGTGGTCTGACATGTTTTATCGTCTTGCAACAGGTGAAAAATATAATGTAAATGCCAAAATCAGTGATGATATCAAGAAGCAGATACCTGATAATGTGGAACTGATATATTGGGATTACCGTCCGACAGACAAAGAGCGCTATGATGCCTTGTTGAAATCACATCAGCAAATAAAAGATGATACATGGTTTGCTGGTGGGCTTTGGATGTGGTCCGGTTTTGCTCCTCACAATATTCACAGCATTAAGGCAACAGCAGCAGCTTTGAAAAGTTGTAAGGAGCATGGTGTGAAAGATGTTATTTTGACTATGTGGGGAGATAATGGTGCCGAATGTTCTAAATTTTCCATGATGCCTTCTTTATTTTATGCTTCTGAAGTGGCAAAAGGAAACACTTGTATGGCAGAGATAAAAGAGAAGTTTAAGGAAAAGTATGGTATTTCTTTTGAACGTTTTATGTTATTGGATTTGCCGGATACACCGAACGATGTTAAGGGTGAGATTGTAAATGCTGATAAATATTTGCTTTATAATGATTGCTTTACGGGTTTGCTGGATTCTACGATTAAGGGTGGAGAAAATAAACAATATGCGGCATGTGCCAGAAAGCTGGGGCTGCTGAAAAAGAATCCGCAGTGGGGATATCTTTTTGCAACACAGCAGGCTCTTTGTGAGGTATTGGCAGTAAAAGCAGAGCTTGGTGTAAAAACTCGTCAGGTTTATGCAGCCGGTAATAAGGAGGAGTTAAAAGACCTTATTGCAGAATATAAAATACTACAAAAAAAATTAAAGTATTTTCATAAAGCGTTTCAACAGCAATGGTTTATGGACAATAAACCACATGGTTTTGATGTGCAGGATATTCGACTGGGCGGTTTGATGACCAGAGTGAAGAGTTGTGAAGAAAGGCTGCAGGCATTGTATGAAGGTAAGATTGATTGCATCGAAGAGTTAGAAGAAGTACAGCTGGATTATGGTCCGATTATACACCGTTGGTCCCGAATGGTAACTGTAAATATTGTGTAACGGAGAGTGGAAATGACATATAAAATAATTGCCTATAAAGATAGGTTTGATACTATAGAAAAGGCTGCTCATGCCGAAAAAGAAGTAAATTGGAAAAATTCTGCATCAGAAGAGTGTAAGGCATGTACGGAGTGTTTTTCTGCACTTGATTTAAAGAGAGTATTGGAAAGCAAAAAAGGTATTGCAGCCACGGTTGTTGAACTTGAGTCTGCGAGCGGTACAGGAGATACGCTTGTATTTGTGGGAGAAAAATGTGTTCGAGAAGCATGTGATAGGTATGGTATCCCCTTTCAAAGCATTGACGAGGCAGAGGGCTGCAGGATTTACGGAAAAAAGGTTGATAACACGCAGATTGTGTTAATTTATGGCGGCAGCAGAGCAGGAACCTTGTATGCTACGGCGACATACATGGAATATCATGGGATTCAGTTTATTTCACCGGGGGATGCCGGCACCTATTATAATCCAGAATTGGATAAATCAGAAGAAACGGAGTTCGATATTACGGAAATTCCGTCATATGAAACGAGAGAATGCTATTCAGAGTTTGTTAATGATTCCAGATATGAGCTTTTGTTGTGGCTGGTTCATAATAAAATGAATTATGCTTTTCTCCATACGATAAATAATCCGGAGTTATTACATAAAATGTGTCTGAAAATGTCCGGAGGCGGACACACTATTTGGTATGAATATATGGATATCAATCAGGAATATCCTTATAAGCACGGGTTGTTTGGAGGAGAAGGAAAGCCGGAGGATCCATATCCCGTAAGTGTTTTTTATAAAGGAGATGTAAATCAAGATGGTATTTTGAGCTATGGTGAAGCACATCCGGAATGGTATGCATTACAGGATGGAAAAAGAAATCTCTTTAGAGATTATAAGGCTTATCATGAAACGGGTTATGCTACGGGGGATTATATTTGTACTTCCAATGAAGAGGGTGTGAAGGAATTCTGCAAGCTGGTGGTGGATTCTTTGAGTGAAGGCGCGATGAAGGATTTAAGCTGTATTAAATTATTTGCTTTGGATAACGGCAACTGGTGTCAGTGCGAAAGATGCCGGGATTTACCTTTGTCTTATCGCCAGTTAATGCTTGCATATTATCTTGATAAAGCAATTAAAAAGGCAACAAAGGAAGGACGGATAGTGCGGAAAATAACCATTACAATTCCGGCATATCATGAAACCTTGATTCCGCCTGACAGACCTTTGCCGGAGGATTTTGATTATGATACCATTACCGTAATATTTTATGTAATTGAAAGATGTTATGTTCATAATATTAATGATACTAAATGTGTGGAAACTAACAAAATGCTATATGAGCGTTTAATGTCCTGGGTAAGTGGTTTTTATAAAGGCAAACTTACCATTGGGGAGTATTATAATGTGAGTGCTTTTGCCGCTATGCCTTTTATTCTCACAGAGAGAATGGCAAATGATATTGCGTTTTATTACGGAATCGGTGCAAGGCATATGCATTATATGCATATGACGGCGAGTAACTGGGGTGTCAGTGCAATTAATAATTATATGTATTCCAAGCTTTTGTGGAATGTTACTTGGAACAAGGAAGTGTTAAAGCATAGATATTTTAGTGCCAGGTATGGTGAATATGCTTCTAAAATGCAGTCTTTATATGAAGAATTGGAGCGGATATGTGCAAACTGCAAAAGAATTAAACATTATCAATATATAAATGACCGTATCAGGGGATTGGCAACGGAATTGAAAAATAATCAAAAAGAGTTGTTTGATTATAATCATATGAAATTTGAAGGACGGGCAGAGGATTATCAGGCAGGCCCTTCTTTAACTGAAACGGTTACAGAATTTGAGAAGTGCTTTAAAGAATTTTGCAAGTTCATTGAGGATAAAGATTTTTCACTTTTTCAAGAAGATTACGAGCAGTTGGAATATGGGCTGAATATGTTAAAGTTCATATATTATAAGGTACTGGAGGTAATGAAAGACGATTCTAGTGTTGAAAAAGAACTTACATTTTATACAAAGCAGTTGGAACAAACAACAAGACCATTAGGCGGTTATGATGTGAAAAACCTGTTTAACAATGGTCTTACCGCTACCAGAATGTTAGAAGAATAATATAGGAGAACTATGAGGGTTAATATTGTAATTCCATATCAAAATGCTAGTACACAGTATAAGATATGGGCAAATGAAGAAGATGATATAAATTTTAGAAAAGAAAAAGAGTGGGCGACCAGATGTACCATTTGTTTTGCGGCAGTTGAACTGGAAACATATCTGCGTAAAATTGGATTTCAGACATCTGTTTCAGAGGAAAATCAGGATGCATCATACAATGTAGAATTAAGGCTGGCAACCGATATAAGCACTGACGATAGGATAGGCAAAGTGACCGGTGAAGAATTTTCTTTTTATTCTTCCGAGCAGGGGCTTATAATCGAAGGCATCGGAAGAGTCGGAGTTTTGTATGGTGTATATGAGCTATTGAAGGCGCAGGGCATCTGCTGGCTGAATCCGTGGGAAGAGGTATTGCCGGAGCCACATGGACAGTTAATGCTTCCTGAAAAGAAGCATTATAAGCCAGCCTTTCCTCTTGGAAGAGGATTTTGTCAGGAAGGTGCGTTGAAGGAGTCCAAGTTGTTGTGGCTTTGGATGGCCAGAAATAAGATGAACCTGTCTTCCTACCATGCTCAGACTGCAAAATTTCAACAAAAGCTGGGAATGATTTTTCAACAAGGTGGTCATATCTTTGAGAAAATATTAGATCCCGATAATATTCTGCCTTCCGGAAAAACAATTTGGGAAGAACACCCAGAATGGTATGGATTGCCAAAGAACGGCATTCGTAAAAAAGAAGAAGCGATATACAATCAATTCTGTATGAGCAATGATGAATTGCTGGAATTTTTATCAGAAAAAATTTTACAGAGATTGCAAAAGGAGTGGTATCATGCAGATATCATTCACATATCGGGATTTGATACATGGGGCAACAACTGTGACTGTGAAAATTGCAAGAAAATGGGAAATGGAGCTGACTTGAATTTACATTTTATGTCCTTTTTAAGGAGTTATTTGGATAAAGCGTATAAATCAGGGACATTGGGTAGAAGAGTAACGTTATGCTTTGATGCATATGAAGGTACAGCCAATCTGGAGGCTCCTTCCAGAGAAATACCGGAAAATTTAAGAAATACCCGGGATTATATCTTGTATTGTCCGATTATACGATGCTATGAGCATTGTTTGGATGATGAGTCATGTGATTACAATCATTATTATAACAAGCACCTAAAGGGATGGAACGGCATTTCCATGGGCATTAATGAGTATTATAATGTGTCCAAGTTTGAGGATTTACCTTTCCTATTTACAAGGACAATGCCAAATGATATGAGGCATTATCATAATCTGGGTGTTAAATTCATGCAGTACATGCACCATCCGATGATTCACTGGGGGGTGAAAAATCTGACTCAGGTATTGTATGCAGAGCTGTGTTGGGACACGGAAGTAAACGTAGAAGAAGTACTTTCACGGTATTTTAAAGCCAGATACGGCAGTCATGCCGAAGCAATGAAAAAAGCCTATGAAATCATAGAAGAGGCCGGTAAAAACTGTTCTAGTTGGAGGGCATGGTGTCAACAAAGTATTTTGTCCAACCTTCAAAATTGGGATGGTGGTAAGCCGGAAAAGGATTTGTATAGAGACAGTCATCTCGGTGATAAAGCGGTTTCGATTGGTTTAAAGGCAGTAACAGATTACAAGGCTGCTATGGAAATTCTAAATTGTGAACTGCTTAAAGCTGAGGATGATTACATAAAGAATACAAGTTTTGTTTCCGGTGTGGCAGTTAATCCTACGGATACCCGATTTAAAGCCAAGCCGAATGTATATGGGGAACGTATCAAGGAAGATTTGATGTCCGTCATATATGGTATGGATTGTATGGAGCTTTTGATTCGCTTTATAGAGTATTATGAGGCATTGCAGAACAATATGAAGTCAGATAATGTTTTTGCAAGAATTACTGAGCTTGTGGAGAAAATGTCCATGTATTACGTGCCGTTAAAATATCATATGTTTGAACCAGAGGTTTTTTGTCCCGATGCCCTGGCAAGGTGTCAGCTGAAAGATTTGTATTATCGTTGTAAGGCGAAGAGAGAGGAAATGCTGCTATTATGACTACACATCGCTAGGAGGAATGGAACAGATGACTTTAGAAGGGAATAGGTTTTGTCAACGACTAAATATTACATTTAGCGAGGAACTGATACCCTATTATGAAAAGGGGGTTCGTTTAAAAAAAGAGCTTGGAAACTGTATACTGGATAAAGACAGACTAATTAGGCTGAATAACCGATATCAGATTTTTCGGAAACATTTTCCCAAGATATTGGAAGCTGCAGATGCAGTTTTACAAGACCGGGACTTAGTGCTGCACACGTATATACTGCTCGGAATGATTATGGAAGAAGCAGACTTACAATTTTTGGAGTTTCCGGATAGGCAACGAATGGATACGGATTTTGCACCTATGTTTGCAATTTTATATTTTTTGGAAGATATGATTGCAGACATGGAGAAAAGGGGTGTTCCTTATCAAGTGATTTCCGATACGCTGAACGGCTTTGAGATTAAAGTGGATGACTATTATAATATTTACTGAAGATATGGAATGCGCAGATATATAAGATGGTTCCTGCTCTTTATAAGGAAAAAAATCATTCGAGTAGGGCGTTTGCAGTTTGAGTTTAAGATATTAGATGATAAAATTCGAGTATATCAGAAAGCAGATGATATCAAAATCCTTATGGATGGCGAATATATGCATATGAGTGGGATGGTATTCGGTTCTGCCGGACAGGAAAACGAGGAGAAAAAATATCTGGCAGAGATTATCGAAGAAAATGGCAGCATTATTGGATATGCGGCAAATATTTTCGGAGAATGTGATTCGGAAAAAGTAACCTTGGAAGGTTACACGGAAAGACTGCGCTTTGGAGACAAGGTTTTGCGTGTACATATTCCTTCTGATGGGGCATTTACAAAGGAGCTGTGCGATGCATCTTATGAGCAGGCAATCGAAGTAGTGAAACAGTGCTATCCGGAATTTGATTATAAGGCAATTTGTTGTCATTCCTGGATGATGGAAAAAAGATTGCGGCAGATTATGAGAAGAGACACCAATATTACGCGCTTTGCAGACCGGTATTATGTTTTTCCAAGAAAATCGTCGGGTGACGATGTGTTTACGTTTTTATATCATATGCATACCAGAGTGTCTGCTGAAATTCTTCCGGAGAAGAATTCTATGCAAAAAGCGGTAAAGGACTATTTAAGAGAGGGAAAGCACATTTATGAAAAAGGCGGATGTTTTTTCTGTAATCAATGATCGCCGGCATTTGAATATGGCACCAGAACCTTTAAGTATTATGAAAGGACGAAAAAAGAAAATGTGGAACGATTTTAAAACCAAAAAGTTTATCTTCGCAGAGCGGGACGCTACGATTATATACCCGGATTGTGACCCCATTGGCAAATTGCTTTTAAAAACAGAGTATTTGGATGCATTTCCAAACTTTGATATTGAGATGTTGAAAAGGGGTTATTACCTGATAAATATCTCTCATCATTCCCGTTGGGCACCGGATGAGGAAACTCATATTATGGCGGACTTTGTGCGTTATTGTGCCAAGGAATTAAATGCTTCCGAACAATGTGTGTTGGAGGGAATGAGCTGCGGCGGTCTGCAGGCTGCACGCTTTGCAGAGCTGTATCCTGAACTTACGGCAGTTATGTATCTGGATGCGCCGGTACTTAATATTTTAAGCATGGCCGGTCTGGGAGAGCGGAAGTCTGAAAATCCGGATAGAGTATGGCGAGAGATTGTTTCCACTTATGGAGTGAGTCGCTCCACCATTGTTAATTTCCGAAAGAGCCCCATTGATAATATGTCACCTTTGATTGAAAATAATATTCCTGTCATTATGTTATATGGTAATGCGGATAATATTGTTGTTTATGAGGAGAATGGCAAGGTTTTGGAGGAGTATTATAAAGAACATGGTGGTACGATAAAAGTAATTTCAAAATCAATGTGTGAGCATCATCCACATGGGCTGGAGGATGTGACACCGATTGTTGAGTTTGTGGAAAGATATAAAATTTAGACGACATATCGTCTGTATTTTGTAAAATAATATGTCAGTTTGAAGAATATAGTGGTCTTTTTTCACTTTTTTGGGTTGTGTGTTACTTTATAAACGGCTATAATATATGTAAATATCAAAATTTCTTATGTTGGTGATTTTATGGAATTGCCAAGTAATCGCGATGCAATTATGCATAATATGAATGATGAGCAATTTATTAGGCAAATGGATAATGGGAATTATATCATTACAAATATGGGAGCATTATTATTAGCTAAGGATTTAAAGGAAGGTATGCATGAGTTGACCATTCCAGCTCCAAAGGTTGAGACTGGGGACGACTTTGCCAGAATAAAGATATATTGGTATGCAAATTTATCTGAATGGAGTAAAGAGGATAAAATTAGGACATGTTACCTTTATAGTTGTTATTGTTATGTAAACGAAATAGAGGTTTCTAACGCTGTGTTAAGAGAACGTTTTGGCGTTGACGAAAAAAATAAAGCAATTGTTTCGCGGATAATAAAAGATACAATAGCCAAAGGATTGATAAAAATCGAGGACGAAACAGTTGGTGTCAGAGCAAGGCGATATGTGCCATATTGGGCATAATATTTTGTTGATGGTTTGTTGATAGAAGAAACAATATTTATCTGAATAGTAACGAAAAAGGCTTTAAATTGGGCATTTTTTAGACGGAGTTTTGTTGATGGTTTGTTGATAGCATATAAAAATGGGCTGGAGCATTGCATTATAGGATAATTACGAGGAGGAATTAAATTTTATGAAAAAACAAACATTTACATTAACGTATCCATGGGACGAAACATGGGACAAAAACGGCTATAAGCCGGAAGTAACCTTTGAATTAGGTATGAATGAGGGCGGATTTACCATGAATATTACGGTAATGGAGGCGAATCCGAAGAGGGAAAAGACAGAGCATTTGCAGTTTGTACATGAGGATAGCTGTGTAGAATGGTTTGTAAATTTCTTGCCGGAGAAATGCGACCGATATTTCAATTTTGAAGTAAATGCAAACGGTATTATGAATGTAGCATTCCGTAAGGACCGTTACGACAAGCAGCTGTTAAGTTTGGAGGACATTGCTTCACTTGGAATTAAGACGGAGATTTTTGATACATATTGGACTGTTTCTTATGTAGTACCGTTCACATTAATTCAGAAGTATATTCCGGAGTATCAGTTTAGCGAAGGAATGACCATTCGTTCCAATTTCTATAAGTGCGGTGCTGAAACCAAGTTTAAGCATCATGGTATTTGGAATCCTATTCCGTTCGAAAAGCCGGACTTTCATCAGCCGGATTATTTTGGAGAAATTATTTTGGAAAGTTAATCTAATCGGCATTCCGTCGTTTCAGACGGGATGCCGATTTTATCATCCACGTTATTATGGAAGACAGTCTTAATATGCCCCTGGTTCACTAAGTCTGGCTACGCCCACATAAATGCGGCTGATAGCGTACCAGGTAGCAAAGTCGGTAACGCCGGTTTGTGGCAGGCCGAAGATGCGCTGGAAAATGCGGACGCTTTCTGCAGTTCTCGGACCATAAATACCGTCAACATTTAAGGTCGGAATGGCGGGATAATCCTGGGCGATGCGGTTTAACTGGCGCTGCAATTGGCGGACTTTATCGCCGGAAGCACCGATAGTAAGGTCATAGCCGGGGAAGGAGCTTGGCACACCGGAAATTTGCTCTGCGGTGGCAATATACATATCCTGGCCGTAGTAGTTACGAATAATTTCAATAGCGCTGTAGCCTTCGTCTCCGAGGAATTTAGAGCCCCATTGGCTGAGCCCGTTACAGGTTACACGCTGACCATCGCAGTATGATGTAAAAATCGGCTGGGTAATGCCGGGACGTGCCAGATAGTTATTAAATACCTGGTCTACTAAGTTGGAAATATTTTCAAAAATATTTCTGCCGTATATAAATTTCTGGTCGTAGGCTGTGGAAGAGGTGATGGTAAAGTCATAACCTTGATTACGATAAAATTCCGTAAACACCCGGTTGAGGGTAAAGGACATAATCACCAGAATGTTTGCTAAAATACTGGCTTCTTCCCAGGTGGCATAAATTTCGCAACTGGCTACGTTTTTGATATAGTCGGTATAACGAACCCAGTAATTTGGTGCAGAAGCATCGCTTGGTATCCCGTCATGTACAATGATATATTCCGGAATCACTACACGGGAAAGAACGATTTCACCGCTTTCCGGCAATGGCTTGATTTCCGGCTCCGGAATTTTCGGCGGATAGATACCATATAGGGTGTGGTCCGGAATATTAATCATAACCGGAGCTTCTTCCGGTTGTTCCAAGCGTCGTAACTGCACCACCTGCACGGATAATTCGTCCGGCAATATTTCACTTCCGGTTACAATGGTTTCTTCATAACCTTCCTTGGTTACGGTGATGGTATATTCGGAATAAGGTTTTGGCTCATCCGGAGCTTCGCTATAGGCTAAGGGCGGAGCAGGAAGCGTGATAATCGGAGTCTGTCCGGAATTGTCCGTGGTAAATTCACGGGGTTCTGCTTCGGGAGCTTCTTCATAAACAATAGTAACAGATGCATTTTCAATAGGGGCTAATCCGGTTCGCTCAATAACAAAGACGCGCAGAAAGCCCTGACTTAATTCAGTTGGCATAAGAATCCCTAAAAATTTAGTTACCTTTATAGTATGCAAAAGTGGAACATGTGTGCTATACTAAAGGTGATATTTTATAAAGGACGTACGAATATGAGTAAAGTAAGCACTAGATTGCAGGCAAAGGTTACCAAACTTTATATGGATATGCGATTAAAGCGTATTTCCAAGTTAAACTGGATGATGGAGTCGGAGAAAGCAGTGGATGCACTGCGCCAGGTGGAGCATGCCGATATTATTCCGGAATTGTTTTATGCCCACCTTCTGATTACGAAGGAAGCCTATGAAGCAGTGGAAGAGGTATTAGAGGAGGCTGCAGAGTGGCTTAGGGCCAACAGCCACAAGGCACCGGCATGTCATGCTTATTATTTATATCTGACCACGCTTATCAAAGATGATGAGGCATATGACGAGCGGGTAGCTGCTAAGTTAAGAGAATTGTCAATCAAGAATCCGGAGCTTTGGCAGATTCAGTGGTTGCTATTCTATACAGACAGAAGTTTGACAGGCAAGCCGCTGGAGCAGTACCATTATCTGAAGCGTATGTTTTTGAAGGGATGCCGCAGTCCTCTTATGTATTTGGAGGCCAGGGCTTTGTTAGAACGCAATCCTACGTTTTTATATGAATTTTCCGAGTTTGAAGTGCAGTTGATGGTATTTATGATACGCCACGCCGGCATGAGTAATCGTGTCAGCGATATTTTGGCGGAGTATATGCTTAATCGTACCGATTATCGGTATTTGTATCTGGTGATTATGTGTGGCTGTTATGATGTGACCCCATCCAAGCGTATGTTGGAAGGTATTTGCAGAATGATGGTACTGGGAGGCTGTGCAGGGGACAAGTTTACCCTTTGGTATCGCAAGGGTATTTCTGAAAATGTACGAGTTACCGGTTTGTATGAGGCATTTATGAAGTCCATGCCGGTGGAAGAGTGGGGGTTAGATGGGGAAGAGCTTTCCGATGAAAGACGTATTCCATCGGAAGTCATTGAGTATTTTGCACATGCATCCGGACCGGATGATGTACGTATGGCATATTTGTATGCTGTGGTGCACAAATACCGTGACAATTGGTTTTCTACCTATAAATTGTATGAGCCTTTATTGCAGCCTTTTATGACGAATCAGTTGTATAAAGGCAGGGTGAATGCGGGGTTGGCTTATTTGTATGAGAATTTATTGCAGGCTACGCAGCTTCCGAGAGAGCGAGTGGAAGGGTTTTTGGATGTGTGTCATACCTGTAAGGTTACCGGGCTTCCGATAGAAGCAGGTACGTTGTTGGTGCATTACGACCACTACGAGGATGTGATTGGTCTGCCGTTTATGGGATGGGAAGCAGTTCTTCCGCTTTATGGGGAGCAGTTTACGTGTAGTGTATTAAATTATACAGGCAGTGAAGTTTCTGCGCCGAATGTGAAGATAAATCCATTTGTGCGCAAAGAGTTATGGGACGACTTTTTTACCAAGCAGGAGATATCCAATGTCCTATATCATATGTCCAGGGTAGAAGTAGCGCTTAAAGCACGAAGGCTGGAGCAAGAGGTGGTTTCCGTCAAAGCAGTGTTGTGTGAGGAAAAGATTTCACAGGCTTTTAAACAGGAAATTGCAGAGGGAATATTGCCATATTGGGATATTAACGGTGTATATGAGGAAATTCTGGGGGCGGCACCTTTTGTATTTTCTGAGCTTGGTACCTACAGTAAGGAAAAGGAAACCACATTCTGGAAGAATCAATATATGCGTAACCATATTGGCATTTACGGCATGCAGTTTTTATTAGACCACTATGAAGGTTCCATTATGGAGCACGGAAGTATTTTTAATAAGGCTATGAGCTTTGGCATTGAGACCTGGGGCTATGCCGAGATGCTTCTTAGGGAAATGATGGAAGTCGGTCAGACGCTGCCGCAGCATGTAGAAATCTTTGATGCATATTGCAAAGGGGATGCAGATACGGAGCTTTTGCAGGCATTTTTGGAATTTCAAGCAGAGCTTTCCTATATGCAGGAGCGTAAGATGGCGGCAAACTTTGTGCAAAAGCAGGCACTTCTTACTACTTCCGGAAGTTCTTTTTCCGTGATGGCGCAGTTGGCATACCTGTACAGTATCGTAGAAGGCGGCGTGGGCAGCATTGGAGAAGAACTGGCGACGGTTGCCGGGATTTACATAAAGTCGTTGTTAAAGCAAAACATTTATTTTTCCTGGATGCAGCCTTTGAAGGTGATTTGCAATGAGCTTTCCGAGAAGGAAGCTTTTCAGGTACTGGAATTTAGAGGCCAGGTGTCCGGTCCGGTATGGGTACGTTTTTCCCAGTATACCGATGGAAAAGAGGATGCGGACAGTCTGCAGTCAGAAGTGATGGATATGATATGTGAGGGTCTTTATGCAAAGAGTTTTATCCTGTTTTATGGAGAACGCATGCATTATGAGATTTTTGGTTTGGAAGGCACGGAGCATACGTTGTTAAAGCAGGGTGTGTTACAGCGCGGACAGACCTTAGGACAGACCGGAAGCAGCCGGTTTTCCAAAATCAACCATATGCTGGCACTGCGAGACAAACGTGACAATTGGGAACTGTATCAGGAATTAGAAGCATATTATGGACAGAGTGCTATGGTAGAGCAGTTGTTCACACTCAAATAACATTTTATTAGGGGTTACCATGTTTGAAAAAATAGATTTGGTAGATAAAATAAATAAAGAATTAAAAGGACGAGGCAAGACATATATTGGATATGACCTGGGTGCAGGATATGGCGAAATCAGTGTGTTTTCGGAAGGAGATTTAAATCCGGTCACATTGCTGAGCC
Organism: Lachnospiraceae bacterium; assembly: GCA_017521985.1. Classification (GTDB taxonomy): domain Bacteria; phylum Bacillota; class Clostridia; order Lachnospirales; family Lachnospiraceae; genus RGIG6307. The sequence goes on from JAFXAZ010000003.1 coordinate 18,139, forward strand.
GTAAGGATGCTACGGTATTTCATTTTCCGTGTATGCTGGTAAAATATAACGGTCGTTTTTATGCAGGGTTTGAAGCTGCCAGCCTGGCAGGGGAAGAAGGTGCCCTTGTATTTGAGGACCTTTTGGAGCTTGCCATGAATCAGGCTACCATTGTAGTAGGCGGACAGCGTTTTGATACGGAATATTTACTAACGTTGTTTTTAAAGCTTACCTTAGTGCTTCCGGATTCCTTTGGCAAGGTAGAGAAAGCAGGGGGGATTATATTTACCACGTACATTGATGAAGACCCGGCATTGCAGACCAGAGTATATGAGGTGCTTTTAAAGGCAGCCGGTCAGATTTTTGGCAAGAAGACCAAGCTGTATTTGCAGACCAGAAGCGAGAGTATTTATTATTTTCTGATGCATCAGGAGGAAAACCTGATGCATCAGGATACATTGGTGTGTGATTATCAGAAGGATTACCTTAAAACGTACTTTGTGAAAAAGCACGGTTCCCAGGCCCCTTATACCATTTCCGTAAACCGCATGGATTATCCGGATATGAGGCTGGTAGTACCCCAGGAGGAAGAACTTACCATTGCTACCGGGGTGCGTCACTTAGACGATACATTCCATCAAATTGTGTTAGACCTGGAGGAAAAATACGACTTCGGGCTTTCTTATATGATTGGTGATGGTTTTAAGGGCGGTTGGATGGATCGGTCTTTGGTAAAATTGTGTGAGCATGGTCGTGTGTTCCAGGGCAACAATCTATATAGTCTTGGTGCATGCTATTGTTTGCGTCAGATGATAGAACCGACTCCCCTTTTGGAAGAATATGTGTATTTAAGTAAGCAGGATATCGCGTATGATATCGGGTTATATTGCTACAGTCAGGGGGTAGTACGGGAAAGCTCTCAGCCGGATTATGTAAGTATTTTTGAACGTGGAAGCGCATATGAAACTTGTAGTGCCGAGATGTACTTGCTGCCGGAGGGGGAAGATGAGTTGGTAATAGAGGCAAAGGCGTTGTCAGAGCCCCAGTCACAGCTTTTACGTTTGGATATAACTGCTTTTCCACAAAGAAAAGCCGGTCAAAGTAAAATGAAGCTTAATTTAGTGTTTACGGATGCACATACGCTGGCAGTTACGATAGAAGACATTGGTCTTGGACAGGTGTCACCAGGAAGCGGCAAGGTGATTCAGGAAATATTTCATTTAGAGTAGGAGGAAGCAGCATTGATTATCAGTCAAAGTGCAATTACTGCTGTGGGATATTATATTCCACAGGTAGATACAACCGTATATAGTGTGGAAGAGCTGGCTTACCTCTGTATGTACAAAGGATATGCCTTGGATAGTGATTTTGCCTGCAAAAAGCTGGTACAATGGATAGATGAGCAATGTCGATGCGAGGATTTAGCATACCGTTTATATGCCATCTTAAAAGAAAAAGGGGATGAAGCAGCCTTTGTAGAGACTATTTTACGTTTTGTGGGATACGTTTCAGAAGGGGAAATCAGCCGCATTATTCAGGAAATTTCCGAGGGCTTGGGATTATCCGGTTTTGAACGCAAAAAAATGGAGGCGGATGGTCTTTACCGTGGGAAGCGTTACGCACAGGCTATGAAAGCATATGAAGCATTGTTGGAAATTTTACCGGACGGTGAGATGACCATGCGTGCGGCCTGCTATTATAATCTTGCAGCCTCAAAGGCTCAGTTATTTTTGTATGAGCAGGCATTGGATGATTTAGAAGCCTCTTATCAGTTAGAGCATACAGAAGAGACCTTGTTGACTTGGCTTGCCACTGCCAGAATGTTGTATCCGGAAAGTCAATATGTGGAAATGATTAGCGGCAGGGAAGACCTGTACAGCCTTTCTTTGGAATTAGAGGAAAAAATCAAAAATATTGAAGCTGCAATTATTACTACCGGAGATGGTCAGGAACTGGAAAAATTGCGTGAATGGATGCAGTACGGCGGGGAAGATGGTTTTTATGTAGCCAGCGGCCGTGTGCTTAGAGGCTTGAGTGAGGAGTACCGAGGATATTATGATTAAAACAATAATTTTTGACATTGGAAATGTGTTGGCTGATTTTTCATGGGAGCCTTTTTTCAGAAGCTTTGGATTTTCAGAAGAGGTATTTCAGAAACTTGCAAAGGCAACGGTAAAAAGTCCGGAATGGAATGAATTAGACAGAGGTGTGTGGAGTACGGAGAAAATTATTGCTTCTTTTATTGAAAATGACCCAAGTATCGAGCGAGAAATTAAGATGGTCTTTCGGAATATAAATGGCATAGTAACGAAAAGAGACTATACTATTACCTGGATTAAGCATTTAAAAGAAGCCGGATACCAGGTACTGTATTTGTCTAATTTCGGAGAAATTACAAGGGCACATTGCCGGGATGCGTTGGAGTTTATGCCTTACACAGACGGTGGCATTATGTCTTATGAGGTGAAGCTGATAAAGCCGGACCCTGCTATTTATCAGGCACTAATTGACAAATATAATTTGGTTCCGGAGGAATGTGTTTTTGTAGATGACCTTCTTATGAATGTAGAGGCAGCCATGGCACTTGGATTTAAGGGAGTACATGCAGTGACACACGAAGCTGCCTTAGAAGGATTGGCAGCACTGGGTGTGCCGCGATACCAGAATGCATAGTTATTCCTTATTGTAAAAAATTGCCAAAAATGTACCTTTTGAGATATAAAAATTTATAAAATTTATAAAAAATTTACACAAATGCAAATTTTTATGTTATGATTAAGAAAAAGTTATTTTGAATAGAAAGGTGGAACTATGAGCGTTTTATTAGAGAGAGCAAAAGCTATCGTTGAACGTGAATTTGGAAAAAGGTACGAAGAAGGAGAGTGCTATAAGTTACATACCTATCGTGTGATGGAAGCTATGGATACGGAAGAGGAACAGATTGTTGCGCTTTTACACGACATCATTGAAGATACAGAGGTTAGCATGGTTGACTTGGAGGGGGAAGGCTTTTCCAAGGCGGTACTTGATGCCCTCGAGGATTTGACTAAAGGGAATCAGGTAAGATACTTTGACTATATCGAGGATTTATCTTTAAATCCATTGGCAGCAAAGGTCAAACTTGCAGAATTAAAGGACAATATGGATGTAGTGCGTGTAAATCGCATGTCTTTTCGAACATATTCTTTGGAAGACAGATGTGAAAAGGCAATGGATATTTTAACAGAAGCTTTAAAAGACAAGGTATAATTGGATAAAGCAAGGACTCAGTGCGTCTGGGTCCTTTTTCTTCAACATAAAACGTGGTTTTATGTTGAAGAAAATGCTCCGCGAGGATGTATATGAAGAAACTACTTGTATTAGATTATAAAAATTACACAGAAGAATTACCGGTATATGAAAAGAATACCGTTCGTGCTATTATTATGAAGGACGGCAAGCTTGCCATGCAGCAGAGTCATACCGGTGAATATAAAATTTTAGGCGGCGTAGTAGAAGAAGGCGAGAGTCATCTTACCACCATTTTACGTGAAGTAGAGGAAGAGGCCGGAATGTTTGTAAAGGCGGACAGTTTGCGTGAAATCGGTGTGGTGGAGGAAAAACGCCTGGATGTTTTTCATAAAAACAGAATTTATCACTGTTTAACATATTTTTACGGTTGCGATGTAGAAGATGGCGTGGTACCATTAAAGCTAACGGATTCTGAGGTGGCGAAGGGGTATAAGCTGGCATGGGCCACACCACAGCAGATTGTGGAAACCAATCGTGCACTTATCAAAGAGAAGTGGAAACTTCGTGACACAGAATTTGTAAATTTGTTATTAGAGGGTAAAGTACATGATTAGCAGAGTATACAGGGTAATGCAGATTGATGGCGATTATGCCCATCTTTTAGATGTGGAAGCAGAAGACAGCGAGTTAAAATTAGTAGCTAGGGCGCTGCTTCCGGCAGATATTTATGAAGGCTGCCTTTTAAAATATGAATTCTTAGAATACGAAATAATAAGGGAGTAATGAAAATATGCAGAAATTAGAACAGGGAAATTACGTGGAGGGGCTTTTTTCTTTCATAGACAAGAGCCCTAGTCCATTTCATGCTATAGAAGCGATGAAAGAGATGCTGACAGCAGCAGGTTTTATGGAAGTACAGGAAAATAAAAGCTGGGAACTGGAAAAAGGCGGCAGCTATTTCGTGGTGCGTAATGATTCAGCCATTATAGCATTTCAAATACCAAACAAGGAATTTGACGGATTTCATATGGTAGCGTCTCACAGCGATTCACCGTCCTTTAAGATTAAGGAAAATGCAGAGCTGACTTTAGACAAGGCGTATACCAAGCTCAATGTAGAAAAGTATGGCGGCATGATTATGTCCAGTTGGTTTGACAGACCACTTTCCGTGGCAGGTCGTGTGTATGTGAATACAGAGCAGGGCATTGAAAAGAAAATGATTTATTTTGATGAAGATTTACTGGTGATTCCAAACTTGGCTATTCATATGAATCGTGAAGTGAATAATGGCGTGAAGTACAGTGCGCAGACAGATATGTGTCCGGTAATTAGTACCACAGCAGATAAGGCGCAGTTTAGTACATTATTGGCAGAGAAAGCCGGTGTCAATGCAGAGGATGTGCTGGGACAGGACTTATATTTATATACCAGACAAAAAGGTCTTGTAGTAGGTGCGGACAAGGATATGCTCATGTCTCCGAGACTGGATGACTTAGAATGTGCTTACGGCAGTATGCAGGCTTTGGTAGAGAGTACACCGGATACCTTTGTAAATATCTGTGCGGTACTGGATAACGAAGAAGTAGGCAGCGGCACCAGACAGGGCGCAGACTCTGATTTCCTTTACAGCACCTTAAAGCGCATTGTGTATGCAATGGGAGGCAATGAGGAAACTTACATGCAGGCGGTAGCAGAAAGCTTTTTGATTTCTGCGGATAACGCACATGCTCTGCATCCAAATCATCCGGAAAAAGCTGACCCGACCAATCGACCTGTTTTAAACGGCGGTATTGTTATTAAATATTCCGGCAATCAGAAGTATACTTCCGATGCGTTCAGTGGCAGTGTGATGAAGAAGCTTTGCATGGATGCAGAGGTGCCATATCAGGTCTTTTATAATCACTCTGACGTATTGGGCGGCTCAACCTTGGGCAATATTTCCACGGCACACGTATCCGTTGCCAGCGTGGATATCGGATTGCCGCAGCTTGCTATGCATTCTGCAGTGGAAACTGCCGGTGTGAAGGACATAGAGTATCTTATAAAGGCTTTGAAAGAATTTTATAAGTAATTGCGGAGCTTTGTGTCCCACAATCGAGGTACAAAGCTTTGTAATTACTGAAAATAATTAAAAAGGAAAAAACTATGAAAATCAGACGAGCTAAATCAACGGATATATCCGGTATTAATAAATTACTTTGCCAGGTGCTGGAAGTACACCATGACGGCAGACCGGATCTGTTTAAAACCGGAGCCAAGAAATATACAGATGAGGAATTACTTGCTATTATTGCAGACGATAAAACACCAATTTTTGTAGGAGTAGATGAAAGGGATGCCGTGCTTGGCTATGCCTTCTGCATCTTTAAACAATTGCCGAATGACAATATCCTGACGGATATTAAAACCTTGTATATTGATGATTTGTGTGTAGACGAAGAACTCCGTGGACAGCATATTGGCAAGCAGCTTTACGAATATGTGGTGCAGTTTGCCAAAGAAAGCGGCTGCTACAACCTTACCCTGAATGTATGGGCATGTAACGAAAGCGCCAAGAAATTTTATGAGGCACGCGGTTTGGTGCCACAGAAGATTGGAATGGAGTGTATTTTGTGATAATATGATGATAAAACAAAACGAAAATGCAACGCAAAATTTTGCGTTGCATTTTCGTCGTACATCCGATTAGCATACAACAATTCCAAAACCAAGCCTAAATTTGAAATTACTGAAAATGTAATAAGTGTAACATTACCAGTAATTACTAATCATTATAATGTAACCAGTGATGAAGCGAAGATAATAAAAGTTTTAGAAAATGGAGAATTGTTATCAAGCAGCGAAATCGCCAAACGTGCCGGGTATACAAAATCAAAAACGTTAAGAATCATAGACGTGTTAAAAGATAAAGATTATATCAGAGTTATTGGCAATGGTCGTGGTACAAAGTATACTTTATAGAATATTGTTCCAAACGAAAATGCAACGTAAAATTTTATGTTGCATTTTCTGTATGTATTGGATTTTATAAAATTCAGCAAATATGTATATTTTAAAAATCATCTAAGTGTGGTATGATAAAAATCACACAATTAAGAATGACACCAAGGAGAAAAGATATGATTTTTGGAAAACACATTAATAAATACTATATAAAATATGCCGGCATGCTGCTTTTGGGCTTGGCGGCCTTGATTGTGGTGGATTATTTTCAGTTAATTATCCCGAATATGTATCAAATGGTTATCAATGGCATGAACGATGGCTATGTGGTAGTGGATGGTGTACGAAAAGCATTTGATTTAAATTTCCTCTTGGATGTAATTTGTATGCCGATGGTAGGCATTATTTTAGTGATGGTATTCGGAAGATTTTTGTGGCGTGTGACGATTTTTGGAGCAGCAATTAAGGTAGAAACGGATATCCGAAATGAGATGTTTGACCATGCCAAGGACTTGAGCCGTGAGTATTATCAGGTAAATAAAGTGGGCGATTTAATGAGTCTTTTTACCAATGACTTAGATACGGTGCAGGAGTGTTACGGCTGGGGCTATATGATGTTTTTTGATGCCTTGTTTTTAGGTGCATTGGCGTTTTTTAAAATGTGGAATATGAACCATACACTTACGATTTTTTCTACTATACCGATGATTTTTCTGTTGGCATCCAGTGCGGTAGTGGGAAGTTATATGATGAAGAAATGGGACATTCGCCAGGAAGCTTTTTCCAAGATGAGTGATTTTTCACAGGAGAGTTTTTCCGGTATCGCGGTCATCAAGGCTTTTGTAAAGGAAGCAAAAGAATTGATGGCGTTTAGGAAATTAAACGTAGAAAATGAAAAGGCGAATATTGACTATACGCGTTCTGCAGTGCTTTTACGTATTTTAGTTACGCTTTTTGTGGAAAGTGTTATTTGTGTTATCTTAGGATATGGCGGTTATCTGGTGTACAAAGGTCAGTTTAATGCAGGTCAGTTAGTGGAATTTATCGGTTATTTTACTGCTATCATTTGGCCGATTATGGCAGTGTCTGAATTGATTGATATGACATCCAGAGGAAAAGCCTCCTTGAAGCGTATCAGCGAGCTTTTGGATGCAAGGCAGGATGTGGCAGACAATCCGGATGTACATTCGCTTCAAAATGTAAAAGGTGACATTGAATTTAGAAATTTGACTTTTACCTACCCGGATGGCGAGTTTGAGGCGTTGGAAGACGTGTCCTTTACCATTCATGCCGGAGAAAATGTAGGTCTGGTAGGTAAGACCGGCTCCGGTAAAACGACGTTAGTGGATTTAATTCTTCGTACATACAATGTTCCGGAGGGCACCATTTTTATTGATGGCCATGATGTAAATACGGTTCCGATTAAGGATGTACGTGCAGCCTGTGCTTATGTGCCCCAGGATAATTTCCTGTTTTCCGATACCATTGAAAATAATATTTCCTTTGGAACAGATGTTAAAACTCCTTCTGCCATTCGTACTGCAGCAATATTAGCGGATGTAGACAGCAATATAAAGGAATTCCAGAAGGGTTACGGTACGATTTTAGGTGAGCGTGGTGTGACGGTTTCCGGCGGTCAGAAGCAGCGAATTTCCATTGCCAGAGCGCTTATGAAGGATGCTCCGATTTTGATTTTGGATGACTCTGTTTCTGCGGTGGATACCAAGACGGAGAGAACTATTTTGAATAACCTCAAAGCCACCCGCGCAGGCAAGACTACCATTTTAATCGCACATAGAATCTCTACCATTGAATCTATGGACAAAATTTTGTTCATAGATGAAGGAAAGCTGGTAGCGGTAGGCACACATACCGAACTTTATGAGACCTGTCCGGACTACCGTAAGATGGTAGACCTTCAGAAATTAGAAGAGGAAGGAGGAGAATAATATGGTAGAATTTTTACCGATTCTAATTGTCGGTTCCATTATCGGAGCCTTTTCCATTGTATTTATTTTGGCATATATTGCGTTAAGCAAGTCAAAAGAGCAGAAGGAATATGAAAGAAACATGTCTGACAGCGAATTGGTGAGCAGGTTGTTTAGTTATGCAAAGCCTTACTGGAAGTCTTTTTTACTTGTGTTTGTCATTATGGTTTTCTCCATCCTTTATGATATTATTTCTCCGTTAATTATGGGAGACATTGCCAAGATACTGATGACCGATTTTAGTCTTCAAGATTTGTATAGACGAGTAGGTGTTTATGCAAGCATGCTGGCAGTCTCTATGATTTGTACCTATTGTCAGTCCATTATTTTGCAGCGTACCGGTCAAAAGATTTTGTCCAAGCTTCGTATGGATATTTTTACACATATTGAGAGCTTGTCCCACGACCAGTTAAATAATATTCCCGTTGGAAAGCTGGTGACCCGTGTAACCAATGATACCAATGCTATTTCCATGATGTTTACGAACGTACTTGTTACACTGGTTAAAAACAGTATGGTAATTGTAGGCGTGTTTGGTGCTATGCTGATGTTAAATTATGCATTGACATTGATGATTTTATGTTTTGTACCTTTTGTGGTATTGTTTACGGTTATTTTCCGAAAATTCTCCAGAAGGGTACACCGCAATGTAAACGATGCCCGAACGGACATCAATACATACTTGTCTGAAAATCTTTCCGGTATGAAAATCACCCAGATTTTTAACCGTGAGGAGCAGAAAATGGCAGACTTTTTGGATAGAAGCCGTAAGCTGGAAAAAGCGAAGAAGCAGCAGATTTATGTATTTGGTATTTTCCGTCCAATGGTATACATGCTTAATATTTCTACGGTACTGTGCCTGTTTTATTTTGGTGCAAAGGGGTATATTAACCGGACAGAGTGGTTAGGGCAAATCATTGACGGAAGCATTGTGGTCTCCTTTTATATGTATATTTCCAAGTTCTATAATCCAATTCAGACACTGGCAGAGCAGTTTGACGTGATTCAAAAGTCCTTTGCCTCTGCAGAAAAAATCTTTACCATTATGGATATGAAACCGGAAGTAGTGGACGAGCCGGATGCCATAGAGTTAGATAACATTCGTGGCGAGATTGAATTTAAGGATGTATGGTTTGCCTATAAAGAGGGAGAATGGGTATTAAAGGGAGTATCCTTCCATGTAGAGCCAAAACAAACCGTAGCGTTTGTGGGTTCCACCGGTTCCGGTAAGACCACCATTCTTGGACTGATGTGTCGAAATTACGACATTCAAAAGGGTCAGATTTTAATTGACGGCATTGATATTAAGAAGATTAAAATATCTTGTTTGAGAAAGCATTTTGGTCAGATGCTGCAGGATGTGTTCTTGTTCTCCGGTGATATCCGCAGCAATATTTTACTGCGCTCTGAAGGTATTTCTGATGAGGAAGTAATGAAGGCTTGTCAGTATGTGAATGCAGATTCTTTTATTAATAAGCTGGATGCGGGTCTGGATGAAGTGGTGCGTGAAAGAGGAAATAATTTCTCTGCGGGACAGCGTCAGCTTCTTAGTTTTGCAAGAACCATTATTCACCAGCCATCTGTGATGATTTTGGATGAAGCAACTGCCAATATCGATACGGAAACGGAGCTTCTTATTCAGGATTCTTTGGAAAAGATGAAAAATATCGGTACCATGTTGATTGTGGCACACAGACTTTCTACGATTCAGCATGCAGACAATATTATTCTTTTGTCACGAGGTAAAATCGTAGAGCAGGGTAATCATCAGGAACTGTTGGCATTGAAAGGCAAGTATTACAATCTTTATACGTTGCAGTTTAGTAAAATGCAACTGGAAGGAAAATAGTTATGAAGCAATATAATATAACCGGCATGAGTTGTGCAGCCTGCAGCGCCCGTGTGGAAAAGGCGGTATGTAAGGTGCCGGGTGTGGAGAGTTGTTCGGTAAGTCTGCTCACCAATTCCATGGGGGTAGAAGGTAATGTATTACCTGCGGATATTATTCGTGCGGTAGAAGAAGCCGGGTATGGGGCTAGTGAGAAGCACGGACGAGGAAGCACAGATTTCGTCGGCAGAACACATGTGGTAGGCGAAAGCGACAGAGCCTCTTATACAAACAATTTGCAGGAAGCGGAGGATGCCCTTGCAGATAAGGAGACTCCATTATTAAAGAAACGATTATTTACATCATTAGGATTTTTGATTGTGCTTATGTATTTCAGCATGGGGCATATGATGTGGGGCTGGCCTGTACCAAAATTTTTTGCCGAAAATCATGTAGCAATGGGACTTTTGCAAATGCTTCTTACCATTGCTGTTATGGTAATAAATCAAAAGTTTTTTGTCAGCGGTTTTAAGAGCTTGTGGCGTGGGGCGCCCAATATGGATTCACTGGTAGCGCTTGGTTCCGGGGCGGCTTTTGTGTACAGTACCTATGCACTGTTTGCTATGACAGATGCTTTGGGTAAGGGCAATATGGCAGGTGTCATGGACTACATGCATGAATTTTATTTTGAGTCTGCCGCCATGATTTTGACGTTGATTACCGTAGGTAAGATGCTGGAAGCTCATTCCAAGGGGAAAACAACCAATGCATTGAAGAGTCTGATGAAGCTTGCACCAAAGACTGCGAATGTGGTACGAAATGGCGTAGAAGAGCAAGTTTCCATTGACAGCGTGGTAAAGGGCGATATATTTGTGGTGCGTCCGGGAGAGAATGTCCCGGTAGACGGTAAGGTGTTAGAGGGCAGCAGTGCAGTGAATGAAGCGGCACTTACCGGAGAGAGTATTCCGGTGGACAAAGCACCGGGGGATATGGTTTCGGCTGCGACGCTGAATCAGTCCGGTTTTCTTACTTGTGAAGCAACTCGTGTGGGAGAGGATACTACCTTATCCCAGATTATTCAGATGGTAAGTGATGCGGCGGCGACGAAAGCACCAATTGCCAAGGTGGCGGATAAGGTTTCCGGTGTATTTGTTCCTGCAGTTATTATTATAGCGGTGATTACCATGGCAATTTGGCTATTGGCAGGTGAAAGTGTAGGTTTTGCACTGGCAAGAGGCATCTCGGTACTGGTTATCAGTTGTCCGTGTGCGTTGGGACTTGCTACTCCGGTTGCCATTATGGTAGGAAATGGTGTAGGAGCCAAGCATGGTATTATGTTTAAGACCGCAGTTTCCCTTGAAGAGACCGGCAAAACAGAGATTGTAGTATTAGACAAGACAGGAACCATTACCAGTGGTGAGCCGAAAGTAACGGATATCATACCATGTGAGGATATTTCAGAGAAAGAGCTTTTAACACTGGCAAATACCTTGGAGCAGAAAAGCGAGCATCCTTTGGCAAAGGCCATTTGGGCAAAAGCAGAAGAAATGCAATTGACAGCGGAGGAAGTGACGGAGTTCAAGGTGCTTCCGGGCAGCGGTCTGATTGCAAAAAGAGCCGGTGTGAAGCAAAGGTCCGACGGAGAAACACCTGGTAAGGAACTGGCAGGGGGAAATTATATTTTTATTTCCACCAAATGTGGTGTGCCTTCTCATATAAAAATGCAAGCAGAGACTTTAGCAAGTGCAGGAAAAACACCGTTATATTTTGCAGAGGGAGGCAAACTTGCCGGAATAATTGCAGTGGCAGATGCTATTAAAGAGGATTCTCCTCGTGCTATAGCAGAACTGAAAAATATGGGTATCCGTGTAATCATGCTTACCGGTGACAATGCCCGTACCGCACAGGCTATTGGCAAAGAAGCGGGTGTGGATGAAGTGATTGCAGGCGTACTTCCGGATGGGAAGGAAGAAGTGGTTCGTGCCCTGAAAGAAAAAGGCAAGGTGGTAATGGTTGGTGATGGTATTAACGATGCACCGGCCCTTACCAGAGCAGACATGGGAATTGCTATCGGTGCGGGTACGGATATCGCTGTAGATGCAGCAGATGTGGTATTGATGAAGAGTAAGCTTAGTGATGTTCCGGCGGCTATTCGTTTGAGCAGGGCAACGCTTAAAAATATCCATGAAAATTTATTTTGGGCATTTATTTACAATATCATTGGCATTCCATTGGCGGCAGGAGTTTGGATTCCGATATTTGGATGGGAGCTAAATCCAATGTTTGGGGCGGCAGCCATGAGCTTATCCAGTTTTTGTGTGGTAAGTAATGCGTTGCGTCTGAATTTCTGTAAGTTGTATGATACAAGTCGTGATAAAAGATTAAAGAAAAAGAAACCGGAGGAAAAGAATATGACAAGAACGATGAAAATAGAAGGTATGATGTGCAAACATTGTGAGGCACGTGTAAAGAAGGTTTTGGAAGCACTTCCGGAAGTTATGGAAGCAGTAGTAAGTCATGAAACAGGAACTGCAGTGGTTACCTTAAGTGCAGAACTTGCAAACGATGTATTAAAGAAAACGGTAGAAGACCAGGATTACGCGGTACTTTCCGTGGAATAATTTTAAATATACTGCTTATTTGTCTCATATACTGTAAAAAAAATCAGAGTAATATATGGCGAATCAAAAAGCAGAAACAATATTAAATCTGGCACTGGAGACTCCTCTGGCAGAGCGTGTCCGGTCCGGAAATTTAAATGTAGGATATTCCGTCACGGCAAGAACCTGGGAGTTTATCGTGAAATATAATGGAAGTCTTCGTGAAGTTGCAGAAGACTTTCCCGGAGTGGTGGCAGAAGAGTTGATTGCAGGGTATGGGATTTTGACGGTGCCCGAAAATTTAGTGGAGCCGGTATTAACCAGGCCTGAAATTGAATATGTGGAAATACCAAAGAGGCTTTACTTTTCTGATTTTCAGGCAAGGAATGCCTCTTGTATTTTACAGGTGACGGAAGGGTATCCGAATTTAACCGGAAAGGGAGTGGCAGTGGCGGTAATTGATTCCGGCATCGACTATACATTGCCACATTTTCGAAATGCAGATGGCAGCACCAGAATTTTGGCATTATGGGACCAAGGGCAGAGTACAAGCAGTCAGTATCCGCCGCCGGAAGGGTTTTCCCAGGGAAGGCTGTATACGGAAAGCGACATAAATGCGGTACTTCAAGCTGCCAATGGTGCTGAAGAAGAGCAGGGGATAGGTATAGGAGTTCCGGCACTATTGAGCGAAGATACCTCCGGTCATGGAACCGCCGTGGCAGGGATAGCGGCATCCGGTACCGTGGAAAATTATCAGGGAGTGGCGCCGGAAAGCAGCCTGGTGGTGGTTAAGCTGGCCAATACAGATAGAGAAAGTTTTCCGAGAACTACAGAGCTCATGCGGGCACTTACCTTTGTAATTCGTTTTACGGCAGAGCGCCGTTTGCCGGTGGCTATAAATCTAAGCTTTGGCAATAGTTATGGTTCCCATAATGGCGGGTCTATTTTAGAGCGTTTTATTGATAATATTTCGGAAATCGGTCGTAGTGTGATTTGTATCGGCACCGGAAATGAAGGAGCCAGTGGAGGACATTTTGCGGCAACCGTACAACCGGGTCAGCCGCTTAATGTAGAGTTTGCAGTAGCATCCTATGAGGCAGCATTAAATCTACAAATTTGGAAAAACTATATTGATAGGTATCGTATTATTATCACCGCGCCTACAGGAGCATCACTGATTATTCAGGAAGAGCTTTTAGGGCAGACGGAAGCCGTGTTGGAACGAACGAAGCTTTTGGTATATGTAGGGGAACCTAAGCCATATACCACAAATCAGGAAATTTACATTGACTTTTTGCCACAGAGGACATATGTGGACAGCGGAGTGTGGACGATAACTCTGGAACCTTTGGAAGTGAAAAACGGATACATATATATGTATTTGCCAAGTGAAGCTGCTCGAAGTGCAGGAACCAGATTTGTCAGTTCTACACCGGAAGTAACCTTAACCATTCCATCTACAGCTACCAGAGCAATCGCGGTAGGAGCCTACAATTCTGTATATAATGCCTATGCAGATTTTTCGGGGCGAGGGTATGTGGCCCAAGGTGTGGGATTAGCAGAACGTGAGATTGGAAGTGTACGCCCTACCTTGGTTGCACCGGGGGTATCCTTACAGGCTGTTACACCGGGCGGAACTTACCAGTATGTGTCAGGTACCAGCTTTGCAACACCGGTAGTGGCAGGGAGCGCGGCCCTTTTGATGGAGTGGGGAATCGTGCGGGAACAGGATATTTTCATGTATGGGGAAAAAGTAAAAGCCAGCCTGATACGCGGTGCCAGAAGGTTTCCTACCCCTTCCCAGTGGCCAAATGAAATGTACGGATGGGGAGCATTATGCCTTGCAGATAGTTTTTAGGTTATCTTGAGCTGCCCTTTGCATTGACAATAAGGCAATTTTAAACTAGTATATAATATAGAATCATATACAATAAAGAGGCAACCAATGAAAAAAATCTGGCAGGATATGCAACGAATTTTAAATCAAAAAATATATATTATCTGTGTTACACTTACGGCTGTTATGAGTTACGGCTTTGCGGTGTGTCAATCGATGATTGGTGTGGATGACAGTGCAATTGGAAGATATTTTGCAGAAGGTCTTGGACCGATTATGGGGCGATTTGGATATTTCCTGCTGAACAAGATTTGTCCGGTGGCAGAATATACGCCATTTGTGGTAGATTTTATTGGTGTACTGTTTTTAATATTGGGTGCCGTTTTATGGTGTCTGGTATGGGAAAAGGCAATGGGACACAGGCTGAGTTTGATGGCATCCATTTGTTTTTCCTGTGTGATGATTTCCTGCCCTATGATAAGCGAGGTGTTTATCTATTATTTGCACAATGGGGTGTGTATGTGTTATTGTCTGTCAGCCCTGTTGATACTGCTTTTTATGGAGGCCATGGAGCGACGAGGCAGAGCAAGGTGGTATAAGCTTTCCAAGGCACTATTTGTTTTATGGATTACCAATAGCTTTGTGGAAGCATTTACCATTGTATTTTTAATGGCAATTGTCATGGTTTGGCTTCTTCAGTGTATTTACAAGGTTCGAAAAATCACTCCGAAGATTGTGGCTTGCGAAGGATTAACAGCAGGTGGCTTATTGATTGTAAGTATTTTACTTCGTACCATTACTATCGAGGGAATTACGGCATTGTTTTCCCTGCAAAACCAGATTGGTATTATGAACAGGCGAAGTGTTTTGGAGGCACTAGACTGGTTTAAATCCGGTCAGGGACTTGCAGAGTTTGTGATGACCATCAAAAAATACATTGCTATGTACTATGTCAATGCTATAGCATATATTCCGGTTCGTATTTACCTGATGGCGGTGATTACACTGGGGATTTGGGCGATATATCGTCTGATACGTTATCGACAAATCCTTCCGCTTTTGGGAATGGCAGTTATGCAGCTAATACCGCTGATTCTTGTTTTTCTGGAGGGTCACGCCACCTTCTACCGCAATAGCCAGTATATACCTATTTATGTGGCGTTTGTGGTACTGGTGCTGACGTGTGCCTTAGAGCAGTGTGCGGCAGGCAAGGTATGGGGCAAAAAGGCTGTCGGTGCGTGGTGTATTGTAATTGGCATTTTAGTATATAATCAGGCTTTTGAGATGACGCAATGGTTCTATGTGGACTATATGAAGTATGAAGATGCCAAGAACACCGTAAATCTAATATCTTACGAGTTGGAAAAACATTACGATACAGAGAAGCCGGTAGTTTTTGTGGGAAATTATACCATACCGGAACGTATCGTAAAAAAGATGTATGTGCCATATGATTCTGATACGTATCAGATGATAGCGTCTATTTTAGATATTATGGATCCCAATTTAAAAACCTGCTTTGCTATGCCCGGTGGTTATAGTTTAAGCAGCGAAGCAGTATATTCCGTGCTTACATGGGGCAATATTGCTTTTGAGGTTTGGGATAAAGAAACACACGAATTTTTTGCTCTTCACGGACATGAGTTTCCTCGTATTATGGAGCCGGAAGTATGTCGGGAGATTCAGGCACAGTATGCGGATTTGCCGGGATGGCCAAAGGAAGGGTCTATTGTGGAAACAGAAGAGTATATTGTAGTCAAGTTTGGCTAGAATGTTGAAAAAGGATAAAATTATGAAGCGATACATGAAGTTTATGTTATTAGGTTTTGTGCTTGTGATGTTAGCAGGCTGCGGAACCAATGAGGAAGAACCGTTAAAAGCAGTATATACGTCTGTTGAGGCGATGGCTTATGAAGATGCTTTGGCTCAGCTTAGTGAAATTGAGGCAGACAGAGGAAATCGTCAGGAAATTGCCAGACTTATCGGAATATGTCAGATGGGACTTGGGGATTACCAGGCGGCAGTGGAATCTTTGGAAACTGCATTATCTTATAACGATGGCTTTGTTCACGATGTGGATTACGACATTAACCAGTATCTTGCAGTAGCATATTTCAACCTGGGGCGGTTTGAAGATGCAGAACATGTATATTCTGCAATAGCAGCACTGCAGCCTAAAAATGCGCAGGTGCATTTTTCTCACGGGGTAACTTTATTAGAGCTTGGCAATTATGAAGCAGGCAGGGAAGCTTTTGACCGGGCAGTGGCTTTGGAACCGACAAATTATGACCGCATAATTGATATTTATAAAGCATGCTATAAATATGGCTATGGTGCACTTGGTATGGAGTATGTGGAGGATGCCATGGACCATCAAGAGGGCATGAATGATTATGACAAGGGACGTATGCTTTATCATGTAGGTAAATACAATGAGGCTGTAACTGCCTTGGAAAAAGTAGACAAAAAGAAAGTGAAGGATGCGTCTTTATATCTTGGCATGAGCTATGAAGCTATGGGGGACTACAATTACGCGGCCAGCGTGTATAGCGGCGGCATGGCAAACAGCACCAATCCGGCCTTGTACAATCAGCTTGGACTGTGTCAGATGAAGCGTGGAGCGTATGCAGAAGCACTGGAGGCATTTCAGCTGGGATTAAAATGTGAGGACACCTCTCTGCACCAGTCTCTTCGATTTAATGAGGCTATTGCCTATGAATATCTGGCAGATTTTGAAACGGCAGCCACCTTGCTTTCTGCCTATTTAAAAGATTACCCAAATGACGAAGCAGCAAAAAGGGAGTATGAATTTTTAAAGACAAGATAGAGGTATATTATGATTGGAAATATTATAGAATACGTACATTCATATGGTTACTTTGATTTTGAGGCATTGCCTTTCGGCGCCGTGGATGCACTGGTGCTGGGGCAGTTTGTATACTTGAAAATGGAAGGCATGGTAGATGGATTTTTTCCGGGAGCTCGTGCAATTACCTTAAAGGAATTGCAGGCACATGAAAAAGTCGAAAAGCTTTTTGCAGACCCAAGATGGGAAGAAAGCAATCGTGCACTGTTTAAGGAAATGTGTGAAAGTAAGCGCTTTGGCGATATGAAGCTGATGTATTGTGCGGACCACACTTGTATGGAAAGTGAAACCCAGTTTATGGCCGTGACATGTGTATTTCCGGACGGCAGCACCAAGATTTTATACCGTGGAACGGATGAAACCATTGTGGGGTGGAAAGAGGATTTTAATATGGCCTTTCAATACCCCATTCCCGGACAGAGTGCCAGCCGGTTATATCTGGAACGGGTTGCAGAATGTATACCGGGGGACTTTGACTTGTTGGGTCACTCTAAAGGTGGTAATCTGGCAGTTTATGCAGCTATGCATGTGAAGGAGGCGATTCAGAATCGAATCGGTACCATTTACAATCTGGATGGACCGGGCTTTCGCACGGAGGTCTATGGTATGGGTAGCTTTGAAAAGATTGCAGACCGAATTGTGAAAATTATTCCACATTCCTCTATTGTGGGAATGCTATTGGAAAATCACGGAGAATATAAAGTGGTTGACAGCAAAAATATAGGTTTTTTGCAGCATGATCCATTTTCATGGCTGGTAGATAGGGTGGACTTTGTATATTTGGAGGGATTGGATGAGACTCACCGAATCATGGATGAGAGCCTGAATGAGTGGGTAATGAGTTTGTCCACAGAGGAAGTGTCATCTTTTGTAAATACTCTTTATCAGATTGTGGCAGCCAGTGAGGCCACGGATTTAATCAGTTTCACCAAAAACTGGACTAAAAGCCTTGCCGGTATGGCCGGGGCAATCCAGAATCTGGATGAAGCAACCAAAAACAGCATGCACAAAATTATGAAAAGTCTGGCTGCTGTATCCAAAGTCAGATTAAAGGAAGAAACCGGAATTTATATCCAGTCCAAAATAGAAGCATTAAGCCATCGAATCAGTAAGGAAGGCACGAAGTAAAAGGTTTCCCGGAAGGGAGGCCTTTTTTGTCTGAATAAGGGGTAATCGTTCCGGATGCCACTGCACAGCAACAATAGGAAGGGTGTCGTGTACAATGCCCTCGATAACATGGTCATGAGAGTATTGGATAACATGCAAGTGTCTGCCTAACTTATCGATTGCCTGATGATGATTGGAATTAATGGTGAACTCCTTATCATAAAGTCTACTCAGAATACAGTCCTCGGTGACATAGGAAGAATGAAGTAAATCACCTTCTTCTTGCTGGTGCTCTTTGTGATTTGGTAAATCCTGAATCAGGGTACCGCCAAAGTATACATTAATTAACTGCATGCCTTTGCAGATGCCAAGAACAGGCTTTTTTGCACGAATAAAATATTCCAGTGCTTGAATTTGCAGTAAATCAAGCTCGGTATTGATTCCCCGGGAACCATGATTTTCCTGACCATAAAATCCCGGAGTAATATCACTTCCGCCGGGTAAAATCAAGGCATCACAAGTGCTCAGTGTGGAAAGAGAGAGGCTGGTAAATGGGCAGAGTCCCAATTCTATGCATGAGCGTTCATAGTTTGCAGTCTGTCCTTTTTTGCCGGCAATTCCAATTTTTATACATTCCTTCGTCATAAGAATAAACTCCTTTTTCATCCTAAAAATAGAATATGCTTTCTTAAGAAAAAGTACAATATGTTTTGGAAAAAATTTCTTGCGATTTTAGATAAAACATGTTATTATGAAGTTACCGATAATTTGTATACAAATTATACAAATTATATAAAGTCTGATTTTTAAATCAAAGAAAGGAAACATGACTATGGGAATCGAAATTCGTTACTCAGCAAACCAGAGAGATGTAAAGCGTTACACTCAGCAGGAATTAAGAGATGAATTCTTAATTCAGAATCTTTTTGTAGCAGACGAAGTAGTTGCAGTATATTCTCATGTAGACCGTATGGTTACATTAGGATGTATGCCTGTTTTGGAAGAAGTTTCTATTGACAAAGGCATTGACTGCTGGAAGAACTTCGGCACAGATTTCTTTTTAGAAAGAAGAGAAATCGGTATTTTCAACATGGGCAGCGGCAAGGGTGTTATCGTTGCAGATGATGAGACTTTTGAATTAGGCTACAAGGACTGCCTTTACATCACAAAGGGTACCAAAAAGGTTACATTCAAGAGCTTAGATGCAGAGGCACCTGCAAAGTTCTACATGGTAAGTGCACCTGCTCATTGTTCTTACAAAACTACCTTCATTTCTATTGAGGATGCAGCAAAGAGAAATTTAGGTACCTTGGAAAATTCCAACAAGCGCACTATTAATCAGTTTATTCATCCGGATGTTTTGCCGACATGCCAGTTATCTATGGGTATGACTTGTCTGGAGCCGGGCAGTGTTTGGAATACCATGCCTTGCCATACACATGAACGCCGTATGGAGGTTTATGCATACTTTGAAGTTCCGAAGGATCAGATTGTTATGCATTTTATGGGTGAGCCTACAGAGACCAGACACATTGTAATGCAGAATGAAGAGGCGGTTATCAGTCCATCCTGGAGCATTCACTGTGCAAGTGCAACTTCCAATTATACATTCATCTGGGCTATGGGTGGCGAAAACCAGGCATTTGATGATATGGACAATTTAGTTGCTACCGAGTTACGCTAATATGGGCGGCGAACAGTATAAAAGCCGCGAAGAGTGGGTATATGAATCCTTAAAAGGTGATATTTTGGACTTGCGCTTAAAGCCGGGACAGCTTTTAAAAGAAACCGAAATTTGCGAAAAGTTCGGAGTATCCAGAACACCGGTCCGAGATGCAATTCGTCTGTTACAGGAGCAGGGATTTGTCAAAAATGTTCCTTATCAGGGCGTGTTTGTAACCTTGCTTAGTCTTAATTATATTAAGCAGATGATATATATGAGAGTGGCGGTAGAAACCAGCGTGCTGCGCGATTTTGCAAAAGCTGCGTCTGAATTTGCCTTAGAGGACATCCGCTATTTGATTCGTAAGCAGGAAGCGCTGATTAAGGAACCGGGCTTTACACCGGAGCAGTTTTATCGCCTGGATGCACAGATGCATGCGGTTTGGTTTGAGGCAACCAAGCGCACCGTTTTGTGGGACATGCTGCAAAAACAGGATTTATATTATACCAGATTTCGTATGCTGGATTTTACAACAGAAACCGATTTTTCCAGAATTATCAAGGAGCATAAACGTCTTTTAAACTGTATTGAACAAAAGGATTTTAAAGGAATCGAAGAAGAATTAAAAGAGCATTTGTATTACAGTATGAAGCGTATGAGACACCAGATAGATGTGGAATATCGAGAGTATTTTGAAGAAGAGCCCGATGAGGGCAAATTCGACATTTAAGGATAGACGGATAAACGTATCAAATTAAAATAAATAGAAAGTTCTATAAACTTTCATCAAATATAAGAAAAGAGGAACAAAAATATGGTAAATTTTTCTTTAGAAGGTAAAGTGGCATTTGTAACAGGTGCATCTTATGGTATTGGTTTTGCAATTGCAAAGGCTTATGCGGAAGCAGGCGCAAAGATCGCTTTCTGCGACCTTAGACAGGAATCTGTAGATAAGGGACTTGCTGCATACGAGGAAGCAGGCATTAAGGCTTATGGTTATGTTTGTAACGTAACAGACGAAGAACAGGTACAGGCAACCGTTGCAAAGATTGAAGAAGAAGTTGGTACTATTGATATTTTAGTAAACAACGCAGGTATTATTAAGCGTATTCCTATGCATGAAATGAGCGCAGAAGAGTTCCGTCAGGTTATTGATGTAGACTTAAATGCTCCGTTCATCTGCTCTAAGGCAGTTATCCCTGCAATGATTAAAAAGGGCGGCGGTAAGATTATCAATATCTGCTCTATGATGAGTGAACTTGGCCGTGAAACTGTATCTGCTTATGCAGCAGCAAAGGGTGGTCTTAAGATGCTTACAAAGAATATCTGCTCTGAGTACGGTGAATACAATATTCAGTGTAACGGTATCGGACCTGGTTATATTGCAACACCTCAGACTGCACCGCTTCGCGAACGTCAGGCAGATGGCAGCAGACATCCATTCGATCAGTTTATCTGTGCAAAGACACCAGCAGGTCGTTGGTTAGATGCAGAAGAATTAACCGGTCCTGCAGTATTCCTGGCATCCGAAGCATCTAATGCTGTAAATGGTCACATTTTATATGTAGACGGCGGTATCTTAGCATACATCGGTAAGCAGCCTAAGTAAATCCGCAAGCTGATTTACTTAGACTCGCTTCGAATTAATAGAAAGGATGATATATAATTATGAAAATCGCTTTAATTAACGAAAATTCACAGGCAGCAAAGAATGCCCTTATTTGTGACACTTTAAAAAACGTTGTTGAGCCAATGGGTCACGAAGTTTACAACTATGGTATGTACGGTGCAGAGGATCCAAATTCTCTTACATACGTACAGATTGGTATTTTAGCAGCAGTATTAATTAACTCCGGCGCAGCAGATTTTGTTATTACAGGCTGTGGTACCGGTGAAGGCGCTATGCTTGCAGCAAACTCCTTCCCAAAGGTACTTTGCGGTCATGTAACAAGCCCATTAGATGCTTATTTATTCAGCCAGGTAAACGATGGTAACTGCATCGCTATGCCGTTTGCACAGGGCTTTGGCTGGGGCGCTGAGTTAAATTTACAGTACACCTTTGAAAAGCTTTTCTGCACACCGGGCGGTGGCGGCTATCCAAAGGAAAGAGTAGTTCCGGAACAGCGTAACAAGAAGATTTTAGACCAGGTAAAAGAAGTGACACACACAGATATGGTTACTATTTTACAGAATCTGGATGCAGAGCTTGTTAAGGGTGCTCTTAGCGGTGCACAGTTCAAAGAATTATTCTATGCAAACTGCAAGTGTGACAAAATTGCTGCGGCTGTAGAGGCAATTGTTGGCAGATAATTTGCATTTTATTGTTTGATTGTACAAAGTGTTGACAAATAATTTGTACAATAGTAAAATGACATTAAGTATGCAGACAAGAATCTGTCAGCATATATGTTGTTTCACACTATAAAATGAGAGGATTAGAGAGATGAACGCAGTATTAGAAAAACTTAACAAAATTGGTATCGTTCCGGTTGTTGTAATCAATAACGTGGAAGATGCTGCACCTTTGGCAAAGGCTCTTTGTGCAGGTGGTCTTCCATGTGCTGAAGTTACATTCCGTACCGCAGCAGCGAAGGAAGCTATTAAGATTATGACAGAGACATGCCCTGAAATGGTTGTAGGTGCAGGTACCGTTTTAAACGCAGAACAGGTTGACGCAGCAGTAGAAGCAGGTGCAACTTTCATCGTTAGCCCTGGTTTAAATCCAAAGACCGTTAAGTATTGTCAGGAAAAGGGAGTACCTATTACACCTGGTACATCCAGCCCAACAGATATTGAACAGGCTATTGAATTAGGCTTAGACGTTGTAAAATTCTTCCCGGCAGAGCAGTCCGGCGGTTTGGCAAAGATTAAAGCTATGGCAGCTCCATATGTAAATATGAAGTTTATGCCTACAGGCGGTATCAATGCAAAGAATATTAACGAATATTTAGCATTCCCTAAGATTATCGCTTGCGGCGGTTCCTGGATGGTTCCTGCTAAGTTAGTAGATGAGAAGAAATTTGATGAAATCGAAAAGCTTACAAGAGAAGCAGTTCAGACTATGCTTGGCTTTGAAATCAAACACATTGGTATCAATGCAGCAGACGAAACAGAAGCAAATGCTACTGCAGACGTTTTGGCAAATATGTTCAGCTTTGCAAAGAAGGATGGCAACAGCTCTATCTTTGTTGACACAGCTTTCGAAATTATGAAGGCTCCTTATTTAGGCAAGAATGGTCATATTGCAATCGGTACAAACTACATTCACAGAGCAATCGCTTATATGGAAAATTTAGGCGTTGAATTTGATGAAGCTACCGCTAAGAGAGATGCAAAGGGCAACTTAAAGGCTATCTATATTAAGGGTGAAGTTGCAGGCTATGCTATTCACTTAGTACAGAAATAAATTTTAAATATTATTTATCATTTATGAGAAAAGAGGATTAATCAAATGGCAAAAGTAATTACAATGGGCGAAATTATGCTCAGACTTTCTACTCCAAATAATGAAAAGTTCATCCAGGCAGATGAATTTGATGTTTGCTACGGTGGTGGCGAAGCAAACGTTGCAGTTTCTTTAGCAAACTATGGACATGACGCTGAGTTCGTTACAGCAGTTCCTAACAACGAAATCGGTGAATGTGCACTTGCAGCTCTTAGAAAATACAATGTAAGCGTTGCAAACGTTGCTAAATGCGGCGAAAGACTTGGTATTTACTTCTTAGAGTCCGGTTCTTCCATGAGACCTTCTAAGGTTGTTTACGATAGAGCACATTCATCTATCGCTACAGCTACAGCTGCTGATTTTGATTTTGACAAGATTTTTGCAGATGCTGACTGGTTCCACTTCACAGGTATCACCCCGGCTGTATCTGATGCTGCTGCAGTTTTAACAGAAGAAGCTTTAAAGGCTGCTAAGAAGCATGGCGTTAAAGTATCTGTTGACTTAAACTTCCGTAAGAAATTATGGACTTCTGAAAAGGCTCAGAAGGTTATGACAAACTTAATGCAGTACGTTGACGTATGTATCGGTAACGAAGAAGATGCTGAATTAGTTCTTGGCTTCAAGCCGGGCGAAACAGACGTAACAAGCGGTGAATTAGAACTTGCAGGTTACAAGTCTATTTTCGAGCAGATGGTTGAGAAGTTCAACTTCGAATACTGCGTATCTTCTTTACGCGTAAGCCGCTCTGCATCTGACAATGGCTGGTCTGCATGTATCTACTCCAGAGATACAAAGGAATTCTACCACTCTAAAGAATACAGCATTCACCCAATCGTTGACCGTGTTGGTGGTGGTGACTCTTTCGCAGGTGGTACTATCTGTGGTTTATTAGACGGCAAGAACTTCAAGGATGCTCTTGAATTCGGTGTTGCTGCATCTGCATTAAAGCACACAATTCCTGGCGACTTCAACTTAGTAACACGCAAGGAAGTTGAAACCTTAGCAGGTGGCGATGCATCTGGTCGTGTACAGAGATAATTAAAATTTTGAACAAATTCAAGTTTCCCGGAAAGCGCATGCGTTTTCCGGGAAATTTTTATGCTGTGCCGGCGATTTGGGCATGGGGTGGGCAAATGATGGCTTGGTGCCCAAAATGTGCCCAAAAACATGCATTGGAGAACTGAAATGTGGTGCGTTGGGCGTGGGGTGGGCAAATGACGCCCTAATGCCCAAAATGTGCCCAAAAGGAAAAACAAGCGTGAGATTAAGATGCCAAATAACAATAAAAATCATGTTGACTTTTGTCACAAAAAGACATATCATAAAGAAACATAGTTGCATAAAACCATGTTTCTTTTATGAAAGGTGCTATATTGATGAATTTGAATTATTTACTTCAAAATCGAAATGAATTAGCACAAAAGATTTTTGAGTTACAAAAAGAGATAAAGCAGGCGCCATCCGGTGACTTGATATGCACACAAAATTCTATATATACCAAATGGTATGTGTCTTTTGGAAGCACGTCCAAATATATCAAAAAGAAAGAGCGAAAATATGCAGAGAAGCTTGCTCGCAAGAAGTTTATGAAGTTCCAACTGGAAGAATGTAAGCAAGAGTTGAGCGTACTAAACGAATTTATAGTTAATCTGGAAAAAATCCCAAGAAAATCCCAACAGCTATTAGGCGATAGGCGATACATAGAATTGTTACAGCCTTTTTGGAAGAAAAAGGCTGTGCAGTGTCAGGAGTGGATGTTTGAAAAGTATGAAAAAAACAGAAAACATCCGGAAAAATTAATTCATGTTACCAAAAGTGGACATGCTGTCAGGTCAAAGTCAGAAATGCTTATTGCGGATGCATTATTTGCAAATGATATTCCTTTTAGGTATGAATGTGAATTATCTTTAGGGGAAGTGACTTTGTATCCGGATTTTACAATTATGAATCCTCTGACCGGAGAAGTGGTTTATTGGGAGCATTTTGGAATGATGGATGTGGTGAACTATGTTAATAATTGCTTTAACAAGCTTAATACTTATGCGCAGAATGGAATTATTCCAACTATTAATTTGATTACTACATATGAAACGGAGGGGACGCCACTATGTTCTTTGAAAGTGGAGCAAGTGATTAAAAGTTTTTTTACATAGGACAAAAGTCCCCTTCTTTATTATATCTATAAATGTCGACGATAATCGACAAGTATTTCTTGAACAAATTTATGTTATCATCTTATCATAAGAATATAATCGGTAAGGGGGATTATAATAATGAACTATGAAGTAATGGTGAAACATATATTGTATGAATTTGAGGTTACTCAAAAATATGTGGCGTATAAGTATATTTTAAAAGGTATGATTCTAATGCGGGAAAACGCAGATTATGTGGAACATATTACGAAGACTTTATACATTGATATTGCCAAAGAATATAATACTTCCGTTGCTTGTGTAGAACGTGGAATACGAACAACCATTGAAATTATGTGGAGAAATAAAGAAAATAATATGAGTCTGTTTACGGATATTTTCGGAAGCCAATATTTAGATTATAGACCGACCAATACAAAGTTCTTTCAGTTGATGTACATACATATTGAGTCCTATAATTTAAATGAAGCAGACAAGCAGTGTCCGTTTTATGGATGCGAGTATTGTATTATTTCCAGACAACTTAAGTGTTTGAAGTGATTGAAATTACAAAAAATACAACACAAAAAGAAAAAGTCCCTGTTTTGGGGACTTTTTCTATGCAGGAAAAGGGACTTGAACCCTCATGATATTGCTATCACACGGACCTGAACCGTGCGCGTCTGCCAATTCCGCCATTCCTGCGAACAACAAATACATTATATATAGTAGAGGTTGATTTGTCAATGATTAATTTGAAAA
>JAFXAZ010000029.1 GCA_017521985.1 Lachnospiraceae bacterium
AATTTCTTCCAGATGAGATGACCTTTCATCTCATTTATTAGGAATCTTTCAGGGTTGCATTGCTGTTCATTTGTCAAGGTACTGTTGTCGCTTTCAGCGGCAACTCGCTTACTATATCATAAGCAATTCCACTTGTCAACATCTTTTTTTAAAATATTTTTGTACTAATTAAAATACAATTTTTTCCTTTAGTGTCTCCAGCAGCACACCCAGCAAATTATACTGATACAACGCGGTCAGAAGACTACTCTCACCAATCATAATAAAAATCTGCTGGTTCAGTGTTCCAAATTCTATGTTCATTATTGCATAGCACATCCCCCAGAAACCAACAAGCGTCTCCGCCACACCTAGTATCAGCCCGCAAAACTTATCCATGCTGCTAAGTACAGGAAGTTTGGTCAATACCTTTGCAGGAAAGAAAACTATTTTTATAATACTGTAGGCAATACTAAGCACCACAATAACTACAAGCATAACGGCAATGGCAATGTAATTGCTCTCATGGTAAGCGCCTGTAATCATACTCACAATACCAATTATCAACACGACAAACAGTACACTCACAAGAGAAAGTGCTTCACGCACAATACCCTTTTTCATTCCTGCTGCAATCCGCCAAACCATTATTATCGCTAATGCAATCAAAAGTATATTCATATTTTACTCCAATTCTATTACTTTAAACGTATTTTCAAAAAGTATGAGATATTTGTACTTGGTGGAAGTAGAAACCATTTTGCGAATACTTCCGCCCAAACTTCCCTTATATCGTTCTCTGCCATCCAGCGTCACAACCAAAACTTCATCACTATTGTATATAGTAACAACACCATTTTGTGACTGAATATCTGTATATTCCAAATCAAAGCCCTTTTCCAGCACCAGTGTTCCCGTCAGGTCGTATACTCTCATAAGGTATCTGCCCTCATCTGCAGCTCCATTATAAATCAATACAACATTTTCATCCCCCCAATATACCGCCTGTACCGTATTATTTAAAAGAATGCCCTTAGATTCTGTAGGCTTTTCACTGCCGGAATAAACCATCAATCGACCATTAGAAATTGCCATTGCGGTACTTTCATTCATATAATGAAGCTCCGGAACAATTTCCTGATAAATATAGCCACTCATGTATTGATCGGTATAATTTTGTCCAACCTCACCCAAGTTGTAAAATGCTACGTTATTCTGCACCGTACCGGCATCCAGATACAAATAGGATACACCTAATAACTTGCCATTTGGTGACAGTTCAATAGCCATCGGATAACCACTCTGTTCCATAGAAGTTCTGGCTCTGGTGATTTCTTCCCCGCTGACATCATAAATATAAATCCAATACACCTCATTATCATCTAATACAGCACCTACATAACCAGCTTCTGCTACACAAAGGTTACGTATCGGTAGATTTGTATCAATTTCACCAATTCTACCACTTTCATCCATCACATAAATCAAGTGATCTCCGTAACCTGCCACTGCTACTGTTCCGCCATCTACGGAAACACACGGCTCCTGAATTTGATATGTAATATCCCAGATCGTTTTGCCTTTGGCATCCATACAGCGAATACCATCTTTATTGTATATAAGAAGGTTATTTGCCAGTTTGGCCGTTTTGCAGCCTTCCTCTAAAATCACTTCTGTTTCACGAACCACTCTATAGGTATTAAAGGTTCTTGAAATGTACTCTACCACAACCAACCCGGCCAGCAAGCCAAAGCACAAAAGTGTCACTGCAATTTTTATGAATAAATGTCTGCGTTCTGTATTCTTCTCGTTCATAATTTCCCTTTTCTATGACAATAAAGGGGGACAAGTCTTACACTTGCCCTCCCATTTTATAGTTTGCCCTATTATAGTAACACATTTTTTTACGGAAGTAAAATTGTTTGTCCAACTTGTATGTTATTTGGGTCAATTATTTTATTCAAATCAATCACTTCCTGCAGTTTATTTTCATTTCCATAATGAGCCCGTAAAATTTTGAGAAGATTATCGCCTTTTTTAATATAGTATTCTTGCGGAACACTTTCACTTACCGCTTCCGTGCTTGGCTCGGTATCAGACGCCGGCGGTGTAACTTGCGGTTCTACCGGTTGTTCCTGCACCTGCTCAGAAGGTGCATTCTCTTGCTGCATCTCACTACCCATGGTCTCCAAATCCGGAATCACTACCACATCCAGCTCTGCCGGCTGTTGTACGTTTGTAGAATCAACAAGCAATTTTTCCTGCTCTGTACCTTCTGTGGTAACTGCAGCTTCGGTGGTTTCATTTTCAACCAATAAATTATCTCTTTCATCCCCACTTAGATAACTATTGCTGAAAACAGCCACTTTTTCCTTCATATCTGCAAAATAGGATGGGATTTGCTCCAGCCCAAAGTCAGGATAATACGTCTTCACTCCGTATGCACCACAAATAGCCAAAAGCATAACACACGCCACTGCCGGGAACGGACTCTTATTTTTGTGTGGCTCCGGTCGTTTTGCCTTTTCTGCCGCCTGTACTTTTTTGCGATATTTTCCACTCTTCTGCTGTGCCTCTAATTTTTCTCGGTCTGCCCTCTCGCGCTTTTCTCTATCCATATCTGCTTTTTTAATAATTACCGGGTCTAAATCAATTTCTCGTTCTTCTTTTTGATTTTCCATCATAAAATTAAGCATAGCTTCGTTTGTATCGTAAAATATGTAATAACCGTCCATAGGAATAGACTTGTTACCGTAGCCCAGCCAGAAAACATTTTCATTGACTGCATCCGTAGAAATCACAACTCCTACAAGCTGATAGTCCGAAAAATATTCCTCCCGAATACTTTCTGCTTCATCCTTTTGACTATTTGTGAGTGAATCCGTGCGTCCTCTTCCTTTTCCAAGCAGTGCCGCACCATATACAAAAGCATACTCTACACTCTTTTCTTTTTCTACCGTACCATATAGCGCAATTTGTTTTCTATCCTCGGGAAATTCCTCGGTGAGCTGCTTCATATAAGAAATGCAGTAATCCTCTAAATACATTTTTTTATTTGCCGCAATTGTGCCTACTTGTGTTGTGTGTTTTGGTAATTCCATATCGTTGCCTCCTTTTTTTAAGGAAAATATAACACCCCAAGACAGAAAAATATGTCAAAATAAGACTGTGAAACACTATTTTTCTTCGACAAAAAAGGTCGCAACAAAAAAGCCCGGTTGGTACGTGCTGTACCAGCCGGGAGATTCGTTTACGTATAAAATTATTTCACTGCACCAATTAATGTATTAATATCTTCAATACCATAGCGCTTCATATAACTTTCGATGCCATCCACGGTTTCCACAGTAGTATATGGATTCACAAAATTCATAGCACCGATGCTGACTGCGGTTGCGCCTGCAAGAATAAATTCCAACGCATCCTCTGCATTAGCAATACCGCCCATACCGATAATCGGAATCTGAACCGCATTTGCCACCTGATATACCATACGCACTGCTACCGGTTTAATAGCCGGACCGGACAGACCGCCTGTTTTATTGGCGATGGCAAATTTACGACGGTGTACGTCAATTTTCATACCGGTAATGGTATTGATAAGAGACAATGCATCTGCGCCGGCTGCCTCTGCTGCTTTTGCCATCTCCGTAATGTCTGTAACATTCGGACTAAGCTTCATAATAACCGGCTGCTTCGCGTACTTTTTGATTTCTTTTGTAATATTGAATAAAGCATCTGCCTTCTGACCAAATGCAATAGCACCTTCTTTAACGTTTGGACAGGAAACATTGATTTCCAGCATATCCACCGGCTGGTCACCTAACTTTTCCACAACTTCACAGTAATCTTCTACACTTTTTCCACACACATTCACAATAATCTTGGTGTCGTACTGCTTTAAGAAAGGAATGTCGCGCTCTATAAACACATCAATGCCCGGATTCTGTAAACCAATAGCATTTAACATACCACCATAAGTTTCTGCAACTCGCGGTGTCGGATTTCCAGGCCATGGTACATTTGCCACGCCCTTAGTCACAACCGCGCCAAGACGGTTCAAATCGACAAATTCACCATATTCCATGCCGGAGCCAAAGGTTCCGGATGCTGTCATAACCGGATTTTTAAATTCCACACCGGCAATTGTAACTTTTGTATTCATTAAATTTCAACCTCCTTTGCCTCAAACACAGGTCCGTCTGTACAAATGCGGGCATTGTGTACATGGGAATGATGGTCTTTTTCTTTGGTCTTGCAAACACAGCCAAGACACGCTCCTACGCCGCATGCCATGTGTTCTTCCAAAGAAATATATGCAGGGATATCTAATTCTTCTGCACATTTCTTAATGGCACGAAGCATTGGCATTGGTCCGCAGGCCATAATCACATCCGGCTTGATACCGCTTTCCTTTAATGCATCCAGTACATTTCCCTTCGTTCCTACACTGCCGTCTTCTGTTGCAATATGAAGTGTCGCATATTGCTTAAATTCTTCTGCCAAGAATAACTGATTGTCGCGGTAGCCCAAAAATGCATGCACATCACCTTCAATTTCTTTGGCAGTTTGAAGCATAGGAGGAATACCGATACCACCGCCAAACAACACGACGCTCTTATCCTGACCCGCTTCAATCGGAAATCCATTACCAAGGGTGCCTAAAATTTCTACACTGGTACCGGCAGTATAACTGCTGAATTCATTCGTACCGGCACCTACTACACGGTAAACTACGCGGAGCGCAGTACGTTCTGCATTTACCTCACAAATACTGATTGGTCTTGGAAGCAATGTGCTTCTTTCTTTTGTATATATGCAGATAAACTGACCGGCCTTTGCACCTAACGCAAGTTCGGTTTCTATCCACATATCATAAATATCCGGAGCAATATTTGCCTGAGATATTACTTTTGCTGTAAGCTTTTTCTTTTGAGCCATGTTTTGTTCCTCTTTTCTTGTATCTATTTCACGCGCCCTTTTGTATTTCCCGGACGCAATATCGTCTTTATGCCTGATATACTACCCTGCCACCGCAAATGGTGTAACGAACTTTACCTGTAAGAGTCTCCCCTACAAATGGTGTATTCACTGCCTTGGATTCAAACTTCTCACCAACCGTCCAAACTTCCTTCGGGTCATAAAGCACCAAATCCGCATCTGCTCCTACCGAAATATGTCCACGGCTTTCTTCTAAATGATATAACTTGGCCGGATTGTAAGACATCTTCTCCATCAGCTTGGCATGATTCATATATCCCGGTTCCACCAAATGGGTAATGCAAAGTGCAAGACTGGTCTCCAAACCTATAATACCACTTGGAGCCTGGGTAATATCCTTGGCCTTTTCCTCTACACTATGAGGTGCATGATCCGTAGCAATCAAATCAATGGTACCATCTACCAGACCTTGAATGATAGCCAATCTATCAGACTCCGTACGAAGAGGTGGATTCATCTTTGCCAAAGTACCATGAGCAATTACTGCATTCTCCGTCAGCGCAATATGATGTGGTGTTGCCTCTGCCCAAATAGCGCCGCCCTGTGCCTTACCGCCTCGCACCAAATCAACCGCCTCACTGCTGCTGATATGCTGTACATTCATAGACGCACCGGTTTCCAATGCAAGCTGTACGTCACGCTCCACCATACAAATTTCCGCCTGTCTATCACTGCCTCCGATGCCAAAATACATGGATGCTTTTCCACAATTCACACCATTATTGGAAATAAACATCGGGTGTTCCTCATGGAAGCTAATCGGCACCTGAAGTCTGGCAGTCTCTGCCATAGCCTCTCTCGCAAGCTTCTCCTCTACAATCGGTACACCGTCATCCGTAAACCCAATAGCACCAGCAGCTTTTAGGGCTTCCATGTCTACCATCTGCTGTCCCTTCATGCCTACAGTAACCGTAGCACAGCTTTCTACATGAATCCCGGTCTCACGGCCTTTCTCCAATACATAAGTCAATGTCTCCACACTGTCAATAGCAGGCTTGGTATTGGCCATCATTACAACCGTAGTAAAACCGCCTGCTGCCGCCGCCCTTGCACCGGTATAAATATCCTCTTTATACGTAAGCCCCGGATCCCTGAAATGTACATGTACATCCATAAGCCCCGGTCCTGCCACTAAGCCGGTACCGTCAATTACTTCCGCACATTCCCCGTTCCGGCTTTCATTCGGTCCGGAAATTTCAACAATCTTTCCATCTTTTAATAAAATATCGCCAAGAACCTCTGTCATACTCTTTGGGTCTGCAATGGTTACATTTTTTATCAGTAGCATAGTAAACCTCTCTTCGTTGTGCTCAATCTTCTATTTATTATCTTAACATTAACCGCAATAAATGTACAGTATCATTTGGCAAACAATGGAACACCCTCTATCAGCTCCGTCTTCAGCACCACCATCGGAAACTGCACCGTATTAATTTTCTCCTTTCCTGCTTCCGGTCCCAGCAAAGACGTATCCACCAAAATACCGTTTTCTCCGAGAAACAAATCATTCACCACAATACTGTGCCCGCTATACTCCTGCCTGCCGTATCCAATACAAATATACAGATATTCCTTATCACTGTACGTCATCTCAAAAGGCTCTTCTTTCCGCTCCTCTAACAACGGAGCCAGTTCCTTTGGAATGCGCTCTTCACTCAAAATC
The DNA here is from genome assembly GCA_017521985.1 of Lachnospiraceae bacterium. Lineage (GTDB taxonomy): Bacteria > Bacillota > Clostridia > Lachnospirales > Lachnospiraceae > RGIG6307. The sequence continues at coordinate 6,644 of JAFXAZ010000029.1, forward strand.
GTATACTCCAGCTCGCGCACTTTTTCTCCGGCTCCCTTGTGCACATCGTTTAGCTTAATACCCATATCACAGGCCGTTAACGTAATCATCAAAACAATCGTTGCTGCCACACTGATTATTTTTTTCATATACTTCTCCAATTACTTTTTGTAAAAATATATGTAATTACCACACTCCATTATGACAGAATAACGGTTGCTTTTCTTTTTCAAACACGTTATACTAATTATGATTATGTGCAAAAATGTTTTTCTCAGCAAAGGATAAACTCTATGATAAGATTTCTTGCAATTATTACATTTATATTTTTATTTTTAGTATGTACTCTGCCACTTTTACTGGTTTTTTGGCTCTTACACAAGCGTTTTCCGGAAAAAATAGACCGCTTAAGCTTTGCCATCGTTCAGTGGGCGCTGCGTGGTGTTACACGTCTGGCAGGCACGGATGTTACCGTTCTCGGAAAAGAAAACATACCTCAGGGCAAACCGGTTTTGTATATTGGAAATCATACCAGCTTCTTTGACATCATTATTCCATACACCCTGGTTCCGGATCTGACCGGCTATGTTTCCAAAAAAAGCATGGAGAAATTTCCGGGCTTAAACTTCTGGATGGTTCGCATGCACTGCCTCTTTTTAGACCGCAGCAATGTAAAAGAAGGACTTAAAACCATTCTTTCTGCCATCGACAAAGTAAAAAGCGGCATCTCCATCTTTATTTTCCCGGAAGGCACCCGCAACAAAACACCGGAAACCCTTATGGAATTTAAAGGCGGCAGCTTTAAAATTGCTGAGAAAAGCGGTTGTCCTATCATCCCGGTTACCATGGTAAATATGTCTGACATTTTTGAAGACCACCTGCCACGTGTCAAAAAAACACGCGTTGTCATTGAATTCGGTGCCCCAATTGATATGAATGCCCTTGACCGCGAAGATAAAAAGCATATTGGTGCTTATGTGCAGAATGTGATTGCCGAGACGTATAAGAAGAATAAAGAATTATATTTTAAGTAAAATTTAGCGTATGTTAAAGCCTGATATTTCAACCAAACTGATTGAATATCAGGCTTTTTTATTTTCACTACCTCTACTACATTTTATCTACAAACTCTACAAGACTACTCGATTTTGCGGCCAATTTAATCCAACACTTTAACGTATCCTCATCCGCTTCATAAAACTGCTTCTTAATTTCCTCTGGGATTTCTCCAAATTCGCTGAGAATCTCAAGCAAAGAATTTATACGTCCAATTATTTCACCTTCTACTTTACCTTCTGCTTTACCTTCTTCCCTACTCGCATCCAACATCTCACCAATCGTCATATATCTGTCCCTCACTTCCGCAGACTGCTTCACCGCCTCCACATAATCATGTATATGTGAAATCTTTTCGTTTGTTACATTTTCTATTTTACTATGTTTCAAATAAGAAAGCAATTGCTTTATGGATTCCGTACCACCTTTTGTTCCAGTGGTATTAAAGTATATGTACTTAAGACCATCTTTATTTTCCACATCAGGATATTCCTTGCAGGTGTTTTCAAAGGTATAAATCATGCCGCCTTTCCCAAAGGGATCAAACGTAGTAATCATAATCATGTACAAATCCGGTAGTTTATCCCAGTTTTTCTCACCACTTTTCAATTGTTTGCTATCTTTTTTCGCCTGATAATATCGATTGCGCTTTTGTAAGTTTTCTCCCGTATAGGTCTGTGCTTCCATGTTATACAGCCGACATTTTGCCGGTGAATTATCCTGCTCCTGAATTTCTACATCCAGCCGGATTCCTCGAAGTTCGGGTGTATCTCCAGGAATTACCGACTGAGCCTTTACTGTGACTTCGCCAATATCTCGCTCCAGCAATACAGAGAGCACCTCCTGAAAAAACACCTCACCCACATCAGGGTCATTTGCAATTGCATTTAACATGAAATCATCCAGTACATTTAAATCCTCTAATCGTTGTCTTTTTCGCATAGAAAAACCTCGCTTTACATATTTATTTGAGTTCTAAATTTATCCCTCATTACATATATGCATAAGCAAGCAATGTCATTTATTTAGTATTAAGTTAAAAATTTGCTACTTTTCAAAAAGATATGGTATGATTGTAAATGCCAGATAAAAAAGTCATTTAAGGGATAGTTCTCGGTTTATGGTATGCCTGTTAAAGCCATTAGT
>JAFXAZ010000080.1 GCA_017521985.1 Lachnospiraceae bacterium
AATTTGCCCAAGTTCGGTATAATCTTTCGTGTATTTTAAGTTACTAGGCATATCTTATTATACCATGGATTACAGGCTTTTCGGAGCCTGTTTTTCTGTTTTTGGGCAGAAAAACGGAGCTATTGCTCCATAGATGATTATGCATCTATTTTGCAACAGCCCCATTTCTGCGGAATAATCCAGATGAAGATACTCTAAAAGAAACTGGTGTACTCGTTCCAGTTTTAGATCATTTTGAAATGTATAAATGGTTTTATCACAGTATTTGAAAAATCGTCTGCAAAGGGTTTTTTTCGCTAATATAAAATAATTCGGAAAGCTGTTTAATTAAGTGTTTCGTTCTTTCAGCAGCGGGAAAGGATTCTAGCACCACAAGAACAGAAAGATTTCCCTCTTGTTATTTTTCAACATTAATGAAGTGTGCATTTTTTAAATGGCATTTTTTAAAAGTAAAATCAACACGATAAGTACAATAAAAAAATGTGGGTAAATTTTTGTGTATTGATGTAATAAAAAAAGAGGAGTAAGGTAAAATTAGGTTGTGTCATGACTTATGAAAACGAAGCCTCAAAAACAAAAAAAGAGGTCAATGCTCTTTTTATTTCAGATTTCCTTAAAAAATCAAGGTTTTGAAGAAATTTAGAACATAAAAAACAGATAGTTTTTGACACTACCTAAAGTTTAAAGTTAACAAAAAGTATAAATGAAAAGAGGTATTTTAGACATGAAAAAACTGAACGTTGCACTGGTAGGTGCAGGCTTTGGTGGTGCTTTTGTAGGAATATGGAAACATCATCCTATGGTGAACTCTATCGGGTTGTATGATACTAACCCAGAATTATTGAACAAGGTGGCGGAGCATCATGGAATTGAGAAAAAATATTCTAGCTTTGAGGAAATACTAGCAGACGACACTCTTGATGCAGTACACTTGGTAACTCCAATACCGCTTCATGAAGAGCAGACAGTACAAGTATTGGAATCTGGAAAACATTGTGCTTGTACTGTTCCTATGGCGATTTCCTTGGAGGGTATCAAAAGAATTACCGATGCTGTACGAAAAACTGGAAAAAAATACATGATGATGGAGACATCCCTCTATACCTATCAGTTTTTGTATGTCAAGCAGATGCTTGAGCAGGGAGAGCTTGGTAAAATTCAGTTTTTGCGCGGTTCTCACTACCAGGATTTGTCATACTGGCCGGATTATTGGATGGGACTTCCACCAATGTATTATGGCACACATGCCATTGGCCCTATGGTAGCTCTTTCTGGCTCTCGGATTAAACGAGTAAACTGTTTCGGCTCTGGCACTATGGAGGAGTGGATGCATGAGCAGTATGGTAATCCTTATCCAGTTGAAAGTGCATTGTTTGAATTCGAAAATGGTTTAAAGGGCGAGGCTACCCGTAGCCTGTTCGAGACAGCACGTGTGTATCAGGAAGGTATGTTTGTTTACGGAAGTAAAAAATCGTTTGAATGGGGGTTTGCTGACAACGATAGTCCTTATATTACAACTCTTGGTGAGCGTGATGGAAATAAACGTGGTAAACCTGCTACTTATGAGGTCAAACAGATGCCGAATTTCCATTTGAGTCTCCCGGAAGAAATTCAACCCTTTACTGTGGGGGGAAAATACGATCCTTTGAACCCTCAGGAGTCTTTGACTGTTGGAGCGGGTGGCGGTCATCATGGATCACATCCACATCTTGTGCATGAGTTTGTTATGAGTATTGTTGAAGACAGGAAACCTTACGTAGATGAGGTGTTGGGCGGAAATATTACAGCTGCTGGAATTTGTGCGCATGAGTCTGCTATGAAAAACGGCGAAGCGGTTATAGTACCGGAGTTCTAGTTAAAGAAAAACCTCCGACATCCTGCAATTTTTGTATATGTTGATAATAATTGACCTCAGGAGTTACAATCAAAAAGATGCTCAGTCTGAAAATCTAAGGCTGAGCATCTTTTTGATTGTGGTATGTTCCAGCTTTGCTAGAACACACTTACCAGTGCAAGTCCGATTGCGGTAATTGCCAGTGAGCCGTGTAGCTAAACTCGGTGCATTGTAGTAATGCAGGGTGCTAAGCGAGTGGATAAAGTAACCTTGGTAAAAGGTGCGAGCAGTCATGAGGACCGTAACATAAAGTGAATTCTGCGGATCGTTAAAAAAGGGTCTTGAAAAAGAACAAAGGGGAGTAACTCATGTTTGCCCAAGAGCGTTTTTGTTGTTTTATTAAGGGTTTCGATCTCTCAACAGCATGAAAGTATTCTAACACCACAAGAACAGGAGGAACTCCATCTTGTTATCTTTCAACATTAATGAAGTATGCGTTTTTTAATTGCATTTTTTTAGTATAAAATCGGTACTATAAGTACAATAAAAAAATGTTAGTTAATTTTTGTGTATTGATGTAAGAAAAAAAGAGGATTAAGTTAAAGTTAACACAAAATATAAATGTAAAAATAAGGAGGTTTTAAAAAATGAAACGAAAAGGTTTTATCATTCGGGTACTTATAACACTGATGTTGTGTTGCAGTGTTATGATAGTGCCAGAAAAATTTGCAGTTGCTGCGCAAGCAGAAGGAGAGATCAATAAAGAATTAGTTAAAGCCACCACTGGCGATCATTTAGAGGACAATTTGGTTTACACATATAAGTCTAGTGAGGGTACATATGCCTTTAGTGAACCAGATGGAGGATATGCTGATCAGGTGATGTATGGTTATGATAGTACTCGTGTTAATTTGATGCCAGTCGGGAATGATTATGAAGAGAAGACTGATGGTACTAGAACAGACACGGGGACTTATTACAGCGTTATGAAGATTCAGTTGGATGAGAATATCACAAACTTAAGTTGGGATTATGCTTGTCTGGATCTGACTCCACGTTTTTGGAAGGTTCGTTATCATGATGGTTTTATCCTCGAGGCTTATCTTGTGGGAGAGTATGACAAGAGTACGGTTACCTATAATACTTTTCCGGAGCGAATCGAAGGAAGCCCTATGGTGGAAATTAATCCCGGGCGTGGTGCTAATGCTTTTGAAGCCACTCGATGTGACGTGACGGAGTTGATAAAGTGGGCTGTTGAAAAAGGTATGACAAACATAAACATCAAGTTTGTGAGAAGTGATAAAAGTCCAATAGAAAAAGATTGCGTATTTTTATGTACAGAACGATATACTGATTCAGCGTATCCCAACATCGATTTCACTCCAACATTGCGTTTGTTAGAGAAGCCCAGAGAATTAGTTGAAGCTACTGCGGGGGATCATCTAGAGGACGATTTGGTTTATACCTATCGAACTAGCGATGCTACCTATGCATTTAGAGCAAACAGCGGAGCAACAGGTGCTGATTCCGTGATGAGCAAGGATGGTAGATGGCCTGATATGATGGTAATTGGTAGTGCTCTTGGTCCGAGTAATACGACTAAAGTTGCTGGATTGAATTATGGCATCATGAACATTCAGGTAGATGAAAATATTAATAATTTGGATTGGGATTATGCTTGTCTTGATTTGACCAAGCTTGCTAACTCAAGTAGCACGCTCAAGGCTTATCTTGTGGGTGACTATGACATGGATACGCTTACCTATAGTAATTTTCCAAAGCAGATCGAAGGAAGCCCTAATAAGGTGGATATTAGTGTAGCTGGAAACAAGTTTCAGGCTACACGCTGTGATGTGACGGAGTTGATAAAGTGGGCTGTTGAAAACAGTATGACAAGTATAAATATTGCTCTTGAGTCAGGTTCCTCAGCGGTGTATTTAGGAACAGAGCGATACAGAGAAACAAGTTATCCTGATAGTGATTTTACTCCTACAATGCGTTTGCTAAAGTCAACGAAACCAACCAAACTTGAAATTAAGGGCGGTGACCGTACCTTAAATCCGGGGGATGTTCGTTATTTAGAGAGTAATGGTTTTGATGTCGGAGAAGATGTTACCGCTGTATTTAGCAGCAGTGATTCCTCTATTATATCTGTGACAGAGGACGGTGTATTGAGTGCGATAGCATCAGGCGATGCGACGATTACATTGACCATGGGTAATCACACTGCAACTATCGCTGTAAATGTTGTGGAAGATACGACTTCCGCTGATTTTAAATTAATGAAGCAACGTTGGTTGGACTATCTTTTAATTAGTGATTCAGAAGATTATTCTGAAATTACTGATGTGCAAATCAAAGAATTGTCAGATAATGCTGTTGCCCTTTGGGATACTATGAATAAGGCGGGAACAGAGCGTTCCTTGTTGTGGGATAGGACGACTGCGAGAGTCAGTCAGCATACATGGTATCAGTTCCGAGATCTGAATACTATTGCATCTGCTTTTGTAACGAAAGGAACTGAACTTTATCAGAATCACGAGGTGGGAAGAGCTCTTCTGGATGCACTGGAGTTTATGACAGGTACAGGTGACTATGAAGATCTTGATTACGATTGGACATTTGATGGTGACTTAACTGCCTTGGTAGGCAACTGGTGGGATTGGCAGATTGGAGCAGGAAAAGAGTTTAGTTATATGCTTCTGAAGATGGAATCCTATTTGGATGATGAAGAGATTGTTCGATATACGGATATTCTTAATAAATATGCATTTGATCCTAGCAAACAGTTAGCTATAAATGGTTTGTTTGGTCAAGCAGAATCAGCCAATCTGTGCGATATTTCCCATAGTGTATTAATTCAAGGATTATTACGCAATAATGAGGAACAAGTTAGGAGTATAACCGCTGATACAGGTTTACCTTATGCCATGGTGCTGAAGGATGGGTACTCTTCCTTTGGTAATGGACAGTATGAAGACGGAAGCTATATCGCACATATAACGGTCGCTTATACAGGTCATTATGGTGTTGAAGCTTTGAATGGAATAGCCCTTTTTGGTAATATTCTAGGCGGTACCAGTTACGATTTTCCAAAGGAAACTCTGGAGACATATTACAATTATGTGATTGAAGCATATTTGCCTCTGTTATACAAAGGTAAAATGATGACTATGGTAGATGGTCGTTTTGTCACACTTGCTAATTATGGTATGGGTGAAGAGCTTGGTGAAGGCAAAGCTGCTATGAAAAGATTGATTTTATTGAGTCAGAATGCCGATGAAAAGTATAAGAATATTATTCAGAGCGTTATTAAGTACAATCTGGAAGGAATGGTTGACTATTTTGGAGAATCCTATTTGGATAACGAAATTTCTTTTATTAAACTTTTAGATGATGAGTCCATTCAGCCCATGACTTACCAAGAGGGTATAAAGATTTATGGGGCTATGTGCAGAACAGTACAGACAACCAAGGATTACAGTGCTGGTTTGGCGTTAAGTTCTAAATATATTTCTGGTTTTTCGGGGAATCCTGCAGAAAACAATAAAGGATTTTATCAAGGTACTGGTGCATTATACATCTATAATAACGATTTGGAGCAGTTTGGCTTCAAATATTGGCCGACCAAGGATCCATATCGTATGCCAGGTGTAACTGCCAACACGTATCCCTTGACTTTACCTAGTGGCTATACAGGTTGGCCACCAACGGTATTAAGTGATAATGAAACAGCCGGTGGTGCAAGCAATGGTGCTTTAGCCGCTATTGCATACCAGTTCTCTGACAAAGATTATGGTAATGGACTTGATACTAAGGCTAAAAAGAGTTATTTCTTCTTAGAAAATGGTATTGTTTGTATGGGAACTGATATTTCAGGTACAACAGATTATACAATTGAGACTACTATTGAATCTCGTTTACTCAAAGCGGATGGAAGCAATAAAGTGCTTATTAATGGTGAAGTGTTTGATGGAACAAAACAGACAATCCATTTAGAAGCGGGAAGTTGGATTCATATGGAAGGAAATGTTGAAGGTGCTGATATGGCCTACTATTTCCCAGTGGCTATTGACATAGAGATAGCAAAAGAGTTACGCACCGGTAGTTATGCAGATTTCGGTACCCAAGGACTGCCAGACGAGCACACTAACTGGTATCTTAATATAGGTATTAACCATGGAACAGGCACTGTTTCCGGCGGTCAGTACCTGTATGTAACATTACCTTGTATGTCAGTGGATGAAATTAAAGATTATGCAGCCAATAATACCTTAGAAATTATGGATGGAATCGTAGAAGATGGCAATATGCTTGCTCATTATATTAAAAATGATAATGGCACTATGATGGCTGTCAACTATTTTGGTAATGAAACTTATAAGGCTGATTGGATGACTTTGGATCCTGGAAATGGCAATATTTCTGTTCTTGTTACAGAGGATGATGGTGTGTACACTCTTAGCATCGCTAATCCAAGCTTCAATGATGCAAGTCTTATCGAGGCTATACTAAGTGTCGCAACAGATTACCAGATGAAT
>JAFXAZ010000081.1 GCA_017521985.1 Lachnospiraceae bacterium
AAGGCTATGAACAGAACGTTATTTAGCTTATTATTCTCCAGTTTTGGCGGCGGTTCTTCCTCTAAGAAGGCTGCAGGTGAAGCAAAGGAGCCAAAGGCTATGAGTGTAGAGGATGCATATCTGGTACTGGAAGCAGCAAGAAATGTTGTAATTATTCCGGGCTATGGTATGGCAGTTGCACAGGCACAGCACGCAGTAAAAGATTTGTGTGACAGATTAGAAGATAATGGCTGTGAAGTTAATTTTGCAATCCACTCAGTTGCTGGTCGTATGCCGGGTCATATGAACGTATTGCTGGCAGAAGCTAATATCGAATATGAGAAATTAAAGACCGGAGATGATATGAATCCGCAGATGCCAAATGTAGATGTAGCAATTGTAATTGGTGCAAATGACGTTGTTAACCCATCTGCATTGGATGACGAGACTTCCCCATTATATGGTATGCCGATTATTAACGCTTTCGAGGCTAGAATGGTATTTGTATTAAAGCGTGGACGTGGTACCGGTTTCTCAGGTATTGAGAACCCATTATTTACCAATGACAATACCGTTATGATTTATGGTGATGCGAAGCAGACTATTTCTGCATTGGTAAGTGAATTTGATAATGTATAAATAAAAACATGTAAGAAGAGATTCCTTTTTAAGGGGTCTCTTTTGACGTAAATTTATTCTTGTTTCATCCGCTACATTGTAGTATACTTTTCTTTAGCGATATTTTAAGAGGTCATTATGAAGCAGAAGAAAATCATTCCTGTTGGGAATATTAAAAATAAGCATATTACAGTGTCAGTTCCGGGGTCAAAAAGTATTACAAACAGAGCATTGCTTTTAGCAACGTTGGCAAGTGGTAAAAGTAAGCTTGGCGGAGCTTTGTTCAGTGATGATTCCAGACATTTTTTAAAGTGTGTGGAGGATTTGGGCTTTGAGACAGTCGTGGATGAGCCGGGGCGAGAGATTCGTGTGAAAGGAATTGGTGGAGCAGTACCTAGGAGTGAGGCAAGTATCTATGTAGGAAGTGCCGGTACGGCGGCACGTTTTTTGGCGGCATATTTGGGCTGCAGCGAAGGTAGATTTTATCTGGATGCCTCCGAACAGATGCGTAAGCGCCCTATGGAGCCTTTGTTAAAGGCTCTTGAGAGTGTGGGAGCTCAGATAATCTGCACAGAGGAATCGGGGCATTTTCCAATGGAAATATGCGGTCGGGGTATTACCCAATATCACATTACGGTAGATATTGATAAGAGTTCACAATTTTTAAGCGCACTTTTAATTTCCGGGTGCTTATCTAAAGAGGACTTGCATATTCATATAGAAGGCAGTCATGGAATGGCCTACATACAGATGACAATAGACATGATGGAGCAGTTTGGTGTACATGCAGAAAAGATGTCTGACAGAGAATTTGTAATTCCTGCAGGGCAAGGATACAAGGCAATGGACTATTATATCGAGCCGGATGCTTCTGCGGCAGCCTATTTCTGGGCTATGGCGGCGATACTTGGGATTTCTGTGACGGTGGCACATACCCATTTTGATTCTCTCCAGGGGGATGTGGAGTTTGCAAAAATTCTGGAGCGTATGGGATGTCTGGTAGAGGACCGAGGCGAGGGGATTACGGTCACAGGACCGGAAGATGGCGTGTTAAAGGGCATAGATGTGAATATGCATGCTTGTTCCGATCAGGCAATTACACTGGCGGCAATTGCGCCATTTGCCGACGGTCCGGTACATATCAGAGGTATTTCACACATCAGGCTTCAGGAAAGTGACCGAATTGCAGCAATTGTGGAGAATTTGACTGCACTTGGGGTGCATGTTGAGGAAGAACAGGACGGAGTAGTGATATATCCGCAGTTGTCAGAAGTTTTATCCACAGGGAGTTGTTCCGTGCGTAAGTTGCAGCCGGCTGTTATTCAGACCCATGACGACCACAGACTGGCAATGGGGTTTGCAATTACCGGGCTTCGCAGTCCCGGTGTGACGATTTTAGACCCACTGTGTTGTAGAAAAACATTTGAAAATTATTTTGATGTACTGGAAGAAACTATATGTAAAATTCAGGGTTAGCAATACACCATGGCACAGACTGCCATGATTTGGAGGAAATATGGCGACAGACTTATTGATTTTAAGAGACCAGATTGATGTAATAGACAAGCAGATTGTAGAGCTTTATGAAAAACGTATGGAGGTCTGCAAAGAAGTAGCAGAGTACAAAATTGAAACCGGTAAAAAGGTGTTTGATAAGGTGCGGGAAGCAGAAAAAATAGAAAAAGTAAAATCTATGGCAAGTACTGAATTCCACAGGCACGCAGTACAGGAATTATTTGAGCAGATTATGTCTATCAGCCGCAAAATGCAGTACCAGCTTTTGGCAGAGCATGGCTGCATTGGTAAGCTTCCTTTTATTGAGACAAAGAATTTGGGGACTAAACAGGCCAGAGTGGTATTTCAGGGAGCAGAAGGGGCGTATTCACAAGCGGCCATGAATCAGTTCTTTGGTAAGGAAATTAAGAGCTTTCATGTTGATACCTTCCGGGATGCCATGAGTGCCATTGAAGAAGGCAGTGCAGATTTTGCAGTGCTTCCTATTGAAAATTCCACGGCAGGTATCGTAAATGAAATTTATGACCTTCTTACGGAATTTGAAAATTATATTGTAGGGGAGCAGATTATTAAGATTGAACACTGCCTGATGGCGGTTCCGGGCACCAAGAAAGAGGACATTAAGACGGTATATTCTCATCCCCAGTCTCTGATGCAGTCTTCCAATTATCTTAGCAAGACCGGCTGGCAGCAAATCAGTATGAAAAACAATGCTTTTGCCGCGCAGAAGGTAAAAGAAGACGGACTTACAGGTCAGGCAGCCATTGCCAGTGAGACTGCTGCCGAAATTTACGGCCTTGAAATTTTGGAAAAAGGTGTAAACAATTTAAAGGACAACAGCACCCGATTTATTATTGTTACAAACCAGAAGGTCTTTAAAACGGATGCCAATAAAATCAGCATTTGCTTTGAGGTTCCAAATGAAAGCGGTTCTTTGTACCATATGCTTTCTCACTTTATTTACAATAATTTGAATATGACCAAGATTGAATCCAGACCTTTGGAGGGACGTAATTGGGAATATCGCTTTTTTATTGATTTTGAAGGAAATCTGGCAGACAGTGCTGTAAAAAATGCACTTAGAGGCTTAAGGGAAGAAGCCCGCAATATGAAGATTTTGGGTAACTATTAAGCATCCAAGGGGAGCATTTTGGACGATAGAATGGAGAAGAAAATGGATTGTACAAAGAACATAGTTTTGGGCAGTGCATCCCCAAGAAGACGTGAGCTTTTACAGCAGATTGGAATGGAGTTTACCATTGTTACCAGTGACTGTGAAGAGAAGATCACCAAGATAGTGCCTTCGGAGGTGGTACAGGAGTTAGCTTTGATGAAGGCAAAGGATGTTTTTTCGAAGATAAACAGAGAGGATGTAGGACTGGACAAATCGGAAGTGCTTGTAATAGGTGCAGATACCATTGTTTCCATGGAAGGCGAGATTCTCGGAAAGCCTCATTCCAAAGAAAATGCAATTTCCATGCTTAACCACTTGCAAGGTAAGACACATCAGGTATATACTAGTGTTAGCTTTGTATGGGAAGAAAATGGTGAGATTTTGGCGCACACGTTTTTTGAATGCACGGAGGTAGAAGTGCTTCCTATGACAAAGGAAGAAATTGCTTATTATGTGAATCTGGATACCTGTATGGACAAGGCAGGGGCTTATGGCATCCAAAATGAATTTGCCTGCTATGTGAAAGGCATTAAAGGCGATTATAACAATGTGGTAGGACTTCCAATTGGAAGAGTGTACCAGGAATTAAAGCAATTATCTTTACTTATACTTTAGACAAGTGAGGAAATGACATGAAGAAAGCAGTCATCTTTGATTTGGATGGCACACTTGCAGACTCATTAGAGTCTATCTGGTATTGTGCGAATTATGCCATTGGCACATGCGGATTTGATCCCATACCATTGGAAAAATACAACATTTTTGTAGGCGATGGGGCAGATACTTTAATTAAACGATGCCTGGCATATTCAGGTGACACGGAAGGGGAATATTTTGAGAAAGCCTTTTTGCGGTATCAATTGTTTTTTAAGGAGCATTGCATGTATCATGTAAAGCCTTATGAAGGAATACCGGAGACTCTGGATGCATTAAAAAAGGCCGGCATTAAAATTGCCGTATTTTCCAATAAACCACATGAGCGCACAGTAGATGTGGTAGAAACGCTATTTGGCAAGGGCTATTTTGATGAAATTTTGGGGCAGGCGGATGGTCGCCCAAAGAAACCAAGTCCAAATGGTGTGTTTGAACTGGCTAAGAAGCTGGATGTAGAAGTGCAGGATATTGCATACGTAGGTGACACCAGCACTGACATGATGACCGGAAAAAGTGCCGGCGCATGGACGATTGGTGTGCTATGGGGCTTCCGTGGCAGAGACGAATTAGAAAAGTATAAAGCAGACGTGATTATTGATGAACCATCAGACATATTATCACAGGTGCTTTAATATTTTGTATCAGTAATTAAAAGGAGAATGTTAATTATGCATGAATTTGACGAAGCTGTATTACAGTGTTTTTTGGACAATCAGGAACAGTTATTTTCCAAAACAGTAATGAATACTTATGAGGAGGCCGAAGAATTTTTGCTTGATAGTATGGCAGTGATTGTAAATTCTGTAAAGGAAGTATGGGAGTTTTTTGAAGAAGAAGGCATTGACACGGATGGAATGACAGAAGATGACATTTTGGAAGCTGCCGAGGTATTTGTGATTGGAGACGGACGATACTTAATTGTAGAAGCATAAATAATCGAATAAAGAAAAGGAAAGCCTTTGCCGGTCTGGAGAAGACGGCAAAGGCTTTCTTGTGGCAATTAAAAGCTTATTTAGAATTCTGCTGCTTGAGTTTTTCTTTTAGTAATTTGATTTCAGCATCTTTCTCAGACAGTGCAGCATCTTTCTCAGACAATGTGGCATCCCTCTCAGACAATTGCTGTCTCAGTTCATCAATCATAAGCTTAACGGTATTACGATCTGCAACTAACAAGGTCTCTGAAAACATATGAATCAACTCCTCCGGATGATATCGAAAATCAATAATGTCGCGATAGAGTTCTTTGAAGAAAGGGTACTTTTCAATAATGCGTTGAATATGCAGCGGGTTATCCGAACCCAAAAAGTACAACCATGCTTCCATCTCTGTAAGTTTATTATGTGGCATTTTCATAAAAATATCAAGTGGAATATAAATGAATTTCATTAAATTATCAATGGTTAAGCCACTATCCAGCTGAAATGTGAAACGGTGGATGTAGGTTTCCTGATATTTGTGAAAAACGGCCGGGCTGGTTTCCATGAGTACAATGACGTAAACTGGGCGCATATTTTTATATGTAAAGTTTTCACCCAGTAAAGCGTGTATGCGGTCGTATTGACGTACCAGTAAGTCAGCACCATAACAAAAGGTTCGTTCGATAGGAAAAGCATAGCCTACCTTTTGCATCTCCACATTGATCAGAGCCCCATCCTCTAATTCAACCAGAAGATCCATAATCATAAGAGAAGATTCATTGGAAAGGCGGACACCTTCTCGGGGCAGAATGCCTTTTACGGTAACCTTCTGTTGTAACACCTGAGACAGAAATCTGTTGAGTCTGTCTGGGTGTTTTACAGGGTGCATAATGTTGCGGAAGAAAGGGTCGTATGTAATCTTCAGGCTTCTATTACCCATACAGAATTCCAAAAGTGCTTCTCTCTCTGGCACAGTCAGTTGCTCAAAACGTAACTGGGCTTCAGGGTCTGAGTAAATTTGCTTTAGTATATCCTCACTGAGACGAGGCTCGCCCAGTATCTCAGGTAAAGGCTTAACGGGTGTAAAAATCATAGATGATACATGATTGGAATACATAAAATTCTCCTGCTATATTTAAAATTGTTTGAATCGGCGCCGAAAACGTACTAAATTAGATACGTTTTAAATAACTATAGCAGATTGAATTTGGGGATGTGGACGATATATCGTCTTTTTTAAAAAGTTTTGTGTACTTAGCCGTGCAAGGTAGGAATTCATTCTTACAGTAAAACTTCCGCATTCGTTCCGTAAAAAATATCGTCTCGTTTACTGATTAGCTCAAAAAATTCTTCTAATTTTATCCAGTAATCCGGGGCATAGTCCATTTCATAAGCATGGCCCCATATGTAAAAGATTTGTGGGGTGTCGGTAGTTAATTCTATGAAATCACGCCCCATTTTCATAAGTCTGTCAAATTCCAGTATATGATAAACGTTTGGATTGAAGCGGTACAGGTTGTCTTGTAAGTTAAAACTATCGGTATTGGTAATAGTACGGCAATACTTAATATTGGTGTCGTTTTTGATGATTTCTGCCACGCGGTCGTCGTTATTGGTGCCACCGCAAGGGTATGCCATGCCCACAACTTCATAGCCTGCCAGCTCTGACAGATTTAAGCGGTCTTGTTCTACTTGATGTATAATCTCACTTTCGGTGAGCTTAGTCAGATTAGGGTGGGTCAGGGTGTGAGCGGCAACTTCATGCCCTTCGTATACGTATTTCACGTCTTCCGGAGCAATTTTGTAGTGAGCAATACGTTGATTTTGACGTATGAGAATGCCTTTGGTTCCTAACTTTTCAGAGTTTAAATTAAAGGTACATTTCAGTTCATATTTATTTAGTAACTCAATTAGTCGGATGTCTTGTGTTACCCCGTCATCATAGCTAAAGGTGACAGCTTTTAATTTTGATTGATTTTTAAATTGCATAATCGTTATCCTTTCTGGTTTTTAATTTCCATAATATATCTTCCGGCACAAATAACTTACCATACCCAGTCCCCATTTCTAAATCAGGCTTAGCTTCACCATGATAGTCGCTGCCGCCGGAAATGCAAAGGTCATATTGGTCTGCAAGCTTGCGTATTTGTCGTTCCTGGGCAAGGTTGTAGGTTGCGTAGATGGCCTCGATACCCACGAGACCGGCTGTTTTCAATCGGGCAATCAGTTCCTCCAGTCTGGCATCGGACATTCGGTAGAGAATGGGATGAGCCAGAATAGGAATGCCGCCGGCATCTAAAATCAGTTTTACACCCATCTCCGGTGTGATTTTTTCGCGAGGCACAAAGTATTTGGTGTGGTCACCCAGGTATTGGCTAAAGGCGTCTTCTTTGCTGAGAGAGTAGCCTTTGTTTACCAGATAAACTGCATAATGAGCTCGGGTCAGCACGCTGTCCGGAAATTCAGCAGTAAGCTTTTCGTAGGAGATATCAATACCGGCTTCGGCCAGGCGGGCACACATTTTGTGGTTGCGTTCCACGCGGGAATCTACAAAGTGCTTTAGATGTGCCTGAAAAGCAGAAGAGTAGTGGTCGATATATAAACCAACCATGTGAATGTCCTTGCCTTGATACTCCGTGGAAAGTTCAATACCCGGAATTACTTCCGGAACGTCATATGGGTTAATGCCGGGAGTGGTGTCCATGCTTTCTGCACAGAGCTTTTCTGCACATGCCAATGCCTCATCAATACCATCTACGGTATCATGGTCTGTTAGCGCAAAAGCGGCAAGCCCTTTTTTCATAGCCATATATACTAATTCAGAAGGCGTATTACTGCCGTCAGATTTGTTGGAATGAACATGTAGGTCGATAGGTTTTATAATAACATACCCCTTTCTGATAAAATACAGGTGCATACACAAAAGCATATACACCTGAAATATTTACTATAAATTAATCCTCAGATACAACATCCATAGCCTTAGCATTATCTGCATTATAAACAGTACGCTTACGTGCCATTTCGTCGCTTGCAAGGTAGTCATCGTAAGTAGTAATCTTGTCGATTAAAGTACCGTTTGGAAGGATTTCCATAATACGATTTGCAGTAGTCTGAACAAACTGGTGGTCGTGGCAGGAGAACAGCACCACACCAGGGAATTTGATTACACCATTGTTTAACGCGGTAATGGATTCCATGTCAAGGTGGTTGGTTGGCTCATCAAATACGAGACAGTTTGCACCGCTTATCATCATCTTGGATAACAAACAACGTACCTTTTCACCACCGGAAAGGATATTAACCTTCTTCACACCGTCTTCACCTGCAAAGAGCATACGTCCAAGGAAACCACGAACATAAGTTACATCTTTAACAGGAGAGTAGCCAGTAAGCCAGTCAACGATAGTGTAATCGTTGTCAAATTCTTCGGTATTGTCCTTTGGGAAGTAAGCCTGAGAAGTAGTGACACCCCACTTGTAGGTTCCTTCGTCCGGCTCCATTTCGCCCATTAAAATCTTGAATAATGTAGTTTTTGCAATTTCGTTGCTGCCCACAAAAGCGATTTTATCATCATGACCAACGATAAAAGAAATATTGTCCAAAATCTTTTCTCCGTTAATGGTCTTAGAAATACCCTCTACCATAAGAACTTCATTACCGATTTCTCTGTCCGGACGGAAGTCGATGTAAGGATATTTACGGCTGGATGGTTTGATTTCATCAAGCTCAATTTTTTCCAAAGCACGCTTACGGCTGGTAGCCTGCTTGGATTTGGAAGCATTTGCAGAGAAACGGGAAATGAATTCCTGTAATTCTTTGATTTTTTCTTCTTTCTTTTTATTGGCTTCCTTCATCTGTTTGATAAGAAGCTGGCTGGATTCGTACCAGAAGTCGTAGTTACCAGCGTAAAGCTGAATCTTACCATAGTCAATATCTGCAGTATGAGTACAAACCTTGTTCAGGAAATAACGGTCGTGAGATACTACGATAACCGTATTTTCAAAGTTGATTAAAAATTCTTCTAACCAAGCAATTGCATCTAAATCCAAATGGTTGGTAGGCTCGTCCAGAAGTAAGATGTCAGGATTACCAAATAAAGCTTTGGCAAGTAAAACCTTTACCTTGTCGTTACCGGTTAAATCACTCATCATAGCATAGTGGATGGAGGTGTCGATTCCAAGACCATTTAAAAGCATAGCCGCATTGGATTCTGCTTCCCAGCCGTCTAACTCTGCAAATTCACCTTCTAATTCAGAAGCTCGTATTCCGTCTTCGTCTGTGAAATCTTCTTTGGCATAGATTTCTTCTTTTTCCTTCATAATCTGGAAAAGTCGTTCGTTACCCATAATTACTACGTCCATAACTATGCAGTCTTCGTATTTAAAGTGATCCTGCTCCAAAACAGAGAGTCTCTGACCGGGAGTGATAGTGATATCACCCTTTGTAGTTTCTAATTTACCGGACAAAATCTTTAAAAAAGTGGATTTACCTGCACCGTTGGCACCAATCAGACCATAGCAGTTTCCTTCGGTAAACTTAATATTTACATCTTCAAATAAGGCTTTTTTGCCTACACGATAAGTTACATTATTTGCACTAATCATTTAAAAACTCCTTTTTCTAAATAGAAAACTTAATTTTACACACTATTTCTATTTTGGCAGATTGTGCCTTAAATTGCAAGGGTTTCCGTAGAAAAAGAATAAAAAATATTTTTAAGAAAAAAATAATAGATTGTTTAAGGAAAATATTGTATTATAGATATGATTTAATTTTCAAAGTTTTCATGGAGATTTTATTATGATTTCACAAAAGTTGTTAAGTGTAGCAATTCCTTCCTATAATTCAGAAGCCTATATGGAGCATTGTATTAAAACCTTGCTTACCGGAGGGGAACGTGTAGAGATATTGGTAGTAAATGATGGTTCCAAAGATGGCACTGCTGAAATTGCAGACAGGTATGCTGCAGAATATCCTTCCATTGTAAAGGCAATTCATCAGGAAAACGGCGGTCACGGCGAGGCGGTAAACGCAGGTCTTCGCAATGCAACCGGAAAGTTTTTTAAAGTAGTGGACAGTGATGACTGGGTGGATGAAAAAGCACTTCAGGCTATTTTGGATACACTGGAAGTATATCAGGATGATATTGAACTTCTAATCAGTAATTATGTATACGAAAAGCAGGGGGCAAAGCACAAAAAAGTGATGGAGTATTCCAAATATCTTCCGATTAACAGAGTATTTACATGGGATGATATGAAGCCTTTTCCGATTGGCAAGTATTTGTTGATGCATTCTGTCATTTACAAAACAAAGATGTTACGAGCATGTGGTCTGGAGCTTCCAAAGCATACCTTCTACGTGGATAATATTTTTGTGTTTGACCCATTACCAAGTGTAAAGCATATGTATTATCTGAATGTAGATTTTTATAGATATTTTATCGGGCGCGATGACCAGTCTGTGAATGAAAAGGTAATGATTCGACGTTTGGATCAGCAGATGCGTGTGAATCGTATTATGGCAGAGTCTTTCTTAAAGCGAGAAGTAACCAATGCATATCTGGAAAAATACATGTTTAATTATTTGTCCATTATTACAACGGTTTCCTCTATTTTGGCAATAAAAAGCGGTACAGAAGAGCATCTTGACATGAAAAAGCAGTTGTGGGCAGATTTAAAGGCATTGGATTTACCGCTTTATAGAAGACTTCGTTATACCGTGCTGGGTATTGGTGTAAATTTGCCGGGCATTGTAGGACGCAAATTAGCAGTAGTTGTGTATAAAATAGTACAAAAAATTTATGGATTTAATTAAAATGAAGAAATATGATTATTTAATTGTAGGTACCGGTTTATTTGGTGCGGTATTTGCACAGGAAATGACAAAGCAGGGAAAGAGTTGCCTTGCAATTGATAAGCGCGATCACATCGGCGGTAATATTTATACGAAGGAAATGGAAAATATAAATGTGCATGTATATGGTGCGCATATTTTCCACACATCTAATAAGGCAACCTGGGAGTATATCAACCAGTTTGCAGAGTTTAATCATTATGTAAATTCGCCTATTGCAGTGTACAAGGATGAACTTTACAATATGCCGTTTAATATGAATACGTTCAGTAAGCTCTGGGGCATTCGTACACCGGCTGAGGCACAGGCAAAGATTAAAGAGCAGATTGCAGAGCTTGGCATTACAGAGCCACAGAATTTAGAAGAACAGGCGTTATCCCTGGTTGGCGTGGACGTATATGAGAAGCTTGTAAAGGGTTATACGGAGAAGCAGTGGGGTAGAGACTGCAAGGATTTGCCGGCATTTATTATTAAGCGCCTGCCCCTTCGTTTTACATATGATAACAATTACTTCAACGACCGTTATCAGGGCATTCCGGTGGGTGGCTACACCGCTATCGTTGAAAAGATGTTTGAAGGTACGGATATTTTGCTAAATACCGAGTTTAAGAGCTTTATAGCGGGACATCCGGATGTGGCAGATAAGGTGATTTACACCGGCATGATTGATGAATATTATGATTTTTGCTATGGTCCGCTTCAGTACCGAACGGTTTCTTTTGAGACGGAAGTGCTGGATATGCCGAACTATCAGGGTAATGCGGTGGTAAACTATACCGAACGTGAGGTGCCATACACCCGTATTATTGAGCACAAGCACTTTGAATTTGGTAAACAGGACAAGACCGTTATCAGCCGTGAATATCCGACAGAGTGGAAACCTGGTATGGAGCCGTATTATCCGATTAATGACACTCTAAACGGTGGGTTGTTTGCCAAGTATCGTGCACTGGCAGAACAGGAAACAAAGGTGTTCTTTGGCGGCAGACTTGGTAATTACAAATATTATGACATGGATAAGACCATTGAGGCGGCACTGGAGTTGGTAGCACAAATGTAAGAAAAAACTTAAAAAAAAGTAAAAAATTTTTTTTAAAAATTTTTAAAAAAAGTGTTGCATTTTGTCGAATAATGTGTTACATTAATAATGCGCTTAGCGCTTACTTAATTTTATTAAGTAAAATTCCCCTTTTACACGAGCCAGTTACTTTGTAACTGGCTCACTTTCTTTTTATAAGACTTTTTTCTATGGGGTTGGATAAAATTTGAATTTGTGATAAACTCTAATATATATGTTTGTCTTGAGGTGCTTTATGATTTTGAAGGAACAGGTGTTAGAATTTTATAATATAGAGGAAGAACGTTTTAGTGAGGATTTGCATGCCACCTTATATCGTTTGTCTCATAAGGGCAGTGGTGCAAGAGTGGCCGTTATTTCCAACGAGGATGAAAATAAAGTATTTTATGTGGGATTCCGTACTCCGCCTACGGATTCTACCGGAGTTCCGCATATTTTAGAGCATAGTGTGTTGTGTGGTTCTAAGAACTTTCCGGTAAAGGACCCTTTTATTGAATTGGCAAAGGGTTCTCTCAATACTTTTTTAAATGCCATTACGTATCCGGACAGAACGTTGTATCCGATTGCAAGCTGCAACGACCAGGATTTTCAGAATTTAATGCATATTTATTTGGATGCTGCCTTTTATCCGAATATTTACAAAGAAAAAAAAGTATTTGAAAAAGAAGGCTGGCACTATGAGTTAGAGAGTTTGGATGCACCGCTTACCATAAATGGTATCGTTTATAATGAAATGAAGGGTGCTTTTTCCAGCGCAGAAGATGTGTTGGAGCGTGAAATCATGAATTCACTGTTTCCGGACACCTGTTATGGTGTGGAGTCCGGTGGTGATCCGGATTGTATCCCGGATTTGACCTATGAGCAGTTTTTAGAATTTCACAGCACATTGTATCATCCTGCGAATAGTTTTATTTATTTATATGGTAACATGGATGTATGGGAGAAGCTTTTCTTTATTCATGAGTCCTATTTGAAAGATTTTTCTTTAGAGGACAAAGGAATTCCGGAACTTGATACCCATATTCAGGCACAGCCGACCTTTGTAGAATATAAAGAATTGTCAAAGCCGTACCCGGTTATGGAAGGTGAGGACACAGTAGGTAAGGCGTTTTTGACTTACAACGTAGTAGCAGGAACCAGCTTGGATGCGGAACTTTGTACTGCGTTGGAAATTTTAGATTATGCTCTTTGTTCTGCACCGGGGGCACCATTAAAACAGGCACTGGTAGATGCAGGCATTGGTAAAGATGTATATTCTAATTTTGAGGATGGAATTTACCAGCCATATTTCAGCATCGTGGCAAAGGATGCTGACGCATCACAGAAGGAACAATTTGTTGCCATTATTGAAGAAGAATTAAAGCGTATTGTTTCGGAAGGTTTCGACAAGAAGACCATTCAGGCAGCACTTCATTATTTTGAATTCCGCTATAAAGAAGCAGATTTTGGCAGGTGGCCAAAAGGTATTATGTGGGGACTTACTGCCATGGATAGCTGGAATTATGCGGATGATGCGCCATTTTTACATTTGGAAGCTGATGCCATTTACGAGGCATTTAAAGTAAAAGCAGAGCAAGGCTATTTTGAAGGTTTAGTAGAAAGATATTTACTAAATAATACCCACAAGTCTATTCTTGTTATGTATCCGGAACCGGGGCTTACTGCAAAAAATGAGGCACGTTTGGCAGAAAAACTGGCTGACGTAAAGGCAGGCATGAGTGAAGAAGAGTTAAGGCAGATTATGGACGAGCAGGAGGCTTTAGAGGAATACCGCAATAGCGAAGATTCACCTGAGACACTGGAATGTATTCCGCTGTTAAAACGCGAGGATTTAAAGCGAGAAACACAGCCGTATGTCAATGAGTTAAAAGAGGTACAGGGAATTAGGCTTTTATGTCATCCGCTTTATACCAAGGGCATTGCGTATGTCAGACTTATTTTTGATACTAAAAACGTGCCACAGGATTTATTCCCGTATGTGTCTATGCTCAGAGCTTGTATGGGATATATGAATACCACAAAGCACAGCTATGGTGAGTTGTTCAATGAAATGAATCTGGTAAGCGGCGGTATCAGTCCGGTAACCAATATTTATACTCATGCAGACGATTTTGATAAAGCAACCGTTACCTTTGAAATAAAGTGTAAAATGCTCTATGAAGACATGCAGGCGGCGGTAGAGCTTATGGAGGAAATGCTGTTTGATACTATCTATGCAGATAAAAAACGCTTGTATGAAATCATAGCAGAAGGAAAATCCAGACTGCAAAGTCAGATGACAGGTTCGGCGCATACTGTTTCTGCCATTCGCGCCATGTCCTATTTCAGCAGAGTTGCAGCAATTAATGAAGTAATGAACGGCATTACCTTGTATCGGTTTTATGATGAGTTAGAGCGTAATTTTGAAGAAAAATGCGAAGAAACAGCAGAGAAGTTGCAGGAGCTTTGTAAGGTGATTTTCCGCAAGGAAAACTTTATGTCTGATATTACCGCAGAAGAAGACGGTATTGTAGCTTGGGAAGCATTTGTGCCAAAGATTGCAGACAAGCTTTATACCTGTGAAGAACGCACCGGTAGTTTTGGACCGGAAGTAACCAAAAAGAACGAAGGCTTTATGACCTCCGGACAGGTGCAATACGTTTGCAGCGCAGGTAATTTCTTCAAAAAAGGATATGAATACACCGGCGCATTCCAGGTATTAAAGGTTATCATGGGTTATGAATATTTGTGGAGTCAGATTCGTGAAAAGGGCGGTGCATATGGCTGCATGTGTGCCTTTGGTAAGACCGGAGACTGTTATTTTGTGTCTTACCGCGACCCGAATTTAGAAAAAACCATTGACGTTTACAAGAACGCTTCAGAAGCAGTGGCAAATTTCAGCGCAGACGAGCGAACCATGACTCAGTATGTCATCGGTGCGGTAAGTGAAATGGATTCTCCAATGACACCTTCTGCTTTGGGTGTGTTTTCTTTGGGTGGCTACATGACCCACAGAAGCGAAGAGGACAAGCAGAAAGAGCGTGATCAGATACTAAATTGTACTCCGGAGGACATTCAGGCATTGGCGGGACATATCAAAGCATTTATGTCTGAGAATGCACTTTGTGTAGTAGGTAACGCAGATAAAATTTTGTCTGCAAAAGCATTATTTGACAGAACAGAACAATTATTTTAAAAATAGACAAAAGAAGAGGAACTTTTCATGAGCGAACAGTATAAAGCAGGTTTTGCTACACTTATTGGCAGGCCAAACGTAGGTAAATCCACCCTGATGAATCATTTGATCGGTCAGAAGATTGCCATTACTTCCAATAAACCACAGACTACCAGAAATCGCATTCAGACCGTTTATACCGGAGAGGAAGGGCAGATTGTATTTTTGGACACACCTGGTATTCACAAGGCAAAAAATAAATTGGGTGATTACATGGTGGGGGTAGCACAGAGAACATTGTCTGAAGTAGACGTGATTTTGTGGCTGGTAGAGCCGACCAACTATATCGGTGCCGGCGAGCAGTATATTATTGAACAGTTGAAAAAGACCAAAACGCCGAAGATTTTAGTAATCAACAAAGTAGATACGGTGAAGAAAAGCGAGATTTTAGGTTTTATCGATACCTACCGCAAGCAGCTTGATTTTGAGGAAATTGTGCCGGTTTCTGCGCTAAAGGGAACCAATACAGACACCCTGCTTTCTTGTATTTTTAAATATTTACCATACGGCGAAGCTTTTTATGATGAAGATACGGTTACCGATCAGCCAATGCGTCAGATTGTGTCTGAGCTTATTCGTGAAAAAGCACTTCGATTGTTGTCTGATGAGATTCCGCATGGTATTGCAGTGTCTGTTGACAGTATGAAATATCGTGAAAATATTGTGGATATTGATGCAACCATTGTATGTGAACGTGATTCACACAAAGGGATTATTATCGGTAAGGGCGGCAGTATGTTAAAGAAAATCGGTATGCAGGCCCGTCCTGATATCGAGGATTTGGTAGAGATGCAGGTAAATTTGCAGCTTTGGGTGAAAGTCAAAAAAGACTGGCGTGACAGCGATTTCCTTATGAAAAACTTTGGCTACAATCCAAAGGACGGCAAGTAATAGCCAATTTGTTCCAGTATAGATTGCACTTCCATACAAATACTAAGTATTGTGATGGTGGAGGTGTATATGACAAAGGATGAATGTTGGCAAAAGTTTTCACAAACCGGATGTATTGCAGATTATCTGGCTTATGCAGGCTTTCGAGAGGACGCAGTACAGCAAACAAATTCCAGAGAGGATTATAGTAACACCTATGCAGGATTTGGTAAATGTGACGGGGATGATTTTGAAGTCGGAACCTATAGGTGAATATGACAGAAGGGTGGTAATTCTTACCAAAGAGCGCGGCAAGGTCAGCGCGTTTGTAAGAGGGGCCAGAAGGCCGGGAAATCGGTTTATGGCAGCCACAAATCCCTTCTGTTTCGGTGAATTTAAATTATATCCTGGAAAGAATTCTTATACTTTGCAGGATATACATATAACGAATTTTTTTGAAGAGCTGCGAAATGACTTTGTCGGGGCATATTACGGCATCTATTTTATGGAGATTGCAGATTATTACGGCAGGGAAAATAACGACGATAAAGAGCTTTTAAAGCTGCTATACCAGGCACTCCGGGCTATTCTTCATCCGTCCTATGATAATCGGCTTGTACGGGCTGTTTTTGAACTGAAAGCCATAGCAGTGAACGGAGAGTTTCCGGGATTTTTTCCGGATATGAACAGGGAGAGTACCTGTGCGTATACGATTTCGTATATTGTGCAGACCCCGGTGGAAAAATTGTTCCGTTTTACCGTTACAGAGGAGGTTTTAGAGGAATTAATCCGTTTTGCAAGTCGATATTGTGACAAATGCATGGATAAAACCTTTAAAAGTCTTGAAATAATCGAAACTCTAGGTTGAAAAACTTGGAGTTTTTGTTTATAATGTATTGTAACTATGTAGATAGGCATTGCTTATCATTACAAAGTGAGGATATGAAAAGTATGAAGAAAAAGCAAATAGTAGGTTTTTTACTTACTGCTGTGATGTGTCTTGCAGGCTGCGGCAATGCAGTTATAGAAACAGACACCCTTAGTCTTTCTAAAGACGGTACGGCAACCTACACCATTATTTCGGACTTTTCAGAGGACTACTATGACCTGGAAGAGTTAAAGGTAATGGCGCAGGATGAGGTGACCGCCTATGGCAGCGGGGTTCAGATTTCAGAGGCCGTTGTAGAGGAAGGGATACTGAATTTTCAGTATGTATTTGACTCCCTTTCACATTATGCAGGCTTTATGGAAACTGCCTGTTATCAGTCCACGGTGGAGCAGGCCATAAAGGCAGGCTATAAATCTGATACGCACCTTGCTTCCGCAAAGGATGGAAATACCATTCTTATGAATGATGAAAAGATTCAAAGACATCAGTTGTTTGTATGGAATGAAGCAGTAACAGTCAGATGCAGCGGTAATGTACTTTATTACAGCGGGAATTTAAGGCTAAATGGAAAGACCGATGTGGTTCCAAAGGAAGGTTCTTCCGGACCGTATTATGTAGTGTATAAATAAGTATTTAATATATGCTTTAAACAAGAGGAGATATTTTTTATGGAAAAGACAATGGAAAAAATTGTAGCATTGGCAAAAGCAAGAGGTTTCGTATATCCGGGCAGTGAGATTTATGGTGGTCTCGCAAATACCTGGGATTATGGTAATCTTGGTGTTGAGCTCAAAAACAATGTAAAAAAAGCATGGTGGCAGAAGTTTGTGCAGGAAAATCCTTACAATGTAGGTGTAGACTGTGCAATCTTGATGAATCCACAGACATGGGTGGCTTCCGGTCATTTGGGCGGTTTCTCAGACCCATTAATGGACTGTAAGGAATGTAAGGAAAGATTCCGTGCAGATAAGTTAATTGAAGATTTCTGTGCAGAAAACGGCATAGCTTTGGAAGAAAGCGTGGATGCATGGAGCCAGGAACAGATGAAAAACTTCGTGGAAGAGCATCAGATTCCATGTCCTACCTGTGGCAAGCACAACTTTACCGATATCCGTCAGTTCAACCTGATGTTTAAGACATTCCAGGGTGTAACAGAAGATGCAAAGAATACGGTTTATTTACGTCCTGAAACAGCACAGGGTATTTTTGTAAACTTTAAAAACGTACAGAGAACTTCTCGTAAGAAAGTTCCTTTCGGTATTTGCCAGATTGGTAAATCTTTCCGTAACGAAATTACACCTGGTAACTTCACATTCCGTACAAGAGAATTTGAACAGATGGAACTTGAATTCTTCTGTGAACCTGGTACCGACCTTGAATGGTTCCAGTACTGGAGAAGCTTCTGCCACAACTGGCTTCTTTCTCTTGGTATGAAAGACGAAGAATTACGTCTTCGTGACCATAGCCCTGAAGAATTAAGCTTCTACAGTAAAGCTACCACAGACTTTGAGTTCTTATTCCCATTTGGCTGGGGCGAGCTTTGGGGTATTGCAGACAGAACCGATTACGACCTTACACAGCATCAGAATGTATCCGGTGAAGATATGTCTTACTTTGATGATGCAAAGGGTCAGAAGTATGTTCCATACGTTGTAGAGCCATCCCTTGGTGCTGACCGTGTAGTATTAGCATTCCTTTGTGCAGCATACGACGAAGAAGAAATCGGTGAAGGCGATGTAAGAACTGTATTACATTTCCACCCGGCACTTGCACCTGTTAAAATTGGTGTATTGCCATTATCCAAGAAATTAAACGAAGGCGCAGAAAAGGTTTACATGGATCTTTGCAAGAAATACAACTGTGAATTCGATGACAGAGGCAACATCGGCAAGAGATATCGTCGCCAGGACGAAATCGGTACACCATTCTGTATTACTTACGACTTTGACTCTGAGACAGACGGCTGCGTAACCGTTCGTGACCGTGACACCATGGCACAGGTTCGCGTTCCGATTGCGGAGTTAGATGCATATTTTGCAGATAAGTTTACATTTTAATTAAGATTATGATAATGCGTAGGAGCTTTTGGTTTCTACGCATTGTTTGCATATTGGAGATTTTATATGAAATCTCCGACTGTTGCGCCATGAAATATGAGAACAGTCGGACTGTTTTTATGCACCAACCCGACTGTGATAGTAAAAGGATTCATTTGGTCGGACTGGCAACGAGTAAAAACCCGACCAAATCATTAGAAATTTAAAGTTAGTCGGGGGAATATACCACAAATCACCCGACCAGATTAGTCGAAGGTCGAGATTAGTCGGGCCAACAGCACATAAAATACCCGACCGGAAAAACAAAACTTTATAATTAGTAGGGATATGGGCGGATAAATTACCGACTGAGATAAATAAAACTCTGAATTAGTCGGGGCGGTGACAAGTAATATTGCGTATATTATATGAAAATGGTAAAATTCTATCAGAGCAAGATTTCAAGGAGGAGCTAAAAAATGTGTTATCTGATTGCTAAGGATGTAGATGCCGTAGGATGTGTTGCATTAAAGACGACACATGGAAAGCATCTTTCAACGTTTAAAAATAAAATTATAGACAAAATTGGTTATGACCGAATTCAATTGGTTACTATCAGCAGGCCATCTGCTTATGGAGAATATGAGCCATATAATTTTGTAGAAACGAAAGAAGAATTTGAGCAGATAGTTTGCTCTATATAGAAAAATTTCTTGACATCTTCTCATTTCTCATGCTATCATAGCAAAGAATGAAATCAAAACAAAGACTATGAAGAGAAAGAGTAAATATCGGGGACATTTCAGAGAGAAGATGGTTGGTGCGAATCTTTATGAAACAGATATTGAAGCAGTCTCGGAGTTACGGACCGAACAGTGTGTACTTAGTAGGCTTCGTCGGAGTTCCCCCGTTATCAAAGGAAAGCAGCAAGGATATTTTTTGCTGGCAGAGTGCAGAGCAATCTGAAATTAGGTGGTAACACGGACTAAAAAGTTCGCCCTAAGTTGGTAGTTTTTATCGACTTGGGGCTTTTTTATTACATAGGAAAGTAATCTTTCCTATGTAATAAAAAACGCTCCGCGAGGATGTGCACGATGTGCTAAGGAAGGCTGCTTTGCAGCTGCACATCGGCACGCAAAGCGGAGCAAGTCCCTCAAGGAATGAGGGATTTAGGGAGTTCGAAGCGGACCTGTCCGCTTTATTCTTGATTGCATTGGAGGGTATAAACGATGATTGGTTTGATAGTTGCTCGTTCAAAAAATAATGTTATTGGTAAGAATGGTAAAATACCTTGGAAGATAAAAGGTGAGCAGAAACAGTTTAGAGAGCTTACGACAGGGAATGTTGTAGTTATGGGAAGAAAATCCTATGAAGAAATAGGGCATCCACTTCCAAATCGAAAGAACATTGTTGTATCAAAGAGTAAAAATTTTACAGGAGAAAATCTTGTTACAGTGGGTTCTCTACAAGAGGCAATTGCCATTTCTGGTGGTGAAAAAGTATATATCGCAGGTGGATATGGGCTGTATAAAGATGCTATGCACCTGGTGGATACAATGTATATTACAGAAATAGATATGGTAATTGAGGATGGAGATGTATTTTTCCCTGAGTTTGATAGTAATGAATTTGATATTGCTATTGGTGAAACAGGAGGAGAGGATATTAAATATACTAGAACCATTTATACAAGAAGAAACCATTTCCCAAAAAGGGATTTATAATAATTGTAATAGAAAAAGTACAAGGAAGGAAATTTATTATGAAAGCATACGGCGTAAATGACTTACGAAGAATGTATCTTGAATTCTTTGAAAGCAAAGACCATTTAAAATTAAACAGTTTTTCACTGGTACCACATAACGATAATTCTTTGTTGATTATCAACTCCGGTATGGCACCTTTGAAACCATATTTTACAGGACAGGAGATTCCTCCTCGTCGCCGCGTTACTACATGCCAGAAGTGTGTACGTACCGGTGACATTGAAAATGTAGGTAAGACAGCTCGTCACCTTACCTTCTTTGAAATGCTTGGTAACTTCTCCTTTGGTGATTACTTCAAGCATGAAGCAATTGCTTGGAGCTGGGAATTTTTAACCAAGGTTATCGGCATGGAAGAGGATAGATTGTATCCTTCTATTTACTGTGAAGATGATGAGGCATTTGATATCTGGACAAAGGAAATTGGTGTTCCTGCAGAGAAAATCACACGCTTCTACCGTGATGCAGAAGGCAAGTGTGATAACTTCTGGGAGCATGGTGCAGGTCCTTGTGGTCCATGTTCTGAAATTTATTATGACCGTGGTATTAAATACGGTTGTGGTAAGCCTGACTGTAAGGTTGGTTGTGACTGTGACCGTTTCATGGAAGTTTGGAACAATGTATTTACCCAGTTTGAAAGCGATGGCAAGGGCAATTACACCGAATTGATTCAGAAAAATATCGATACCGGTATGGGCTTAGAGCGTCTTGCAGTAGTTGTTCAGGATGTTACTTCTGTATTTGATATAGATACGATGAAGGCTATTCGTGATCGTATCTGCGAAGTTGCAGGTGTAACATACCAGACTGACGATGCAAAGGATGTTTCCATTCGTCTGATTACAGACCATATGCGTTCCTCTACTTTCATGATTTCTGATGGTATTATGCCATCTAACGAAGGCCGTGGCTATGTGCTTCGTCGTTTGATTCGTCGTGCGGCTCGTCATGGACGTAAGCTCGGTATCGAAGGACAGTTCCTTGCAGAATTGTCTAAGACCGTTATTAATGAGTGTAAGGATGGTTATCCGGAATTAGAATCCAAGAGAGAGTTTATTTTAAACGTGCTCACTCAGGAAGAAAGCAAGTTCAACAAGACTATTGACCAGGGCTTATCTATTTTGAATGATATGGCAGATGCTATGAAGGCAGAAGGAAAGACCGAACTTTCCGGTGAAGATGCTTTCAAGTTATACGATACCTATGGTTTCCCTCTTGATTTAACAGAGGAAATTTTAGAAGAGCAGGGCTATACCTTAGATGCAACAGGCTTTGAGGCTGCTATGAAGAAACAGCGTGAAACTGCTCGTGCAGCTCGTAAAGTAACAAACTACATGGGCGCAGATGTTACCGTTTATGAGTCCATCGACCCATCCATCACATCTGCTTTTGTAGGTTATGATAAATTAGAGTATACCTCCAAGGTTTCTGTTCTTACTACAGAGACGGAATTAGTAGAAGCACTTACCGATGGTGAAATCGGTACTATTATCGTAGATGAGACACCATTCTACGCTACTATGGGTGGTCAGTGTGCAGACTTTGGTACTATCGAAACAGAAGACTTTGTATTCGAAGTAAAAGATACCATTAAGTTATTAGGCGGCAAAGTGGGTCATGTTGGTGTGGTTACAAAAGGCATGGTAAAAGTTGGCGATGCAGTTACTTTAAAGGTTGATGCATCTAACAGACAGAATACTTGCAAGAACCATTCCGCTACACACTTATTACACAAGGCACTTAGAAACGTACTTGGTACACATGTAGAACAGCACGGTTCCTATGTAAATGCAGACCGACTTCGTTTTGACTTCTCTCATTTCTCCGCTATGTCAGCAGAAGAAATTGCAAAGGTAGAAGCAGAAGTAAATGCAAATATTCAGGCATTCCTTCCTGTTGTAACAGAAGAAATGAGCATTGAAGATGCTCGTAAGACCGGCGCTATGGCTCTCTTTGGTGAAAAGTATGGCGAAAAGGTTCGTGTAGTTCAGATGGGGGGATACTCTGTAGAACTTTGTGGTGGTACACACGTAGCAAATACAGGAAATATTGCAAACTTCAAGATTTTATCTGAAAGCGGTGTTGCAGCAGGCGTACGTCGTATCGAAGCCATTACAGGTCCAGGCGTTCTTAAATATTATGCAGATTTGGAGGCTACTTTAAATCAGGCGGCAAAGACCTTAAAGACAACACCAGCTTCTTTATTAGATAAGTGCGAAAGCTTATTGGCAGAATTAAAGGCTGCTTTAAGCGAAAACGAATCCTTAAAGGCAAAAGCTGCTAAGGATGCACTTGGCGATGTAACAGACAGTGTTTGTGAAGTAAACGGTGTAAAATATATTGCTAAAGCAGTAGCAGGCGTTGATATGAATGGTCTTCGCGACCTTGGCGACCAGCTCAAGGAAAAGCTTGGCGAAGGCGTAGTAGTTCTTGCTTCTGACAAGGATGGCAAGGTTAGCCTTATGGCAATGGCTACCGATGGTGCTATGGCACGCGGCGCGCATGCAGGTAACCTGATTAAAGGCATTGCTGCATTAGTTGGCGGTGGCGGCGGCGGTCGTCCGAATATGGCTCAGGCCGGCGGTAAGAACCCAGCAGGCATTCCACAGGCTATGGAAGCAGTTGCTGATGTGTTGGCAGGACAGATTAAATAAAGAAAAAGAGTTTATCGGGGCTGTTTTTACAGCCTCGATTTTGAGAACAAGGAGGTTTGGGTATGAAAAGTAAAAGCAAGCTTATGATAATGATATTATTGACAGTAGTATTGTCTTTACAAGGAATGCTTATGGTATCCGCAGGAAGTATTACCAGTGAAAATTTTACACCGGAGGCTGTGATAACACTATTAAATGATAAAGAACTTTCTGTTGACTTTACTCATTCCGGTGAGTTGCCGCATGGTACATTAGTAACTATTTATATTCCGGAAGAAGCAACCTATTTCTTTAATAATGGTGATGACTTGTACTTCTATTATCATAATCCGGAAACTGGCCTTCGAGAATATGTTGGAGAAGGCAGATGTATAAGGGAAGCTGGCGAAATGGGAAAAACGTCGACAAGCTTTAATATTGATTATTCTGGAGAATACATTATTACATACGAATACCAGGGAGAAAGCTATACAAAAATCAATATGGGGGTTCCGATTGGGTTCTATATCTTTGTAGCAGTGGGCGTGTTCTTGTGTTGCATAGTCGGCATACTGGTTTACATAAGAATCAAAAAGCAGAAGCAACTTGTTCCTGCCGATATATGGTATGATCCAACGCTGAAAATCGATAAATTCAGAGGTTAGTAAAACGTCAATCGTCGTGTGTCTTTTGCTTTAAAGCAATAGGAGTAATCCCTAGATTATTTTTAAAAATCCTGGAAAAATAATTATAGTTTTCGTAGCCAAGGTAAGAAGCGATATCGGTAAGTGTCATGGAGCCGTCGATAATCAATTCCTTGGCAAGCAACAGCTTACGTTCATTAACGTAGGCTGTTAGTGTTTTACCCATTTCTTTTTTAAAAATATAGGAAGTATATTCCCTGGATAAATTCATTTTGGAACTTATGGTCTGAAGGGTCAGATTTTCCGTAATGTGTTCTTCGATGTAGTGAAGAATTTTCATAACGTGCTCATTGCCGGATGTCAAGTCAGACGCTTCTGCAAGTTCTAATAATATGTAATTTAGCATGTTAATACATTTTTCTTTGGAATAACAAAAGGTAGAAAGGTAGCTTGGCGGATATAAAGATACCAGCTTACGGATGTTTCCGTTAATGCAGTTAGGCATATATTGCGGAAAAGGGAAACTTGCCCCTTCCACGGCAGTAAAATTAAAGCTGACAAAGTGCACGATGCCTTGTACCGGTTCACGTTTTCGTTTGGTTCCGGGCGGCAGAAAAATAGCATCGTTTTTTTGCAGCAAAATTTTCGTGCCATTTACGTAATATGTCATGGAACCCTCCAGGACAAAGGAAAAATCATAATAAGGAATAGGGTGTTCCAAAATGATACCATATGTACTTTTGGTTACGTTGCAGTAATGAGAAAGGTCTTTGACTAAATAGTGTTGCATAATATCTCCTTAAAATAGTGCAAAAAATGATAGATTATATTAACCTGGTTCATTGTAAGTTGAATAGATTATATTTTATAATAATCATACCATTATTACCTGGGTTGTCAACAGGAATAGAGTTAACATTTAACTT
>JAFXAZ010000004.1 GCA_017521985.1 Lachnospiraceae bacterium
AACACTTTGTAAAGAAGTGAAGGATATGGCAGCAAAACTAAAACACAGAATCTATCGGCAGAGGTGTATGCTTCTGCCGAATGCTTGTGTGGTTTAGTAAAATGAGAAAACGGAGGTAACACAATGGGCAAAGAGAAAAGCATGATGGAAAAGATACAGGATAGTGGCAGGGTTGGATATGCCTATTTTTATCCAAGTGATGGAGGAAAACGACAGGAATTTTATATTTCTACAACATCGGAGAATCTTGCTAATTTCCTTGGCAGTCATTACTTGGATGCTGAAAAGATGATTATTACGGACATTGTCGATAGACTGATTCTAAATACCATAGGAGGTTTTGTTAATAACTGTCCGGATCAAAGACTCTGTCGGGAAATTATTTCATATCTTGCACCTATCCAGATGGGGGATAAAGAGGTAGGAGAGATATTGATGGTAACAAGGGATGAGGCGGATGCTTATTTTCATGCGGAAGATCAGGCAGTTACTATGGCGGAGTATCAGGTGCTGTAAGTGTGTTTCTTTGGGGTGTAATTTTAACTTTGCTAAAATCTTTGACGGGTGTAAAAATGGATTGGAAAATAAGGAAAAAATAAGAAAAATATTGCATATTTAGGTGGATTTATTTGGGAGTGTATGGTAGTGTATGTAGTTGAAAAAGGCTGAGAGAAAGGAGAACGAGCAATGAAACGATATGCAGTAAAAGTGCTGACCGAAGGTAAACACAAGTTTTATTACATACTGGATAATGAAACATATGATGTTGTTTTATATCCGAGCAAATACCTGAAGCACAAGATAGAAGAAAACCGTTCTCCGAATACCGTAAGGAGAATAGCCTTTGCATTATGTTATTATATGGAATATCTCGATCAGCAGGAGGTAGAACTGGAGGACGTGAGTGAAATGGTATATGAAGACCAGAACAAACACTTTGTACAGTTTTTATACTGGCTGTTGGAAGGAAATCACGTAGCAAGCAATCGAAAAGAAAGTACCGGAAAAGGAACCTGTAACGCATACCTAAAAGATGTGTTCGGGTTCTTTTTATTTATGGCAGACAGTGGACGGGCAAAGCCACTACAGATCTTAAGTTACAATCAGATTACAGTAGCCAATGCAGCAGGAGTAAAACGAACCATCCGAGCAAAATCCTTTAAAGGATATTTTAAACCCAAGGATAGAAATGTAAGAGCTGCTGAAGAAGTGGAAATTGTAGAGGTTTTACAGGCATGCACGAACAGTCGTGATCAATTGCTTCTGCTGATGATAGCCGAAACAGGATTTCGAATCGGAGAAATCCTTGGTGTAGATTATACCAGAGATATCGATTATCAGCGAAAGACAGTCCGTGTGTACTTTAGAGATGATAATGATAATAATGCCAGAGCCAAAAATGCAGAGTACAGAAAAGCAAGGGTAAGCGATGAGACCTTTGAATTTCTATTGGAATATATGAATGAATATCGGAAACTGCTACAACACCAGACACTTTTGTTTATAAATATCGCCGGTGACACAGCAGGAAAGCCGATGATAGTGGAAAGCGTATACGACATGCTGAAACGCATGGAGAAAAAGACCGGATTTAAGCTGACACCTCATATGTTGAGAAGATATTTTGCAGTTTCAAGAAGAAAGGCAGACTGGAAGCTGGAACTTATCAGTCAGGCACTGGGACACAAACATTTAGATACCACGGTCAAGTACCTTGGGATACTTGATGACCAGCTTATGGAAGCAAGCAGAGAGTTTTATGAAAGACATTCTGACCGATACGGCATAAAGAAATTATTGTAAAGGAGGCGATACCTCATGTTGGCCAAAGTGCTACAGTTAACAGAACCACAAGTGAATAAGGAAGAACTGATAGCACAGTTGGAAAAAGAACTGGTGGCTTGTGAGGTAAGCAATATTTCTTATAGAAATAAGCTAAAGGGTTTCATGATAGAAAATGAAATCTGGCATATCAGTGAACTGGATTATCACTGGAGAGTGAAATACGAAAAGTATTTACAGAGCAGGGTCAATAAAACATCCTGTGGATTCTACATAAAGACTATTGACCAAGTGAAACTGCATTCCATAAAGAGCCAGTTGCAGATAAGTGTCAGTGGAAAAACAGTAAGACCGGATTATGCAGACACCATATTATACATGCCTTATCATCCGAATATAAGGATTGCAGAGATTTTTTATAAGGAAACGAATAAGAACCTTTTAGTATGGGATTTCACGAAGAAAGCACCACAGAAGATGAAAAAGCAGGTTTTCAAAACACTGCACTATTTCATCGATAATGCAGCCAATAGGGAACGAATGCATGCACAGCTTGGAGGTCTGCTACGATTATATGATTTTTGTGTAAAAGAGCAAATCGAAGACCTTGAAAAACTGGAACTGGAACAGATTGCGAGGTTCAAGGAAACGCTGGGAACCGATTACCAAAAAAATTATTATGCAGGTGTCTGCACATGGTGTGCCAAGGCACTTTTTATGGAAGCGAGAGAGATACATTGGGATGCCAATGTATGGTATATGGCACGGTTGCAGCTACAGCCGGAGAGAATGGATCCCTCGAATCCGGTACAATCCATATCATTTGCAGAGGTTACACATAAGGAAAACAGACGTCTTCTACAGATGTATTTAAAATACGGAATTGGCATTACAAACCTAGCAATCAGCAACCTCAGAAGTGAGCAGGTATATGTAAGGAAATTTTTAGAGGAGTTAAAACAATCAGAAGCAGAAAATGTCTGTATGGTAACAAGCAAACAAATGGATGAATATTTCAGGGCAGAACGAGTCAGGGAAGTGCAGGCAGAAACATATAACAAAAAGGTCATGAGTATCCTGCACTTTTTCAATTATCTAAAGATTAAAGGATACATTGAAAGAATCCCGTTTGATCCGGATTATTATTTAAAGAAAACATTTCAACAGCATCATGACAGAAGTGTGGAACAGGAAGTCATGGATGAAATTATGGCTAACCTATATAGATTTCCGGAAGATACCAGACTTATGTTTTTACACCTATGGGGAATCGGACTTCGGATTAGTGAGGTATGTACGCTGAAAGGAAACGCTTATTACATGCAGGGGCAGGACGCATGGATCCAGGTGTATCAGATAAAAATGCGAACTTATAAGCGAATCCCTATACCGATGGCATTATACAAGTTGATGAAAGTTTACATCGCAAAATACAACCGAAAGGCTGATGAGTATATATTTCAGAATCAAAAAGGCGGCGCCTATCACAAGGGTACTTTTAAGAACAAAATGATAAGAGCATGCAAGGAATGCCATATTCAAAATGGGGAATACATTTTCCGAAGCCATGACTACCGCCATACCGTAGCAACAGTGTTTTATGATACAAGAGTTCCGATACAAAGCATTCGGGATTATCTGGGACATGAATACGAAGAAATGACACGCCAGTATGTGGACTATATGCCTAAGAAGATAGAGAAAGCCAGTGAAGAATATTTTAAAAAGGGTAGCTTGGCAAGATGCATCAGAAAGGGGGTGAACGATAGTGGAGCATAAATTGTACATTAAGGAACTGGATCATTATAGAGGAATTGTATTGACTGAGAATCAAAAAAAATATGTAGCAAAGAATCCGTACTATGATTTAAGCAAGTTGCCATCAGGCAATATAAGAGAAGAAGTAAGGGCATTTTTGCTGGATAGAAGTAAAAAAGTTGATATGGCGACCTTTTATGGAGAGCGCACCCGGTACAAAAAGATATGTCGCTTTTTAAACCGATATGCAAAAAATATCGACAGTCTGGCCGACATAGAAAAAGACGTATGGATGAAAAAACTGAAAGTATGGATGTTCCAGGAAGGGATAGAAATCACAAAAAAGCAAGAGGGCGTATATGGAACAGTTGTTTTAGTGAAGACGCGAGAATTTGGATATCTGGATGCAATGCTTGATTTTGTCAATGAACATAAAATCCCGGAAAAGGAAAAAGATATTTGGAGACTTGAAAAATTAGACATACCATACAAGGACAATATCGTAAAAAGTTCTAAAACAATCAATTTTACTGGCATAGCTCAAAAGGAAATCCGGGAAGAGCTAAAAAAGGGAATATACTTAAACCTACAGGGAGAAGCAATTGCGTGTGTGCAAAAAGAGATGACTGCCATGAGGCGGTTATCAAAATACCTTAAGGAAAGATATCCACGGATTCAGTCCTGCAAAGAATTAGAAAGAGAAATTATTGAAGAGTATCTGACCTATCTGAAAACTGAGGCTACAGAAACAAAGCATTTTCACGCAGACCTAAACAGGCTCCGTGCAATTCTGGAGAGTATCGGTCATGCATGCGGATATCAGAATTTAAGGGATTTATTTTTAACAAGGGATATTCCACCGACACGAAAAGCAGAATTCAAGGTATATTCTGATGAAGAGTTAAAGCGACTAAATGCAGCGATTGTAAATATGGATGAGCAGACTGCTAGACTCATGATAATACACCAGATGCTGGGAACGAGAATCTCCGATACCTTAACACTTGAAACAGACTGCTTGTATGAAAAGGGAATGGATACCATTATACGAATCCGGCAGATGAAAACCAGTGCTTATGAGAAGCCAATTAGTATAGAACTGGCAGTTCTGATAAGAAAAGCAATTGCTTATACACAGGAACGTTTTGGAGAAACAAAGTACATTTTTGTCAACGAGAACAATCTGAAAAAGCCGATGCAGTATGGTACAATACAATGCCGAATTGTAAAGATGATTCGGGAGCAGAACATAAGGGATGATAATGGCAACTTATTCGGTTTTGGCTCTCACTTATACAGGCACTATTATGGTGCAAAGTTAACGGAGATGCATGTAGATGACTGGACCCTAGCAAAATTGCTCGGTCACACAAATGTCAAAAATGTAAAATACTATAGGAAGATGAGTAATCAGATTCTGGCAGACGACACACGAAAAGCAAGAGAAAAGTTGTCCGATATCATACTGAAAAATCTAGATGGATGGGGTAATGAATATGAGCAAATACGACAAGATGGTGGAATGTAACCGCAGAGTAAGTGTGGAAAAGATTAACCTTGCCCGAATAACCATATTGGAAATGGTGGAAGAAGGTGAGAGAGTGACAGTACCAAAACTGATGGTACAAACGGGATTATCAAGAGGGTTCTTTTATAAGAATCCAACAGTGAGGAAGTTAGTAGATGAAGCAGTGGAGAAACAGGCTGGCATGGTCGATCCACGAAAAGGTATCCTCGACATGGTCATGGAAAATGAGATTACTAATCTGCATGAACAGATACGAAATTTAAGATTCGAAAATGAACAGCTTAAATCAGAAAACCAAAGGTTGAAAAAGGCACTGGATAAGAAAAATATGAATATTCTCAAGGGACTGTAATTACCCGAAGTGAGAGTACAAAAAAAATGAGAATACAATACTGAATATAATAGTAAACGCATGGTGAATATTGACTATGCGTTTTCTTTCATATAAAATTAAAATAGTAAACACAAAACACAGTTGTGCATTCCGTTAAGTCCAGTAAAATCAAGCTGTGTAGAGGTTGGGCTACAGTTTATGGACGAGGCAACTAGTGCTCTTGACAACGAAAGCGAATACGCAGTGGCGCAGTCTTTGGCAGGGTTATCTGAAGGACGCACGACTCTTACAATTGCACACAGGCTCAGTACCATTCAGAATGCAGACCGTATTTTAGTGCTTACTGACAATGGGATTGAAGAGGAAGGCAACCACAGTGAGCTTTTAGAAAAGAAGGGTATTTACTACAAATTGTATGAAATGGCCAAGGCCAATGCTTAGAAGGATATGCAGGAGTTTATGACATGAAGACAGAGCAGAAAAGAACCTGGCTCACGGGGGCACATTTGAAGTGGATGGCTATAATGGTGATGGCCATTGACCATGGGGCGGCGGTATTGTTAGAACCTATCTTATTAAATACCCCTGTTTCTTTTGATAACTATGAAATGTTGCAAAATGTGAACCGGATATATATGACTTTACGATGTATCGGCAGATTTTCCTTTCCGGCATTTTGCTTTTTATTGGTAGAAGGCTTTTATCATACACGCAGCAAAGCAAAGTATTTGCGTAATTTAGTGATATTTGCTTTCGTGTCTGAAATTCCCTTTGACTTGGCACTTTATGGGGAAATATGGAGTTGGGAACATCAAAATGTATTTTTTACCTTGGCAGCAGGTTTTGGAGCAATCTGGATTGCAGAATATTTTACGTTTAAATCCATGAGGGATAGTCTGAACGGGATGCTTTATAGAGCACTTTCCGCAGCCAGTGTAGTGGGAATTGCATTAGTGGCAGAGTTTGTCCATACAGATTATGGTGCGGCAGGTGTGGTAACCATTTTTGTGCTGTATGCAATGCGAGGTAGGCCGGTAATAAGTGCTTTAGCCGCATGGCTAATACTTGGCTTAACGAATGTGCTGGAATTTTACTGTTTCCCATTTGTCGGAGCAGTGCATTTTTATAATGGGGAGCGCGGAAGGCAGAATAAATATTTCTTTTATATATTTTACCCGGCGCACCTGTTGATTTTAGCGTTTTTAAAAATGATTATTTTTTAGGATATAAGGAGGAAACCATGAGTTTAGCGGATAAGATTTTTATTGATATGTGTCAAAATATTTTAGAAAACGGCACCAGTACGGAGGGAGAAGAGGTACGTCCACATTGGCCGGACGGTGCTCCAGCCTATACCATCAAACAGTTTGGTGTGGTAAATCGTTATGATTTAAGTAAGGAGTTTCCGATTCTGACCCTTCGTAAGACTGCTCTGAAGTCCTGTACGGAGGAGATGCTTTGGATTTGGCAGAAAAAATCCAATAATGTAAATGAATTAAAGACCAGAATCTGGGATGAGTGGGCAGATGAAACCGGCTCTATCGGTAAAGCTTATGGTTATCAGATGGGTGTAAAGCATCAGTATAAGGAAGGTATGTTTGACCAGATTGACCGTGTGATTTATGACTTGAAGAATAATCCGTTTAGTCGCCGTATTATGACCAATATTTATGTGCATCAGGATTTGCATGAAATGAATTTATATCCTTGCGCATATTCTATGACGTTTAATGTGACACAGAAGCCGGGACATGATAAATTGACCTTAAACGCAATTTTAAACCAGCGTTCACAGGATATCTTGGCTGCAAACAACTGGAATGTAGTGCAATATGCGGTTCTTGTGCATATGCTTGCACAGGTTTGTGACATGGAAGTGGGTGAGTTGGTTCATGTAATTGCGGATGCACATATTTATGACAGACATATTCCTGTTATCAAAGAACTGATTAAGCGTGAGCCATTACCGGCACCGAAGTTCTGGTTGAATCCGGAAATTAAAGACTTTTATCAGTTTACCAGAGATGATGTGCATTTGGAAGGATATGAGACACATCCGCAAATTAAAGATATTCCGATTGCTATCTAAAGAAAGGAAGATACCGTTATGAACATGATTGTTGCAGTAGATGAAAATTGGGCCATTGGTAATAAAGGAGAGCTTTTAGTTCGCATTCCAAATGACCAGAAGATGTTTCGTAATGAAACCATTAACAAGGTAGTGGTTCTTGGACGAAAGACCATGGATACGTTTCCACAAAAGCAGCCACTTCCGAAGCGTACCAATATTATCTTAACCAGAAATCCGGAGTACACCGTAAAGGATGCTATCGTAGTGCATTCTGTGGAAGAATTATTGGAAGAATTAAAAAACTATAATTCCGAAGACGTGTATATTATCGGCGGGGACAGCGTGTATCAGCAGATGCTGCCATATTGTGATGTTGCTCATGTGACGTATATTGAGCAGGCATATGCGGCAGACAGTTATTTCCCTAATTTGGACAAGGACCCGGAATGGACTTTGGTGGCGGAAAGCGACGAGCAGACGTATTTTGATATTACGTATTATTTCAGAAAGTATGAACGTATTAAAAAATAGTTAAAATACATCAAGCGGACTGGTTGACTTTTCTTTAGAAAAGTACGATAATAATTATATTCTTTGAATTTTTTGAAAGAAAGAAGGACAATACAAATGGAAAAAAAGAATATTGATTGGTCAAATCTCGGTTTTGGCTATGTACAAACAGATATGCGTTATGTTTCCAACTTTAAGGATGGCGCATGGGATGAGGGTGTGCTCACAGAGGATGCACAGGTAACAATTAGTGAGTGTGCGGGCGTTTTACAGTATGCGCAGACTGTTTTTGAAGGTCTGAAGGCATATACCACAGAAGATGGTCACATCGTATGTTTCCGTCCGGACTTAAATGCAGATCGTATGGCTGACAGTGCACAGCGTCTGATTATGCCTGTATTTCCAAAGGATAGATTTATTGATGCAGTGACAAAGGTAGTAGCAGCAAATGCAGCTTTCGTTCCACCATATGGTTCCGGTGCAACATTGTACCTTCGTCCATA
This sequence comes from Lachnospiraceae bacterium, assembly GCA_017521985.1. Taxonomy (GTDB): domain Bacteria; phylum Bacillota; class Clostridia; order Lachnospirales; family Lachnospiraceae; genus RGIG6307. The sequence goes on from JAFXAZ010000004.1 coordinate 8,487, forward strand.
CATGTTCGGTACAAACCCTGTTATCGGTGTTAAGCCTGCAACAGAGTATCAGTTCCGTATTTTCTGTACACCGGTAGGTCCTTACTTTAAGGGCGGCGTAAAGCCTTTGACTCTCTGTGTAAGTGATTTTGACAGAGCAGCACCGAATGGTACCGGTCATATCAAGGCAGGTCTTAACTATGCAATGAGTATGTATGCGATTACCAAGGCTCATGAAAACGGTTTTGATGAGAATATGTACTTAGATGCATCTACACGTACTAAGGTAGAGGAGACAGGCGGTGCAAACTTCTTATTCGTTACAAAGGATGGCAAGGTTGTTACACCGAAGTCTAACTCTATTTTACCTTCTATTACAAGACGCTCTTTATTGTATGTTGCAAAGGAATACTTAGGATTAGAAGTAGAAGAACGTGAAATTTACTTAAGTGAATTAGATGACATGGCAGAATGTGGTCTTTGTGGTACAGCAGCAGTTATTTCTCCTGTTGGCAAGATTGTGGACCATGGTCGTGAAATTTGTTTACCAAGCGGTATGACAGAGATGGGGCCTATTACCAAGAAGCTTTATGAGACATTGACTGGTATCCAGATGGGTCGTATTGAAGCTCCGGAAGGCTGGATTCATGTTATTAAATAAGATATAAAAAGGTAGGGCTGCTGTGGTTATACTTTGTGTACCTGTTCACTGCCCGGCTATATTTCCTTCAGCAACACTATCGAGTCAGCTCCTAAAACCGCCAAGGCGTTACTTGTCGGTTTCCTAACGGAGCATTCGATAGTATTGCTTTATGAAAAATAGACGTGCAGTGAATATAAATCAAAGTATAGTTGCAGTAGCTTTTTTATAATTACATTAAATTGTATATAGGTGCGGAACTTGGAATGTTTCCAACTGTAGTGAGTTAGTTGTGCAATCGGTCGGGGGAAATACAAGAAAATCTCCGACTAAAGCGAGAAAAGAGTATAACCGGTCGGGGGAAATACAAGAAAATCTCCGACCGGAGCGAGAAAAAGCTATAATTGGTCGGGGGAATTACAAGTAAAATTCCCGACCGGAATGAAGGAAATATATAATCAGTCGGGAATTTAAGCGTAAAATCCCCGACTAGTATAGAAATTTACATGTATAAGTGGGGCAGACAATGAAATTTTTACACACTGCGGATTTGCATATAGGAAAAAGTATTTATGAATTTAATATGCTAGAGGACCAGCGGCATATTTTGCAGGAGATTTTGCAGATTGCCGAAGAGGAGAAGGTAGATGCGATTTTACTTGCAGGAGATATCTATGATAGGTCCGTGCCGAGCACAGAGGCAGTGCAGTTGTTAGAGTGGTTTTTAATGGAAGCACTGAAGATTGCACCGGTGTTTATGATTTCCGGAAACCATGACAGTGCAGAGCGTTTGAGCTTTGGAGCTGGTCTTTTTGAGAAGAATGGACTATATATCGTCGGTGGCAAGGATGTAAAAGAGGTATTTTTGCAGGATGAGTATGGCAAGGTTGCAGTGCATATGCTTCCTTTTGTAAAGCCGGCGGTGGTTGGTGCTGCAAACTGTGAGGAGGCTGTGGCAAAGCAGTTAGAGCAGTTTCAACCAAACTGGAACGAGGCGGACAGGCATGTGCTGATGACGCATTTCTTTGTATGTGCAGGGGGAAAGGAGCCGGAGCTTTCGGATTCCGAAGTACGTGGTTTTGTAGGTGGCCTGGAGCAGGTGGATGTGGACTTGTTTAGAGCATATGATTATGTGGCATTGGGGCATATTCACAAGCCGCAGGCAATGAAACGTGGGCAGACATATTATGCAGGCTCACCGCTTTGCTATTCTTTTTCAGAATGTACTGCCGCAAGTATGTCAGGCAAAAAGGAAGGTGCTATAGAGACGAATGTAGGGGATAGTAATGTAAGTTACACGAACAAAGGCGTAAACATCATTGATTTGGGCGCCGACGGTGCCATAGGGGTATACCGCAAGATACTTCATCCAAGGCGTCACATGCGTATTTTGAGGGGCAGCTTGGCGGAACTGGTAAGGCAGGGCAACGAGGCAGAGAACGGCCGTGAAGATTATATTCAGGCTATTTTAACAGATAAGGATGAGTTAATCGACCCAATCGGCACGCTTAGAAGTGTATATCCAAATACTATGCAGATTATCTTGGAGAAGCGTTTGGCATTAGGCGGCACGCCGTTATTTCATGGGGCAGGGAGCAGAGCAAAAACCATGGAGGAATTATTTCCGGACTTTTATGAGAATCTGGCAGGGGAACCTATGGATGCGGAACGTATCGACATAGTCAGAGAAGTCGCGGAGGAAATCGAGGGAAAGAGCCTATGAGACCAAAATATTTAGAAATGTCAGCGTGGGGGCCATATAAGGACGTGGTAAAGGTGGACTTTGAGGCCTTTGATAAGGGAGCGTTGTTTTTGATAACAGGTCCGACAGGCTCCGGAAAGACTACCATTTTTGACGGTATATGCTTTGCAATATATGGAAATACTTCCGGCAAGGAGCGTGAAAAAAACACCTTGCGCTCTGATTTTGCAAATCCGGATACAAGAACCTACGTAAAATTTATTTTTACACACAATGGACAGATGTACGAGGTGGAGCGAAATCCGGAATATATGCGTCCGAAGAAACGCAAAAACTCCGAAGGAACACTGGCGTATACGAAGGAAAGTGAGGATGCCAAGCTTCTTTTGCCGGATGGAAACGTGATAGCAGGGGTGACAAGCGTGAATCGAAGGCTGCAAGAACTAATGGCATTAGATTACAGTCAGTTTAAGCAGATTTCCATGATTGCACAAGGGGAATTTGACAAAATGCTCACTGCACCGAGCCAGGAAAAAACAAAGATTTTTCGTGGTATTTTCGGTACGGAAAAATTGGATTTATTTACCCAGACCTTGAAAGCAAAGGCAGCAGCCAGCTATCGAAAGGTAAGTGAGTACACCCATAGAATAGAAGAAGATATTAAAATTCATGCAAAAGGCGAGCAAACCTTGGAGAATTTGGCTGCGGAGTCCTACATGAATTTGGATGCCATACAGGAAGAGATGGCAGCACGTCTTACTTTTTATAAAGAAGAAAAAGCCGGACTGAAAAAGCAACTTAGGGAAAAAGAAGAAGCGTTGATAAAAAAACAGGCGGCTTATACCCAGGCACTGGAGCAACGCAAAAAACAGGAACAGTTACAGCAGGCAAAAGCACGTTACGAGAAGCTGCAAAATACCAAGGAGCAGTATGAGGCAACGAAAGCCAGCCTGAACAGAGCTAAAGAGGCGCAGGAAATTACCAAAGATTATGAGGCGTATACCACAGCCCAAAATGAAGTGAAAAAAACTTTAGAACAGGTAGAAAAGATTAACCGGAGTGTGGAAGAGGCCAGAGAGCAGTATATGCAGGCGGAGCAAGTTGCAAAAAAGACCTATGAAGCATGGCAGCAGGCTGACAGCGCATACAGGCGCGCAAGTATCGGCATTGTGGCCGATATGCTTTTGGAAGGTCAGCCTTGTCCGGTATGCGGCTCACTAGAGCATCCGGTACCTTTTCAGTCGGATGGCACGGTTCCGGATTTAAAAGAAGTAGAGCGCTTGAAAAAAGTTCATGACAAAGAAAAAGATAAGCAGATGACGGTCTATGGCCAAGTGCAGGCCGTTTTGGAGGCCAAGCGTAAGGCTTTAGAAGAAGAATGCGAGGCAAAGGACTGTCTTGCAAAACAGCAGGAAGCATGGCAGGTACAACTGGAAAAAAGCAGTTTTGCGGAGGAAACCGAATTTTTACAAGCCAGACTGCCAAAGGCAACAGAGCTAAAATACCAAGAACAGGTAAAAAAATGGGAAGATATGGTGGTTAGCACTTTGGCTGTGGTAGAACACTTGACAGAGGAGCTTTCCAAGGTTACTCTTTTAGACGCTGAGGCAATTGAAGCTGATTTCAAGGAGGCGCAGTGCAGCCGGGACGAGGTAAGAAACAGAGAGCAGCAGGTGCTTTTAAAGGAAGCACGCATGAAAGAGGGACTGGTGTCCTTGAAGGAAAACCGCGGTCTGGCCGATACATTCAAAAAAGAATATGGTATTATTAAGGATTTGGAAAATATGGCAACCGGAAATAATGCCAAGAGACTGGTGTTTGAGCAATATGTGCTTAGCAGTTATTTTGAAGATATTTTGGCGGCAGCCAATGTGCGTTTTCGCCATATGACCATGGATCGTTACGAAATGATTCGTAAGACCGAAGTGTCCGATGCACGCACCAAAGACCATTTGGATATTATGATTGTGGATTACTATACCGGAAAGACCCGTCCGGTCAGCACCCTGTCCGGTGGAGAGCGTTTTAATGCCAGTCTTTCCCTGGCACTTGGGATGAGTGATGTGATTCAGGCATATCAGGGAGGTATTCAGGTGGAAACCTTGTTTGTGGACGAAGGCTTTGGTTCTTTGGATGAAGAAACCTTGCAGGCAGCTTGCGATACCTTGTATCAACTTACACAGGGAGATAAGCTGGTGGGAATTATTTCGCATGTAGAATCCTTAAAACAACGTATTGACAACCGCATTGAAATCTGTAAAACTAATATGGGGTCTACCTTAAACGTAGTGACACAAATTTAGAAAAGGTTATGATAGAATGATTAGAAAAATCCAAGTAATATTGGCTGCAGCCCTTGTAGTATGCAGTGTGATGATGTTAACTGCCTGCAGTGAAAGCAAGGTAGTGTTGACCACAGGTTTTGGGAGCAACGAAGCATTTCAAGTAGGAAGCGAGAGGGCAACTACCACAGAGTTAATGTTATATTTGACCAACATTGCCAATCAGTATGAGCAGGTATATGGGGAATCCTTATGGACTATGTCTGTAGACGAAGATACGACGCTGTTGGATAATTGCAAAGAGGTTGCGTTGGCATGGCTTTCTCAGGTAAAGGCTATGAAGCTTTTGGCAAAAGAGTATGAAGTGGTATTGTCAGAGGAGGAAGAGGCTGCGGTACAAAGTGCAGCTGCAGAATATCTGGTCACCCTTACCGAGAGTGAGGAGGAACTGCTTGGTATTACGGAAGGGAAAATTATTGAGCAGATATACTCTGAGAAGCTTTTAGCAGACAAGTTATATGCGTATTTAATTCGTGACGTAAATCCGGAAATCAGCGATGATGAGGCCAGAATTATTACGGTACAGCATATTTTGCTGAAAACATATACGGTGGATGAGCATGGTAATCGTCAGGAAATGGATAAAGCAGAAGGTGGTCAGATTTACAATAAAGCAGAGGAAATTCGTCAGATGGCTATAGAGGGGGAAAGCTTTGATGCTTTGATTTCCAAGTATAGCGAGGATTCTAAGGGAACGTATTCCTTTGGTATGGGGGATTTGGAGGAAAGCTTTGAAACGGCAGCCTTTGCGCTGGCAACCGATGAAATTGCACCTGTGGTAAAGACCAGCCATGGATATCACATCATTAAGTGTATTTCTACCCTGGACAGAGAGCAGACCGATTTAAATAAGGTAAAGCTTTTAGTCAGCCGCAAGCAGGAGGTTTTCGGCAACACATACAATCAGTTTGTAGAACAGTTAGAAAAAAGAGAAAATCTTAAGGTGATTACTACCATGGAGTTGCCGGACAGCAGTGTAGTGGATACTGCGGAATTATTTACTATCTATGACAGCAGACTTGGCGGCATGTTTGAAACAGAAGCGAAATAAATTATAAAAATAGTATAAAGTATTCATTAAAAATTAGCACTCTCAGCAAGAGAGTGCTAATTTTCTATTGACAATCTGATTTAGGAGGGATAGAATATGCAATATGACAAAGCAGTAAAACTGCTTACAAAAGCAAAATTTGGAGGCGATGAATATGAAGGGTAGTTTATCTATCAATAGCGAAAATATTTTTCCGATTATCAAGAAATGGCTTTATAGTGACCACGACATTTTTTATCGTGAATTAATCAGTAACGGCTGCGACGCTATTACAAAATTGAAGAAATTAGACATGATGGGTGAGTACACCTTACCGGAGGATTACAAGGGCCGTATTGATGCCGTTGTAGACCCTGTTGCGAAGACCTTAGTGATTAAGGATAACGGTCTTGGTATGACTGCAGAAGAGGTAGAAGAGTATATTAACCAGATTGCATTTTCCGGTGCAACAGACTTTATTGAGAAGTACAAGGATAAGACGGGCGAAGACCAGATTATCGGTCACTTTGGTCTAGGTTTTTATTCTGCATTTATGGTAGCAGATGAGGTACATATTGATACCTTATCTTACAAAAATGGTGCAAAAGCGGTTCACTGGGTATGTGACGGCGGTACCGAGTTTGAAATGACCGAAGGGGACAAGACCGAGGTTGGTACTACTATCACTTTATATTTAAATGAAGACTGCTTAAGCTTCTGCAACGAGTACAAGGCAAGAGAAGTGATAAAAAAGTATTGTTCTTTTATGCCTACCGAGATTTATTTGTCTAAGGCAAATGAAACCGACGAAAAGAAAGAGCCGGAGCTTTTAAATGAGACACAGCCTCTTTGGACCAAGAGTCCTAGCGAGTGCAGTAAGGATGACTACCTTGCATTTTACAGAAATGTATTCCACGATTACAAGGAGCCTTTATTCTGGATTCATTTGAATATGGATTATCCGTTCAATTTAAAGGGTATTTTATACTTCCCTAAGATTAATACCGAGTATGATTCTTTGGAAGGCACCATTAAGCTGTACAACAATCAGGTTTTTATTGCAGACAATATCAAAGAAGTAATTCCGGAATTTTTAATGCTCTTAAAGGGTGTAATTGACTGTCCGGATTTACCATTAAACGTTTCTCGTTCTGCCCTTCAGAACGATGGTTTTGTTAAGAAAATCAGCGATTATATTACCAAGAAAGTGGCAGATAAGCTTTCCGGTATGTGTAAGACCGATAAGGAAAATTACGAAAAATATTGGGACGATATCAGCCCATTTATTAAGTTTGGCTGCTTAAAAGATGACAAGTTCTGTGACAAGATGACAGACTACATTTTGTTTAAAAATCTGGATGGCGTGTACATGACCCTTCCGGAATGCCTGGAAGTAAAGCCGGTAGATACAGAAGAAACCGCAGTAGATGAACAGGGCAATCCGGTAGAGGCCGAGGTAATAGAGCCTGAAAGCACAGCAGATGCTAATGACGATGTTGAGAACGATGCTGAGGACGAAAAGAAAGAAAAGACCATCTACTATGTAACCGACGAACGCCAGCAGTCTCAGTATATTAAGATGTTTAAGGCTGCCAAGATGGATGCAGTTATCTTAAATCATAATATTGACCAACCGTTTATTTCTCAGCTTGAGATGAAGAACGAAGGCGTGAAGTTTATGCGTATTGATGCAGACTTAACGGAAAGCCTGAAAGCAAAGACCAGCAAAAAGACTGCAGAAGATTTGGCAAATAAGACCGAATTAGTAGGCAAGATTATGAAGAAGGCTATCAAGAAGGACAATATTACCGTGAAGGTGGAGAAACTTCGTAATTCCAAGATTGCATCTGTAATCACTGTATCTGAAGAAGCTCGCCGCATGCAGGATATGATGCGTATGTATGCTGCAAATGGTATGGATATGGGGGCTTTTGGTAAAGAAGGCGAAACCCTGGTACTCAATGCTGGTCATCCATTAGTAGACTATGTTCTTACTCATGAAGATGGTGACGATACCAAGATGATTTGCGAACAGTTATACGATTTGGCAAAATTACAGCATGGTCCGTTGGAAGCAGACGACATGGCGAAATTTGTAACCAGAAGCAATGAAATTATGATGAAGTTGTTGCAGTAAGTAGTTATTGATTTGTTAGGTGCTTTACCCCCACTAATAGACAAGAAATTTATTTTTAGTGGGGGTAAATTGAGTAATTATCCCGACTTGTATTGATAAATAAGTCATATTAGTCGGGATTTTTAAATAGAATGCCCCCGACCTATATAAACAAAAAATCATCATTAGTCGGGGAAAGTTAAAAAATATACCCGATTATTAAGCTAAAAGAGTGATTTGGGTCGGGGCTACAAGAAATTTTCACCCGACTAAATTGAAATGCAGTATGTCTAAGTCGGGAATGAGCTTAATAAAAGGAAAAAATAAGCGGTGCATCCCACAAAGGTGTACCGCATTTAATTATTCAAATAAATTTTAAAACTATTCCGTATCATCATCCGTGTCTGCTGCAACTGCAGAAACAACAGAAGATACCACTGCAACAACTACTGCAATAATAATAACCACTAAACCACCGGCTAATAAGAAAAACATGCTACTTTCCATATGTCAAACTCCTTGTATTGTTCAGAAATTCTATACATAATATTATACACGATTTGAGGAATTTGAAAAGTGGAAATTATCCATGTTTTAATTTTGAACAATTTTGCTATTGATTCGTTCTCGGATTGGAGGCATGAATACTTCAATGAGTACAGGTACTTGATTTTTTTCAAACACCATGTCTTGAATGGAAGTTGGGAGTGGTATTACTTCCTCATCAGATTCCATCCCCCAGATATGAAGTCCAAGGGCTTCCTTGGCATTTTTAATAGCAGTGTCTGTGTGATCCTTATCGGCGCAAGGGCAACAGCCAGGTAAATCAGGAAATTCGATGCTAATTCCATCATCATCATAGGAAAAAATTGCAATATAAGAATATCTGTCTTTTAACATAATAACCTCCTTGTTTGTAAAATGAAACGAATGATTGTAAAAACATGTATCAGGTTAGTTGTCGACATCTTTTATTTTAAAGCGTATGAAATTACATGTCAATGGGTAAACGCTGTTGCAGTTCTGTCATACTGTTGCTACCGGGGACCTTTGAGTCGTAGTGAGAACGTGCTGAGAAAGCACGGTTATTCAGTCCAATTCATGGCAGTATGGCAGAACTGCAACTAAATGTTAATTCAAAAATCATAAAATCCTTGTGCTTTCTATCATTTTTTATTATACTAAAGAGTGGTAAACTACAAAAAAGGAGGAAGCGGTTATTATGATATCTTTATACAAGACCGACAACGGTATTATTAGTGAACTTGAAAATTACGAAGCAGACATTTGGATTAAGATGACCTCGCCCTCCAACGAAGAAGCGAGTTTTATCTCGCAAAGGTATGGGATTGATTTGGACCATATTAAGGCAGCATTGGATAATGATGAAAGTGCGCGTATTGAAATAGAAGATGATTATACGTTGATTTTAGTGGATATTCCGGTTACGGAGCGTCGTGGTGAGTACAATGAGTATACCACCATTCCCCTTGGCATTATCCTTTGTGAAGATGCAATTATTACGATTTGCGGCAGGGATACACCAATTTTAAAGGCCTTTGTACAGAAGCGCATTAAGGAATTCAGTACCAAGAAGCGTATGCGTTTTTTGTATCAGATTTTGTATCGCAATGCAGTAGAGTATCAGGTGGACTTACGTAAGATTGACAAGAAGCGTACCCAGATTGAAAGTCATATCAGTGAAATTGAGGAAGATACGGAGTTGATTGAGCTTCACGAGTTGGAGTCCAACCTGGTTTACTTTGCTACATCTCTTCGAAGCAATGGTCTGATTTTGGAGCGTTTGACCCGTTATAGTCGTATCAAGCAGTATCCGGAGGATAAGGAATTGTTAGAGGATGTTATTATCGAAAATAAGCAGGCGATTGAGATGACTCAGATTTACCGTGATATTATCAATGGTACTCGTGAGCTTCTTTCTACGGTTATTAATAATCGTCTGAATAATGTGATGAAGTTTTTGGCATCCATTACGATTGTAATGGCTATTCCGACGATCATATCCGGTCTGTATGGTATGAATGTCAATGCAGAAGGTATGCCTCTTTCCGGCAGTCCATGGGGCTTTGCCATTATTTGCGGAGCAACGTTGTTGATTTGTATAACGGCGTTACTCATTTTAAAGAAAAGAAAAATGCTATAAAGGAGGTACCAATTAATGCTGAAAACGCTTGGTACTCAAGTAAAAGAATTTAAAAAGCCTTCGGTGATCGCGGCCTTTTGTACGGTCGCAGAGGTTGTTTTGGAAATATCCCTTCCGCTTGTAACTGCATCTATTATTGATAAAGGTATTGAAGCGGGGGATTTAAGCAAGGTTTTTCTGTATGGGTTTTTCATGATTTGCCTTGCAGCGGCCAGCCTTACCATGGGTGTGGGCGCAGGGCGTTTTGCGGCGGTAGCATCTACCGGCTTTGCCAAAAACCTGCGAGATGCCATGTACAAAAATATCCAGAAGTATTCCTTTGCAAACATCGACAAATTTTCTACGTCAGGTTTGATAACTCGTATGACCACAGACGTGACCAATATGCAGACCTCTTATCAGATGATTTTGCGTATGTGTCTTCGTGCTCCCATTACACTGATTTCTGCTTTGGTAATGAGTTTTACCATTAATGCAAAGATTGCCAGTGTTTTCCTGCTTGCCATTGTATTTCTGGCACTCATACTGGGTTTAATCGTGAAGCTTGGAATGAAGTATTTCGGGGAGATGTTTAAGCGATATGACGATTTGAATGCCAGCATCCAGGAAAATGTTTCTGCCATTCGTGTGGTAAAAGCATTTGTTCGTGAAGACTTTGAAAAAGAAAAGTTCGGCAAGGCTGCCAATAATTTATACAATTTGTCCGTAAAGGCAGAAAAAATTGTAGGCTACAACAATCCGGTCATGAATCTTACCGTTTACAGCTGTATGATTGCTATTTCCTGGTTCTCCGCACATATGATAGTGGGCGGCACCATGACTACCGGTAATCTGACCAGCTTGTTTACATACTGCATGAACATTTTAATGAGCCTTATGATGCTGTCCATGATTTTTGTTATGATGAGTATGTCTGTAGCCAGTGCAAAGCGTATTGTAGAGGTACTTAAGGAAGAGGCAGATATTGTAAGTCCGGAAGGTGCTTGTAGTGTGGTGAGAGACGGAAGCGTGGATTTTAACCATGTGTATTTTTCTTATGACAAAAAGCTTCATAAAAACAAAAATGTGTTAACGGATATTGACATTCATATTAAGGCCGGTGAAACCATAGGTATTATCGGCGGTACGGGCTGTGGCAAGACCAGTTTGGTAAATTTAATCAGCAGACTTTATGATGTAACAGACGGCAGTGTCCTCGTAGGCGGCGTAGACGTACGAGAGTATGATTTGGAGGCGCTTCGTAATCAGGTGTCTGTAGTGCTTCAGAAAAATGAACTGTTCAGCGGTACGATTTTGGAAAATCTGCGTTGGGGAGATGAGCTTGCCACAGAAGAGGAATGCAAGCGTGCCTGCAAAATGGCTTGTGCAGATGATTTTATTGAACGCATGCCAAATAAGTATGAGACTTACATTGAACAGGGTGGTACCAATGTGTCCGGCGGTCAGAAGCAGAGACTTTGTATTGCAAGAGCTCTTTTGAAGAAGCCGAAGATTTTGATATTGGATGATTCTACCAGTGCCGTGGATACCGCGACCGATGCACGTATCCGAAAGGCATTTAGGGAAGAGATTCCGAATACTACCAAGTTTATTATTGCACAGCGTATTTCCAGTATTCAGGATGCGGATCGCATTATTGTGATGGAGCATGGTCGTATTCATGGCGTTGGTACTCACGAAGAATTATTAGAAACAAATGAAATTTACCGCAGTGTTTACGAAGGTCAGACCCAGGGCGGGGGTGACTTCGACGAACCAAAGGAAGAGAAGGGAGGGGAATAATATGGCAGCACCACGTCCGGGACATGGACCTGGCCAGGGACCGAGAGGAATGGGTCCAAAGCCTAAATTAGAAGGCAAAATGAGCGACATTATTAAGCGTGTCATGGGTCAGGTGTTAAAAGAATACAAAATTCATTTAGTCATTGTGGCAGTCTGTATATTAGGTGCAGCTCTGGCTTCCGTACGAGGTACCTTGTTTATTCGTACCCTGGTAGATGATTATATTACCCCTTTGATTGGTGTCAGTAACCCTGATTTCGGCGGTTTACTAAAGGCTCTTATGAGCATTGGCCTGACCTATTTGCTTGGCGTTATTTGTTCCTTTACTTACAATAGATTGATGATTTATGTGACCCAGGGTACTATGCGTAACCTGAGACTGAAGTTATTTAATCATATGGAAAGTTTACCGATTAACTATTTTGATACTCATGCGCACGGTGATATTATGTCTGTGTACACAAACGATATCGATACCCTGCGACAGTTAATCAGCCAGTCTATTCCACAGCTTTTAAACAGCAGTATTACTCTTATCAGTACACTGGTTAGTATGATTACCTTGAGTTTGCCGTTAACGTTGATTGCCTGCTGTATGGTGGTAGTGATTGTAAACGCTGCTAAGTTTATTACCGGAAAGTCCGGGGCATTCTTTATTACCCGTCAGCAGAAGCTTGGACAGTTAAACGGTTATATTGAGGAGATGGTCAGCGGGCAGAAGGTTATCAAGGTGTTCTGTCATGAAGCAAAGGCCATTGAGAAGTTTGAAGTATTAAACGAAGAGGTTCGTGTTGCTACCAGCAATGCCAACAGCTACGCCAATATTTTGATGCCGGTAAATGCACAGCTAGGCAATTTAAATTACGTGCTTTGTGCTGTGTTAGGTGCAATTATGGCGCTGTATGGCGTTGGTAGTGTGACGGTAGGTACTCTGATTGCTTTTCTGCAGTTAGTAAAAAGCTTTACCGGACCGATTAACCAGTTATCTATGCAGTTAAACAGCGTAGCGATGGCTATGGCCGGTGCAGAGCGTGTGTTCAAGCTGATGGATGAGAAGCCGGAGGCAGACGAAGGGGTTGCGACTCTGGTCAATATTGAAGTGGTAGATAACGAAATCGTGGAAACTGAAAAGACTACCGGAAGCTGGGCGTGGAAATTATACGAAAAAGATCAGACCGAACCAACCTATATTTTGCAGCAGGGTGATTTGGTGATGGAGAATGTAGACTTCGGTTATACCGATGAGAAAATGGTACTCCATGACATTAAGCTTTATGCAGAGCCGGGACAGAAAATTGCTTTTGTAGGCTCTACCGGTGCAGGAAAGACTACCATTACCAATCTGATTAACCGTTTTTATGATATTCAGGATGGCAAGATTCGGTATGACGGTATTAATATTAAACGGATTAAAAAGGCAGATTTACGCCGTTCTCTTGGTATGGTACTGCAGGATACACACCTGTTTACCGGTACCATTATGGACAATATCCGTTACGGTAAATTAGATGCTACGGACGAAGAATGTATTGCAGCAGCAAAGCTTGCCAATGCAGACAGTTTTATTGACAGACTTCCGGAAGGCTACGATACCATGCTAACCGGGGATGGCGGCAACCTGTCTCAGGGTCAGCGACAGCTCCTTGCAATTGCCAGAGCAGCCGTTGCAAATCCGCCGGCACTGATTTTGGACGAAGCAACGTCCTCCATTGACACCCGTACCGAGAAGCTGGTGCAGGAAGGCATGGATTCTCTGATGAAGGGACGTACCACCTTTGTTATTGCACATAGACTTTCCACTGTTCGTAACAGTGACTGCATCATGGTACTGGAGCACGGACGCATTATTGAGCGCGGTACCCATGAACAGCTTATGGAGCAGAAGGGTAAGTATTATCAGCTTTATACCGGGAATTTGGAATAATTGAAAAAAGACGATACATCGGCATTCCACCTGAAACGACGGGATGCCGATTTTTATGTGCGCTTAAAACAGAAAAAGAGGACATCGCGAGAAAGAGAGGACAAGTTTTTTCTATGCCTTTGTTTAAGGGGAAATGTATGCTAAAATTATGTTAGGGGATACTGTCTATATGGAGGTAGTTATGTATCAGGTAATTATTGCAGATGATGAGGCGTTGATTCGGGCAGGTTTATATTATCGGAATGACTGGAATGCTATGGGTTTTGAAGTCGTTGCCATGTTGGAAGACGGAGAGGATATACTTAAATTTTTGGAGAAGCAGCGTGCAGATGTGCTTTTGACGGATATTTGTATGTATCAGGTTTCCGGATTGCAGGTTGCTAGTATTATTCAGGAAAAATATCCGTGGATGAAGGTGGTGCTCTTAAGTGGGTATAGAGAGTTTGAGTATGCCAAGGAAGCCATGCACTGCGGCGTGTATGAGTATTTGCTGAAGCCTATAGATTATGAGAAGCTGCGCGAAGTGTTTGCCGGCATCAAAACAGAGCTGGACAAGGCAACCTATGAAAAAGAACTGCTGCATAGCTTTGGAGAAGAGGAATATGATAAGGTGCTGGCTATGACCCGAACTATGACTGAGGCTGTTCTCGGTGAAGGAGAAGAGACCTGGGTGGCATATGCACATTTAAAACCTATGATGCGAAATGCGCCACAGGAGATTCGTCAAATCGTAATCAAAAGACTTTTAGAGGTATTACAGGAGAAGCTGCATAGGAAAGATGCAGGGCTGGCAGAAGAATTTGCACGGGAACTAAAAAATCTGGAGCGGGCAGAAGATTCGGATATGAGCCAGTCGTTATCCGCATTGCTTAGCCGCTTAAATGATGAGCTTGTTACCAGAAATCTAATTCTAAAGAAAAGCGGAGATGATTGTATTACCAAAGCGTGTAATTATATCAGCAATCACTTGGGAGATGATTTTACCTATAAAGATGTGGCAGAGTATGTTCACTTGAGCCCGAGACACTTTATACGAAGATTTCGAAGTGAGATGGGTGAGACCTTTTCGGAATATGTACTCCGTGTTCGAATGGAGGGTGCCATGAGACTTCTGGATGAAAGGAAATTATTACCGGATGACATTGGCGCAGCAGTCGGGTATCATGATGATAAGTATTTCCAAAAGATATTTAAGCAATATACCGGAAGTACCGTAAGAGAGTACCAAAAGAGAAATAAAGAGGAATAAGTATGCAGTGGAAAAAGAAAGCAGATTCTTCAATGAAACAAGTCCTTTCCTACTTAAAGGATTATCGGTTCAGCAGTATATTGGTGAAATATTTCTTGCTGTTACTTATCTGTCTTGTACTTCCGGTGGCCACGCTCAGTATTTGGTATGGTAACCAAATGCGTAAAAACCTGGAAGAAGAGATGATTAAACGAAACGAGGCATCCTTGGAGCAGGTCTATGAAAATGTAAACTCTATTATTCTGTCTGCCAAAAATCTGGCGTATAGTCTGTCTGCATCAGAAGATGTAAGGTATTTGGGAACAAGGAACATGATTTATTTTAGTATATCGGAGAATGCAGACAGTTTAATGAGTATGTTAGAAATGGCTCGAAATGCCAGTGATTATATGGATTCTATATGTATATACTTTGAAAAATCCAATTCTTTTATTAGTAATCAGGGTGTATTTGGATTTAAGGAATATACGGATAAAGAATGCCTGGACTGGTATTCAGAGGATATGCCTAATCGTACGGTTTTTTGGGCACGTAAAAAACATAATAAATATCCTTACCTTTTGTCCATTTTACAACCAATTGGCGAAGGCAAAAACAGTAATTTAGGAGCCATAATTATAAATATAGATGTGGAAAAACTTGGGGAATTTATCGGAAGCGGTCGCTATCGAAATAAAGACTATTCCTCTACGTTACTTATCTATGATGGTGCTATGGAAAATTTGATATATAGTGATGAGTACCGCTTGCTCAATGAAGAAGAGCATTTTGAGGTGGGAATAGCTCCTGAATGGGAAGGAGCATTTTCAAAGGTGCATGAAATAGAAGGTCAAAATTATATTGTCTCAGGACTTGAGTCGGATCAGAATGGCTTTCGTTACCTTTATCTTACCTCCATGCACTCTTTTGAACTGCAAAATCAGGCCACCAATCAAATGCTTCGGAATGTGCTGATTTTAATTGTGGGTGTCAGCCTGATTCTGGCAAGTCTCTTGGCGATTTGGGTATACAATCCAATTCAGCAGACCATGCGGGTGCTGAAGGATGTATCCATGCTTACCGACTGGGACAAAAAAGAACAAGTGGATGAGATGGAACGTATTCAGCGCAGTATCCTAAGTGCCAAGCAGGAAAAGGATAACTTGAACGAGCAGATTCAAGAGCGAATTATCAGTTTACATAATGCGCAAATTTGTGCCCTTCAAACCCAAATTAACCCCCACTTTTTGTACAATACCCTAGAGTCTATCGGAAATGCCGCAGCACTTTTGGTAAAGGGAGATAATAAAGTGACGGAAATGATTTATGCTTTGGCCTTGCTTATGCGAATCAGTCTGGCCAGCGAAAATTATCTGGTGCCTTTAGAAGAGGAACTAAAGCATGTGGAATTGTATGTGAAGCTGGTAGACTTCCGCTTCAGAGGACGAATACGCATGCACATGGAGATTCCGGAGGAGTTAAAGCAGGAAAAAATCGTAAAATTGACGCTGCAGCCTCTTATTGAAAATGCTATTGAACACGGACTAGCGCGTAAACGCAGTCAAGGTGATATTTGGGTGAAAGCGGAGAAAATAGGAAACCAAAACTATATTCACGTAATCGATAATGGCGACGGAATATCAGAGGAAAAGCTTGTCGCCCTGTCGGAATTACTGCAAGAATCTGCAATCGGAAGTGGCAGACATATCGGACTACGCAATGTAAATCAGAGACTTAAGCTGGTGTTTGGGGAAGAATTTGGTCTGACGGTTCGTAGAGCGGAGGAAGGCGGACTGTGCGTGACTGTGTGCTATAAAGTGGTGTGAGAAAGTGAGTAAAATTTACAAAAAATTTATAATTTAGACGATATATCGTCCACATGCCCTAAAAAGACCTGCTACAATATGCTTGTAACTGTTCAAAAAAACAGTACATATTTCAAAATAATGAGTTGCGCGGTACTTGATTATGGCTTGAATGGGTGTTAAGATATAATTAAGTATACCGCATGGCTCATGAAGGAGGTTGTATATGGGTGCGAAAGACATCGTTACAAAGGATTACGTGAAGGAGAATGCTGTTTTTGCAGATGCCTTCAATAAGTTTATTTATAAGGGCGAGCAGGTTATAAAGCCTGAAAACCTAAGACCACTGGATACGGATATCACAGCAATACCTTATGGTGCCGAGGGTGTTGGAGTTCCTACTCAGAGGTATCGTGATGTGCTGAAAAGTGTTACGGCTATGGAGGATGACAGCAAGGTATATCTGCTTTTGGCTATAGAAGCTCAAAGCGAGGTGCACCATGCCATGCCTGTCAGAAACATGGTCTATGATGCCCTACAGTATGCAGCACAGGTAGAGGAGGCTGCACACTCTCACAAGGAGGCCAGAAAGGCTAAAGATCCAAAGGAACTGGAAAAAAAGCCTACGGCAGCCGAGTATTTGTCCGGATTTTACAAAGAGGACCGATTAATTCCGGTGATTACTCTGGTGGTATACTTTGGAGCCGGAGAATGGGAAGGACCTATGAGTCTGCATGAAATGATGACAGTACAGGAACCGGAGATTTTGTCACTGGTGTCAGACTACAAGCTGAACCTGATTGCACCGGAGAGTATGTCAGATGAAGAAATTGACCAGTTTCAGACAAGCTTACGTGAGGTGATGCTGTTCATTAAGCACTCCAAGGACAGGACAAAACTGAATGAAATGGTGCAGAAGGACGAACGCTTTCAAAATATGGACAGAAATGCTGCCAGAGTGGTTAGTACTGTAACCGGTATAGAGTTTGAAGAAGATGAAGAGGAGGAAAAGGTAGATATGTGTCAGGCACTTAAGGAAATGATGGAGGAGGCAACTAACGAGGGGATGCAGCAGGGAGCACTGGAAACAGCAAAGAGGATGCTGAAGGAAGGCGGCTTATCTATGGAGTTTATTGCAAGAATGACAACACTGACCGTGGAAGAGGTTCAGGAGCTTGCAGCAGGAATCGTGTAAAAAAAGAATGTTTATGGGGAGGGAGGAACTTTCACAGGGTTCCTCTTCTTTTTGTCCTCTTTATCCCCTGATATGTCCTCTGCTTAGGTTGGTTTACTATGTTGAAAGAGATATTATTACA
Source organism: Lachnospiraceae bacterium (assembly GCA_017521985.1). GTDB lineage: Bacteria > Bacillota > Clostridia > Lachnospirales > Lachnospiraceae > RGIG6307. Next base: position 26,515 of record JAFXAZ010000004.1, read on the forward strand.
TTAAGCGTATTTACACGTAATATTTCGAGAGAAGAAAAGGAGATGCTAAATGAAACATAATATTACAGTAGGAATAATTGGAAGCGGATTTATGGGTAAAATACATATTGAAGTATTAAACGATTTAGTGGAAACAGTTATCTTATGTAGTGCTGATGAAGAAGGTGGAAAAGCACTTGCGAAAGAGTATGACTGTAAATTTTATAATAATTACATAGAAATGTTTGAAGCAGAAAAATTAGATTTTGTATCCGTGTGTTTGCCGACACATCTTCATTATCAAGCAGTGATGAAAGCTTTTGAATATGGCATTAATGTTTTGTGCGAAAAACCATTTGCTTCTTCTGCTGAACAGGCTCGAGAGTTGGTAAGTGTTGCTGAAGAGAAAAACTTACTGCTTATGGTAGGGCATGGAGTGCGGTTTTTGAAAAGCTATGAATATTTGAAGAGATGCATAAAGGATCAGCGTTTTGGCAAGATGGTGTCATTGGAGTTATTTCGACATGGGGGAATGCCTTCCTGGAGTGTAGGGAATTGGTTGGCTGATCTTTCTCGTTCCGGTGGGGCGTTAGGTGATTTTCATATACATGATACCGATATGATAATAAATTTGTTAGGCAGTCCTAAGAGTGTTTTAACTGTTGGTAGCATGAAGGCTTCTCAGACTATTTATAGATATGAGGAGGAAGTCGCCGTTTCTGCGTCCGGAAGCTGGAGAGGTGCAAAGAAATATCCATTTACTGCCGGATTTGAGGCAAATTTTGAGACTGCTTGTATCAAGTTTGATAATCGGAATGGAATTAGATTGTATACTGTGGATAGCGAGACAAACCCTCTTGCAGATGAACAATTTAATGAATTTTATGAAAGCAATAGTGCAGTAGAGAATGAAATGAAATATTTTTGTCATTGTCTCGTTAATAAATTGCAGCCTGAACTGTGTCCTCCGGCAGAAAGTTTAAAAACGATTATAGTAAATTGTGCTGAGGCAGAAAGTTTAAAAAATAAAGTAGAAATAGTAATAGAATTTTAAGGGGAGGGAATAGAGATGAGTAAGAATTATAAGGTAATGTTTGTGGATAAAAATTGTGTAGAGCTTTGGGAGGAAGAAATACCGGAGCTTGGTGCTGAAGAGGTATTGATTGAAACTGAGGTTTCACAAATTAGTACAGGAACAGAACTTACAATGCTTGAGGCGAATGTAGATAAAGATTCTGTATGGCATGCAAGTTTTAATTATCCAACCTGTACAGGCTATTCAAATGTCGGAAAGATTATCAAGGTAGGCGAAAAGGTAGATGGAGCATGGTTAGGAAAAAGAGTTCTTACAACATCAAGACATGAAAAGTATGCTGTGAGGTCAGTAGGTGCAGATTTACTCGTTGTTCCTGATGGGGTGGATTCTGAAGAAGCTGTTTTTGGCACACTGGGTTGCGTTGCAATGGCAAGTATTCGTGCTGCAAAGATTCGTCCTGGCGATACAGTTGTCGTATATGGTGCAGGCTTGGTTGGACAACTGGTTGCACGTTTGGCCAAAAATGCCGGTGCTTTAAATGTTTTTGTGACAGATGTTTCTGATTATAGGTTGAGTATGCTTCCTGATGATCTGGGCTATTATAAAATTAATACCATAAAAGAGGATGTAGTAGAAGCACTTGGTAAATATGGCAAGAAAGAATTGGCAAGAATCGTTTTTGAAACCACAAGTGTTCCTTCACTGATAGAAAAGGAAATTTTGTGTTTACAGAAAAGAGGTTATTTAATTATTACAAGTAGCCCTAAGGGAAAATCAACTATCGACTTTGAATACTGCAGTCGTAAGGGGTTGACTATTATCGGCGCACATAACTGGGCGATGCATACTCCGGTTGGCACACCTTATGATCCTTGGACAAGAAGGGAAGATACGTTATATTTCTTGGATTTATTAAGTCAAAAAGAAATATCCCTGAAAAAGACAATTACACATAAGAAAAGCTATAAAAATGCTGTCGAAATGTATCAGATGCTTATGAAGGATAGAACTCAGGCATTGTCTGTGTTGCTTTGCTGGAAGGATTGAGGATGTTAAATGAGAAAAGAAAATAAAGATAATTTAAAAATAGTGGTAAAGAAAAAGAGTATATGGAAGGACACCAATACCTGGTCACTTTTGCTGCTCTGCTTGCCTGCTATTATCGGATACATATTGTTTTATTACGTACCGATTGCAGTATCTTTGACGATACCATTTCGTGATTACAAATTTAGTCGGGGAATTCTAGGTAGTGCATTTGTGGGTCTAAAGAATTTTAAATGGATTTTTACCAGCTCATCCATGTTGGAAATTATTAGAAATACATTTCTGTATGGTTTGTGGTTTATGTTTTTGGGACCGTTTACCAATGTGATGCTTGCATTGCTTTTGTTTGAGGTTAGAAACAGGAAGGCACTGAAGGCATATCAGACAGTTGTTACTTTCCCAAACTTTATGTCTTTCGTTGTTGTAGGCTTCATTACGTATGCTATTTTAAGTCCTACTAACGGCTTTATGAATCAGATAATTACGGGATTGGGGGGTGACAAAGTAGATGTATATATCAAGCCCGGAGCGTGGCCGTTGATACTAAGCTTGGTAAATATATGGAAGCACATTGGTATGGGCTCTATGATGTATTTTGCTTCCTTGATGGGTATTGATACCAGTTTGTTTGAGGCTGCTGAGATGGACGGAGCGACCAGATGGCATAAGATGCGTTATATTTCAATTCCTCATTTGGTTCCTCTGATTTGTATTTATATTATTTTGGGCGTAGATCAGTTGGTTGGAGGTAGCTTCGACTTGTTTTATATTATACCGAGAGATGTGCCTCTTTTGTATGACACCACAGATATTTTAAGTACATATGTATACCGCGCGTTGGCAAATGGAACCTATGCAATGGGTGCGGCAGTAGGTTTGTTGCAGTCAGCAGTAGGTATGTTACTGGTTGTGATAGCGAATCTGATTGTAAAGAAAATATCTCCGGATAATTCCCTGTTTTAGGAGGATATAATGAAGAAAAAGAAAAAAATAGATGGTTTTAACATTGTATTGCATTTGTTTTTTATACTATTTTGTGCATGCTTTATCATTCCTTTGGTACTGGTAATTTCAGCATCCTTTACTAGTGAAGGTGCTTTGGCTTTAGGTGGCTTCAGTTTATTACCAAGGGAATTTACCTTGGAGGCTTATCGTTCTGCCTTTGCAAATGGAGAAAGAATGATTAGAGCATACATAGTGACGATTGCACAGGCGGGACTTGGTACCTTTTTAGCTTGTGTGATATGTGGTATGATGGCGTATCCGTTATCTAGAACAAATTTTCGTTTTAAAGGGTTCTTGACAGGATTTATCTTTATTACCATGCTTTTCAGTGCAGGTATGATACCGAGATATATTGTGTTTGCCAAATATTATGGGATTAACGATAGTTTCCTCATTTATATTCTGCCGGTTATAACTGGCGGAGCATGGAATACACTGATTTTTAGAACTTTCTTTAAGGGACTACCGGAATCGTTATTTGAGTCAGCCCATATGGACGGTGCAAAGGAGCTTACAGTATTCTTTAAAATTGTTGTACCATTGTCGACTCCAGTATTCGCAAGTATTGCTTTCATGACTTTGGTAACTAGGTGGAATGATTATTCTACATCTATGATTTACATTAGGGATGAAAAATTGTACACACTACAGTTCTTGTTACAACGAATAATGAAGGAAGCAGATTTTTTGAAAAATCTTGCAAACAGTGGAGAATTGGCGGGTATTGTAAATATAGAAAATATGCTGTTGCCTAGTGAAAATTTAAAATATGCGATGTGTATTATTGCCGCAGGACCGATGTTAGTAATCTTTCCGTTTTTCCAGAAGTATTTTTCGCAGGGATTGACGGTAGGTGCAGTCAAAGGGTAAGTGTAATGGAAAAAAGTCTTGGAAACAAGATTTTTATAAATAGGTGTCAAACTTGACACTACCAAATATTTCAAGGAGGAAACGAAATGAAAAACAAAAAAGTAGTAGCGCTGCTTTTAGCAGCAGTTATGTCACTGGGATGTTTGGCAGGCTGTGGTAAAGAGCCGGTACAATCATCCGAAGTGGAAAAGGAGACTCAGAAGACAAGCGAGTCTGTGGCAACAGAAAGCACAGAGGATGTAGCGGAACTGGAAGATAAAACTATTCAGATCTGGCTGATGGGACCTGGAAAACAGAAGGATTCTGATAGGGTTTGGGAAGTATTTAATGAAAAGCTTCAGGAATATGTACCGAATACTACCGTAGAATTTACAATTGTACCAAAGGCTGAATACAAGGATTCTTTTAACCGTTTGTTGGCTGCCGGAGAGAAAGTAGACTTGGCATGGGTAGGATGGCTTACTTCTCTGCAGAGTGACATGGATGACGGCAACCTGTTGCCTTTAGATGATTTATTGGCTGAGTATGGACAGGGAATTATCGATACACTTGGTGAAGAAGTTATGGATATGCATACGAATACTACTGACGGCAAAACTTATTACACAGTTAGCTGGCAGGGATTGGTTGGTTATAAGTCTGCATTCTGGATGCCGACAGAGTTAGTAGACTTAGCCGGAGAAGGCTGGCTGGAGGATACTCAGGAAGTTGTAACGAAGTGGTGGAATGAAGATCCGAATGGGGATAACTTTAATGCAGTATTTGATCAGTTTGACATTTACTTAGCGGCTTGTAAGGATGCCGGCAAGCTTTACAGTGGTATCCGTCCTAATTACGATTTTACCGCTTGGAGTGGTAGAACAGAAACATTGCGTATTCTTCCGAGTGTAAACGAAATTGGTGTACGTCGTAACAGCGAAAATAAGCTGGAAGTTATTGATAGTGTACAGACAGAAAGTCGTCGTGTATATGCGCAGAGAATGGCTGAGTTTTATGAAAAAGGATATATTCGTTCCGATATTGCTTCTGTAGATCAGAATAATTTGAAATTTGTTACTAACGGTGAATATACGGATAATACTGTTGTAATGTGGTCTCATAATGTTTTAACAGATACAGCAAAGGAAACAAAGGAAGCTGCAGCGGGGGTAGAATTATCTTTTATCGACCGTGAGCCGGCAGCTACTTTTGAGCTTGGTAATTCAACTGCAATGGCTGTTCCTTATTCTGCAGATGAACCGGAACGTGCCATTATGGTATTAAATGCATTGTATACAGAGCCAGAATTATATCAGTTGTTAATTTACGGTATTGAGGGTGAACATTATACTGCAAATGCAGATGGCACTATTACAACATCTTACGGAGCAGAGGGAACTGCTGATGCTGATTATGGTTTGACAAGATGGACTATTGGTACCTGCATGAATTCCTTGATTACTCAGGCTGATTCACCTGATTATTATCCAGAACTGTTAGCGGCAGAGGAAGACGCTTTGGTAAATCCGTTTATCAATTTTGCTTTTGATAAGACAAATGTTCAGGATATTATTGCAGCAGTTGGTGCAGTGGATTCTGTATACTCTAAGATGGTTGACCTTTGTGCAGCAGGTGCAGAAATGGAAGCAAAATTGGATGAGTGGATAGCAGAACGTAAGGCAGCAGGTGCGGATAAGTTGATTGAAGAATATCAGAAACAGTTGGATGAGTACATTAAAAAGTATAACGTTACTGATTGGACTACTACCTGGTAATATGCAATAAGTTAAATTTTAATCCCGTAGGTTAGCAATAAACTACGGGATTAATTAAAAGTAACAAAGTGGTTTGAACAATGGAAAGGAGACGACAGTGAAAGGAAAGAGTTTTCGGCTATTGACAGTACTTTTAAGTGTAGTAATGCTTTTGGCTCTAAGCATGAATGTATATGCGGCGAAGAGTAATGCGATAAGCCAGGATGGGATTACGGCACAGCTTTTTACAGACAAAGATGCGTATAAAGCAGGCGAGTCCGTAAAGGCATCTGTGCAGGTGGACAATCATGCGGGCAGTGAAGTGTTTATCTTTACTCAGATAAATGTTCCGGATGGTGTGAAGCTGGCAAGCAAAAGTACATCATTTGATGCACGCTTACAGGATGGAGAGACCTGGACTACACCGGGAGGTGTGGCAGGTGTGGCATCTGCATCAGGTGGTTCTACCGCAACAGGTGATAATATGCAGGCTGGCTTTTGGGTTATTTTAACAGCCCTTGCAGTTGGTGGTTTAGTTGTGTTGTTTGTGTATGGCAAGAACAGAACCACATGGCTTTCTATCATGCTTTGTATTGCAATGATAGGTGGAATGGCAGTGGCAGCTGTACCGGTACAGGCAGCGGAGATGAATGGTGATATCCAGCTTAGCTGCATTATTCAGGTGGATGGCAAGGATGCAGAGCTAACAGCAACTGTGTCTTATGTTATCTATGACGATGCAGAAGAAGATGTAATTGATAGTAGTGATGTAAGTGATTCCAGCGGTGCAAGTGATTCCAGCGATGCAAGTGATTCCAGCAATGCAAGTGATTCCAGCGATGCAAGCGATAGTAGTGATGCAAGTGATTCCAGCGATGCAAGTGACTCCAGCGATGCAAGCGATAGTAGTGATGCAAGCGACTCCAGCGATGCAAGTGACTCCAGTGATTCAACTGATAGCAGTGACGAAGCAATCGTGCTTCATGTCTCTGCAGATGCAGCAACAAATGGTGATGGAAGCGAAGCAGCACCTTTTGCTACTATCAAAGCAGCACAGGAAGCTTTACGTACCTTGGACCATGCTGCAAAGGCGGTAGAAGTTCTTATTCATGCCGGAACCTATAATTTTAATGAAAAAATTGATTTTACAGCGGCTGACTCTGGTACCGCAGATTATCCGGTGGTTTATAAAGCAGCAGGCGATGGAGAAGTTATCTTTAGTGGTGCTAAAACACTGGATGCGACCAAGTTTAGCACAATTACAGATGAGAATATTTTGAATAGACTGCCGGAGGAAGCACGCAGTCAGGTTATGGCAATTTCTTTAGAGGGTTATGGAATCGACTCTAAGGTGATTGATTATAAGGAAAGATATGATGTGGCAAATCGTCCACTAGCTATAGTTAATTTATATGTAAACGGCAAGGCTCAGACATTGTCAAGATATCCAAACATCGGATATGAGATTGTTAATGAGATTAAGCAGCCAGGAGATACATGGCCAAATCCTGGGGAAGAGGCAAAAAGTGTATTTGTGTACGAGAGCACTGCTCCGGATAACTGGAAAGGTGCAGATCAGGCATATATAGTTGGTTATTTAGCAAACGAATGGTGTCGTGATTGGGTGTCTATTGGCAGTGTTGATCCAGAGGGAAATACTATAACACTTGGCGACCTGACAAGTTACGGTATTGCGCAAGGAGGCAAATGGTATGCAACCAATCTGTTAGAGGAAATTGATATACCTGGAGAATACTTTGTTGACGTGAAAAGTATGATGCTCTATTATTATCCGACAGAAGAACTGGATGCAGATGACAAGATAGAACTTACTTCATACAACGATACTTTCATCACACTAACAGATGTAGAATATGTTGAGTTTAATGGAATTCACTTCCAGCATACTCTCGCAGATGGTGTTGTATTAGATGACAGCTCAAATATTACAATACGCAATTGTGAAATTAATGATATTGGCACTGATGGTATTAAAGTAAATGGACGTAATAATCTTGTGGAAGGTTGTACAATTTATGAAACAGGACTTGTAGGTGTCAATGTTACTGGTGGTGGCGATCCGGAAACATATACAAAAAGTAATAACAGAATTGCAAACAATCATTTTTGGAATTGCGCTACACAAAATTCTATGCTATATAAGTATGCGATTTCACTGGGAAGAAGTAGTGACAACCGTGTAATTGGTGACGTAGCGGAAAATAACATCATTCATGGTCAGCCAGGAGCCGCAGGAATCATATACGGAGGTTTGGACAATATCATTCGTTACAATGAAGTATATAGTATGTCTAGTGAGTCTTCTGATGAAGGTGTTATTTATAGTGGTCAAGTTTTAGTTGAGGCTGGAAATATTATAGAGTATAACTACGTACATGATTTTGGATCAGATTTTAGTTCAGATCGACAGGTACAAGCAATATACTGGGATGATTCTGAAAGTCATCAAACAGCAAAGCATAATATTATTGTAGCAAACAATAAGAATAATGGTTCAGGTAGTTTGGGAACAGGAGCATACAATACTTTTTCGGAGAATATTGTAGTAAATGCTGCGATTGGTGTCAGAATAACAGACAGGAATACCACAGTAAGTCAAGCTTCATATAATACTTACAGTGAAAGCGAGGGTATGACTAATGCTGTATTGGAAAAATATCCTCAAATTCTAAATGTAAAGAAGTTAACTGATGACAATGGTATGAAAATTCCGGTAGTAAACAATGTCGTTACTAATAATTTGTCTGTTGATGTTAAAGAAAATAAGATTGATCAGACTATTATTGATAGTGGAACGGTTGAGAACAACCAGATAACAAATGATTACAGTGTTTTTGTAGATGCTGGAAATCATGATTATCGTTTGACAACAGAGGCAATGCAGCAATTCGGTTTTCCGGAAACCTTTATTAACGAAACAAATTTCAGTATGGACAGTATTGGTATTCAGACAGATGTATTCGATGTGGAAATACCGGAAAGTGAATTTAATCTGATTTATCCTGCTAATGGTCAGGAAAATGTAGTAAATACCAATGTGTACTTAAAGTGGGAGCAGGCACGTTTTGCTGACAAATATGAATATGTCATTGCTACAGATAAAGAGATGACAGATGTTGTTACCAGTGGTAAAACTAATTATAACTATGTAGAAATTGAAGGTTTGGAACCGGCAACAACATATTATTACAAGGTTTATGCTATAAATCTTTCTAAGGATATTGGAAATACATGGGAATGCGAAGGGGAAGAATATAAGTTTACAACCATGGCTTCAGGTGTTGATACTGCTGCACTGAAGTTGGAGATTGATAACTTAAAGGCAATTCAAGAGACGATAGTTATCGGAAGTGGCGCAGGTGAATTTAAAATTGAAGTTACAACAGCAGTAGAGAGTAAATTAAGCAAGGCGGAGTCTTTACTTACGCAAGGAAGTCAAAGCGATGTTGATAGCATGGTTGCAGAACTGCAGAGCTTTATCAAGACTATTAACAGTTACAGAAACACTGGTATTGCAAACCTCAATGTAAACGGAGACTGGGTGTCTTCAGACCCTGCTAAGCTCACAGTTACGAAAAACACCGAGTCAAATATGCAGAGTGTGAAATTAGAGCAATTGAGCTCAGGATTTGGGTATCTGAACCAGAAGTTGAACAATTATGAAACATACAGGTTCAAAATGAAGTTAGATACAAAGAACTATGCTTCTATTTCAATTCGACAGACCAATTTAACTCAATATCCACATTCAACTAGTAATGCATACGTGCTTGTA
>JAFXAZ010000082.1 GCA_017521985.1 Lachnospiraceae bacterium
CAGAGTATACCGGTGGTGCGGCGTGCTTTCGCAGACCGTTTTTAATGGGGCCGGGTTTTACCGATGAAGCCAGCAGTGCCGTGTTTGGCTATGTGGATTTAGAGGACTGCTGCCCGGAGCGTGAAAGCAGCGAAGATATTGAAGTACTCCTGGCAGACAAAGAAATGGTTCGCTACATCTTGGAAAAGGAAAAGGTTTCCTTACGAGGCGCGTACCTGATGATGCAGTATTTGCAGATGAAGGAAGATGAATTTGGGTTTTTGAAAATTTAAGCATTCCCTTAACTTTTATAGTTAAGGGAATGCTTAAATTCGCTTGGAGACATACCTGTAACTCTCTTAAATACCCTTGAAAAATACCGCCTGTATCAATCGAGTATAGTGTGGTACAGGTGGTCTACCCCTTATATTCTATAATCCTAACAACCGTTTTGCATTGTCGCCTAAAATCAAGCTCTTTTCTTCATCCGTAATCAGGTCGTCTAAAAGCACCCCACCAAGAAACATGGCCGGGTTACAAGTTGGAAAATCTGTACCGAAAAGAAAGCGCTCTGCTCCAAACGCATCGATTCCATGGCGAAGCATGCCATGTCGGAACAATCCTGTTCCCGATAAATCCAGGTAATAATTCTCACTCATTTGCATGCGATTTAAATGTCTGCTATATGTAGGAAACTCACCCGGATGTGCAGCCACAAGTATGGTATCGGGATGTTTTCTAACCATTTTATCCATGTTATCATCATCTATGGAGTGAAAGCTCACAACCATGTGATGCTGAGTAGCCACGTCCAAAATTTCATCAAACTCTTTACAGGAATAATCGCGCCACCCATGCATGTATGGCACCAGTTCTCCTATCAGCCGTACTCCCAGCTTACTCATTTTCTCAATTTCTTCGCAGGATTCTTTCACATAGCCCGGATGTACATGAAAGCCTGGTATGTAAAAATCACCATACTGTTCTTTTAAGTCTAAAGCACGACGATTGCTGTCGGCAATCATCTCCCATTCATTGGCATAGGTCATGCTCTCTCCACTATTCCTGCAAATAACAGAACCACAAATTTTAGAGATGCCTAATCCCTTCATGTAGGTGACTGTATTTTCTGCCGACATATTACAATACTCCTTGTGCCCGCAGATATTTGTAGCCTCATCATCAAAAGGATGCGTGTGAAAATCTACAATTTCGTAACTCATTTGGAAAACCTCCAGCTTAGGATGACTTTATTATACACCCTCTTCTAAATGACTTTTTATGGCAATGTCGCTGATGGTTAAGTTTATTTTCGTAGAAAAAACTTCGGTTCATGATGTCACATGATTCGTTGGGTGTAACATAAATATCTTATGGATTATTAACCGGTTTGCCATCCGGAAGAATAACTATATTTTATTTAATGTAACATGGGTGGAAAGAAAAGTCAAAGGATTTGATGCTTTTCAAGGACGAAAAGCTCTATTATATTGATTAGGCTTTTTATAGAAATAAATCAGAAAAATCTAATAGAATTGACTTTTATTATAAAATATGTTATTTTAAGATAAACCGGTTAAGAAAAACGTTTATAACGAAAAGTAAAAGATATACTAAAAGAAAGTGAACAGAAATTTGTTGCGAATTTTTTGCGGGTGTAAATTTTGAGGAGAAAAGTTATTATGGAAAAGAGATTCGATGAAGGGTTTGATAATATCTTAGTTGCTGATTATGATAAAGAATATGAAGGTGGTTACACAATAAATGCAGATACTTTGGTTGTGGGTACAGAGCGTAAGAAAGTATCCCTGAATGGTGAATGGCATTTTGCTCCGGATGTTTTTTGTAGTAATATCAGGAGCAGATGGTTTGATGAGACTAAATATAACCGTAATCAAGAGCCGATTCCTTATGATGCCGATTTTGAAAATTGGGACACGATTGCTGTACCGGGTGTCTGGAATAATGCTAGAAGAGAATATGCTTTATACGAAGGTGCGGGCGTTTACTATAAGCAATTTGATTTTGATATCTCTCGGGAAAAAGGTGTCCGATACATTTTGAAAATCGGCGCCGCAAATTATGAAACGAGAATCTGGTTGAATAAGACATATCTTGGAAGACACCTAGGTGGGTTTACACCGTTTTGTGTGGATGTTACACAGAATCTTCAACAGGAAAATAGTCTGTTGATCATGGTCAATAACACTCGCAAAATGGAGCAGGTGCCTACATTGCATTATGATTGGTTTAATTATGGAGGAATATTCCGCGATGTAGAAATTCTGGTGGTACCAGAACTCCACATACAGAATTCTTATATCCAATTATCAAAGGTAAAAGAGAACAGCTTAGAGTATTGGATTAGGGTAAAAGATATACAGAAAAGGGCAGAAAATCTCGCGTGGATTGAGATTAAAGAGTTGGATATCCACAAGGAGGTTCGTTGTCTATATATGGGCAAAGAAAACTTGAATGGTGAAGAATATTATCTTTATGAGACAAAAGGAAGTATTTCTATTAATGAAAGCCGGTTGCAAAAATGGAGTCCGGATAGCCCTAAGTGCTATTTGGTCAAAATGGTATGCGGAGAGGATCAGGTAGAGGAACTGATAGGTTTTCGGAGAGTAAATGTAAATGGGAGACATATCTACCTCAACGGAAAAGAGATTTTTCTAAAAGGAATATGTGCGCATGATGAGCATCCGCATGCACTTCGCAGTCAATCGGAAGAAGAAATAAGACATATGTTTCAGGAGGTGAAGGAGCTGGGATGTAATTTTATGAGACTGGCACATTATCCACACAGTGAGATGGTAGCAAGAGTGGCGGATCAGATGGGAATTCTTTTGTTGGAAGAAATACCGGTATATTGGGCGATTGCTTTTCGCAATCCTGCCACTGTAGTGGATGCGCAAAATCAGCTGAGGGAATTGATTTTGAGAGATTGTAACAGAGCCAGTGTCATTATATGGTCGATAGGAAATGAAAATCCGGATTCTGATGACAGGTATCAGTTTATGAAAACCTTAGCCCAGACTGCCCGAGAGATTGATTCGACGAGATTGATTTGTGCAGCCTGTTTGTTTGATGTGGATAAGAAGCAAATAAAAGATCGCCTGATTAGTGAACTGGATATTGTAGGAATCAATGAGTATTACGGATGGTACATCAAGGATTTTGAGACCTTGCCAATGATATTAAATGGTTACAAGGACGATAAGCCAATATTAATCACAGAGATGGGAGCAGATGCAAAATCTGGATACCACAGTTCTTCTATGGAAATTTTTAGTGAGGAGCTTCAGGCTGAAATTTACCGTAAGCAGTTTCGGGTATTGCTGAATACCCCTGCAGTCAGAGGGATTTGTCCATGGATTTTGTATGATTTTGCTTCTATGAGAAGAATGAGCAGTATCCAGAATGGATATAACCTGAAAGGTATTATTAGTTCAGACAGAACACATAAAAAGATGGCATATGACGTTGTGCATGAGGTTTATCATAATAGATGAAGAAGAAGCACGTAAAAAACTTTATGGCTTAGTGTAAAAGACTTGAATTTATAACAAATTCAAGTCTTTTACGGATTCTCGTACAATAATTTCATTTGAGGTAATTATCACGTTTGGAGCTTCGCGGTTTTGAATGAGTGCCATAAGAATGTCTACGGCGGATTCCCCGATTTTCTCTTTATTCAGGGATACCGTTGTTAAGCTCGGGTAAATCATATTAGATAATATAATATCATCGATGGAGATGACCGAAATATCATCCGGCACTTTTAATTCACATTTTTGCAGATAACGAATCAGCTCTATTGCCAATAAATCTTCCATGCAGAAAAAGGCTGTGGGAAGTTTGTCTGTCTGTAGTAATCTGGAAATGTATTTTTCAGTGGACGGTCTGTCCTGGATTTTTTCATAACACCAGCTGGGTTCTAAAGGGAGATTGGCTTCCCGCAGAGCTTTTTGATATCCCGAAAATACCTGAGTATAGAACGCAGGGAGATTCATATTTCCGATAAAGCCAATGTGGCGATGCCCTTTGGATATTAGGTATTGTACGGCAGTATAGGCAGCCAAACGATAATCTACTTTGACTGTGTGCAGGGAACGATGCTCGGAATGGTCATCTGCAACTACAAAAGGAATATCTAATTGGGTTAATTTGGCAATTAATTCAAGAGGAATGTCCTTTAAAAAGATAAGACCGTCTACATCTTTGTTAAGGATATTTTCGGGCAAAGATATTTGTCCGTCAACTAATTCGAATTCATAGTGCACCAAAGCGTAGTTATAGAAAGAACAACGCTTTAAAAGGGAATTCATAATATCAAAATAAAATAAATTATTCAGTGCTGCTGTCATTTTATCAAAAACTACTGCAATTGTAAAACTTTTTTGGTAGCTCAGACGACGGGAATTCATGGTTGGCTTGTAATCAACTTGTTCAATGACAGAAAGTACCCGTTGACGTGTTTTTTCGCTGACTCCTTCCTTGTTATTCAACACAAAAGAAACAGTGGCTTTAGAAACATTAGCTAATTTGGCAATGTCGCTGATGGTTAAGTTGGTTTTCATAGAAACTCCTGCTATTATTAACCGGTTTGTTAACCGGAAGAATAAATACGTTTTTATTCAATGTAACATAGTTGGAAAGAAATGTCAAAGGATTTGTTGCTTTTTGATGGTAAAAGACCCTGTTAATTGGGTTTTGTATGGAGTAAATCGGAATAATTGAATGGAATTGACTTTTGTTATAAATTATGTTATTTTAAGATAAACCGGTTAAGAAAAAGTGATTATAACGAAAAGGAAAAGATATGTTAAAAGAATGTGATCAAAAATTTGCCGCGGATTTTTTGGCGCGTGTAGAAAAGAAACTTAGTATTATGGCTCCTCAAATCGGAGGCAATTTTCCCTACACAGTAAATGCTACCGGGGAATGGCGTCCAAAGGGGGAAGAAAACAGTATTTTTAACTGGACCAATGGATATTGGCCAGGAATGATGTGGCTAATGTATATAAAAACCGGAGAGGAGCAATACCGTACTTATGCGGAAGAATGTGAAGAAAAACTGGATGAGGCACTAAATGTGTTTTCGGGTCTTCATCATGATGTGGGATTTATGTGGAGTCTCACGTCTGTTGCAAACTATAAGATTACAGGTGATAAACGCGCCCGTATGAGAGCCTTGCATGCAGCTACCATTTTAGCGGGGCGTTTTAATCCTATGGCAAAATTTATTCGTGCATGGAATTGGTCTTCTGCACCTAAGGGATGGGCAATTGTGGATTCCATGATGAATATTCCGATTCTTGAATGGGCTGCTAAGGACAGTTCGGAACCGGACCCTAGATTTTCTCATGTAGCACGCCTTCATGCGGATACGATTATGCGTGCTTTTGTTCGTCCGGATGGGTCTGTAAATCATATTGTAGATTTTGATACTACTACGGGAGAAGCATTGGCAACACCCGGAGGACAGGGATATGCTTCCGGTTCTTCCTGGTCAAGAGGTCAATCGTGGGCTTTGTACGGCTTTGTAGCTGCATATTTGAATTCCGGAAAACAGGAATATTTAGATGCAGCGAAGAAAGTAGCACATTATTTTATGGCCAATGTAAAACCGGGCGAATTGCCTCTTTTGGATTTCAGAGCTCCTCGCGAACCAGTTTATTATGATGCTTCCGCAGCAGCCATCGCAGCCTGTGGATTGATTGAAATTGCGGGCGTAGTGGATGAGATGGAAGCGGATACCTATTATGATGCGGCTATTGCTTATTTGAAAGTGTTGGATAAAAACTGCAATTACAATGAAGATGAATTAGTTTTACTTCAGAATAATTCTGGCTCTTACCATGAGAAAGGAAGTATTCACAATCCTTATATTTTTGGGGATTATTATCTCCTAGAGGCACTGATGAAGCTTTATGGAAATGATGGC
>JAFXAZ010000083.1 GCA_017521985.1 Lachnospiraceae bacterium
GCATATTCATCTATTTTGTTAATGGCACTGCAACCGGGAGTTTGGGGTGACGAACACTACTGGATGGGTGTGGTGCTAATTATGGTTAGTCTTCTGACCGCTATTTACTGGTTGAGTTATGTATTGATGGTAAAGCATGGGAAGACTCCGAAAAGTGTGTGGCTTACGATTACATCTTTGGTAACATTTGCGTGGTTTTTGCGAGTGATGTACACGGAAGAAGCATTTTATTGGTGGACCGGAGCTTCTTATTATACCGGTTTCTATGCGTGGGGGATGATGATTGTTGCCGCTATGTGTGTGTTTTACACGGATTGGGCTGAGTATGGCAAAGCACGAAAGGTTTTCTTTTATATAATTGGTGTTCTGGCATGTATGTTTGTGGGCGGCGGTAATTTTCCTACAACCATGTTGCTCTTACTAATTGCAGGTGGGCTTTCAGGCTTTGCATGGTACTACAAAAAGAAAAGTTTTAGGGTGTTGGTAACGTATACAGTTTCAACGCTGGCGGCATTGTTAATCAGTGTGCTCGCTCCGGGCAGTACCAATCATATGAATAATGATTTTGAGGCAGATGTATCAGCAGTTGAAGCAATAATTATTTCAATACGAGATGGTCTGAAGTACATTGGTAGTTGGACTAATATCTCGGTAATTATGATGTTTATATTTTTGCTTCCGTTTATTTGGCAATTAGTTAAGAGTTGTGGGTGGAGGTTTAAGTGGCCAGTACTGGTTACCATTCTTTCCGGTGGACTATATCTTGCAGAGTATGCACCGGTGTCTTACGCCTTTGGTGGCTTTGCACCGGGTCGTATGATTAATCTCTACTATATTAATTATTTTTGGCTAATGTTATTTAATGTGTTTTATTGGCTGGGATGGCTTGACAGGGTGCTGTGTACCAAATTTTCCGGAAGAATTAAAATACTGACGGAAAGTCAATATAAGTGGCAGCCGATATATGTATGCGTGATTGGTGTGTTATTCTTGTTGTCTGTGGCAAAAGTTGGCATTACCAATACAAATCTTTATTGGGTATATGCTGAGTTGTATAATGGTTACTACCAGCAAGTGGATGAGTTTATAGAAGAACGTGTGGCATATTTTGAAGAACATCAAGGTGAAGATGTTGTGATTAAGCGTGTGCCATATCAAAGTGTTATTACATATTTCAGTGATTTATTTCCTGACAAAGACCATTTGGTAAATGCAACAATGGCCGAATATTATGGCGTAAATAGTATTGATTTAATGGAATAACAAGAAAAAAATATACAGAGGTTGCAATTTATATACCACTGTGTTATGATAAAGCGGTAACTCGGTAAAAGATAGATAACCGAGTGTGAGGAGGTACTATTATGACAACAGCAATGATGGGAATATTGATTACCATGGGTGTATATCTGTTTGGTATGATTATTGTTGGTGCTATGTTTTCTAAAAATGAAACAGCAGGTGATTTTTACTTGGGAGGACGCAAGCTGGGACCATTTGTAACGGCTATGAGTGCGGAAGCTTCTGACATGTCCAGTTGGCTTTTGATGGGTCTTCCGGGCGTTGCATATTTAAGCGGTGTTTGTGATGCGGCATGGACTGCAATTGGTTTGGCAATTGGTACTTATATAAACTGGTTGATTGTGGCAAAACGTATTCGTATTTATACATATAAAGCAAATAATTCTATTACAATTCCGGATTTCTTTACAAATCGTTATAGAGATCAGGACAAGAAAAAGCTCTTGATGTTGATTTCAGCCATAATAATTATTATTTTCTTTATTCCTTATGCTGCATCCGGATTCAGTGCATGTGGAAAATTATTTGCAAGCCTGTTTGGAGTAAACTACCAGCTTGCTATGGTAGTTAGTGCAGTGGTAATTGTTTTGTATACTTGTCTTGGTGGATTTAGTGCGGCAAGTACTACAGACTTTATTCAAAGTATTGTTATGAGCGTTGCGCTTATAATTGTAGTAGTGTTTGGTGTAAATGTTGCAGGTGGTATGGATGCAGTTATTGCAAATGCTAATGAGCTTCCGGGTTACTTATCACTGACTGCTATACATGACGCTGCCACTGGTGCACAGACAAAATATGGATTTATTACTATCGTATCCACAATGGCATGGGGGCTTGGATACTTTGGTATGCCGCATATCCTGCTTAGATTCATGGCAATTGAGGATGAAAAGAAGCTTCCTATGGCAAGAAGAGTGGGAAGTATTTGGGTTGTGATTTCCATGGCAGTTGCGATTTTTATTGGAGTAGTTGGTTATAGTGTAAGTAAAGCAGGTGCTGTGGCGATGCTTGAGGGTTCTGCATCTGAAACCATTATCGTAGAAATTGCAAATCTCTTGAGCAAAAACGGAATTGTGTTTGCAATTATGGCAGGTGTAATTTTGGCAGGTATTTTGGCATCTACCATGTCAACAGCGGATTCACAGCTTTTGGCGGCAAGTTCCAGTGTTTCACAAAATATTTTGAAGGGATTTTTCAATATTAATCTTACAGAAAAAATGACTGTATTGGCAGCAAGAATTTGTTTGGTTGTAATTGCGGTAATAGGTATTTTCCTGGCATCCGATCCAAACAGCTCTGTGTTTGGTATTGTATCCTTTGCATGGGCAGGCTTTGGCGCCGCATTTGGTCCGGTTGTTCTGACGGCACTTTTCTGGAAACGTTCTAATATGTACGGCGCACTGGCAGGTATGGTTGTAGGAGGCACAACAGTATTCGTATGGAAATACATGGTTCGTCCGTTGGGTGGCGCATGGAATATTTATGAACTGCTTCCGGCATTCTTGTTAGCTCTTGCAGCAATTATTATCGTAAGTCTTTTGACACCTGCTCCTTCTAAAGAAATTCAGGATGAATTTGACGAAGTAAAAGCAATTTGTAAATGAGTGTATATAACTAAACATATATAATATAGAAGAAAGACGAGTTTGGGGCTTGTCTTTCTTCTATTGTACTAAAAAAAGTACAATTCAAAAAATAAAAAGTACTTGCATTATGGGGAAGCATGGTGTATAGTATATCTTGCTGTGGCATGATAGCGATGAAGCGTGAGGTTGCCGGGTATGCGTGAGTGTACGCCGGGTTTTCCGTGGAGCGAATGTCAAGTCGAATTTGGCGACAAGTCACTGTACGTAACTTAAGGTCTATCGATGCAGATAGAAACGACGTGAGAGTTTCTCATGAACACTTGGTGGGCTATGCCCTCGAGTTGCGAGTGTTATGAGGACACACACGGGAGAGTGTACAGTCACCACTTGTCGTACTAAAAACCCACAAGTACGAAAAGGAGGCGACTTTTTTTATGGCAAGTCAGGTAATGAGAATTACATTAAAGGCTTATGATCATCAGTTAGTTGATGCATCAGCTAAAAAAATCATCGAAACAGTTAAGAAGAACGGATCTCAGGTAAGCGGACCGGTACCTCTTCCAACAAAGAAGGAAGTTGTTACAATTCTTAGAGCAGTACACAAGTACAAAGACTCCAGAGAACAGTTCGAGCAGAGAACCCACAAGAGACTGATCGATATCATTGCACCTAACCAGAAGACAATCGATGCATTGCAGAGATTGGAAATGCCTGCAGGTGTAAACATCGTTTTAAAAATGAAAAACAATTAATACCTTCTACTAGAATGAATGGCGCGTTCCATTCCGCTGTAGAACAAAAAGGAGGAAAGACATGAAAAAAGCTATTTTAGCAACAAAAATCGGAATGACACAGATTTTCGATGAAGATGGTACATTAGTACCGGTTACAGTTCTTCAGGCAGGACCATGTGTTGTAACTCAGGTTAAGACTGTCAGCAACGACGGTTACTCTGCAGTTCAGGTTGGTTTTGTAGACAAGAAGACAAAAGAGAACGTTAAAGACAAGAGTGGCAAAAAGGAAGTTATCCACAGACATGGTGTTAACAAGCCTCTTCAGGGTCACTTTGCAAAAGCAGGTGTTTCTTGCAAGAGATATGTAAGAGAATTCAAGTTTGAAAACGCTGAAGAGTATACATTAGGTGCTGAAATCAAAGCTGATATCTTTGCAGCCGGAGACAAGATTGATGTATCTGCTATCTCCAAGGGTAAAGGTTTCCAGGGTGCAATCAAGAGATTAGGTCAGCATAGAGGACCTATGGCTCATGGTTCCAAGTTCCATCGTCACCAGGGTTCCAACGGTGCTTGTTCTTCTCCAAGCCGTGTATTCAAAGGCAAAGGTATGCCGGGTCACATGGGTTGTGTAAAGGTTACCGTTCAGAATTTATCCGTAGTTAAGGTTGATGCAGAGCAGAACTTGATTTTGGTTAAGGGCGCTGTTCCGGGACCTAAAAAGGCTTTAGTAACAATCAAAGAAACCGTTAGGGTTCAGGCTTAAGTTTTGGGGTGAAAGGAGGACATTCAGATGGCAAACGTATCTGTTTTTAATATGGAAGGCAAGGAAGTTGGTACAATCGAATTAAATGATGCTGTGTTTGGTGTTGAAGTAAATGAACACTTAGTACACTTGGCAGTTGTACAGCAGCTTGCAAACAATCGTCAGGGCACTCAGAAAGCAAAGACTCGTTCTGAAGTTAGCGGTGGCGGTAGAAAACCTTGGAGACAGAAGGGTACCGGTCATGCAAGACAGGGTTCAACCAGATCTCCACAGTGGACTGGCGGTGGCGTAGTATTCGCTCCAGTACCAAGAGATTATTCCTTCAAGTTAAACAAGAAGGAAAAGAGAGCAGCTTTAAAGTCTGCTTTAACAAATGCAGTTAACACAAACAAGCTCATCGTTGTAGATGAATTGAAGTTGGCAGAAATCAAGACAAAAGCTTTCGCTAATGTTATGTCAAACTTAAATGTAGATAAGGGCTTAGTTGTATTAGCAGAAAATGATGCAAACGTAGTTTTAAGCGCTAGAAATATGGCAACTGTACAGACAACATTAACAAACGAATTAAATGTTTACGATTTAATGAAGGCTAAAAAGGTTGTTCTTACAAAAGACGCTGTAGCAAAGATTGAGGAGGTATACGCATAATGGCAAACGTTCAGTACTATGACGTAATCCTCAAACCAGTTATCACTGAAAAGAGCATGGCTGGTATGGGAGAAAAGAAATATACATTCTTAGTAAATCCAGAAGCAAATAAGACAATGATTAAAGAAGCTGTAGAAAAGATGTTCGATGGCGTTAAGGTTTCTAAGGTTAACACAATGAACTTAGACGGCAAGAACAAGAGACGTGGTATGGTAGTTGGTAAGACTGCTAAGACAAAGAAGGCTATCGTTACCTTAACAGCTGACAGCAAAGATATTGAAATCTTCGCTGGTTTATAAGATTATTTAACTAGGCACAGAGAAGTGCGACACAAAACACATCGAAAGGAGAATTAAAATGGGCATTAAAACATATAACCCATATACACCTTCCAGAAGAAATATGACTGGTTCTGATTTCTCCGAAATTACAAAGACAACTCCTGAAAAGTCTTTATTAGTTTCCAAGAACAAAACAGCCGGTCGTAACAATCAGGGTAAAATCACAGTAAGACACCGCGGAGGCGGTTCCAGAAGAAAATACAGAATCATCGACTTTAAGAGAAATGCAAAGGATGGCATTCCAGCAACTGTAATCGGTATCGAATACGATCCAAACAGAACAGCAAACATCGCTTTAATCTGCTACGCAGATGGTGAAAAGGCTTATATCCTTGCTCCGGAAGGCTTAAAGGATGGTATGAAAATTATGAACGGACCTGAAGCTGAAGTAAGAATTGGTAACTGCTTACCGCTTTCTGAAATTCCGGTAGGTACACAGGTTCACAACATCGAGTTACACCCAGGCAAGGGCGGCCAGATGGTTCGTTCTGCCGGTAACAGCGCTCAGTTGATGGCTAAGGAAGGCAAGTATGCTACTCTCAGACTTCCATCCGGCGAAATGAGAATGGTTCCAATTGCTTGTAGAGCAACTGTAGGTGTTGTTGGTAATGCTGATCACAACCTTGTTAATATTGGTAAAGCAGGACGTAAGCGTCACATGGGCATCCGTCCAACGGTACGTGGTTCTGTTATGAACCCTAATGACCATCCACATGGTGGTGGTGAAGGTAAGACCGGTATTGGTCGTCCGGGTCCATCTACACCATGGGGCAAACCAGCTCTCGGCTTGAAGACACGTAAAAAGAAAAACAAATCTAACAAGCTGATCGTAAGAAGACGCGATGGTAGAGCAATCAAATAATTAGGAGGGAAAAAGATAATGGCTAGATCACTTAAAAAAGGACCATTCGCAGATGCACACTTACTGAAAAAAGTAGACGCATTAAACGCTGCAGGACAGAAGCAGGTTATCAAGACCTGGTCTCGTCGCTCTACAATTTTCCCATCTTTCGTTGGTCATACAATTGCAGTTCATAATGGTAAACAGCATGTGCCTGTATACGTTACAGAAGACATGGTAGGCCACAAGTTAGGTGAATTTGTTGCTACCAGAAACTATAGAGGTCACGGCAAAGACGAAAAGAAATCTAAAGTTAGATAATGACGCGTCCGCTGCATAGCGGATAGATGAAAGGAGGCTATATCTATGGCAAAAGGACATAGATCTCAGATAAAAAGAGAAAGAAACGCACAGAAAGATACAAGACCTTCAGCTAAGTTATCTTACGCTAGAGTATCTGTTCAGAAAGCATGTTTCGTATTAGATGCTATTAGAGGCAAAGATGTTAATACAGCACTTGGTATTTTAGCTTACAATCCAAGATACGCTTCTAGCATCATTAAGAAGTTATTAGAATCAGCAATCGCTAACGCTGAAAACAACAACGGTATGAATAAAGACAACCTGTATATCGCAGCTTGCTACGCTGACAAGGGTCCTACAATGAAGAGAATCCGTCCACGTGCACAGGGTAGAGCATACAGAATTGAAAAGAGAATGAGCCACATTACTATCGTTCTTGATGAAAGATAGGATTGTTGAAAGGAGTAAAACATGGGACAGAAAGTTAATCCTCATGGCCTCAGAGTAGGCGTTATCAAAGATTGGGATTCTAAATGGTATGCTGATGAACAGTTCTCTGACTACTTAGTAGAAGATTACAACATCAGAAAGTTCCTTAAGAAGAAATTATACAGCGCAGGTGTTTCTAAGATCGAAATCGAAAGAGCTGCAGACAGAGTAAAGGTTATCCTTTATACTGCTAAGCCGGGTGTTGTTATCGGTCGTGGCGGCGCTGAAATCGAAGTAACAAAGAAAGAGCTTTCTAAGCTTACAGGCAAGAAAGTTTTAGTAGACATCAAAGAAATCAAGAGACCTGACAAGGATGCTCAGTTAGTAGCTGAAAACATTGCTTTGCAGTTAGAAAACCGTGTATCTTTCAGACGTGCTATGAAGTCCTGCATGTCCAGAACAATGAAGTCCGGTGCTTTAGGTATTAAGGCGGCATGTTCCGGTCGTTTAGGCGGTGCTGATATGGCTCGTACAGAGTTCTACAGCGAAGGTACTATTCCACTTCAGACATTAAGAGCTGATATTGACTACGGCTTTGCAGAAGCAGATACTACTTATGGTAAAGTAGGTATTAAGGTATGGATCTACAAAGGCGAAGTACTTCCAACAAAAGGAAACAAGGAAGGGAGCGATAAATAATTATGTTAATGCCAAAGAGAGTTAAACGTCGTAAACAGTTCCGTGGTTCTATGCGAGGAAAAGCTTTAAGAGGAAATACACTTAGCTACGGCGAATTCGGTTTAGTTGCAACTGAACCTTGCTGGATTCGTTCCAACCAGATCGAAGCAGCCCGTATCGCGTTAACACGTTATACAAAGCGTGCAGGTAAAGTTTGGATTAAAATTTTCCCTGACAAACCAGTAACATCAAAACCAGCAGAAACACGTATGGGTTCCGGTAAAGGTACTCTTGAATACTGGGTAGCAGTTGTTAAACCAGGCCGTGTTATGTTCGAAATCAAAGGTGTGCCGGAAGAACAGGCAAGAGAAGCGTTACGTCTTGCTATGCACAAGCTTCCATGCAAGTGTAAAATCGTTTCCAAAGCAGACCTGGAAGGCGGTGTAACAGATGAAAACTAATAAATATGTTAATGATTTAAAGGCTAAGTCTGCTGCAGAACTTGCAAATGATTTAGTAGCTGCTAAAAAAGAACTTTTCAATTTGAGATTCCAGAATGCAACAAATCAGTTAGACAACACAGCAAGAATTAAAGAAGTTCGTAAGAACATCGCTAGAATTCAGACCGTTATCGCTGAGAAGGCAAAGACAGAATAGTAAGTATTATGTTCGAGGCAAAAGCCTCGATGGAATTTCAGAAAGGAGACAATAATCGTGGAAAGAAATTTAAGAAAAACACGTATTGGTAAAGTAGTTAGCAATAAAATGGATAAGACAATCGTTGTTGCTATTGAGAACCATGTTAAGCATCCTCTTTACAACAAAATCGTAAAGAAGACTTACAAGTTAAAAGCGCATGACGAAAACAATGAATGTAACATCGGTGATACCGTAAAGGTTATGGAAACAAGACCATTATCTAAGGATAAGAGATGGAGACTTGTTGAAATCGTTGAAAGAGTAAAATAATTAATATACAGTTATTTTCAGATATTTGGAAGGAGAATTAGCATGATCCAGCAGGAAAGCAGACTTAAGGTTGCTGACAACACAGGTGCTAAAGAATTACTTTGCATCAGAGTTCTCGGTGGCTCCACAAGAAGATATGCACAGATCGGTGATATCATCGTTGCTTCTGTAAAAGATGCAACACCAGGCGGTGTTGTTAAAAAAGGTGACGTTGTAAAGGCCGTAGTTGTACGTACTGTAAAAGGCGCTCGTCGTAAAGACGGTTCTTATATTAAATTTGATGAAAATGCTGCTGTTATTATCAAAGATGACAAGACTCCAAGAGGAACACGTATTTTTGGACCAGTAGCAAGAGAGCTTCGTGAAAAACAGTTTATGAAGATTGTTTCCTTAGCTCCGGAAGTATTATAAGGAGGTGCCTTTAAATGTTTAAGATTAAAAAAGGTGATACAGTAAAAGTTATCGCTGGCAAAGACAACGGCAAAGAAGGCAAAGTTGTTTCTGTAGACCAGAAGGCCGGTAAGGTTGTTGTAGAAGGTATTAACATGATTACAAAGCATGCTAAGCCAAATGCAGCTAATCCAAACGGTGGTATTGTTCAGAAGGAAGCTCCTATCGACGCATCCAATGTAATGTTAGTTTACAAAGGAAAAGCTACAAGAGTAGGTTTTGATGTTAAGGACGGTAAGAAGGTTCGTGTTGCTAAGGCAACTGGCGAAATTATCGACTAATCACAATACGAAGAAAGGAGATAATGTTAATGAGCAGACTGAAAGAGATGTACCAGAACGAAATCGTAGATGCTATGATTAAAAAGTTCGGTTATAAGAATGTTATGGAAGTTCCAAAGCTTGATAAGATTGTTATCAACATGGGTGTTGGTGAAGCAAAAGACAATGCTAAGGTTTTGGAAACTGCTGTTAAAGAGTTAGAGACTATTACAGGCCAGAAGGTAGTTGTGACAAGAGCTAAGAAGGCTATTGCTAACTTTAAATTACGTGAAGGTATGGCTATCGGCTGTAAGGTTACCTTACGTGGCGAAAAGATGTACGAGTTCTTAGATCGTTTAGTAAACCTTGCATTGCCACGTGTACGTGACTTTAGAGGTGTAAACCCTAACGCATTCGATGGTAGAGGTAATTACGCACTTGGTATTAAGGAACAGATCATCTTCCCTGAAATTGAGTACGATAAAGTAGATAAGGTTCGTGGTATGGACGTTATCATCGTTACTACAGCTAAGACAGACGAAGAGGCTCGTGAATTATTGACACAGTTCAATATGCCATTTGAAAAATAATTTAGGAGGTAAGTTCTCATGGCTAAGACAGCAATGAAGGTTAAACAGCAGCGTAAGCAGAAGTTCTCTACAAGAGAATACAATCGTTGCAAGATCTGTGGTCGTCCACATGCTTATTTAAGAAAATACGGAATCTGCAGAATTTGCTTCCGTGAATTAGCATACAAGGGTCAGATCCCAGGTGTTAAGAAAGCAAGCTGGTAAAAAATATTTACAAGCTTACTAAAATGTAGTAAAATAGATTAGTATGTTGAAAATAAGTTAACAGCATACATTAGTTCATTCGGCGATAGCGCTGAATGAACTAATAACATGATTCAAGTCAAAATAGGAGGAAACTAAATCATGACAATGAGCGATCCAATTGCAGATATGCTTACAAGAATTCGTAATGCAAACACAGCAAAACACGACACAGTAACTATCCCATCTTCTAAGATTAAATTAGCTATTGCTGAAATCTTATTAGCTGAAGGCTACATCAAGAAATTCGAAGTAGTTGAAGATGGCAACTTCAAGTCTATCGTTGTTACTTTAAAGTACGGCGCTGACAAGAACGAAAAAGCAATCAACGGTATTAAGAGAATTTCTAAGCCAGGTTTACGTGTATACGCTGGTAAGGACACAATGCCAAGAGTTTTAGGCGGTTTAGGTATTGCAATCGTTTCTACAAACCAGGGTATTATCACTGACAAGAAAGCTCGCGAGCTTCAGGTTGGTGGCGAAGTATTAGCTTACGTTTGGTAAGCTTGTTGACGAATTCATATAAGGAGGTACGGGCATGTCACGTATAGGAAGAATGCCAATCGCAGTTCCTGCAGGCGTAACTGTAGAAATTGCAGAAAATAATGTAGTGACTGTAAAGGGTCCTAAGGGTACTCTTACAAGAACATTAGCACCGGAAATGGATATCAAATTAGAAGGTGCAGAAGTCGTTGTTACCAGACCAAACGATTTAAAGAGAATGAAGTCTTTACATGGCTTGACAAGAACATTGATCAATAACATGGTTGTTGGTGTAACAAATGGTTATGAAAAGAAACTTGAAGTAAACGGTGTTGGTTACAGAGTAGCAAAGTCTGGCAAGAAGTTAACTTTAAACTTAGGTTATTCTCATCCGGTAGAAATGTTAGATCCGGAAGGCATCGAATCTGTTGTTGAAGGACAGAACATCATTATCGTTAAGGGTATTGATAAAGAAAAAGTTGGCCAGTATGCGGCTGAAATCAGAGATAAGAGAAGACCGGAACCTTACAAGGGTAAAGGTATTAAATACTCTGATGAGGTTATCAGACGTAAAGTTGGTAAGACTGGTAAGAAGTAAGATAAGGAGGGTATAAAAAATGGTTAGCAAAGAATCAAGATCAAAAGTACGTGCTAAAAAGCACTTAAGAATCCGCAACCGTTTCAGTGGTACAGCTGAAAGACCACGTTTAGCAGTATTCAGAAGCAGTAATCATATGTATGCTCAAATTATCGACGATACAGTTGGCAATACATTAGTAGCTGCTTCTACACTTGAAAAGGCTGTGAAAGCAGAATTAGAAAAGACCAATAACGTTGATGCAGCAGCATATTTAGGTACAGTTATTGCAAAGCGTGCACTTGAAAAAGGTATTACAGCAGTAGTATTTGACCGTGGTGGTTTTATTTACCAGGGCAAGATTGCAGCTTTAGCAGAAGCAGCTAGAGAAGCTGGCTTAGAATTCTAGGAAAGGGAGGACGAATACACATGAAACGTACAATCATTGACGCAAGTCAGTTAGAATTACAGGATAAAGTTGTTACCATTAAGCGTGTAACAAAGGTTGTAAAGGGTGGTCGTAACTTCCGTTTCACAGCTTTAGTAGTAGTAGGTGACGGCAATGGTAACGTAGGCGCTGGTTTAGGTAAGTCTATCGAAATTCCAGACGCAATCCGTAAGGGTAAAGAAGATGCAGCAAAGCAGTTAGTTACAGTTGCATTAGATGAAAACAAATCTATCACACATGATTTCATCGGCAAGTATGGTTCCGCTTCTGTTCTTTTAAAGAAAGCTCCGGAAGGTACTGGTATCATCGCTGGTGGTCCTGCTCGTATCGTTTGTGAATTAGCAGGTATCAAGAACATCCGTACAAAATCTTTAGGCTCTAACAACAAGCAGAACGTTGTTCTTGCAACAGTTGCTGGTTTAAGTCAGTTAAAGACTCCTGAAGAAGTTGCTAAGATGCGTGGTAAATCTGTAGACGAAGTATTAGCTTAATCAGGGAGGTAGAAAGATAATGTTAAAAGTTACTTTAGTAAAGTCTCCTATTGGAGCAGTACCAAAGCACAGAGCTACTCTTTTAGCAATGGGTCTCAAGAAACTTAACAAGACAGTTGTTTTACCAGACAATGCTGCTACAAAGGGACAGATTCAGCAAGTAAGACATTTAGTTAAAGTAGAAGAAGCTTAAAGAAAGGAAGGTGTCATCATGGAATTATCTAACTTAAGACCTGCAGAAGGTTCTAAACACAGTGATAATTTTAGAAGAGGCCGTGGACACGGTTCAGGCAATGGCAAGACAGCCGGCAAGGGTCACAAAGGTCAGAAGGCTCGTTCTGGCGCTCCAAGACCAGGTTTTGAAGGTGGTCAGATGCCATTATACAGACGTATTCCTAAGAGAGGTTTCACAAATAGAAACACAAAGGAAATCGTTGCTATTAATTTATCCGCTCTTGAAGTATTTGAAAACGATGCAGTAGTTGATGTTAACGCATTAATCGAAGCTGGTATCGTAAAGAACCCAAGAGATGGCGTTAAGATTCTCGGAAATGGAGAACTTACCAAGAAGTTGAATGTAAAGGTTGATGCATTTTCTGCATCAGCTAAAGAAAAGATTGAAGCTCTTGGTGGAACTGCAGAGGTGATGTAATATGTTTACAACACTGAAAAATGCATTCAAGGTAAAAGAGATTCGTAACAAGATTTTATTTACTCTGGCTATGATGGTTGTGATTCGTTTCGGATCACAACTCCCAGTACCAGGAACAAACCGCGATTACTTCGCATTATTGTTTGCTTCTCAGGCTGGAGATGTATTTAATTTGTTTAATGCATTTACAGGTGGTTCTTTTTCCAACTTCTCTGTATTAGCATTGAGTATTACTCCATACATTACATCCTCTATCATTATGCAGCTTTTAACAATTGCTATTCCAAAGTTAGAGGAAATGCAGCAGGATGGTGAAGAAGGCCGTAAGAAAATTGCTTCTATTACACGTTATGTGACGGTAGCATTAGCACTCTTGCAGTCTGCTGCAATGGCTATCGGATTTGGTAATCAGGGCTTATTACAGGAGTATAATGTACTGAATGTAATTACAGTTATTGCAGCGTTAACAGCCGGTAGTGCTTTCCTTATGTGGATTGGTGAAAGAATTACAGAAAGAGGCGTTGGTAATGGTATTTCTGTTATTTTGGTTATTAATATCTTATCAACCATTCCAAATGATTTTGTAAGACTTGCTCAGCAGTTTGTGATTGGTAAAGCTCCTGCGATTGCTATTTTAGCGGCAGTAGTTATTTTGGTAATTGTACTTGGCATGATTGTGTTTATCGTATTGTTGAATTCCGGTACACGCAATATTCCGGTTCAGTATGCACAGAAAGTACAGGGAAGAAGAAGCGTTGGTGGACAGAGCTCCAAGATTCCTTTAAAGGTAAATACTTCCGGTGTTATTCCGGTAATCTTTGCTTCCTCCATTATGCAGTTCCCTATTATTATTTGTTCCTTCTTTGGAGTTCAGGCAACTGGTTTCTGGGGCGAAGTTTTAAAGGTGTTAAATTCAAGTAACTGGTGTAAAATTTCCACTCCGGTATATTCTATCGGTTTAGTAATTTACATTGTTTTAGTAGTAGCATTTGCATATTTCTATACATCAGTTTCTTTCAATCCAATGATGATTGCAGACAATCTGAAGAGACAGGGCGGTTTTGTGCCGGGTATCAGACCGGGTCGTCCTACTACTGAGTATTTGAGCAAAGTATTAAACTACATTGTATTTATTGGTGCAGTTGGTTTGATTGTTGTGGCAGTGGTACCATTCATTTGCTCCGGTGTATTTAATGCATCCGTTTCTTTCGGTGGCACATCCCTCATTATCGTGGTTAGTGTTATCTTAGAAACAATTAAGCAGATTGAATCTCAGATGCTTGTTCGTAATTACAAGGGATTCTTAAACGATTAATAAGTATTATGAACCGGGCGGAAAGAAACTTTTCGCTCGGTTTTTGTTTCATTTGAGGATGTTACATAATTCTCAGAATAAAAGAGGGCAATTTTTATGAAAATTATTATGTTAGGTGCACCTGGTGCGGGGAAAGGCACACAGGCAAAAATGATTGCAGACAAATATCAGGTTCCACATATTTCTACCGGCGATATTTTCAGAGCCAACATCAAAAATGGTACAGAACTTGGTGTAGAAGCGAAAAAGTATATGGACCAGGGATTACTTGTTCCGGATGAACTGACTGTAAAGATTTTGTTGGACCGTGTTGCAAAGGACGACTGTGTGAATGGCTATGTATTGGATGGTTTTCCGCGTACGATTCCACAGGCAGAGGTTTTGGATAAGGCATTGACAGAACTTGGTGATAAAATTGATTATGCAATTAACGTAGATGTTCCGGATGAAAATATTATTAAGAGAATGGGTGGTCGTCGGGCTTGTTTGAGTTGTGGTGCAACTTACCATATGGAGCATATTCCACCAAAAACAGAAGGGACCTGCGATAAGTGCGGTCAGGAACTTGTATTAAGAGACGATGATAAGCCGGAAACAGTAAAAAATCGTTTAGACGTATATCATAAACAGACACAGCCTTTAATTGATTTTTATTCCGATAAGGGCGTGCTCAAAACAGTAGATGGTACAGTGGATATGAAAGAGGTATTTGCTGCTATCTGCGCGATTTTGGGCTAAGCGGAGGCGACATATGGCTATTACAATTAAATCTGCCAGAGAAATTGAATTGATGCGTGAATCCAACAAAAGAATTGCGGAAGTTCACAAGGCAATGGAAGAAATGATAAAACCGGGTATTACAACTTGGGAGATTGATGCATTTGCTGAAAAAATAATTCGTGGCATGGGATGTATACCGAATTTTAAAAATTATCATGGTTATCCTGCAAGCGTGTGCTGCTCAGTTAATGATGAGGTGGTACATGGTATTCCAAAGAAAGAACGAGTATTGCAGGAAGGTGACATTATCAGTCTGGATGCCGGTCTTATTTACAAAGGATATCACTCTGATGCTGCAAGAACCCATGCGGTAGGTAAGGTTGCCCCGGAAGTGTTAAAGCTTATGGAAGTAACCAAGCAAAGCTTTTTTGAGGGCATTAAATATGCTATGGCGGGACACCATGTATACGAGATATCCAATGCAATAGATGCATATGTAAGTCAGTTTGGTTACGGCATCGTGTATGATTTGACCGGTCATGGTATTGGAAGAGAGCTTCATGAGGGACCTGAAATTCCAAATTTCAAACAGCGAAGCAAAGGTCCGAAGCTTCGTACGGGTATGACGCTTGCCATCGAGCCTATGATTACCATGGGAAGACCGGACGTAGAATGGCTGGATGATGACTGGACAGTGGTTACAGAGGATGGCTCTTGGGCAGCTCATTATGAAAATACCATCCTAATTACAGATGGTGAACCGGAAATTCTTACATTATATTAAAAATTGTGTTGTATTTTTGGAAAGTATTGGTTACAATAATAGCGAAACAGATTTAGGAGGAAAGTTATGTCAAAGGCTGACGTTATTGAAATTGAAGGTACTGTTGTAGAAAAGTTGCCAAACACAATGTTCCAGGTGGAACTGGAAAATGGTCACAAAGTTTTAGCACATATCAGCGGTAAGTTACGCCAGAATTTTATTCGTATTTTACCGGGTGACAGGGTTACATTAGAGTTATCTCCATATGACCTTACAAAAGGCCGCATCATTTGGAGAGATAAATAGGTAAACGGACCTGCAATAGACAAGAAAAGCGGATGCTTGTAAAATTCTTCTAAAAAAAGAAAAGTTTTGCTTGCATTCGCTTTTGCGTTGTGATATAGTATATTTTGGTCTTTTATGAAAGGAGGGTTTAACATGAAGGTTAGATCATCAGTAAAACCAATTTGCGAAAAGTGCAAAGTTATCAAAAGAAAAGGACAGATCAGAATTATCTGTGAGAATCCAAAGCACAAACAGAGACAGGGATAATCACCGGCTTCAGTAAGTTCATCCCAGATGAACAGAGGTATGTGAGTTCTTGTCCGATTATATTGTATAAGTTTAACCCATACGCTGCGGCGTATTTTATATGATAGATTCGATAGAGCTTACGGGAGATTACTTGTTGATACCGAAAATTAGGTTTGCAAAGCAGACCCTCAGCGCAGGACGCTGAAGTCGAGTATCGGAAAGATCGGATTTCTGTCCGATTGGGCGAAAAGCCCCAATCAATTAGTAACCGTGCCAATTAACAGACCAATGGCACACAGACAGTGCAAATGCACAAACTAAAATGGGCAAAATGCCTATCAAATTATTAAGCGAAAGCTAAATGGAGGAAACGTAAATGGCTCGTATCGCAGGTGTAGACTTACCTAGAGAAAAACGTATTGAAATCGGTTTAACATACGTTTATGGTATCGGTAGAGTAAGTTCAAACAAAATCTTAGCACAGGCTGGTGTAAACCCGGATATTCGTGTTAGGGATTTATCAGATGATGATGTAAAGAAGATTCAGGAAGTTATCGATGAAACTATGGTTGTAGAAGGTGATTTAAGAAGAGAAATCGCTTTAAACATCAAGAGACTTCAGGAAATCGGCTGCTACAGAGGTATCCGTCATCGTAGAGGTCTTCCTGTTCGTGGTCAGAAGACCAAGACAAACGCTAGAACTCGTAAGGGTCCTAAGAAGACAGTAGCAAACAAGAAGAAATAATTAATTGATTAGGAAGAAAGTAGGTTAGTTTAGAAATGGCTAAAAAAGTTGCAAAAAAAGTAACAAAGAAGCGCGTTAAGAAAAACGTTGAACGCGGACAGGCACATATTCAGGCATCTTTTAACAACACAATCGTAACATTAACAGATGCTGAAGGTAACGCTCTTAGCTGGGCAAGTGCTGGTGGTCTTGGTTTTAAAGGTTCAAGAAAATCTACTCCATATGCTGCACAGACAGCAGCTGAAACAGCTACAAAGGCTGCTTTAGTTCATGGTTTAAAGACAGTAGATGTTTTCGTAAAGGGACCAGGCTCAGGCCGTGAAGCAGCAATCCGTGCATTAAACACAGCAGGTTTAGAAGTAACAAGTATTACAGACGTAACACCAGTTCCACACAATGGTTGCCGCCCTCCAAAGCGTCGCCGTGTGTAATGGTATTATTAGATTATTTAAAACAGTTGGAAGAAAGTACTGCTTCTCTAAGAGAAGCGGTGCTGTAAACAATATTTGAAAGGAAATTATTAAAATGGCAGTAAATAGAGTTCCAGTACTTAAGAGATGTCGTGCACTTGGTTTAGAACCAAGCGTTTTAGGTTATGACAAGAAGTCTAACAGAAATTTTGCAAGAGCAGGTAAGAAGGTAAGTGAATACGGCTTACAGATGAGAGAAAAGCAGAAAGCGAAATTCATCTATGGCGTATTAGAGAAACCTTTCCGTAACTACTACGAGAAGGCTGATAGAATGAAAGGCTTAACAGGTGAAAACCTGATGACTATGCTTGAAAGCCGTCTTGACAACGTAGTATTCAGAATGAACTTTGCTCGTACACGTCGTGAAGCTAGACAGATCGTTGATCACAAGCATGTATTAGTAAACGGCAAATGTGTTAATATCCCATCTTACTTAGTTAAGGCTGGAGATGTTATCGAAATCAGAGAAAAATCCAAATCTTTACAGAGATACAAAGATATCGTAGAAGTAACAGGCGGCAGATTATTCCCAGAATGGATTGATGCTGACGTGGAAGCTTTAAAGGGTACTGTTAAGTCTCTTCCTACAAGAGCACAGATTGACGTACCTGTTAACGAAATGTTAATCGTCGAGTTATATTCTAAATAATTAATATAACGAGCAGTTAATTAATTTGTAAGGGAGGGTATTGGAGTGTTTGATTTTGAAAGACCAAATATTGAGGTTGTAGAAATCTCTGAAGACAAAAAATACGGGAAATTCGTAGTAGAACCGTTGGAAAGAGGTTACGGTATTACTCTCGGTAACTCACTGAGAAGAATTATGCTTTCTTCTTTACCAGGTGCCGCAGTAACACATGTAAAAATCGAAGGTGTTCAGCACGAATTTAGCTCTATTCCGGGCGTAAAGGAAGATGTTACGGAAATTATCATGAACATCAAGAGTCTTGCAATCAAGAATCACAGCGAAAGCAATGAAGTGAAAACCGCTATCATTGATTTTTCCGGTGAAGGCATTGTAAGGGCCAGCGATATTCAGTTTGATTCCGATATTGAAATTATGAATCCGGATATTACCATTGCTACATTATGCGGCAAGGATGCTAAATTATTTATGGAACTCTCTATTAACAAAGGTAGAGGTTACATCAGTGCGGATAAAAACAAACACGACGACTTACCGATTGGTGTGTTAGCAGTTGATTCAATCTATACACCAGTGGAAAGAGTCAACATGACTGTAGAAAATACCCGTGTAGGTCAGGTGACAGACTATGATAAGCTCACACTTGACGTATATACCGATGGTACATTAGTACCTGACGAAGCTGTTAGCTTGGCAGCAAAAGTATTAAGCGAGCACTTAAGCCTTTTCATTGATTTATCTGAAAGTGCAAAGATTGCAGAAGTAATGGTAGAGAAGGAAGATGGCGAAAGCGAAAAGATTTTAGAGATGAGCATTGACGAATTAGAATTATCTGTTCGTTCTTACAACTGCTTAAAGCGCGCCGGCATCAATACTGTTCAGGAATTAATTAATAAGACTCCTGAAGATATGATGAAGGTACGTAACTTAGGCCGCAAGTCTTTAGAAGAAGTTCAGGCTAAGATTAAAGAGTTAGGTTTAGAGTTTTCAAGCTCTGAAGAATAATACATGATGCGCTCACCTGGTAAATCCAAAAAGGTGCGGGTGGGTAGTCCTCGTGAATGGCAACTATAATGCATTCGGTTAATAAGACCAAAAGGCATAGCCGGATGACACCATGAATGAAAGGAATATTAAAAAATGGCTAAATACAGAAAGTTAAGCAGAACATCTGCACAGAGAAAAGCATTATTAAAGAACCAGGTTACAGCATTAATCGCTAACGGCAAAATCGTTACAACAGAAGCAAAGGCTAAAGAAGTTCGTAAGATTGCTGAAGGTTTAATTGCATTAGCAGTTAAAGAAAAAGATAACTATGAAATGGTTACTGTTTCTGCAAAGGTTCCTGAAAGAGACAAAGATGGCAAGAGAGTAAAAGAAGTTGTTGACGGTAAGAAAGTTACAAAGTACACAACTGTAGAAAAGGAAATCAAGAAAGATTTACCAAGCAGATTACACGCTCGTCGTCAGATGTTAAAGACTCTTGTACCGGTTGTTGAAGTTCCAGAATCCAACAAGGGCAAGAAGAAAAATACTAAGGAAGTTGACTTGGTTGCAAAGTTATTCGATGAATACGCACCAAAGTACGAAGGTCGTAACGGTGGTTACACCAGAATCGTAAAGATTGGCTTACGTAAGGGTGACGCTGCAATGGAAGTTTTACTTGAGTTAGTATAATTCATAGTACGTTTTAAGGGAGATTCCAGTTTGGGGTCTCCTTTTTTGTCGGTAGATGACATCGAGGGTGGAGGTGACGTGTTCAAGCCCAGCAATTAAGTACTTGTAAAACTTCACAACTTGCGGTAAAATATTATGTTAGCAAGTTATTTATGGCAAAAGAGAAAAAAAGATTATGCAAAGTTTATTTATCAAAGATAAAAAATTTTATAGTATGGTAGCGAAAATTGCTGTTCCGATTGCTCTGCAGGGGCTCATTACTTCCGGTGTTAATATGATGGATACGATTATGGTCGGTGCAGTTGGTGAAACGGAGCTCTCTGCCGTTTCTTTGGCAAATCAGTTTATCAATATCTTTCATATTTTCTGTATGGGTATCGGTATGGGTGCCAGTGTTTTGGTGGCTCGATATTATGGTATGAAGGATACGGTTTCCTTAAAGCGTACAGTGGCCATTATGTTGAGATTATGCCTGGGGATGTCTGCGTTGTTTTGTGTAGCGACTATTTTGCTGCCGCGACAGATTATGTGTATTTATACGGTAGAGGAGGAAATTATTGCCAAGGGCATTGAATATCTGAATTATTCCGTGATTACATATTTTCTTTTGGGCTTGTCTTTGACCTGCACCATTGTATTGCGAAACGTTGAAATGGTAAAAATACCTTTATACACATCCATAGGTGCCTTCTTTATCAATGTAGGAGCAAACTATGCGTTTATTTTTGGTAAATTTGGCCTTCCTTGCATGGGAGTAGCAGGTGCTGCAGTGGGTACATTGGTTGCCAGAATTTTTGAATTTTCCATGATCTGCGGGTACCTTTTCTTAAGGGATAAAAAAATCGGATTTCGTATCAAGGATTTATTTGTTCCGGTAGGGAACCTGTGGAAGGAATATATTCGTATTAGTATTCCGGTGTTAGTTAGTGATGGGATTTTGGCTTTGGGCAATAATTCTGTAGCTATGGTAATTGGCCGACTTGGTGAGAGTTTTGTGGCAGCCAATGCAGTTACGGCAGTAACCCAGCAGTTAAGCTCCGTTTTGATTCAGGGCTTTTCACAGGCAGGCGCGATTGTTACCGGCTATACGTTAGGACAGGGAGATCGGGAGAAGGCGCATCGCCAGGGCTATGCTTTTTTGGGGCTTGGTATTGTGTTTGGCGCAGTAGCAGCAGGTATTATTATGTTAATTAGTGAGCCGATGATTCGTGCATACAACCTGCTTCCACAGACCCAGGACATTGCCAGGGAGTTGATGCTTTCTATCAGTTTGATTGTACTGTTCCAGGCAACCAACAGCATTATGACAAAGGGCGTACTCCGCGGCGGTGGTGACACAAAGATTTTGATGGTTGCAGATAACGTATTTTTGTGGGTGGCTTCTATTCCGCTTGGCGTTATTGCCGGACTGGTACTGGAACTTCCTGCATTTTGGATTTATTTCTTCCTAAAGATTGACCAGGTGTTAAAGGCAGTATGGTGCGTTATCCGTTTGCGCAGCGGTAAGTGGATTAAGAAGATAAAATCTTCCAAGGAATATATGGAGCTGTAATGAGTATTAGGGATAATATTAAATCGATTTTAAAAACAGACAAATTAGTATATGAATATAAGCAGTTGGATGAGGAAGGCAATGTAGCAGGCGTCAACCGAGCTATTGATGAAGTGGATTTGGACGTGAAAAGGGGCGATTTTGTGGCGATTTTGGGACACAATGGCTCCGGAAAGTCTACCCTTGCCAAGCACATTAACGGTATGCTGTTTCCAACCGGAGGCACCGTCTGGGTGGATGGACTGGATACTCAGAAAGAGGAAAATATCTGGGAAGTGCGTCAGCGTGCCGGTATGGTATTTCAGAATCCGGACAATCAGATTATTGGACAGGTGGTAGAAGAGGATGTGGGCTTTGGTCCGGAAAATTTGGGCGTTCCTACGGAGGAAATCTGGGAGCGTGTGGAGGAAAGTCTTCGCGCAGTCGGTATGTATGAGTTTCGCAAGCATTCTCCAAATCATTTATCCGGAGGACAAAAGCAACGTGTTTCCATTGCAGGCGTACTTGCTATGCACCCAATGTGTATTGTGTTCGACGAGCCAACGGCTATGTTGGACCCAAGTGGTCGTAAAGAGGTTATTCGTGCGGCACGTGGTCTGAATCAGGTAGAAGGTATTACGGTAATTCTAATTACCCATTACATGGAAGAAATTGTGTATGCGGATAAGGTGTATGTCATGGATGGCGGTCGGATTGCTATGGAAGGTACTCCGCGTGAAATTTTTTCACAGGTGGAGAAGCTTCAGAGCCTCAGACTGGATGTACCGCAAGTGACGCTGTTAGCACATGAGCTGAAAAAAAAGGGACTGGATTTGCCGGAGGGAATTTTAACGGTAGAAGAGCTGACGAAAGAACTTGTGGCAATTTGCGAAAAGTAAGGAAATATTATGTCTATTAAATTAGAAGGAATTAATTATTTGTATGGGCAGGGTACCGAAATGGTATCACATGCCTTAAAAAATATTAATATAGAGATTAAAGACGGAGAGTTCGTGGGGCTTATTGGGCATACCGGTTCTGGAAAATCTACGTTGGTTCAGCATTTGAATGGCTTAATTCGTCCCACCGAGGGACATATCTATTTTGATGGTCAGGACATTTATGCGGAAGGCTATGATATGAAGAAACACCGCAGTAATGTTGGGCTGGTATTTCAGTATCCGGAGCATCAGCTGTTTGAAGTAGATGTGCTTTCTGATGTATGTTTTGGGCCTAAAAATTTGGGACTGAAAAAGGCAGAGGCGGAGGAACAGGCAAAAAAAGCACTGGCGTTAGTGGGCATGGACGAAAGCTATTATAAGCGATCCCCATTTGATTTGTCCGGTGGACAGAAGCGTCGTGTTGCCATTGCCGGAGTGCTGGCTATGAAGCCCCAAATGCTTATTTTGGACGAGCCTACGGCAGGACTTGACCCACAGGGGCGAAAAGAGATTTTAGAGCTGATTTCGGGGCTTAGAGAGCGTGCAGGGATTACCATAGTACTGGTAAGCCATAGTATGGAAGATGTAGCAGAATATGTGGATCGCATTATCGTAATGAATAAGGGCAGCGTGGCTTATGACGCTGCTCCAAAAGAAGTGTTTGCTCATTATGAGGAATTAGAAGAGATGGGACTGGCGGCTCCGCAGGTGTCCTATATTGTCCATAAATTAAGGGCAAAAGGATTGCCGGTGGAAACCGATGCCATTACCATTGAAGAAGCTGCAAGAGATATTTTGGCGGCGCTTGCAAGCAAAAAGAAAGGTTGAGGATATGATTCGTGATATCACCATTGGCCAGTACTATCAGACGGATTCCGTCATTCACAGACTGGACCCTCGTGTGAAGCTGGCCGGAACATTACTATATATTGTAACCCTGTTTTTTATTGGGAATATGTGGGGCTATTTTCTGGCAACCGCTGCATTGGCAGCGGTAATTAAATTGTCAAAGGTTCCGTTAGGATTTATTGTTCGCGGAATGAAAGCAATTGCGTTTATTTTGGGTATTACCGTAGTATTTAATATGTTTTTAACTCCGGGGGAGCCGATTTTTAGTTTTTGGATTTTCAAGCTGACCCTAGAAGGTATTCGTACTGCGATTTTTATGGGGTGGAGACTGATTTTGTTGATTATCGGATCTTCACTGATGACACTGACAACTACTCCTACCAATCTGACTGATGGTATGGAAAAGGCATTAAAGGCCTTTAATAAAATTGGCGTGCCGGTACATGAAATTGCTATGATGATGTCTATTTCTCTGCGTTTTATTCCTATTTTATTAGAAGAAACAGACAAGATTATGAAGGCTCAGATTGCCCGTGGTGCGGATTTTGAGTCCGGAAATATTGTGCAGAAGGCCAAGGCTATGGTGCCCTTGCTAGTGCCGTTGTTTATTTCCGCATTTCGCAGGGCTAATGACCTGGCCATGGCGATGGAGTCTCGCTGCTATCATGGGGGTGAAGGTCGTACCAAGATGAAGCCTTTAGTGTATCAAAAGAGAGACAGAATTGCTTACATGTGTATTTTTGCTTTTATGGCACTGGATATTTTTGTTGGAAGAATTTTTTAAGGAATTTCGTGAAAGTTCGAGGAGCATAGCATGGCAGAAAGAACCAAAAAACGTATTATGCTGACCGTTGCCTATGATGGGACCAATTACTGCGGCTGGCAGATTCAGCC
>JAFXAZ010000030.1 GCA_017521985.1 Lachnospiraceae bacterium
TGAAAAAAAGTTCCATAGAGAACCTACCATTGCCGAGCTGGCAAAAATGACCGGGATTTCCAAGGAAGATGTTTTGCTGGCTACAGAGGCTTTACGCCCGGCGGAAAGCTTGGATGCCTTTGTAAATGAGGAGGATGCCGGCACACGTAAGGTTGATTTACTGAAAAGCAGGGAAAATGCACAGGAGCAGGTCTTAAATCATATGCTGTGCGAGGAAGCCTTCCGTCGCATGAGCCTAAAAGAGCAGCAGCTGGTGCATATGCGGTATTTTGAAGAAAAGACACAGGCACAGGTGGCTCAAATACTGGATATGACCCAGGTGCAGGTCAGCAGGATGGAGAAGAAGATACTGCTGAGGTTAAGGGAGGAGATGAAAGTTTAAAAATAGAACGGCTGGGCAGTAAAAATACCGAGAAAAACTTTTTATAGTTTTTCTCGGTATTTTTCTGTTTTGAAATAGTCTTTGCGAATACCGAATAATTAATGTTCATGTATCCGCTGTCTATAAGTAAGTGGCGGTTCTCCAAAGCATCGTTTATATGCTTTGTAAAACGAATTTGCATTAATATATCCCACAGCTTCAGCTATTTCTTGAACGGTTGCCGAAGTATCTCGCAGCATTTGCTGAGCTTTTTCCATTCTGACGGCTTCTACATAAGCTGAGAACGATTTTCCCGTACAGGCATTCATTCTCTTTTGCAGGGTAGGGGGTGAAATGTGAAATTGCTCTGCTGCCAATGCTACTCCGAGTTGTTGATTCGTCAGATTATGTTGTATAAAGTCCAGAATATCTTGATCTAACTTTTTTGTCTGCTCCACATTTTGTTGCTTCAGTTGTTCTGCAACCAGATGAAAGCATGCAGGAAAATCCTCTTCAAAAAGCTTATGAAGATTGTCGTGACAGAAAGCAGGAATAGGAATATCTTTTATATGATTATTTTCAAGCTTTAATTGGACTAACGTGTATCCCAACATCCGATAAGAAATCTTGGCAGTAAATGGATCATTATTAGCAAGAATTTTATCAGCACTGTTTTTTAGGGCGGAGATTGCTGTCTTTACATCCCCGCATAGCAAGGCATAATGAATCGTCTGCAACTGCTGCATGGAAATACAGTAAGTTTTCGATTGCGGCAGGATTGAAAATTCGTCTGATTCTAATTCATGAAAAGCGTCAACAAGGAATGTGGGATTATCATATTCTCTGCTAAATGCAATGCTTATTGAGAATCCGTATTGTTGATGTATGATATCACAAAGTTTTTTTAATTCTTCAGCAATCTGTCTCTCCGGTGTCAAAGGGAGCAGAACAAGCAGTGTGTCTTCATTTGGCGAAAGGACAAATAAGTTGGAAATATGTTTTTCCAGATGCTGTATGAGGATGGGCTGCATAGTATGGAAAGTCATTTCGTCATTATCTGAGGCATATTGCAGCTGTACCAGTTGCCATTTTTCAGGAAAGTCAGGAAAAGCACTATAGAATGCTTTCTGAGATTCTTCGCCATAGAGACCACGATATATCGCCTTTTCAAAAATATGAATACGACTGCGTTCTCTCTGAATTTTGAGTATTTGTTCATAATCAGATAGCTGATTGCCCATTCTGGTAATACCTGCTACAAGAGTATCGGTAAAACTCTTTGCTGTAAAATCCGTGGACAGATAACCTGTATTATACAAGGCATCACTGATGCTCCGGTAAGGCTTTGAAAGTGCCAGTGAAAAGATAATTATCCACAAGATTGCTGCTATAAGTACTATAGTAATGAAAATCCGGATTAATTGTGTCATGCTGGCAAGATTTTGCTCAATATAACTATTGGCAAGGTGCAGGTCAACTTGAATATCCAATTGATTATTGCCATGTGCGGTTAGTGTTATATAATCCTGATTGAGTGGTTCACCATATTCTGCCAGCGAGGTATCTCCTGAGTAGACGGATAAATGACTGTAGTCTAATACTTTGTTGTTTGCAAAGAGGGCAAAAAAATCTTCTAAGGAGTAGTGTACAAAGAAATATGTATCATTATGATGTTGCCAAAGCAAGCCGATGGTAATTGCCTCATAATCCTCCTTATTTATAGAGGAAAAGAGAGCAGCCGGTAATGCACAGTGAGAACCGGTAAACTCATCCAGATAGTTTTCTCTTTCACAGGAAAAGTACAAAGGGTAGGATAAGGCTTCCTTTTCGTAGTAGATTCGGTGTTTTGTAAAAAGTATGGAGTTACCTAGTGTAAGCCCTGAATCTGTAATAAAATCAAAGGGTAACAGGGTAGCATTTACGGATTGCCGGATATGGTCAAGGTTTTGATCATTGAAGTCAGATCTGTCAGAATAAGTAATCCAATAATCCGTGTTAGTATCCAGAATGTTGGGGAGATTAAAAAGGGCATCCATGGAAGCATCCAACATCTGCATCCCGTTCTCCAACTGATATTGCAGGGAATCAATTACATTTTTGCGGTTGATATTTCGAACATAAAAATAACAGGGAATATATATGAGATTGGACAATATAGCAAATATCAGGAAATAACTGGCTATTTGTAACAGGTTGTTTTGGGTAAATATGTTTTTGAAGTTTTTTTTCATAAAGTATATCAGCCCTTATCATAAATTTTTATTTTAGGAATGAAAAATAATTAATCAATATTATTGTACCAAGTCGCTGGCGCGACGGCTAGCGTTACGTACAATAAGGTCACTACTTTTTTGTAAAAATAAAAGTAGCAGTTTTTGAATATATGTTGTATTGTTGAGATACCCCTACCTTAACAAAATAAACATACATCAA
>JAFXAZ010000084.1 GCA_017521985.1 Lachnospiraceae bacterium
AACATCGCATCGCCAAAGGAGAAGAATCTATATCGTTCCTTAATTGCTTCTTCATACGCATTAAGAACCTGATCTTTACCGGCAAGTGCACTTACAAGCATCACAAGGGTACTCTCCGGCAGGTGAAAATTGGTAATCAAGGCATCCAAAATCTTGAATTTATAGCCCGGATAAATAAAAATCTCCGTATTACCACAGCCTGCATGAAGCACACCGTCTTCTGTGCTGGCACTTTCTACCGTTCGGCAGCTGGTAGTTCCTACACAGATAATTCTACCTCCCTTTGCTTTTGTCTCATTCACGATACGTGCTGTTTCCTCTGTAACCTCATAATACTCACTGTGCATATGGTGATTGGTCACGTCATCCACCTTAACCGGGCGGAAGGTTCCAAGTCCCACATGCAGGGTCACGTATGCTATTTTAACACCTTTTTCCTCAATTTGCTCTAGTAAATCTCTGGTAAAATGAAGACCTGCCGTCGGTGCCGCAGCGCTGCCCTCATATTTAGCATATACGGTCTGATAACGGTTTTTGTCCTGAAGCTTATGAGTGATATAAGGAGGCAGAGGCATTTCGCCAAGAGCATCCAAAACCTCTTCCCAAATACCTTCATACTCAAACGCAATCAGACGGTTTCCGTCTTCTTTGGTTTCTTTAATCTCTGCCTTTAAACGACCGTCACCAAAGACAATTCTGGCTCCCGGTTTGCACTTCTTGCCCGGCTTCACCAGGCACTCCCAGATATCCTTTTCCAAACGCTTTAACAATAAAATTTCAATGCCCGCTCCGGTATCTTCCTTGGAACCATAGAGTCTGGCCG
The DNA here is from genome assembly GCA_017521985.1 of Lachnospiraceae bacterium. Taxonomy (GTDB): domain Bacteria; phylum Bacillota; class Clostridia; order Lachnospirales; family Lachnospiraceae; genus RGIG6307. The sequence goes on from JAFXAZ010000084.1 coordinate 824, forward strand.
GAATAACCTTGGTATTATTTAATACCATACAGTCCCCCGGACCCACCATGTCCAAAATATCACGGAATACATGGTGCTCGGTCTTTCCCGTTTCCTTATCTAACACCAAAAGTCGTGAGCTGGTGCGATCCTCCAGAGGATCCTGTGCAATCAGTTCCTCCGGCAAATCAAAATAAAAATCACTTGTTTTCATAAATTTTCCTTAAATTTCTTTTGCATTTTTTACAAATGCCATGTAACCTCTGTAGGTTTCGTATACGTCAGCCTTGGAGGTTGCTTCCCATGGTGCATGCATATTCATAACTGCAACACCACTGTCGATTACATTCATACCATATAAAGCAAGGATATATGCGATAGTACCACCACCACCTAAATCTACACGACCAAGCTCTGCAGTCTGGAAATTAATGCTTTCTTTTGCAAAAATATCTCTTAAATGGCCAAGATACTCTGCATTTGCATCGTTAGAACCGCCTTTACCGCGGGAACCGGTAAACTTATTAAACACCATACCGCCGCCTAAGTTTGCAACGTTTTTCTTATCAAAGCAATTAGCAAAGCTTGGATCAAAGGCACTGCTTACGTCAGAGCTTAACATGCAACTCTTGCTTAGGCATCTGCGCATATTTAATTCGGAATATTCTCCTGTCAAATTCATTAATTCTGCAAGGCTGTTTTCAAAGAAACGGCTCTGCATACCGGTTGCACCTACGGAACCAATTTCTTCCTTATCCACTAAAATACAGCAAAGAGTACGGTCTGTAGTCTCAACGTCCAGCATTGCTCTCATAGAGGTGTACGCACAAACACGGTCATCCTGTCCGTATGCCAGAATGATGCTTCTGTCAAAGCCTGCTTCTCTTGCTTTGCCTGCAGGAACTACTTCTAATTCTGCAGAAAGGAAATCCTCCTCTTCTACCTCATACATTTCTTTTAAGATATCTAAAACACCCTTCTTAACTGCTTCTTTTACAGGTTCTTTCTTTTCTTCGTCATCTTCCTTCTTGATAGTAATTGGTTTATTTCCCACGATAATATCAAGTGCTTCACCCGGAATGACTTCACCGGCCTTTAACTGCAACTGCTCCTGAGACAAATGAATCAATAAATCAGAAATAAAAAATACCGGATCATCCTCTTCTTCACCGATATTTACAATTACGGTAGAACCATCTTTCTTTACCATTACGCCATGAAGTGCAAGCGGAATAGTAACCCACTGATACTTCTTCACGCCTCCATAATAATGTGTATCCAAATATGCAAAACCGCCATCTTCATATAATGGATTCTGCTTCACATCTAATCTTGGAGAGTCAATATGTGCACCTAAAATATTCATGCCGGTTGCAAGATGTTCCTTGCCGATACGGTACATAGCAATAGACTTATTCATCCAAACCTGGTAAACCTTATCGCCTTCTACTAACTGCTTACCGTTTTTGATAGCCTGCTCCATAGAAATATAGCCTGCATCTTCGATGGTATTTACAATTTCATCAATGCATTCTCTCTCTGTCTTACCTTTATCTAAAAAATTACGATAACCATCGCAAAAAGAATCTACCTTTGCAGCCATCGCTTCATCATATGTTTCCCATGTATTTTTCTTTTCCATTTTTGTCCTCCTAAAACACAATAAAAGGCTAAAAAATGCGTCTTCGCATAATTACCCATATTATTTAAATAATAACTTTTCTTGGCGAAAAATGCAAGGGGATAATTTTATGATTGCTTATAATACAACAACAAAAGTTCCACCACCCTGCTATAGCTTAGCATCCCATCCTGCACGCCATTTACCTTCAGTGTCACATCCACCAAGGTATCAGACACCGCATCCACAGTCTCTGTATCAATCAGTGCCTTTCCATTAATACGTTCCCAGTCCTCATCCGTAACAAAGATATTGTCATCATGTACCTGCTTTGAAATAGCAGACTGTGCATAGTATACATCCTTATCCTTTCCCACAGCCTTATAAAAATCATTGTCCAGATAATATAACACACTCAGATATCCGCTATATCTGAATACCGGGTCGTCCGATTGTATGCATGCCAGGAAGCTAATAAAATTTGCTTCGTCTTCGAAAATATACCCTTTCAAATGTGCCAGCTCATGGCACAACGTAGACGGCAAATTCATAATATACATCACGTCGTTGTAATTGGCTTCCATTGAAAACGGAAAATAATAGCCACACATATATTGCTGGCAAAAAAAGTCTGACGTGTACAGAGGCTTCGGTCTCGGATAGTAACCGGAAAGCCTGTCATAGGTTTCTCCCAATTCTTTCATGCACTGTATAGCTTTCTCCTTCATATCTCCTGCATACAGAATATTTCCATCTGCATCACGCTCCATGGTTAGTGCAAGGGCATTGCACTCTTCTACCACCATATTTCGCACCTGAATCAACTCTTCCAGTGTATAATCTGAGCTGTCCGTCTGTCCAAAATATGTCTCCGAAAAAGTTGTGGCATGATACAAAATAAAACAGTTCAAGGTCATAATCAGGCACACTATCAAAAAGGTCCATGCATAAAAAAGATAGAAACCTTTGATAAACTTACGCAAGCCCTTCCAAAATGCCTCTATCCACAAGCACAGTGCCAGTGCAGTCAGAACAACTGCAAGCCCCAGCATAATCTCCCCTACAGAAAAAGGAAACATGCCCGTAATTCTGCCATAGGTATTCACCCATATCGGAAAAATCCCTGCTATATAAGCATCACAAAAGGCCGTGCTTCTCCATGCAATAATATTTAGCAGGATTACCACGGCCCCTATAGCCAGATATAATAAAATTCCTTTATTAAGATGTTTTTTTACTAAGCTTTTCATAATATTCTTCACCAACCTTGAAGAATATTATAATATGAATCGCAAGCATTGTCTAGCCCTTAGAGCATACCTTATACACCCTTACAGCATCCTTCTTCTGAAGCTGCATAGGCCTGCTCTACAACAGTCTGCACAAAAATAGCATCCTCTGCTGTAATCTCCGGCTCTGTATTGTTTAAGATAGCATTTGCAAAAGAAGTAATCTCCTTCTCGTACATATTGCCTGTTACCACCTCAATGCATGTAGCATCTTCTGTATCTCGGTTCTGTTTTGCATTGTATTCTGCAGTATCGTCAGATGTAGTAAGCTCGATTTTGCCGCTTTCTACCTGGCTGATAGTGCCTTCTGCCAAAATACTGCCTTTCGTACCGTAAAACTCCAATCGACACTTTGCCGCATTATCCGGGATATTAAAGTTTGCATCCACAAAGGCGGTGGCACCATTGTCCATTTTCATAAGTAACGCAGCAGAATCATCCGCAGAATAAGAAAATGTCTGGTTTTGAGCAAAACAGTTCACTGCTTCCGCCTTGGTACCACTGATATACTGAAGCAGGTCAATACAATGAATGCCCATGTCCATCAAGGCACCGCCGCCGCTTCTTGCCTTGTCCTGGCGCCAGTTACCCGGAATTTCCGGATACCAACAGGTAAGCTGTGCTCTCATGGATACAATATTACCCAAAGCACCCGCAGAAATTAGTTCCTTCATCTTCTGATGATATGCGGAAAAACGCATCATCAATCCTGCGCCCAATTTAACTCCTTGCGCCTTACAGTATTCTGCAATCTCTTTTGCCTCTTCCACGGTCAGACCCATAGGCTTTTCCAAAAGGATATGCTTGCCGGCCTTAGCCGCCTTCATAGCCTGCTCTTTGTGGCAGAAAACCGGTGTCGCAATATATACCGCATCGATTTCCTCCAGTGCCAGCACTTCTTCCACCGTGTTAAAAGCATACTTTGCGCCAAATTCCTCTTTTACCTTTTTGGCTGCATCAAAATTGTTATCCATAACTGCCACCAATTCACTATTTTCGGACAACATCATGCCCGGAATCGTTCTTCTGTAAGCAATACCGCCACAGCCAATTACGCCCCACTTAATTTTCAATTTAAACACCTCTCTGCATTTCATCCACTGCTTCTAAAATAGCATCTGCCATATACTCAAGCTGCTCATCGCTCAAGCCATACAATGGAAGGTGTGTAAATCTCTTGTAGAATACCTCTTCACAAACAGGACAGGTCTTTGCAATTTCATCAGAATCATATCCCATCTGCTGTACTACACGGAAGCGGTACAGTGGTCCGAAATGAGGAATGCTGGTTACACTCTTCTCTTCTAATTTTTTCTTCAGAACCTGAATGTCGCCGCCAGCCTTATCCGGGTCAATCTGAAGCTGATATAAATGGAAGGTAGGCTTAATATCTTCATTACCCAAATCCTGAGGAATAATAGCAGGGTTTCCTGCAAGACGGCTGTTTAAGTATTCTGCTGCTCTTCTTCTTTCTGCAATAATCTGTTCGTTTCTTGCAATCTGTAAAGAAAGACCTAAAGCCTGAATTTCTGTAGTAGAATAGTTTACTGCCACAAAAGGTTCTTCTTTTCCAGGCATAGCGGAAACATCATAGAGCCAATCTTTAATCTTGCGGCTGAAATCCAAACCGAAAAATCTTGCTCTCTTTATATGGTCCTTAAATTCCGGAATAGTAGTCGTTACGATACCACCCTCACCAAAAGAGGTAATATTCTTTACTTCATGGAAGCTGAATGCTGCAAAATCACCGATCGTACCGATTTTTTTGCCCTTATACATAGCACCAAAAGCGTGTGCCGCATCCTCTAATACCAAAATGTTATGCTTTCTTGCCAATTCTAAAATCGGGTCCATGTCAACCGGATAACCGCCGATATGTACAGGAACAATCATCTTGGTCTTTGGTGTAATCTTTCTTGCTACGTCAGCCGGATCCATGTTGATGGTTACCGGGTCCACGTCTGCAAATACAAGCTTACAACCGATAGCAAGAGGATATGCCATAGTAGCCACGAAAGTAATAGCAGGTACAATAACTTCATCCCCTGCTTTTAAATTTGCATACTTATACGCAATTTCAAAGCCTGAGGTTGCATTGGTTACAAAGGTACTGCTGTCAATACCAAGATATTCATTAGAATCTGCTTCAGCAGCCTCTACTTTAGAAGCTAAGGAAAGCTTTCCAGGAGGTGTAGAAATCTTATCCAGCTTTTCCACCTGCGCCTGTACTGCTTTAATTGCTTCTTCGTACTCTGCTCCTTCTCCCTGCATTAAGAACTTAATTACTTCCATTAAGTCGTTCACGTTGTAATTCTCGCCAACTGCCGCCCAAGGTACCTTGGTAGCTCCTGTGTTGTAACGAAAGTCTGTTGCTTTTGCCATACGTTTGTTCTCCTTTTCTTTTTTAGGCTTTAAAAGCTATTTTTATATAAAAGCCAAGCAGGGTCTGCCGCTGCCTGCCTTATACTTAAAATTCCGGCAGATAACTCTGCTTACGTTCTTCCCAGCAAATTTCCCTTACCTCAATATCCTTAATCTTAAGTTTTGTGGAATATGGGGAAAAGCCTACATGACCACCTACAATCGGGTCCATATTATCAATCAATTCCTGAATCAACACTCCATCTACCAACAGGAAATTGTGTCCCTGGATTGCTCCTACGGTCATTCGAACCTCTTTGCCCGGCTCATAATGGTAAAACGGTGTCAAAGCACGCAATTCATCTTCCGGAAATCGTTCAATACCGCTTTTTGCCTCATACCATCCATTTAAACCAGAAATATAAGATTTTTTAAGGTAATTCAACTCATCATCCCAAGTTGTACAATACACCGCATTCAAATCTCTGGTAGCCGGAAGCACGCTTGCAACCGTAAAACTCATCATCACATCTTTATCAAAACGCTGTCTGCTAAGCAAAATACCGCCTTTGTTTTCCGGCTCACATCCTACCAGATACCCATTCTCATAGGTCCATGTACCGCCCTTGTCCTCCCAGACCTCTCTAAAGTTTTCGTCCGGTTGATAGGAAAGAACCACAGGAGATGCATCTACCAAAATTTTCTTACCCAATAGTAGAATTTCGTTATTCATTCAGAACCTTCCTTCCTTTGTCCTAATTCATCCAAGTATCATTCTTTGTTTTTATTTTATCAAAGACAATATCGCAAAAAAAGTCGATTTCTTCCTTGTTTTTTGTATTATATTCCCTTGTCCAGAAAATTTATTGACAAATTCGTTACATTTTATATACTTAAATTAAAAGCAAAAGCTTGAGGAGAATCCAATGATAATCGATTATGATATTTCCAAAATCAATACTGCCTTGCAGGATTTTTACAATGCAACCGGTATTAATATGGACTTGTTAAAGGCTGATTTCTCTTATGTTACCTTTAACCATCGCGGTAATGAGTGTTACTGCCAAACCATCCAAAATACGGAAGCCGGAAAAAAAGCCTGCTTTCTTTCCGATGCCTGCCTGCTTGAAAAGTGCAAGAAAAGTCGAAAACCGGAAATGCATGTCTGTCATGCAGGACTAGTGGATATTGCCGTACCGATTTTGTACGAAGATATGATTATCGGCTATATTCTTTTCGGACAGCTAAAAGCGGATACCGATTTTACTGCTTTTGAAAAGTACATAGCCGATTTGGGATTGGACGTGAAAGAAATGAAGAGCTATTACACCGGAATCTCCTTTTTTGACTCCGGCAAAATCCAAAGCGTTTCCAATATTGCCAGTATGCTCGTTAAACATATCCTTTTGGAAAATATGTTGAAACCGGCTTTCGATGAAAACATTCAAAAAGCTGTTGCCTTTATTCATGAAAACCTGGAAAACGATTTGAGTATTCATAACATTTCGCAAAGCATCCACGTTTCCAAAAGTGTGCTTTACAAAAAATTTCACGCCTGCTTTCACTGCACCGTCAGTGAATATATCAATAGCAAGCGTGTAGAAAAATCTATTGAATTATTAACAAAAACAGACCTGTCCATCGAAGAAATTGCTCAGAAAGTAGGATTTTCGAGTACATCTTATTACACCAAGACGTTTAAAAAGTTAAGGGGGATTCCACCTCTTAAATATAAGAAAAAGCTTTAAATACAACAGGCGAGGACATCGCCCCGCCTGTTTAGGCATTATTAATTTTCCCCGGCGCAGCCAATGGTCCCAAAAGTTTGCTTTTGCTTGTATTTTTCATACTCACTGTGCGCTTTCGAACTTTCTGCTACGCTTCAATCGCTCATCATCTAATGCAAATCCCTTTTGCATATATTCTTTCAAGATACCTGTTGCCCACATTCTAAACTGGGTACCACGCAACGATTTGACTCTATATCCAACAGAAATAATTACATCAAGATTATAAAAATCTACTTGATAGGTTTTTCCGTCATCTGGTCAATGGATAACCATACTGTATCTTCGACAAAAGATACTTCTATTCGAGTCAAACCATCTTCTGATGTATACATAATAATATTTGAATTTGTCATAGTGTTCCTCTCTTTATTTGCCCATCCAAAGACATCGGATAATTCATTCCCATAATTTTCTATCTCCCAGTATATCACGAAACAAATAAAAAGTACAGAGTTTTTAGAACAAATGTTCTTCTCTGTACTTTCTATTACTTTACTAACTACTCCTCAAGATATTTTTTTATTAAATAAATCGGTGTGCAGCTCCATGCATGGCATGCGCTGTTTAACACACAGTCATCATATGGAGAAAATTTAGAATCGCCTTTCTTAAAAGCCTCCCAGAAGGTATCCGCACCACAAGAAATCATTTCTCCCCAATAGTCTGAAAGAAGTTTTTCCATTTCCTCCTTCATACCCAGGACACCATAGCTTTCCATAATGTAGTGATAAACGTACGGTGTAACCGGCAGACGTGCCTCAGCGCTTTCTTCCAAATTCTTCATAATCCTTCTGCCTTCATCATGGGTTACCGCACCTGCTAGAATCCAAAAGATGTTTACATTCCAGCTTACAATACCGTTTTCTTCAAAAACTCCTTTTTCGGAATTAAAATAGTATTTTTTTGCTCCGTCACAAAGCAGTAAGCGGTACTTTTCTGCTTCCTTGCTTTGAGCATCCTTTCCCAGCTCCGCTGCCATATCTCGCGCAAAATTTAAACAGTAGGCTGCAATTGCTGCCATAGCAAGCGGTTTTGGCAACTCATCGTCCCAGTCAATAAAGCACCACCAGCCTTCCTGGTCCAATACGATTCCCTCTTTGGAAACAATCTGATAGAAGCGCTCAAATTGGTGATAAGCTACATCAAACAATTCCTCGCAGAATTCCTTGTCGCCTGAAAACTTGTAATAATCCCAAAGTGCCGCCATAAAAAGCAAGGAATAATCATAAAGGAAGATTTCACCATTCATCGGATCTGGCTTTTCATACAGGCATGCCGGTACGCGCCCCTCTTCGTCACAAAGTCCTGCAAACAAATAAAGACATTTTTTAACCAGATTTATATCCTTTACCGTAGAATAATTCACCAGTGCCTGCAGGCGTATATCCCCCAGCCACAATCTTCGGTCACGCTTCGGTCCATCCTCATAAACTGTCTGCATACAATCTCTTAAGGTTCTCTGAGAAACTTCATCTATTTTAGAGAATCTATCCTCTTTCACGACCCTTTTATAATCAAAGCCTGCCGCACTGACTGCCTTTACTTTGACGTCTTCAAAAATGAGCCTCATCCTTTTATTCTTTGCCAAAATTTCTACCTTTACATAGCGAAATGCATATCGTCTTGGCAATGTAACTTCCGCAGGAAGTATATCAACAAAAATCGTTTCCTCCTGTATCCAGCTATAACTAAGCCAGCCCGGTTCATTACCATCCTTATGAGAAAATTCAAATGGTACTTCCGCAAACGCAAATTTTAACTTTACAGGAGAATCACAAACCTCATCTATACCGGAAAGCTTGAAAGATAAGTACCCTACATAATGTTCACCAAAGTCAAAACAAATGTCTCCGTTTAGCAAAACATTACGTCCGCAATAAGGCTCTATTTCCTTTATTCCATAACCATTATAGTAATCTTCATGCTCCACAATACTACAAACTGATTTTGGATTTACTATTTTTTCATGCAGTTTAATATCAATATTTCCTGCTTTTTCTAAGAAAATATTATTCATCAGATACCTCCTACTTAATTTTTCATTAAATCACAAAGCCTCGTATACATCTTTTTCGAAATTGTAAGCAGTAACAGCACCTGCACCTCCATCATAAAGAGAATTTTTCATATAAATTGCAGTAATCTTATTAACTGGGTCTATCCAAAAGTGTGTGCCATATGCTCCGCTCCATCCATAACTTCCAACAGGGAGTCTATTATCATCACCTACAATCACCCTTACTCCCAGCCCCCAACTTTCAGTTCCCAACTGAATATATTTAGGAAAATGAGGCTTAGAAATCAGATTAACACTTTCTTTAGACATTATTCTATGACCTTCAAAACATCCATAATTCAATAGCATCTCAGCAAAATTCGAATAATCCTCAATAGTAGAAATAAGTCCTGCACCACCGACATAATGTTTGCATGGAAATTTTTCAAACACACAATTATCCGTTGTATATCCGATACAACTTTTTTTGTTTTCACGATTATGCATTGTAATTAAACGATTCCATTGTTCTTGTGAAGGAACAAATGTTGTATCTCGCATCATACAAGGTATAAATATATTTCTTTTAATGAAGTCATTATAATCTTCGCCGGTAATTTTTTCGATAATTGCAACCAGTATATCAAAAGCTGCAAAAGGGCTATATGCCTCTTTTGTAAAGGGTTCAAAAGCAAGACCTTGTTTTGAGAAATAGTGAACTGTACTTTCGAGTGTTTCCCTATCCTTTTCAGTCATCTTTTCTGATTGCATATTTCCAATATCGCCGCTTCCAATACCGGACGTATGTGTAAGAAGATGCAATATTGTAACCTCGTTTTTAGCTTTTTCTGTATTGATTAATCGACCTTCTTCATCAATATTACAAATAAACATCTCTTTAAATTCAGGTAGATATTTTCCAACTGCATCATCAAGACTAAGCATCTTTCTATCTACTAATATCATTATAGCAACTGCAGTAATAGGTTTTGTCATGGAGGCGAGGCGAAAAATAGTATCAAAGGTTACAGGCTTATCACCACCCGGCATAGTTGTTCCGAAACAGTTTTTGTACACTGTTTCGCCACTCTGCTTAACAATAACCGATGCTCCACTTACCTTATGTTCTTCCAAATCGGTTTTTATTCGCTTTTCTATATTTTTACTGAGACTTTCTCTATTAATAATCATTTTCTACCTCTTAAATAGCAAAATCACGGCAACACTCTATAAGTACGCATACGTTGAGATGCAATCAACGGCAAAAATGCTTCTGCATACTTAACACCACACTGTCCGCCTCTCTCTGCCGCAAGTATTCTTTGCATTTCAATGGCATCTATACCGTCATGATCCTTAAGCCACACCACCTGACTTTTATGACATGCAAGCATTTCCTCTTTTAAATTCATTTCTTCCGTAATATCCACATATTCTGTAGGAACAAACTTCATCCCCATATCGGTATCCGCATAATAAATCGGTGTTACATCCGTCGCCTTTCCAAGTTCCGGCATAAAATGAGGGCATGATGCATCAAATGATGCCTTAAAAACTAATTTAGACAATTCATTATGGTCAGAACAATAATCCTCTGGATAATGCGTAATGATTACATCAGGTCTTGCATAACGAATTACACGTATTATTTTTTTTAGTTGTTCTTCATTTGCACTATTAATTGTGAGATCTCCGATATCTGCTGATATAACTTCAAAACCTGCCAGTGCGGCGGCTTTTTGAACTTCATTCCTTCTTATTTCCTTCAGTTCATCCGGCATAATTAGTACATGCCCCATATTACCGTTCGCCGCATGGCAGACAATCACTTCATGTCCCAGCTTTTTATACTTAATCAAAGTACCACTACAGCATAATTCCATATCATCCGGATGACACATAATTGCCAATACTCTCATTTAATTCATTCTCCTTCCATTATAAACCGTTTTTGTTTAGCAAAAAAACGGAAAGTAATATCAATGCAGCTCCACCGCATAAAGAAAGTGTCAATGCTTCATCAAAAAGCAAAACACCATATACGGTTGCTGCCATTGGTTCGATAATACTAAGTGTAGATGCTGTCCCGGCCGGAATATCCTTTAATGCCAGCGTATACAGAAAAAAAGGAACCGTACAGGTGCATAATCCCATACCCACAATAAGTAACAACGTAACCTTAGCGTTTGACATTATATATGGAAGCGTTGACGGCAGCTCGCATACAAACATTCCTAATAATGTAGCAAAAAGAAAGCTGTATAGCGTTGTCGTTATTGGGTTACTTTTGTTGTTCATACTTATCTTAGTTAAGATATTATATACGCTATAAGAAACACCCGACAAAAGTCCCCAAAAAACTCCAGCGATTTCAAACTCGACTCCCCCGATTACTCCTGATACCAATCCACAGCCGATTATCATACATCCAACCGATATTGCCTTCTGTTTTGTAAACTTTTCCCCCAGAAAACTTACCGAATAAATCATCACAAATATAGGCGCTGTATACATCAATATAACTGCTGTAGAAATAGAAGTCATCTGCATAGAATAGTAGTAGCAGCTTGCTGTAGTAAAAAAAGATAGACCACAGCCTAAAAATAGCAGCAATTCCTTACGTTTAATCCTAAATAAGCTTTTATTGTGAAATAAAGCATATACACCTAAAGAAACAAATGATACAGCCCCTCTAAAAAATGTTAATTGGAGAGCCGTAAAACCATATGTAACCAACAGATTGACAAATATTCCCGAAGTTCCCCACAATAGCCCTGCCAATATAATATACATATAAGATTTATTCTTCATAAAGTTATTTACCACCTTTAGAGCTTGCTGAAAATAGTTAATTTTTATAAACCAAATCTATGATTCTCTTTAAATATTCTCTGGCATGATATATGTCTAGCATTTGCTGCCTACTCTCCTCTTCAGCCATTTCGCATTCAATCGTTACATAAGAATCATAATTCAATTCTTTCAATTTTCTAAACAACTTTTCAAAATCGACTTTGCCTTCCCCAAGTGGTACATCCATACCACAGTCATGCCCATTTGTTGGGAAGAGACCATCTTTTGCATGTAGGTTTTCTACGTATTCTCCTAATACATCCAACGCATCCACAGGATTACCTTTGCCATAAGTTATTAGATTAGCAGTATCCAAATTTACACGCAAATTGTCACATCCCACCTCTTCAAAACAACGCAACATGGTTACAGGTGTTTCTTGACCTGTTTCAAACAAAAGATACTGTTTATTTTGTTTCAAGTGATTAGCAACTTTTCTTACTGCATTACAGAATGGTTCAAATTCAGGATCGTATGGATTTTCCGGTATATAACCCATATGTGTTACAACGTTTTTAATCCCCAACTTATACGCAAAATCTGCGCCATCACATAAATTTTTAACACGTCTCTCTCTATACTCCGGTGGAACAAGCCCCAATGTCTTCTGTCCTTCATAAAAATTCCAATAACATGGTCCTTCCCAACCACACCAAAACGCTGAAATTTTAACTCCATACTTTTCAAAAAGATCGTGCAATAATACTGCGTTTTCCTCATTCCAAAGTTTTGGCTTCCAAGATATTATTTGACAATTATCAAATTCTTCTTCCTGAAGTCGTCTAACCTTTTTTTCCATGGAAGACATATCTTCAAAAACAATGCAAACTCCTATTTTCATTAAAATCTCCTCCTACATTTCTAATATACATTCCGTTCACCAACCTTGAATATCTCTTCGAACACCTGACCAATCGCACATGCCATACTCCAAAAACCACTATCTGTAGGATGACATCGGTCAACTGTACCATTATCCTCAACCATTTCCATCAGTTTTCTTCCATCCAGGAAATACACATTTTTATCACCATCATTCTTGGCTGCCATATATGTATTATGTATAATTTTCATACGTTCCTCCTGAATTTCTGTACGATAATATTTTGGACTCGTCATGATTAATATCGGTACATGAGGCTGAGCGCTTCTGACAATTTGAAACATTCTGCTGTGTGTGTGTTCCAGATGCTCTGCCGAAGGAGCATTATGGTCATAGTCCATTACAAACACACTCATATCTAGTTCTTTTATATAGTCAGCCATTTCCTTCTCCCCCTTCGCACTTCCGGAGAATCCAAGATTAATATAATCGCAATCAAATCGACGAGATAAAATGCTCTGATAACTACTACCCGGCTTGGAGGCGCATCCTCCCTGCGTAATGGAAGAGCCATAATATACCACCGGCTTTTCCACACGGTAGCCCGGTGCTGGTTTCAGTACAGAACCTTCTTTCAGCCCTACATATATTTTTTTGACAGAACTATACAAAGGAAAATTAATGGTAACAACTCTCTCGTGACATGTAGTAAAATCCAGCACACTTTCATAACCATTTTCTACATCATATGGTGGAACAAACGTACCTTCATATCGAGTCATCCCATCATACTCGTAATACATATCAAACCCACAGCTTCCAGTCGTTGCAAAGTGCGGCATTTTACCTGGAATATATTCTGTCTTAATGGCTACATATGGACTGTCTGTTATAAAGCGCACACGACCACCTGCAGTATTTGTGTGTAGATTATAAACACCTTCACTTACAGTTTTTGCAATTTCTTCGGGCATTCTGCGGAACATTCCGTTCTCTTTAAAAATTCCGTAAATCTGAAAAGGTGCCTGCTCCGCATCATAAAAGCACAAGCCTTCTCTTTCTATAGATGTTTCAATTGCAAGATTCTTATCGATTTCAGCAATATTTTTCATTCTCTGTCTCTACTACCTACCCATTTCTACTAGTATAATCGTTTCAAATACTCCACGGCCTGATATACCCCCTCCTCGAAAGGCTCGGGATGATCAATCTCAAGTGCATAGCTACCTTGATATCCGCCCGATTTCAATACCTGCAAGCAAGTCTCAAAATCCACAACTCCGCTGCCAATCATAGTATCACGAAGCCAGTTGTCTTCTTTTGCTTTTTGCCAATATCTTCCCGGCGATATTGACGCTTTCTTCCACAGATAATCTTTTACGTGGACATGATAAATATCCTTAACATAAGTTCTTAAAAACGTTTCCGGTGTTTCATTGACAAACAGAATATTTCCCAAATCTCCACAGATTCCTACATTCCGGCTGCGTTGCTTCATTTTATTCCAGAAGTTTCCAAAACCTTTTATTCCATTTACATAGTTTCCTTGGTCTTCATAAATACAAACAATTCCGAATTGGGCTGCAAAATCAGCAATACGGCCAGCTGCATCAACTATCAAATTAATCATTTTCTCATTTTCACTTACATTCTCCAATAATTCGTTTTCAGGAATTAATGTATGATGTAAGTACGGAGAACCTATTTGTGCAGCAAATTCCACGTGTTTCATGAGTTCCTTTTCGCCCTCTTCATTTTCCAAAAGATCCACATACACAGAATAACACGCCACAGTAAGACCGGCTTCTTCTAAAACATGCCGTGCATGTTTGGCCGATGCTATATCAGCTATCGCATAACTCTCAGGTTTATCAGCGTTTGCGAATATTTCAACCGATGAAAATCCAAGTTCTACTGCATATTTAGCCGCATACTCAATTCCTCTTTTAGAAACAATATCAGAAAACTGTGAATACATTGTAAATTTCATTTTTCCACCATTTCCTTTCTGACAACCCACTATTTCACATCGAGCCCAACTAATTCTAACTCTTTTTTTATTAGTCTAAAAGAAGCTACAGCTTCGTTAAGAGATGCTGCTCCCTGATAATTTTTTTTCACAATAGTGTCTACGAAATACTGGATTTCACTTAAATATGGTCTCATGTCAGATACGTTAATTCCCATATCCATCTCTATTCTATCTTCAAGATGGAAAACCTCCGTCTTTCCATCTTCCGTGTATAAATAAACCACTCCCTCAGAATCCAATATGACAGCTGCTTTCTCCAAACGCACCCGGTAGCACTCACAAAACGGTACCTCGGCAGGATAATCCCAAGATCCCTCTACAGTTAACACTGTATCTCCATAATGATAAGATGACCAAATATGTTGTACTACACCATTCTTATCTCTTACCGCATTGGAATTGATATAGTCCGGCTCTCCTCCCATCAGATAACGAATGTAATCCACATCATGGATATGCATATCAAATGCCATAGTACCTGTCTTATTAATATCATCATGCCCCTTCATCCACAAAGGTCTCGGACTAATTCTTGTAAAATTACCAGCTACTACTTTTCCATACTTTCCGGAGTCCACAAGTTTCTTCAGAAAAACGTAAGTATTTGTAAAACGCTGTACATGTCCCACTTGCACCAATGCTCCTGTATGAGCTTGCATTTCTAAAAGTTGCCTAGCCTCTACTTCATTCAGACATACCGGTTTTTCAATAATTACATTCTTTACATACTGCATTGCAACAGTTGCATACTTTGCATGAAGAAAAGTAGGTACGCATATGTCTACCACATCCAATTCTTCCTGTTCCAACATCTCAAAGCCATTCTGATAAATGCGTATTTCAGAGCCCTCTGCACATCTTTTTGCCTTCTGCATATCCAGATCCGCAATTGCGGTTAATTGCACATCTTCCCCCAATGAATTCCAACACTTGGCATGTACCGCCCCTATTCCACCGCATCCAATTAATCCAACTTTTAACATAATTATTACCAATACCCTTTCCAAGTAGGATTTATAAAACGCATCAAAGCCTCAAGGTAAAAATAGTCGCCATAAATAGCACACTCATCAATTCCAAGACCTTGCGGAAGTGCATGCGTAACATGATAAATAAGTCCATCATACTCTTTTCCGATATCTCCGGTACAATTGTCAATAATTGCTTCTAACATTTTTGCTGATGCACTCTCGAAAATCTTTTTTTGAGGCTCATCATCAGAAAGATGCCTACACATTTCCCTCATACCGCAAACAGATATTGCTCCTGCGGAGCTGTCACGTGGCTGTTCATTACTTCCGGCATAAATATAGTCCCAGTGCGGAATGAAATCTTCTGGCAACTTGTTCAGCATATAATATGTAACATCTCTATGAAGATTTATCAAATATTCTTCTTTACTGTAACCATACGCAATTGGAAAACCATAAACTCCCCATGCATGTCCACGAGACCAACAAGATTCATTAGAAGCTCCCTGCCATGTTAAACCATATAAAGGCTTGTGAGTTTCTACATCAAACTGGTAATGATGGTAAGATGAACCATCCTTTCTTATCAAATATTTCTCTGTAGTTCTATTTTGAGATAGTGCTGCATCAATATATTCCTGCTTGCCACTTTCTATACCTGCCCAAAAAAGAAAGGGTGCATTCATTAAAGTATCCATCATAGTCCTGCAGGCACCAACCATATCTTCGCAATCCCAATCACGCAAAATAAATCCACCCTTCTTAGAGTATCCTGCATGATAATAATAATCCGCCACATCCAAAGCCAACTGTCGGTATTTTTCTTCACCCGTAATTTTATATGCCGCAATACATGAAGGTATATATACAAATCCTACATCATGATCATTCAGTTCGACCTTTTTATCAAATCTTTCTCTATATGTAGGCATATGTTTCTCTGCAACATTGCGAAATTTCTTATTACCACTCATCTCATAAGCAAGCCAGTAAAGTCCGGTGTGCATGCCACATTCCCAGTGGTTATTAATTCCTTGCGGATACTTAAAATTAATAGAATAATCCAATGCAAAATTATTCTCCCACTTAGGAATGTCTCGCTCCAACTTATCGAGAGCTTTTTGTGCAGCTTCCATTAACTTATTTTTTGATATTTCATATGGAGTCTCAAAACGCTCTGCTCGCTCAAGCGCAATATTTCCTCTTATCATAATAGTAAATCTCCTTTAATATCATAATTTTTCCATCATACTTTCGAAGGCAGCAATGCTTTTTGCATAATTTTCACTTCCTCCTACTTCCAAAAATACCGGAACATGATTTAACATATTTTCATGCCAAGCATAGAAGAAGGATGTATAATTAATATCCGGGCCAAACCAATTTTCAATAGCATTATGATTTACTACGCCCTGCGGAGTTGGCAATACCTGATGTATATGATAAGCAATCGTTTTATTTCCCATAATACGATACCACTTACTGCTTGGATACATACTGGCAAATAACCCATTATTTCTAGCGTGTCCTACATCCAGAACATGTCCTACACGATTCATACCTAATGCTGTATTAATAGCATCAATCCACGCTGAAACCTCTTCCGGTCTGTATCCAAAACCTCTGGTATCATCCAATTGCTCTGTGCTACCCTTATGTAAATTTTCAATGCCTATCCGTGTATTTTGCGAAATTCCTCTTGCCACCTTCAAA
>JAFXAZ010000085.1 GCA_017521985.1 Lachnospiraceae bacterium
AAAGAAAATAATCTTTCTGCACGGGCATCCCTTGGGCAGTCAATCCAGACTGTCTGCGGTTCCTGCCTCATAAGGCAACAGACATCACAGGAATCTCACCTCCACCACTGCGTGCTGGCTAATCTCAAGGAGTATCATTATGGATCATTTCCATCCTGGCACCTGTCTACCACAGACAGGCTGTACCCCGGTTGTCTCGCTCGACTCCTTAGATGCGATCTTTTTTACACCTGAAAGATAGGTGCAGGAGTGTCATTGCGCCCCGGTTACGGCTCCGGAAATGGTTAACGTATCTGGACTGCTGGATATGGCTGGCAGAACACTTCGTGATCTTGTGCTGCTCTCGGAACGGATATTACGGCATCCTCTCCGGCATTTGTCAAAGTACCATGAGAGGATCTCCGGAAGAGACCATCCGTCCGAAAATAATTCCTCTCATAAGGTATTCACACAAAATTGCATTTTGCACACCCGGAAAATGAAAATTTTATAATTTTTTAATATTTTCCCATTATCCAAAGAAATTTCTTAGCTGGATCAAAGTTCTCTGGATTGATTTCCAGACTGCATTTCTGTTTATCCTCTGTATCCTCGCAATCTCCCGGATACTCTTTCCTCTAAAGAAGTAAAGATACAGTCTTTCCTTTTGCTCCTGCGTTAACGACTGAATTGCTTTCTGCAGGATCTCCAGATCCATCTGGTGAATCACTTCATCTTCCAGAGACAGTTCATTATCATTTACGAATTCTTCTGTCTCTCCTTCCACATATCCCTTTAATGCCAGATGTCTGATATCCTGCATCAGCTGTGCATGCTGTTCACGACGGAATGTATGTAACAGAGCTTCATAAACTTATCTGGTGACATAAACAAACTCTTTTTCGCCAACAGCATCTTTATAAAAATCCTTAATCCGTATTTTGATGATTATAGCTCCCTCCTATGCTCTCTCCTGTACATCCACAGAACAGGCTGTCCTGTTGCCAAGATCCTGCTCTGCGGATTATATGTAGTTGTCAAGGTACCCAAAGACGTCTTTAACTATATATCCATCCAAAACACCTAAGTGGGCGTGAGATTAGAGCAACATTTTACGTAGTTTTTCCAGAATACGTTTTTTCTTATCACGAAGAGTCCTTCTCGGCATACCCAGCCTCTCTGCCAGTTTCATTTCACTGACCTCTTCATAGTACAGCTGTCGGATGATTTCTGCCTCTTCAAAACTTAAAGTTGCAATTGCCTGATTCAGCCTTTCCACCATCAGAATGGAAAGCACCTCTTCCTCTAAATCGTAGATACAATCGTCAAACTGCATACTGGCCTCCACCAACCGGTCATAAGAGTCCTCCAGACTTGGCAGGAAGATTTTCTCCCCGGTAACTTTATCTACTCTGCTCCTTCCTGCCTTTAACTCATACATAAAATGTCTTTCTTTTCTCTCTGCTCTGTAATAAACCTCGTACACCTCCGGTGTTACTTCGATTGCTTCTCCGCTAATAACGATAATGTATTTTTCTCGTTCTTTCATTTTTTCTTCCTTTCTGTTTCTGATTTGTTTTTCCAGTTTCAGAAAGGAATGGAGGACCACGGGCATTAAAAAAAGAGGCAAACAAGCTTCTGCTCCATTCGCCTCGCATACCGAACCATTGTGAAGTTAAAAAATAGCTAATTGTCGAAGAACATTTACAAATTTCGCCCACCAAAAAAGCAGACAGCCAATCAAGCCATCTGCTTTTCGTGTAGAGTATCCAATTGTTATAAAGATTCCATCGATTATGTATTTTCACTTACATTTTTCTATAACTTTTCAAAATAAGTCGTTATTGGTATAAGTTTTAAAAATTTTGTCCTCTCACTCAACTGCTCTGTTGATCCTACAACTAAACTTTACCCATCTCATTTGTGTGATTCCAAGTTTTAAACAATTCTCTCCAAACATCCGTGTGTGCTTCACAATCAAGGAAATGTGCAAAGTGTTCTCTATACGTGTTCTCGTCTGATGCAAGGAAAACATTTTTTACAACATTTTCATATAGTTCTTTGTTTCTTACACAAAAGTCATGCCAAAGGTTTAACCATTCACCATTGTGCAAAGTAGTGCTCATTAATTCAAACTCACCCATTATCTCTTCTCTCTCACATTCATTGGCAAGTCTAATTCCAGTATCCGTAGATACAGTAGGTACATAAGTGATTTTGAAATTATCTTTGACATCCACCTTCAGCATAAGCCCTCTATTAAATTCAATTCTATCCGGATATTTCACAAAGTGAAAGTTCCCAGTACCATACACAATTTCACCATCCAAATATTTCTCATGGCAACCGATGCAATGACTATGCTGAGTCATCACGAGATTAGCACCGTTTTTCACCATTGCCTGACACAACTTGCGTACACGAGGTGAAGGGACTTTACAATACTCCTTGGCACCATGATACATTACAACCACATAATCTGCTTCTTCTTTTGCTTTCCTGATGTCCTCCATAGTGTCATAAGGATCATAAGGTCTGGCACCAATTCGGTCAGCTAAAGCATAAGTATACTCATGTTCACAGACCGCCACCACAGCAATACGCTTGCTATCTACGTTAACAACAAGATTTTTTCTGGAATCAATCTCATTTTCGCCAATGCCAGTCCACAAGATGCCATTATCCTCAAGAGCTTTTACTGTATCTCTTAATCCCACCGTACCAAAGTCGAATGTGTGATTATTTGCCAATCCACACGCTGTTACACCTGCTAATTTCAAAGCTTTTGCTGTATTTACCGTACTTTTCAAATTCGGTCCAAATTTTTTAATCGTATTTTCAGTGCCTGTCAGAGTACACTCCAAATTAATTATTACGCTTCCTGCTCTTTTGAATTCCTCAAGCACATCCGCAAACAGTGCCTCTACATTACACGTTTCAAAATAGTCAGAAGTAATATGTGTCGCTGACACGTCTCCGCAGAAAATCATTTCATTATCCTCTTTTCATAAAAATTACACTTTTTCTATACCTTTACCGATATTAATTCTTATGAGCAGCTTATCCTCTCAAGAGTAATATTTTCACATAATCGTAAAGATAATATCTGCTCTCTGCACAACTTATCCGAACCAATTTTTACATCTCGAAACGTAATATCCTTAATTTCATGCCCCGGTTCATCAAAGCCACAAAGCTCAATAGCAGCACACTCACACCATTCTCTTTCCTTACTTAAATAAGCTCCACTTAATGCTATTCTTTCAAAATTGCACTTTTCAAAAACAGGAGCTACTCCAGCAGAAATTCCATCATCATTGTATCCTACAGAATGGAACATAACTCTTGGAAGTATACAATCACTCACGTTAATATTTCTTACATATCCACCACGTTTCTTTGTTCCTTTGATCTCAATACCATATAATGAGTTTTCCAGATCACAATCCCATATTTTTACATCATTGATTCCTCCGGACATTTCACTTCCAATGGTAACTCCATGCCCAAACTTACTAACGCAGTCAAATATCCTGATATGTTCACAGGGCCGATTTATGATGTTGCCTTCTGGATTTTTACCTGACTTAATAGCAACCGAATCATCTCCTGTATAAAATGTTGTCGCAAAAATTGTACAGTTAGTGGAGGAGTCCGGATCCCAGCCATCTCCATTCCACACATTCTCTGACTTAAACACACAATCATGCGTCACAATATTATCGGAATAAATCATATGTACATTCCAACTTGCACCATTTTCAAACGTAAGTCCGGATAATATAATATTCTGACAGTTGCTCATATTCACCAGGCGGGGTCTCGCTCGACCCGGAATAGTACGTGTGGTTTGATACTCTTTAATTTTGTCTCCCAGTTCCAATAAATAATCCTTCAACCTTTCACGTTCGGACTCTATTACTGCACATGCCAAATCTCTTCCACCACTGGCAATGGTACCCTTTCCATGAATTAAAATATTCCTGCAGTTGTATCCACTTGCATGGTCTAATTCTCCCATATTCAGCACACTACTGTAACAAGATAACTCTGTACCTTCAAAGCGGCTATGAATTCTCGGCAAATAATCATCTACGCAACATGTCCCCTGTAAAACAGCACCTTCCTCCATATAAATTTCCATGTCACTATGCAATCTTAATGCACCTGTCATGAATATGCCCGCCGGAATATACAATACTTCTTCAACAGTGCAATCATTAATAGCCTGCTGCAATGCCTTTGTATTTAATGTCTCTCCATCACCAACTGCATTATAGGGAGCTTTCGTAATATCTCTTCTTTTTTTCATTTGGGCAGTGCTTATAACTCCATATTCAATACTTGATACGTGCTCTCCATCAACCACCATTTCCACTTGTACAAAATACTCTTGACTATAATTTAAATTTTCAATGGTACAATGTGTTTTACTTGTTTCTCTTATCAATTCACCATCTAATAATACTTTGTAAACAATGTTTCTTGGTGCTCTATCTGGTTTATCCCAATAGAGAGTAATCGACCTATCAGTTACAAAATGTTCATAATAATCGATATAATACATCTCATTATCCTTGTACTTTTTATTCATAACACTTCCTCTGTATCACATCCACATATCATTAATTTCAGCAACACTCTTTCTCACCAACATATCGCCGCCTTCATGCCCTACATGACCACTGGTAATATACGCACTGTAATGGCTTCCTCTCTCAGCCTTTGCAGTCGGCAGATATGCCAGAGCACCGCATGCCAACTGAATAATAATCGTCTGCTCTGCAAGGCTTCTTGCTTTAATGCGGTTTCCATAATCCAGAAACAGTTCAAACGGATTGGTTGCAATCGCAATATTTCCAAGCTTTGCAATGTGGATTTCCACCGGTACCGTTTCCTCTGTCTGCTGTCTGCGATAACGTGCTATGGTGCCTGCATACACAAACATGGCAGCATTATCCTCGTAATTAAATACTTCTTTGTCCTTATTTTTCTGAACATAGTATTCGATTTCTCTTATAGCCTTTTCATATTCAGCAGGGGTTGCCTTACGAAGCGGCAAATCATATTTTATAACCTTGTGCTTAAATTCCGCCTCACTCTTAAGCTCTGTAAGCTCATCATATACAGCAATGATTTCATTCGCCACACGCTTACCTACCAGAGTACAACCCTTAATATCAAACATGGATGGGTCTGCTTTACGCTCTATGTAATGCTCCCTCTTTACATGCGGGTCATTAATTGGTGTCTCCGGATTGACCCAGCGGATCATGTCTCGCGGACACTGGTCACCACCTGCCCCACAGAGCGCAAGCAAGTATAAATCCGCTCCAAACTCTTCTCGAAGAAACTGTTTTACCTTTCCCCAGTAATCAGAGGAAATAAAGCTTCTGTGCTCCAGCACCTGGGCCGGGCATGCAATATTAGCTACTACGCCGGTAAGCTTTCTGTCCTTATTAAAAGTATACAGAAGCTCCACACCGGAGTCATTGCCACCTTCAATCTCCACAAAGTTGGCACTATTGGTATCGCCCCACATCTTGGCACTACCGTCATCATATACCACACGTCTGCAATGACCTACTACAGCTCGTCCAAAGGCATTGGCATAGAGTGCCTCTTCTTTGCTTTCCCACGCTTTCTTAGCAGCTGATGCAATTTTTTCAGCAAGAAAATCTATTGCCTCCTCCGGAGCCAGTACGTCATCTCGTTCGCTTGAAACAAGAGCAGTATACTTTCTATCTTCCGGAAGAAATTCATTTAAAATTTTTTGCGTTGCAATAATTCCGCTTGCCTGATATCCGATAGAGGTATGTGAATGGATAGCGCTTACAATGATTTTTTCAGGCGCTACTTCCTTCGTCATAACAGCAAACTTTTGCCGTGCAAGCTCTAACAATGTATTGTTTACATACACAACATCCACTGAAACTATAATCATCTGCTCGCCATCTGCTTCCACTGCCATGGCAGTTACAGTAATATCGCTTTCTACATATTCTGAAATTCTTTCATAAAACTGGCCTGCCAGCATAACCCTTTTCTCAGGTACAATGCTTTCCTCTGCCCAGCCGATTAATACTTTACTCATATTAGTCTTCCTCCCAACATATGTTATGTCTCTTTCATCCTTTAAGAGATTATCTGAATACCCAATATATCACAAAGGTTTGTAATTAATTCCGTATTATCCCCATAGGAAATAATATAATGCTGGCACATCACATTTTGTGCAAAGCCTTCCACATCATCCAGCAAAATTTCTAAGCCCGGAAGCTGTGGTGCCGGCTGAGTCCAGCCTGCCTCTTCCCATTTTCTCGGAGTAATACCATCGCCTACTGCCATATGCATATAGTACATGCCATCGTCATAAGTAAGTCTGCACATGGTTACCTTGCCAGGCTTTACTTTGCTGACATTAAGGATACCCTCAGATAATTCACCAAAGGCTGCAGGCATTACCGTTACGTCGCCGTCCACAACCTCTGCAGGCACATAATCTGGTACGCCTGCAAGTACTCTATCCTCAAAGAATTCATAAAATTCTAAGTAGAAGGCACACTGTCCGGTGAGATACTTCACCATCAGCTGGGTAATACTGCCCAGGGAATCATTTTCAGGAACCGTGCAAAGTCCTGCTTCATCTGCCAGAAGCATAAAGATAGGTGCCGGCGGGAAGCCCAGTAACTTCTTCATGCCATCCACGTCTTTCAGAGAAATGGCATCATAACCGCGTTCCTCACAGATGCTTTTTACTGCCAGGTAATATCCTGCTGCTTTCTTCATACTTTCCGGATTAGCCTGCTTTACAAAGTGCCACTTACTCATGCACTTATCAATGACTTCCTGCTTTTCCTCATCGGTGATCTTCTGGTAACGCTGCTCCATTTCCAGCATTTCAAAGGTCTCTATTTCCGGACCGATTTCTCTCTTTAAGGATGGACCATCTGCCTGGGTGCCGTACAGGTTCATATCGCGGTATCCTGCCATACCAGCTCTGGCATGACGTAACTTTGCTGCTGCCGCTGCTGCTACGGCATAATTATATACTTTCTTAGATTTAGAAGGCAGACCGATTATGTCGTATACATACTTAAAGGTATAACCCAAGTCATAGAAGGTCTTGCGGATAGCGGTGGTACCTGCCTGGTCTGCGGTAGTAACTAAACGTCCCTCTTCCATCCAGCCGCACAGTCCCCAGAGCACCATCGGTTTATGTCTAAAATGCTCCGTCACCTTTACCACCGCGTGGGTCGGAATCCAGCCTGCGATACATACTACCAGTACATCAAAGCTTTTGTTTTCTAATGCCGCAATGGCTTTTTTAATATCCTTTTCCTCGTAATCGTCAGTGACCGGATAGACACTGATTAACTCCAGACTTTCTTTCTGCAAGGATGCTTCCGCTTCCTTACATTTCTTTAAAATAATCTCGGCCGGTGTATTTACTTCACCAAAGCCTACAAATGCTACTTTAATATTACTCATAATGCTTTCCTACCTTCTAAACCAATATCGTCTTCACTCTCCACGGATTCAGCTTGTCAATCGTTACTGTATATTTCCCGTTCTTCTTAATCAAAGCAACCCTTTTATCTTCCGCATAAGGATCCACAATCGTGCAATATTCCGTATTTATTGGATTCTCAATCACGATTTCCATATCCTCTCCATCTGAAATAGATACGTTCAGTAACGTTGCAGACACTGTCTTTCCTTCTTCGTTCACTCTCGGTACTACCAGTATCTGGTCCGGAGAATTTACGTATGCCGGAAGAGGGTTCTCTGCTATGTAATTCATGGCGTTGAGAATCTGATTACGTCTGGTAAAGCTGATAACTCCATTTCCCATGTTTGCACTTCGTACCAACCACTTAGCCCCATGCGCTGTGGTAATTACCGCAATGGCACATCCGATTACTTCTCCGTTCCTACAGTAATTGGAAATCACTTCCATATTTTCGCCTTCCAGGATATATTTTTCTTCTTTGCAATAATAATAACTGTCTGACCACGTTCTGGCGGTAAACCCATCATTTACACTGTGGTCTGTCATAACTTCTACTGTATTATCCAGTCGACCGTCATTTTTAATCACGTTCAAACCAATAGCCTCTCCAAAGCCCATATTAATTAGGGTTTGAATACTTGCCGCATCCGTCATAACCGGCTGCTTTAGCAAAAATTCCACATCCTCCTTCAACAGATATTGACTGGCTTTTGGAGATAAATAGTACACATTGCCCTTCTTACCTACATGAACCGGAATACCACATCTCAATAATCCATCTGCTTCGTGTAATGACGCTTGACACCAACTCACTTCATACTCTTCTCCCAGGCATGCCAGATGTGCATTCGGAGACTGATACACCGTTAAGCCTTCTGTCATTGTCCCCTCATTATGGCAAATTATTTTTTCAAAATATGGTCTGTACTTTGCCAGTTTTTGAAAGGATTTCTGATAAAAAGAAAGCGGTTCATTCTGACGCATAAGTGTCACGCTGGCCATATTACAGCCATACGCCATATAAGCTGCAGCTTCTATACAGGTTCCTTCCACGGACTTTCCATATGCCACAAACGGAAGATTTTCAATTTCACATGTTCTCATTGTTGCATATTCCGGCATTCTGGAATGCATGTGATTTACCATTATTGCCTTATATATAATCCGCCTCGGATCATGGTCATCATAAACTCCGCCGCCTGCGCGAAATCCCACGGTATGTCCACTTACCTCTTGCATTTCCTTCAAAAAAACATTCAGATAATCTGACACAAATTCCCGTCCATCATTTACGTTCTGCAATGCCATATGTGCATCCGGTGCTGACTCATGTACTGCTTTGGCAATCATACCCGCTAAATCTGCCAGACACTTTGTCTGAAACTCTATATATTTTTTTCGTATATTTTTGCTTTGCAGGAAATCCTTTCGCAAACTTTCTCTATTATAAGTGTGACCATTATACTCATTAAACAACTGAATACAGTTATCACAAAAACATAACGCCTTCAATCCGTCCCCGGAACTGATGAGTCTTAAATCATCATCTACCCAGACCACTTCCGGATTCATAGCTGCATATATTCTGGTACTTTCAAAGATATACTTTCTTAAATGTTCGTTATTCCAACAAAGCCTTCCCGGACTTACATTGCCATCCATAAATACCAGACGATTCATTGCAGAATTATCTATGGTATCGCCCTTCAATAAACCCGGAGCATGTCCAATCGTACGGCTGATCTGTAAAGACGGAGTTATTCCTATTGCCTTGAATTTTTCCGCAGTAAGCTTCATATTTTTTACAATTTCTTTACTTTCTTCCAATGGTACAAAGCTGTATGGCGTAGCAATCCATACTTCGTCAAAAGATTTTCCACTTTCTTCAATTGTCTTTATAAGTCTGTCTATGTAAGCCTGATCCATATGGTCTCTGCCGCCCAATCTCAATGATAAAATCATATTTCCACCTCATCTTTCACTAAAGTTTTGTCTTCACTTCCGATGTTAATTTTTTAAGTTGCGGTATATTTGTCTCATAACAACATCAAGTTTTCTTACCTTGAAAATGTAAAAATCAAAGAACTGACCGATAATCTCTTCGGTTTTTGACAACCAGTCAATCAGATCGTTATATGCCGCATCTGTTTTTTCCTTATCAAGTTCTGAAACAGCTAGATAAAATGCTGCAAGTTTTTTGCAGTATGTTCCGTGATACGAAAAAAGCTCCCAGGACTTTTTGTGGCAAGCGTTATCCAAATTCAAGTTGTTAGCAACGACCGCCGCGAACCCATCCACAACAGAAGCAATTTCTCTAAAATCAGCCTGTGCTTCCGGGTTCCCAATATACGTAGCGGGATTATATTCGGCTTTTCCCGTACCTGTATCCAGGTTTACGATAGAACCACATATCGCAAGTCTTGCGGGATTAAAAAGTTTTGTTATAGTTTCAAGATAGTCAACGGCTTTTTTGTAGTCATCGCCAAAGGCTGCACGGAAAAACTTTTCCGTATATTCTTCGTATACAATGCCGGGGTCAACCAGCATTTCGCCCATAAGCGCTACCGGCAGAGCGGTCGGGAAGCCGATACGCTGCGTCTGGCAGCTTCTGATACCCGAAAACCCTTCCGTTTCGCTAAGTGTTTTTATATCCTCGGAAGTGCGTTTTGCCAGAAGCTGCAGTCCGGGGTCAGAATAATGGATTGCGTAACTGTCATAGGCGGTTGTTACAAACGCCCCTGCATAAATATCTTTCCATTGTTCAAGGAATGCAAGTGAAACATCTGCACCGGACGGAACGTTCGACGCATTCAGTTCAAATGCAGGTATTTCCACTTTCTTACGTTCTTTCGGGAGCGGATTATGGAAACTTCTTGAAAGACCGATACTTACCATAAGGTTTTCAGGATGATTGAATTTTTCATATTTCGGTGCCCATAACGTATTCACATAAAGGCTAAAGCAAATTCTTATATCCAGTCCATTACGGGCAAATGCCTCGTCGATTTCGTTAATAAGCATAACATACCAGTCAGAAGGCATTTTTTTGCGACACTCGTCACATTCACACCAGTTTCCTGCCGCATCCGCAAGACTAACGTGAATCAGCTCAGGTTTTCGCTCCTTGGCAAAAGAAACAAGATAGTCAACACAGTCTTTACGTGCCTGTGGGTTTGAAAAACAAAGCTGCGTGTAGTTGATGGAGTTGTTATAAACATCTCTTTTGCCGTTCACCTGCGCCGCATATTTTTTATATTTTTCGGGAATTTCATATTTGATTCCGGTGGCAGCAGTAGGACCGTAGTTTCTTACACCGTAAGGCTCAAAGAGATAGCCATGCCCCATAGATAGAAGCAGGATACCACATCTTTTGATGAGACTTTCCGCCCTGTGCACATATTCCTCAATCTGTTCGTATGTAATATCTTCGGGCAATCGGGCGGTATTATCCAGATGACGGTACCATCTGAGGAAGAAGGCATACGGATATACAAACTGCATAAAGAACATATTGTAGCCGACTTTGGGCATCCATGTTATAAAATCCATAAGGTATTCATATTTAAGCGCACCTTCGCTCATCTGGCAGCGGAATTTTGAACTTGCCTTTTTTCTCTGGCAAAAACTATGCTTTAAAACATCATATTCAGGGATGTATTCGCCGTCTTTCCCGGGACGGGGCCACATACAGCCACAGGATTTTAAAAATGTGTAAACGCCAAAAAGAACACTTCTCGGATTGCTTCCTGCAATAAAGCCTTTTCCGTTTTCTACATTAATTTCATAAATATCATCCAGAAGTACATCCTCAACACCCTCGGTAGAAAGACCGAAATCTTCTAAAAGACCTAGTTTGATGCCATCTTCCGAGTCACCTTCCATAATGGTTACATCAGCGGTAGGGCACATCATCCCGACATACTTTTTGAGTTCTTCTGCCGCATAAACAACAGTTTCGTTTGCGCTCTGATAAAAAATTTTCATAAAATCACTCCTCAAGACCAAAAGGTAGTGTCAAGTTTGACACCCCGTTTTATTAAAAACTTTATATTTTTAGGTCATTTTACACTTTTTGTAAAAAAGCAATGCCCCTTGTGCCGAAGCCGACACAATCGAAAGTTTCCTCAAATACACCATATTTTCCAAAGAGGAAGAAATAAAAAGCTTCCGCCACCTTCAGTTGACTTCACCAATAGTGATATTCTCCACACTTTCAGCAACTATCAGTTCCTTAAGGCGTTTTTCACAAAAATCAAGAAAATCATACCATAACTGACTGTCTATAAATTTATTTTCTCCGGTTAACAATAAAAGTTCCCCTTTGCTCTTGGTATCATTGTTCCAAACATGATTACCAATAAAAACATCTACTTTTTCCTTCCGGAGCCTGTTTATGGATTCTGTGTATCCTTCACGACATCCCTCATAATCGAAACATCCCTTTGCAAGCGTATTTGCTCCGGCGCCCCCAAAAGTACCTACACGATATATCTTACCATCTTCTTCTGTATCAAAAAACAAAGAAATGGTACCTTTCGTATGTCCCGGTGTCTCTAAGAAGGTGATATTGGTATTTCCCAAAGAAAGTATATCTCCATCACTTACCAAAATATCAGCTTCAAAAAACTTCTTTGCTTTTTCCGCATCCTCTTTACCGATAATCGTCTTGGCACCGGACAAATCTGCCATAGCTGCAGTTCCCTCAGTATGGTCACCATGCCAGTGGGTATTAATAATATACTTAATATCCCTTGGATTAAAACCTAATTTATAAATAGAATCCAACACTAGATACAGCGTGTTATGATAACCACTATCAATCAAAATCAAACCATCTCCGCTATCAATCAAATGAGATGATGCCTGAAATGTACCGACAAAATATACATTTCCAATAATATGAAAAGGCTCAATCTTTCCTTCCCAAAGATTTTTAAATTTTTTTCTTTCAAACATACTATCACGCTTTCATATTTTACTTCTCGTTTCCAAAAATTGATAATTATTAAGAACCACATTAGCAAGAATGAATGGTGTATTTACTTCACCAAAGCCTACAAATGCTGCTTTTATCATCTTAATCTTCATCCCTTTCTAAAGTAATCATTTCTCCCGCAGGAATATAAATGGTTTGCTTTTTATCCTTTTCTATCCAAACCGGTATGGAAGTAGGATTATAAACTATAGTTTCATCCATGGAAATTATCAAAGACTTTTGGGCAGTCATATACTGATAAATCTCAAAGTTAGTGGCATACCAAATCTTCTCATTTCCTGACAGCTTCTCTAATATATTTTCCATCCAAGCCCAGTCTTCTTCAGTTTTAAATTCATGGCTGTGTCCCCATATGTAAAAGAGTGGACCAGTCCAATAAGAATCTATGTTAGTCAGAAATTTATCACAAAGCTCCCCTGCATCTTTATGATGACAGGTAGGATGCCACTCCAAGAAATCATCCGGCAGATGAAACCCCATGGTACTTTTAGTCGTTCTTGCATATACAATACCGCACATTTTCATGACCTGTTTAACAGCTTCATTATATGCAGCATAGCTGCACGGATAGGACATGCCCACTACAGGATGCTTTGCTACACGTTCCAGCAAAAGACGGTTGGAAACCGTTTCATTTACAACAGACTGATAAGGCATTCTGTTAAGCCAACCATGGTTTACAGTATGGCATGATATCTCATGCCCCTCATATCTTTTTTTTAACATTTCAATATCTTTATTATCAGATACACTGCCATTTAAATGAAAGGTCCCCTTTACGCCATATTGATTAAACATAGCTATCAGTCGCTCATCATTTACATGCCCATCATCATAACTAAAGGTAACAACCCTCTTTTTCCCTCCCGGGAAAACATGAAACTCAATCATTTATCTCCTCCAAATATTATCCGCTATTTATACATTTCTCTAATACACTCTAATCTCTGGAACAATCGCTTTATTGTAGTTATATGCCTTTATTACGGTGATCTTTATCGCTGTCGATTTCTGTTTCTCTATATTCAAGATTATCTGTCTATAAAAATTATCTTTTACAGACTTTACAATCTTCCATTCATCATCTATAAACAACTCTACAGACAGCTCTGTAATCATCTTGTCCGGTGACGGTGCCGGCTTAAAACCAAAACGGTGTTCTGCCAGCGGCATTTCAGTAGTAACTCTTATCTGGCTTATCTCATGTTCTTCCTTCCACTGAAGTACAATACTCTGCGGAAGTTCTTGCTCAGAAATCCATGCATATGGCTCGTCCCTCATCTGACGTGCAATTCCGCTTATTACATTCTCTGCTTCCCCATTTTCCACATAGGAATCTGCTTTGATCTTTGCCATTCTTGCCAAATCCTTTGCATCCTCATTTTTACTGTACAATAAGGTTTGGTCTTCTCTCAGTAAAATCTGCTGCAATTCCTTAATCTTTGTTTTTCCCAGTTCTCTTGGCATCAAGCAATATTTTTTACAAAGTGCTGCTGCCGTACCTACTGCCTGTCCCATAGTAGCAGTTGTAAGCTGTGTTCTGGTAGAACCTAATGCCATATGTGTTACACTGATATTTCTACCAGCCATCATTAAATTTTCTATATTCTTAGAATACAGGCATCTGAAAGGAACCGGTGTCAGTGGAACCTCCTGATTTACCGTAAATTCTCCCGCTTTGCCGGAGAAAATTCCCTTTACATGGTGCACATCCATACGCCAGCCTGTATAACAAACTTCGTCTTCAAAAAACGTTTTTCCATCATAGTCATTCTGAGTCATGATATAATCGCCAATTAGCCTTCTTGACTCTCTCTTTGCAACATATGTGGATAATAAACTCAATTTATAATTTTTAGCACGTTCCTTTTCTTTCCAGGAATTTTTCATCCAATCAAAATAACCTGCTGTAATACGGATAAACGCATCCCTGACATACTCTGCTTCCCATAGATCATCGTAATCATTACGATTCTCCAACCACCAAGTACCACGTTCCAACCATGCCGGAGTTCTTCCCAATTCTTCTCCTTCCGGCAATTTGAACACCCATGTAGGTGCTACAAATGGAACTTCTTCCTCTGCTTCCTCCGCATAATAACAGCAAATGGTATCATTTAAACTCTCAATCGCCCTTGTGGCGCAACCACTCATAGTATTACCATCTGCCACTTCCGGTGCAAAAGACTCTCCGTGCTGGAAGGATGCTTCCCTGCCGATACGATACTTAGCATCCGCATAATAACCAAGCCAGCCATCGCCAGTACCATCCACATAGTAGTCCGCATAAAATCTATGCTCTGTCATATTATTTGTATCCTGAGCCAATACAGATTCGATTACATTCTTCTCTGTTTCGGCATCTATGGCATACATATCCAGATATAAATCAATATTTTCTTCTAATTCTACAAAATGTAAAAATGCCTGTGACCAGGTCACCTTCTGTGCTAATACATAGCATTTTATCTGGTAGATAATACCAGTTTCATGAAAACCTTGGGTGGCTGCTCCATCATAGGATACTTTGCTTTCATCTGAACCATTGCCTCCCAAAACAGGTCTTCCTGATAATAATGCAACCTTACTTCCATTTCTGGCTGCTGCTATGGCTGCAACTACTGCAGCAGCTCCAGAACCTGCGACTATCAAATCGTAGCCGCAGTGTTCTATAACTGTTGTTTCAATACCTTTTATCTGTGCACGCTGTTTTTTCAGCTTATTCACTTCCGGAGACGGAGTATAGTCATAGTCATTGGTAATTACGATATCTGCAAATCTGCCACACCAACCAGTTGTATCATACACTTTCAGTTCGTGCTCTCCAGCTTCTAATTCGAAATCTGCCGCCACCTCAAAATACCATCCGGTAATCTGCATAACGCCGGAAATATGAGGATAAATAACATCATCCACCGCTATCTGCAAGCCATCCGGATCATGTCCTACACACCAGTTCTTAGTACGAATAAAGAAACGGTAATATCCATTTTCCTTGACATTAAATTTCACAACAGCAGGATCAACAGGCTCACCTACGCCATCTGCCATCAAATAGCCCTGTCCCATTTCCCCCACAAACTGTGTGTCCTTTATAAAGCCACCATAATTATCAAATTCTAATGCATCTATCCAAATTGTTTCCATTTTTAATACCTCGATGATATATTTGGTAGTGTCAAAACCACCTGTTATTTATAATCTAAATTCCTTTTTGAACCCTGATTTGGCTGATGTCAACTATTCTTTTCATATAAGTGGCCTCCTGTTGTATGCGGTAATCCCTGTTACCATTAATCTTTTCAATTAATAGTTTGCAGGCAAATTCCCGAAACTACAATTGTGAGGCCACTTCATATTATCTTTTCATTACCACGTTTATCTGAAAGAACCTGCTAAAAACAGGCTCTTTTCAGATAAAAGGGATTTTCAGAGTTTCCAAGACTGCTCCATGAAAAATCATGTGCTTGGCGGCCACTCCATGGATTCAAACTTAACATCAAAATCAGTCATTATTTCCTCTGCCTGGAAATTGATTTTCTCAGCTTCCGGTCTTATATATTCCTTTTTCATTTACAGCCTCCTATTCTGCTACTGTTGCTTGGTATGTACTACTGTTGCTTGGTATGTATGTGTTTCTCCACCTGTAATTACCACATATGGGCATTGCTCAGACCACACAATTGTGGTGGCTGTAAATTCAGTGATAGTTTCCCCTCCACTGATGGTAAGCTTCACACCTTTTGCTATTTCACCACCATACATTGTTGACAACCAGTCATCACTTAAAGGCAAATCATAAGGCTTGTCAGAACCAGGCCACGTTATACGAACGCCAACACGAACCTTAC
>JAFXAZ010000086.1 GCA_017521985.1 Lachnospiraceae bacterium
GCTACTTCACACCGGAAATTACAAAGATTTATGATATTAAAACCGAGTACGGCTACGGCTATTTCCATGTAATGACGACCTACGGCGAATGCCGGTTTACCATTCACAACGGCGGAAGCTCCGTAACTTCTTTGACGGATACCCGTGTTGTTATCAATGATTTGGACGGTAACCGCTTTGAAGTACCGGACATTATGAAGTTAACCGTAGCAGAGAGAAAGAAGTTAGACCTGTTCATATAGTGCAACAGTTCAGCCTCTGTAATAAGCCAAGCACCACAAAATGTGCGTGTACATTTTTGTGGTTGGCTTATTGCAGAGGGTTAGCGCAAGTTTATGAGCAAAGTAGCTGCGAGGCAGCGGTAAAGCACCGGAGGTGCCTTTGCGAATAAATTTGTCTGAACTGTTGCAGTTCGGCAAAACAGAAAGGCTAAGTTATGAAATTATACTATGAATTAAAGGAAGAACAAAAGCGGCTGGTACAGTCCGACCCTTCCGAAGAGCTTTGGTATTGTGTGCCTCTGGATCTGCTCTACGACCGTAAAAATAAGGTGGCAGAAGAAAGATTTGCAGGCAAAGAACAGTACATTGCAGTAACCACCAAACGTATTTTGGTTCTGAACGGCAATGAAATTACTTACGAGAGAAATTTAGCTGATTGTGAAGAAGTAAAATGTGAAACATTGGTGGGTTGCGGTATTGTAACGGCTAAAGTAAACGGAGAAGCAGAGCTGGTAGCACGGTTTTCCATGCGTCACATTGAGCGTGTTGCTTATGTGGCAAGGGGTGCCGATCTGCTTGCCAAGGGTGACAACGAAAAAATCACCAGCCACGAGTATGAAAAGTATTGTGAAAAGTGCGGCCGCGCATTACCCGGCACCAGTAAGTGCCCAAAGTGCGACGGTAAAAACGTACTTTGGAAAAAATTTACCGATTTGTGCGGTGGTTATCAATGGAAATTGCTAGGCATTTCCGTTATTATGTTGTTGGGTTCCGGCATTTCAATTTTAATGCCATATATACAAAGAAACTTTATTGATAACGTGCTGGCTACTAAAAGCGGTACTATGCTGGATGTGGCAAAATTTGTGGGCATAATGCTTGCATTAACAGCAATAAACGTTACCCTGCACATTTTAAAAAACTGGTGGTGTGTACTGCTCGGCTCCCAGCTTTCCATGGATTTGCGCCGCAAGCTTTATACCAAAATTCAGCAGCTTTCCATGAGCTTTATGAATAAGCGTAAGCCGGGTGAGCTGATGAACCGTGTATCCGGTGATACCGGTCAGATTCGCCGTTTCATGGAAGAAGTATTCGGCGGTATGTTATCGGCGTTAATTACGATGATTGCCTCTTTGGCAATTATGATTTCCATTAACGCAAAAATGACGTTGTATTCTACCAGTCTGATTGTACTGGTATTTGTGATTACCCGCATATTCTGGAGCCATATCCGGAAGATTTTCCACAGACAGTGGGTAAAGGACGATAAGCTGCGCAGTGGCCTGCAGGACGTTATTTCCGGTATGCGTGTGGTAAAATCCTTCGGTCAGGAAGAAGCAGAAGTAGAAAAATTCAAGGCACTGACTACTGAATTTGCCAAGGTGCAGAAGAAGAACGAAACCTTCTGGGCGTTGTTTTATCCGATGCTTACCTTCATTATGGGTATCGGTTCCTACATTGCCATTTACTTTGGCGGTGTGGACGTATTGGAAGGCGATATGACCGTAGGTACTTTGATGCAGTTTGTTACCTACACCGGTTATCTGTACGGCCCTCTTGGATGGATGACCCATCTGCCAAGAAGTATTATGCAGATGGTTACCAGCTTAAACCGTATTTATGACGTGCTTGACGAAGAGCCGGCCATTAAGGACGGCGAAACCGCAAAAGAATTTGAAATCAGGGGCGATATCAGCTTCCATGACGTTACCTTTGGTTACAATTCCTATGATCCGGTTTTGGAACACATTGATTTAGAAGTAAAGAAGGGTGAAATGATTGGCCTGGTTGGTGCTTCCGGTACCGGTAAGTCCACCATGATTAACCTTATCATGCGTCTGTATGATGTAGACCGCGGCTCCATCACCGTAGACGGTGTGGATCTGCGCGAAATTAAGCAGGAGTCCTTCCATGACCAGATTGGTGTGGTGCTGCAGGAAACATTCCTGTTCTCCGGCACTATTTTAAACAACATCCGTTTTGCCAATCCAAAGGCTACCATGGAAGAGGTTATCCGGGCAGCAAAGGCAGCCAATGCCCACGATTTTATCGTAAAAACACCGGACGGTTACAACACTTATGTGGGTGAGAGAGGCTTCAATTTATCCGGTGGTGAGCGTCAGCGTATCGCCATTGCAAGAGCTATTTTAACCAACCCAAGATTACTGATTCTGGACGAGGCAACCTCTGCCCTGGATACAGAAAGTGAATATTTAATCCAGCAGGCATTAGACCGCCTGACCGAAGGCAGAACCACCTTCGCCATTGCCCATCGTTTGTCTACTCTTCGAAATGCCGACCGTCTGGTAGTTATCGACGGCCATTCCATTGCAGAGGTGGGTACCCACGATGAGCTGATGGAAAAGAAGGGAATTTACCACGGTTTAGTTACGGCACAATTGCAGATGGCTAAATTATAATATTTCTTTTTACTTTGAACTTTTATAAGGCGTACTGCGGATTTTATTCTACCAAAACGCGCTCTCGCTCCCTCAAAACGCAGCGGTACTAAGCTCAAAACGACTTCGCTAAGTACCGGCGTTTTTCAAGGGTTTTGTACGAATAAAATCCGCGGTTACGCCTTGATAAATTTATAAAGCTAAAAAGAAAAGATTATAGTAAAACGCGGTGTGAGAGCTGTGATATAATGAAAGAGGACAGATGGCTTGCAAGCTTGATGGCGTAGATTTGTGCTTATCAAAAAGCGGGATTTTGTTATGTGGAAACCATACAGGGTGAAATCGCGTATTCGAATCGATTGGAAGATTTTTGGGTGATGGAACCGGCGGAGCAGCTTGGTGTATCCAGACAGGCAGTGTCCCGCTGGGAGCTTGGAGTTTCCCATACTTAAAGATACCACCACAAAACCCACGCTTACAATACTTCCATAAATCAAATTTTGGAGGTAAACACTATGAAACGCCTTATATCTTGTGAATATAACTTTGACAACTGCTGTGTCGAACTGAAATTCACCGATGGCAGCATGATTGCGATTGATACTATCGCCGTGGAGAACGAGGTTGCCCGTAATATGCATGAACGGTCAGAACTGGACTATCTGATCTACAATGACCCGGTAGCATATGCCGAGCTGATACTCAACGGCGATCCCGAAACCTATCTGAAAACCGTAACCGAATATAAGCCTTTAGATTAAAATACACCCCTCTACCAGTTTGGTAGAGGGGTGTATTGCATATGTCATATAGCTGAACAATAGAATTTTACTGTATCTTTTTCAAATAACACAAATATCGAAGTCCCGCTTTCGACCATCGGAATCCCAGCTTCTGAAGCTCGTTTATCGTAAATTCGTTGCTGATAGGAATGTTTTGCGATACAGATGCTATGGAATTATAGAATGCCAATACTGCTACATCGCTGTCATCCATCCGTGCACGCAGTGCCTTTTCAAAATCGGACTGTGCTGTATCTTTGATTCGGCACAAAAACTTACGGCTTAAAGCTTCAAGGCTGTATGTATATGGATTATACAAATGATAGATATTGTTGACTTTTTTATGAAAACACAGTGCGACATATGCTGCAGCACATTCATCGACCGGTGTAAAGTCAATCGGATAATCCGCAAGCTTGTCCCCATATAAGCCAATTTTGAAGAGTCCTCTGCATCGCTGAACAAAACCGTTATCATTGGCATTCTTCTGGAATTTGCCGTCCGACATTCTCCATGTAAGATTGCCGATACGGAAAATATTTGCTTTCAAGCTTTCTTTTCTGGCAAGCAGTACAAGCTCTTCTGCTTTATATTTGGAATGGATATACACATTCTGCGCATACTTCTGACCGATGTTCAGAGTGAACTCATCGAACTTTGCATCTGAACACGTTTGCTCGACCGTTCCGGCACCGCTGATGCTTGCCGTCGAGGTATGCTGCAGAACCGCCCCTGCCTCTTTACAGAAATCGATCACATTCTGTGTCCCGATCACATTGGTTCGCTCAAAATCCTCATAATGTCCTGCATGGCTGACGTTTGCGGCAGTATGGATGACCATATCTACTTCGCTTACCAGTTTTGCGTGGATTTCATCGGTAAGTCCGAACCTTGGCTTTTCAATGTCACCTTCTACGGTCACATAGGTGAAGCAATTCTTTTCCTTTGGGAAGTAGTATTCAAGAACACGCTTCAGTTTGGAATAATCCCGTACAAGGCAGACAATCTTTACATTTCTCCATGATAGTTCTCGTAAAATATGAGAACCTAAAAAGCCCGTTGCTCCTGTCAGAAGAACACATTTTGGTTCTGCATTGTAATTTCGATTCGCATTTTGCCGGATCAGTCCATTGACATCGACACTGTCCTGCTCGGATGCCATAGCGTCACGGTTTGCAGACAGATATTTTTCCAACTGCTCAGCAGTAGGATTGGCATAGATATCCTGCACCTGTATATCCAAAA